>NZ_JBIVTH010000012.1:0-297372 GCF_044756625.1 Streptomyces sp. NPDC091682 | reverse complement strand
ATCGAGGCGAAGACCGCGGCCGGTGAACTCCGCGGCGTCGGCCGCCTCGGCGACGTCACCTTCGAAAGCGCCCAGGGCACGGTCAAGCTCGACGAGACCGCGAGCGCCCACCTCACCCTGATGGCCGGTGACGTCTCCGTGGGACGCCTGGGCGGCGCCGCACAGATCACCACCCAGAAGGGCGACCTGCAGATCGCCGAGGCCCAGACCGGCACCGTCGAACTCACCACCCAGTCGGGCGACATCACCATCGGCGCCGCCCGCGGGGTCTCCGCCACCCTCGACGCCGGCACCGCCTACGGCCGCATCCACAACGCCCTCAACAACACCGACGGCGCCGACGCCGGCCTCACCATCCGCGCCACCACCTCCTACGGCGACATCACCGCCCGCAGCAACTGAGAACCCCCACCCGAGCCGGTAACGGGCACGGGCACGGGCACGGGCGAAGGGTCCCGAGGGCGAGACCGATTCGACTCCTCGACCAGCTGCTCCAAGCCCGCCGGAGACACGAGCCCTCCGGCCGGCCGGCTCTTCTCCACCGCGAACGCCTGCACCGACATCAACATCAGGCCCGACAACGCTGGGCCGCCTGACCCTTCGGCCTGCCGCACGCACTTCCCCCGCGCCCTGCCCCGACCCACGCGAGGTCCGTACCAGCGGCTCTCCCATCGCAGCAGCCGGGCCGCGGATCCCCACTCCGCTGAGCCGCCCCACCACGCCGAGGTGGCACGCGGTCCCGGTCACGACCGGTTTCGGCGCCGAGAACCCCGCCCGTCGGCCGGTCGACCGTGACCATCCGGCCACACCGCGATGACCGTGCGGCGGAAACCGAAGGATCGCGGCAGGAGCCTCTCCTGTGCACTACCTGCTCGTCCGGGGGCATGACGGCGGCGGGCTCCTGCCCTGCTCCCCCTGAGCGGGCGGGGCGAGGGCTCGTCCTCTAGGGTCCATCACGGCGGCCCGGCACCCGGGCCGCGCGCGGCGCGGACCGGCAGCGGCCGTGGGGACAGGGGGAAGTGATGGAGTCTTTGCGGCCCGGTGACCCGCTGGAGATCGGTGGGTACCGTCTGCTGGCACGGCTCGGATCGGGCGGCATGGGCGAGGTGTTCCTGGCACGGACGCTGTCCGGGCGGGCGCTCGCCCTGAAGACCGTGCACCGCGAGCTGAGCCTGGAAGCGGACTTCGCACACCGCTTCGACCGGGAGATACGCACCAGCGACCGAGTTCGTAGCCCGTGGACGGTATCGGTGGTCGATTTCAGCGCGCCGGGGGCCTCCCCGCAGTGGCTGGCGACCGAGTACGTGCCCGCGCCGTCGCTGGGTGACTGGGTACGCGGATGGGGGCCGCTGCCGGCCTCGGCCGTCCAGCAGCTGGGACAGGAACTGTCGGCGGCGCTCGTCAGCGTACGGACGGCAGGTGTCGTCCACCGCGACATCAAACCGGCGAACGTACTGCTGGGCACTGAGCGGCCCTTCCTGATCGATTTCGGTATCGCCCGCACGGTCCGCGACCCGCGGCACACCCGCACCGGCACGGTCATCGGCACACCCGGATTCCTGGCGCCGGAACAGGCCACCGGCGCGGTGGCCGGGGCCGCGGCCGACGTGTTCTCCCTGGCCGCGGTGCTCGTGTACGCGGCGACCGGCCGCAGCCCCTTCCTGGCGGACGGCGAGGAACTGGACCTGCCGGCACTGCTGTACCGGATCGTGCACGACGAACCGCACCTCGACGGTGTGCCGCAGCCGCTACGGGCGCTGGTGAGGGAGTGCCTGGCCAAGGACCCGCACCAACGTCCCCTCGCCGAGGACGTAGCGGCACGGCTGGCCGCTGGCGGCACGACGCAAGGGTGGGGACCCGCCGCGCCCCGGGCCCTGGCCGCCGAGACCGGGCGGCGGGAGACCGAGCTCCGCCGTCTCCTCACCCTCCCGCCGTCTCCGACCAACACCCCCCATGCGCCCGGTGCGGACGGCCACCTCCCCGCATCCGTGCCCGCACCGCTCTCACCCCCGCCGACGCCGCCGCTACCTTCGGCGTTGCCGGGGGCGCTCGCCGGTGCCGGGACTCCGCCGCACTCCCCCGTACCCCCGAGGCTCGGGCCGGGGCGGGCGGTCCTGCGTTCGCGGGGCGCCGGTGCGGCCGCCGGTGCCACCGCCGTCGCCGCAGCCGTCGCACTCGCGGTGTGGCTCCCCGGGCACCGCGACGGCAGCGACGGGAGCGGGCGGGCCCCCACCCCCGAGACGTCCTCACCCGCGCCAGCAACGGGTCCGGCGGGGGCGTTGCCGGCCGCGTGGGCCGGTACGTGGTCGGGTGCCGGACCCGGAACACCCGACGCGGACGGTGTGTCCCGGGCGCGCACGGGTGAGTTCTCGGTCACCGTCACACTGAACGGCGGAGCGGTGGGCGAGCTGGTGGGCCGGCAGGTCAGTGACCTCAAGGAGGTCACCACCGGGCAGAACCTGGGATGCACCGAGGCCTTGCGGCTGAAGCAGGTCCGCGGGAACAGCGCGGTGTTCGAAGCGGCAACCAGCCATCCCACGGACCGTGCGGCGCTCCTCGAGTGCCCGCGGGGCAACCTGTACGTGCTGACGATGACGAACCCCGACCGCCTCACACTGGAATCGGAGGGTGCACAGTCGGCGGGTGCTCCCGCGGCGCTGGCCCGCCGCCCATGACCCGCCGCCCATGACCCGCGGCCCGTGTTCCGCGAGGCGCGGGCGACGGGTCGCCTCCCGCCTTGGCCCGTCAGCCCTTCGACCGTCAGCCCTTTGACCTCAACCGGACTTGATGTTCTACACATGGGGCCATGACCACTCCGCTACGCATCGCACTCGTCGTCGGCAGCACCCGGGAAGGCCGGTTCGGCCCCACCGTCGCCCGCTGGTTCGAAACCATCGCGGCCGCCCGCACCGAGGTCGAACTCACCGTCGCCGACCTCGCGGACGCCGACCTCCCGGCACACTGGACCCCCGACCTCACGCCCCACGGCCACGCGTTCGTCGAACGCCTCACCCTGGCGGACGCCTACGTGGTCCTCACCCCCGAGTACAACCACTCCTTCCCCGCCTCCCTGAAGCAGGCCATCGACACCGCCGGGCAGATCTGGCGGCGCAAACCAGTCGGTTTCATTTCCTACGGCGGCCTCTCCGGCGGCCTGCGCGCCGTCGAGCAACTCCGCCCCGTCTTCGCCGAACTCCACGCCACGACGCTCCGCGAAACCGTCAGCTTCCACCGGTTCCCCTTCGACGAAACCGGAGCACCCCACGACTCCGATGCCGCCGCACGGGCCGCGAACCTCCTCCTCGACGACCTGCTGTGGTGGGGCCACGCCCTGCGCACCGCACGCCAGCACGACGAAGCACGCAACCGAGCCGCCTGACGACCCCGCACCCCGGCTGCCCGGCGGCCCGGCGCGGCCCGGCTGCAGTGCAGCCGGGTAGTCCGACCGCCGGTCCCGGGGTCAGGTGGGAACGGCACGCGGCAGCTCGGGGACCCGTAGTACGTCCAGGCGTGCCTGCGCCAGCCGCAGGTATCGGGGATCCAGAGCGGGCAGGGTCCGCAGCAGGGCGAGCAGTTCGGGCCCCGACTCCACCGCCGAAGCCCGGTCCCCGAGCTGGGTCCAGCAGTACAGCGCCCCGGCCGCCGCGGCATAGACCTCGGGGGCCGCCGCGCCCTGAGCGGCCAGCCGAACCCGGCAGGCCCCGATCCACAACCCCGTTGCCAGCAGGAAATCACCCGCCATCCGTGCCAGATCCGCACGGATCTCCGCCCACTGGACCGCCTCCGGGGAGGAGGACCCGTGAGCATGCCGGACATGCTCCTCCCACGCCCGGGCCAGAGCAGCCGCCTCCGAATGACGGCCCGCGGTAGCCAATGCATGGATGTGCGGCCGTGGATCCCCACCCGACCCTCCGCCCGGCACTCCGCCCGTCGTTCCATAGGAGGGCGGGCCGGCCCCGCCGGCTTCCTGCCACACCCCCTGCCGGTCCGACTGCTGCGGCAGCGGTTGCTGCTGCGGGCCCGGGCGCATGCCCAGCTCACGGGCGGTCGGCAGGACCAGCGCACCCGGCGGAAGGCCCGCTGCGCCCGCCGCCAAAGCGTGCAACTGCACATCGGCCGGCCGGGACGGACTGCGGCGCAGTTGCTCGATCCAGTGCCGCGTGTAGCCGCTGACCGTACCGCTGCCCGCCGCGAAACCCGGCGGGCACACCACCCCGTACACCTCGTGAGACGGGAGGCCCGGCAGACCGCCGACCTCCTGGAGCAACGGCCAGGCCTCCTTGTCCGCGGCAAGGTCGAGGAGCACCGTCGTCAGCCCGGCAGGACGGCCCCGCAACTCGCCCACCAGCCAATCCCAGGGCAGAGCCGTGTATCGCACGGCCGCCCGCGCCGTCCCGGCCAGAGCCAAGTACAACCCGCGGCCGCGCCGGTCAGCGGTGAGCCGGCCCGAAAGATAGAGCAGCAACGGCCCCGGGGTCGCGGCCGCCGTACGCAACCGCGCCAGCACCGTGTTCGGATCACGCGCCCCGTCCAGACACACCGTGTCCGTGGGAAGCCCGCTGCCCAGCAACACCGAAGCCGGCACCATCGCGAGAGCGGCAAGATTCGCGCTCGGCGCAAGGTGCACCGTGCCGCGGCGCACCGCGGCGTCCCCCGCTATGAGAAGGACGTGACCCCGCTGGTGCCCCGGACCGATCAAGTACATGGACAGACGGTACCCACCCCACGAACGCCACCGCGACCACCACGGGGAAGAAGAGGACCGCGCGGGCGGGCAGCGCGTCCCGGAACGACGGGCAGATCGGACGGGCCGGTGGTCCTACGTGAAGGAGGCGGGGTGCCGTGCCCACCGGCCACCTCGTCTACCCTCGGTCAGATGATCGAGTACGTGGACCAACTCGGCTCCGGCGCACCGCGGATCGGACCGCCGCCCACGGGCACGGCCGCCCCGGTGTGGTCCCTGGACACCGCTGCGGACACGGTCGGCGGGTACCGCGTCCAGGAAGCGGACGCGGTCCTGGAGGCCCGGAACCGCGAGAGGGCCGCACGGTTGCTGCTGCCGGACCACCAGGAACAGGAGAACCGGGCATGATGATCGCCGTGCCGGGCGGGCGCGTCACCCTCTCGGACCGCCGCACCGAGCGCAGTTGGACGGTCGAGGTCGCCCCGTACCGCCTCGCGGCGCACCCGCTCACCAGGGCCGGATACGCGCAGGTGGCCACGGCACGGCCCGACGGCGGACAGGACGGCGGGCGGCTCCCCGCGCACAGCGTGTCGTGGTGGGACGCGGTCCGGTACTGCAACGCCCTGTCCCGGCAGGAAGGGCTGCCCCCCGCCTACCACCTCCCCCACACCTCCGGAACCGCCGCCACGGCGGATGGCGGGGACGGCGGGGACGGTCACATCACATGGGACCGGGACGCGGACGGCTACCGGCTGCCGACCGAGGCCGAGTGGGAACTCGCCTGCCGGGCCGGCACCACCGGCCCCCGCTACGGGCCGCTCGACGACATCGCCTGGCACCGCGGGAACTCCGGGGAACGGATCCACGAGGTCGGCGGCCGCCGCCCCAACCCGTGGGGCCTGTACGACATGCTCGGCAACGTCTGGGAGTGGTGCTGGGACCTGTACGACCCCGAGGTGTACGGCTCCTACCGGGTACTGCGCGGCGGCGGCTGGTTCGACGAGCACTGGAGCTGCCGCGCCTCCGTACGACGGCGCAGTCACCCGACGCTGCGGATCGAGGACGTGGGAGTGCGGCTCGCCCGCTCCGTACGGCCCTGACCGGTCACCGTCCGGGCGCAGACCTGCCGCGCGCACGGGGCGCGGCAGGCCGGCCCTCGCACGGACGTCAGGACCGCGACGTCGGCTCCTCCGGTGCCAGCGAGTTGCCCGCGGGGATGCGGCCGCAGTCGGACGGGGCCTGCTTGCCCGCGAAGCGGTCACCCAGCCAGCCCAGCGCGGCCGGGGCCCAGGCCACGGCCGCCCCCGTGTGGCTGAGCAGCTCGTACTGGCTGTACTTGACGGCGGAGTTACCGGTGGCGCAGTACTGCCGGGCGAGTGCCCGCACGTCCCCGCTGACCATGACGCCGTCGCCCGTTCCGATCCCCCGGTGGTTGCCGAAGGTCCCTTCCAAGACGCCCGCGTCGCCCTGGGCGATGAATCCCGGGATGGCCGGGGTGGCGGCCGACCCGAGGTTAATCTTGTTCATCGCTTCCACGAACACGGGGATCGAGTTGGGGTCGGCGTACTGCGACTTCGCCATCTTCTTCCAGGTCAGCCCGGGGTATCGGCCGATGGCATCGACGATGGAGCCGTGCTCAAGGTCCTTGTACACCTCGAGGCCGTAGCCGTTGAGATAGGACTTGAGATCGATGCCGTAGGACCGGGAGACTCCGATGACCGCCATGGGGATGACGCCCGACCAGGCCAGTGAGCCGTCCACGTACTTCAGGTTGTGTGCCGGGTCGACGAGCAGGCCGCCCTCGGCGTAGCCGACCAGCTTGCGCTGTACGTCCGGCGCGTAGCTCGGCGCGAGCGCAGCGGCCCAGTTGGTCGCGATGGAACCACCGGAATAGCCCATGAGGCCGAATGAGGTGGCGGAATTCAGTCCGGTCTGCGCCGACTTGGTGGCGGCGCGGATCGAGTCCAGCGTGTTCGTCCCGTACTCCGGTCCCGCAGCGAAGTGCGCCTGCTGTCCCTCGGTGTCCGGGATGACGACGTCGTAGCCCCGGGTCAGCAGCGGCGCCAGGAAGACGGCCTCGACGTTCGGGATGAGGCCGCCCAGGGTGACGTCACCGGCGATCGCACGGGACGGCCCGTCCTCCGGGTTGAGGGAATCGTAGAACGACTGGTAGGACACCGCCTTGCTGCGGTCCCCCGTCGGGCTGCGCACCACCGTGGTCACGTTGACGGCCGGGCGGCCCTGGGCGTCGGTGGTGCGGTAGAGCAGTTGGACCGCCTTCAGGGGCGTGGCGATACCGATGAGGTGGTACTGCAGCGTCCGGGTCTTCAGCACGGTGCCCGGCGCGAAAGCGGACAGGGGCGTGCTGTCGCCATAGGTGTAGAACGGGTCGCTCGTCGTGGACGTCGCTGCTGCGGGCGTGGACTGGGCGGCCGTGGCCGCCGGCGCGGCGGTCATGGCCGCCGCGATGACGACGGCGACGGAGATCAGGCGAACGGCTGCCTTGGACATGTGGTCCTCGTTTTCTGGTGGGGGGGGCTGACGCGCCGTTACGAGGTCGGGTGCATCGGCGTGTCAGGCCGGGGCGGGCGGCCCCCGGCAGGGGATTGCGGGGAACGACGCGGCCGGGGTCTGCCGCGTCTGGCCATCCACCGGTCAACCGTGTTACCAACCAGTAGGACATGTCCCGGAAACATCATCGGGCCGGTACGCGGCTGCGTCTGCGGGGCGGGGAACAGAAATGTGCGAGGTGAATTGTGACCGCATCCAACGCGGGGGGACGGGACTCGGTGCCGCAGTTCGGCGGCGTGCCGGTCCACAAGCGGCTTCAGGACGCCGCCGCGGCTCTGGAACGTGCGGTGATGGTCCGGCTCGTCGAGCGGCTGCCCGTCTACGGCACGCTGTCAGCGGAGCACCTCGGCGGTGACATAGCCAAGCAGGTGACCCGCGGCATCCGGAGCTTCGCCGCGGTCCTGCGCACGGGCGAACTGCCCGGGCAGGCCGAAGCGGCGGCGATCCGCGAGGCCTCGGCCCGGCGTGCCGACGAGGGCGTGCCGCTGGAGGCCGTGGTCGGCGCCTATCACCTGGGTGCGGAGGAGTGCGCCTCCCAGGTCTTCTCGGCGGCCGAGCCGCGGGATCTGGGCGACGTACTGTGGGTCCAGCGCCAACTGCTCGCGTATCTGCGGCTGGTGAGCTGCGAGGTCGCGGCCGGGTACGTGCAGGAACGGCGGACGGCGCTCAGTGACGAGCAGGTCGCCCTGCAGGCGTTGCTGTCCCGGCTGCTGGAGGGCGGCAGCCCGCAGGTCGCGGCGGATCGCGCGGGCATCCGTCTGCCGCCCTGCTACCTGGTGCTGAGCATCACCGTGGGACCGCACCCGGACGAGCTGGTGCCCGGCATGAACCATGCGGTCGCCGCGCGCCGCAAACTCCGGCGGCTGCGCAACGAACTGCAGCGCCAGACGAGGGGAGTCCCCCTGTCCGTGCTGTCCGGCGACGGCGGGCTGGTACTGATCCCGTACGAGACGCCGGCCGCCGACTTCGGTCGCGCGGACCGGGACCGGCTCTCCCAGCTGGTCCAACAGCTCGGCCGGACGTGCGGCGCCGAGCTCTGGGCCGCGGCGGCAGCTGCAACGCCGGAGGGCGTCGCCGAGGCCGCCCGGCTGGCCGGCGAGGTACGCGAAGTAGCGGAGTCGTCCGGCCGGGGGCCCGGCCTGTACCTGCTCGACGACGTGCTGCTCGAGTACCAGCTGAGCCGTCCCGGCCCGGCCAGGGACGGGCTCGCCGCGCTGCTCGCCCCCCTCGACGCGCGTCCGGAACTGCTCGTAACGTTACGCGCCTTCCTCGCGTGCAGCCTTGACCGGCGCCGGGCAGCCGCCAGGCTCCAGATCCATCCGAACACGGTCGACTACCGTCTGCGCAAAGCGACCGAGTTCACCGGACTGGACGCTGCCCGCGGTGCCGATGCGCTGACGCTGCGCGCCGCACTGGCGGCCCACGACGCCGTCCGGCCCGGTAAACGCGACGTGGGCTGACGGGCCTTGAACCCGGATCACGAACACGTCCGTGCGACTCGGGTCGCCCGGGCCGAGGTCGGATGGCGCAGGGTTCTGTCAGTGCGCCGGCGCCCCGTCGGTGGTGTTGTTCTCCCACTCCTCGGCGGGCTCCTCCGGCATTTCCCCCACGTGGTACTCGGCCTCCGCCAGGAGCTCCTGGGTCACCCGCACCCCGGTGAGGCGCTCGGTGAGCGCCAGGACCGCCGTCTTCACGTCGACCTCTGGTTCCCCCTCCCCCGACGGGTCGAGGCCGACCGCGAGCATCAGGGGGTTGAGCGCATCCGGAGTGCTGCCGGTCCTGTCCGCAGGCCACTCGAACGTGGTCCTCAACTCACCCTGTTCGTACCAGTGGAAGAAGTCCATCGGCTTCCCCCCGTTGCTGGAGTGCGAGACGGCGCACGTTTCGGCCGAGATCGCCTCCATGATGTCGGTGCGCATGTCCAGGCCGCCTCCGAACTCCAGGACGAGGGTCCAGTCCCCTCCCTCGCCCTGCACGGTGAACGCTCCTGCGAGGAAGGAGTCGGGCCACGTGTCGTACCCGCCCAAGAACTCCTGCTGCTCGTGGATGAGCTCGCCGAGTCCCTCGCACACGCCTTGGGGCTCGGCCCCCACGATCCGGAACAACTCCGAAGGTGAGACCCCCCGCACCAGTGTCAGGCTGTACCCGAACTCCATTCCGAAGGCGAACATCGAGGACGGGGAATGTATCCAGCCGTAGTCGGCCGCGGTGGCAAGGGTCATGCGTCCCATCCTGGCAGGGGCCACTGACACCGGAGCGCGCTGCCCTGGGCTGATGGGGGCCCCGTCGTACGCGGCCGGAGTCGGTGCCGGTCGCGACCTCGCCGGGGCGAGCCCGGTCAACCTCCCGGCGCTCGCGCTCCCTACCGACCGGATGCCCGGAAGGCAGGTCCGCTCTGCTCCTCCTCGCTCCTCTCCAGAGCGCTGATCGCACGACGGCGCCAACGCGTGACGGCCACCACGACGATCACCCCACCCAGCAGGCTGACCAACGCAACACCCCAGGCCGCGGCAGTGAACAGGGTCCCAAGTGACTCCATGACGTCCCCTCTCGGGGCGAGAGTACTCAGGAGGGCACGGCATCACGTCCGCGGGGCGGTACACAGCCCTTTGCCCGCCGGAGCGCCCCCCGCGTGCGCCGACACCGACCAGCAGGCGCCTAGCGAAGACGGCCAGCAGGGCACTACGGTGGAACAAGAAGGCCTCGGCGCGGTGAGTTCCTCAGCAGCTCCCACCGCACCGGAGGTCTTCGCCACGTCCAAGACCTGCAGCGCATCAACGACGTCCGTGGTCAATGACGCGGGCAGCTGAGAGCACGGCCGCCTCGTTGCCGCAGGGCCGTCCTGCCCGAGACCTGCTGGCGTTCAGCACTCGGGGTCGGGCCGGACGGGAGGGTCGGGGTTTCCGAGGGCGAAGCACCACGGACATCCGTGGGGGTCGCTCGGGGCGCTCGCTCGATGAGGCATGGGCAGGGGGAAGCCGGCCCTGTATTCGTCCTGGAGTACTCGTATCGGTCCCTTCTCGCCGGGCGGAGTGACCGCCTCGGCGAGGTGTCGGGTCACGCGCATCAGCGCGGCCCGGGCCGTTCTCACCGCTCGGGCGGCAGCCCTCCGGAGACGGTGTCGCACAGCCGACCAAGAGCCTCGATCCGATAAGTCACCACAGGAGCCATGCTCATGTCCCTTCACGAAATCAGTTACTCCTCGGCCGCACGGAACAGGAATAGAGGATGATATTTTTTTTATTTTGGGTATTTCCCGCCCTTTGCGTCAGCGCTAGTACGGAGGTGCGTCGAACGGGAATTACGGAGACCGTCGACGGTGCGGACGGTACAGACGGAGGCTAGGGCGCCGCGATTCGGCAATGTACGAATTGCCGGGGTTTTTACACTATCGACGATGTGCAGATTGCCGGGGTTTTTAAGGATTCGACGTTAACAGTTGCTCTTTCAATCGAATGCCCACCCTGCCGACGTGGGGAATTGCGCGGCATTCCGCCCGAGATCATCGGCTCATTACCGTACGGCAGTAGCATCGAATGCCTATCGCAAGCTCTGACCTTCGTCGCCGGACGTCGGCATCACGCGGCCCACTGGGGAGCAGAGGGGCCAGTACGGCTCGTGAACGACGTGGAGCGGCTCCACGACGGGGCCGGTCGAGGCTCCGACAGATGCCTCCGCCTGCGCCGCGGCTTGCCCGCGAGACAGTCGAATGGCGTCCACATGACAGGACAGGACGTGCTCGAACCGCTGTTGGCGCCTCAACTCGAGGGCGTCCACGCGCCACAGTCGGCCGGTCCCTGATGACGCGAACGCAGTGCAACCTGTACCCAGTGCGGCAGAGAGCAGCACGATCCACAGGAGAAGATGTCCCACAGCTGATCCTTTCGAAGGCAGAGGATCAAGGGGGCCCACGATCTGAGCCCCGTCGACCGTTCGGCATAACGCAGAGGCATATGCAGAGTTGCGCCTCGACCTCCGATTGCAGCAATGCGCAGCAATGGCATCTCAGTCGATTTACCGATGATCAGTCCATGAGTGGCGGCGCGAGCCGGCGCCCGGCGTGCTCATGTGCGGCGCATGGCCGTACGACGCCGGGGAAGCGACATGGAGGGATGAAAATATGGCGAGTCAACGACACGTGCTGACGCATCCGGTCATGCACGGGCGGCGCCGTCAGGCGGGCGCACGGTGCGCACCGGAGTCGTCGCGGCCCACGTCACCCCGCCCTCATCGCCTCCCTGAGCTGCGGCTTGGCGGCGCGACACGACGTGACCGCTGAGCTCTTGTCGCGTTACTAAAATCGACTGGAAGCAGGGCCGATACTTATCCATCCGTCACGATCACCCGGATGGCGCATACCCTGACCAACATCGACAGCGTTTATGGAATATGACAACAGCAAAGCCCCCCTTCTTCTTCCGCAGGCCTCCAGAAGAAGGCGAAGGGGGAGGCGGTTTTCACACCGGGACGACCCGGTTCGGAAAGTGGACTTTCACTCCAGGATCAACGGCCTGCAGCGAGAGTAGGCACGCGACGCTGGAAGACGAGGGCCTGGAAATCGATCTGTGTTACTCGTCCTCGGTCCTCGAGGACTTCCTTCATACGATGAGAATGATCCAGGTCGACTTCGACCGGAGGTCGCGGAGCACCGCACCGTCCACGGCCGTCGACGAGCGCTCGGGCGGCCGCTCCCGTGCATGAGTCGTACGGATACCCGGACGTCCACGGCATCCACCCGCAGCCGGCCACCACCATGTCCTGGCACCGGCCGGAGCACGGGGAAACGCTGGGCATGTCGGGCGAGACGCACCTGCCGTGGGATCCGGTGGAAGAGCTCGCGAGCCTGCTCCAGGAGAATCCCGCACCGGGACAACCGGAGTCCTTCACCCGCGCCAGCTACGACGTCACCGGTGACACGACCAGCACCATCGGCCTCGTCGCGGGCTTGAAGCAGAGCCCTAACGAACGACCCGCCAAAAGAGCGTCCAGCGGGCACCGCCGGAGCTCGTCGAGGACGCCGGTGGCGACCCTGGTGCAGACGGGCAGCCTGTTCACCGCCGTGCTGGTCGCCATCATCGCCACCCTGGTGAGCGTCCTCAGCGGGATGGCGATCTGCGACGCCCTGCGCCACAGCGCCGGACTCCACACGGCCCGCGAAGTGGTGAGCTGGTGGCCCCTGCTGATCTACGGGCCCTGGACGGTCGCCTCGCTGTCCATCCTCAGGTCCGCGCTGCACCAGCGCCGTGCGGTTCATTCCTGGGCGATCGTCCTCCTGTTCTCCACCTTGGCGACGCTCCTGTGCGTGGCCCAGGCACCCAGAACACTCGCCGCGGAGATGTCGTCCGCGCTCCCCGCCGTCGCGGCGCTGGCCTGCTTCCAGCAGCTGGTCCGTCAGATCACGCTCACGCGGCCGCCCCGCCAAGCCGCTCCCCGACACCGGAACCCGTCGACATCCGTCCTTGGGGCCGGGCAGACGGCCACGGCCCGCAGCGGCCCGGACGGTGTCCGTCCCGGCTACTCCGTGGCGGACGGGAGGGAAAACCGCTCTCCGTCCAACGGTCGCAGGTTCGGGTACGGCGCATGACGGTCGTACCCGTGCGGCGGCGTCTCGTGCGGCGGCGTCCGGTGTGCCGGCCAGGGCCACGGCCCTCGGCTCGGGCTTCGAAGGGACGAACGGTGCCGTACCGACGGGCTGAGGTGCTGACGCCGAGCACGGCGGGACCGACCGTTGGGCTCCCGCGCGAGCGGGCCGACGGGAACGGCCCTGCCGGACTACGACGCACGGAGGCCGAACGTCCCGTGCGGGGCGACCGCGAAGAACTGAGGCAGTGACAGTCGCCAATTTCCTGGACAACCCCGTCCTTCCCACGCGTCACAAGGGTGCTCGCCTGCACCTTTGAAACGAAGATCCAAAGCGATGGTCACGGGCCGTGCGCAGACTGACCCAACGGTTCATGCCCAGGTCCGGGCCGTTCGCCGGGATGTGACCCGAGCCCTGGCCCGCACTCCGGACATCCGGCTGCCGCGGCACGTCCGAACGGGACGTCGTTCCGCACCGCCGCGCCCCGCCGTCATCTGCGGCGAACGCGCCGGCTCGGTGATGAGCGACGCGGCACCCGTGGCAGCCGTGCGCCCAGGGGCCATGGGTCATGGGCCGGGCCGGGCCGCGGGCCGCACCTCGACGGACCGAACCGAACGAATCCACAACGCGCTCCGGCGCCCCACCCCTCACACTTCCCCCACCTCCCCCGAAGGGCAAGAACCATGGTGTACGAACTGAGCCACGCCGAGCGGATGCAGTACAAGCGGCTTCAGGACGCCGCCTACCAGGACGGCGAAGACGCGGTCACCAATCTCCAGGCAGCGCTCGCGCTCGCCGGCATGACCCTTCCCTCCCTGTGCAACGACGGGCCGGTGGCCAGCCACGGTTTCGTGCGGCTCGGCGGCTGCAACGCGGCCGTCGCCAACCGGCTCGCCGAGGTCATCGCCGCAGGTGCCGACGCTCTGCAGTACCAACGGTGAACCGGCAGCCGGCCCCCGTGGCCCGACCGCACGGCGCCGTCTAGTTCGGGTCTGTCGGACGAACCCGCCGCGGGCCGCTGGCCCGCTGGGGCTGACCTCCCGTCGCGCGGGGGCGTGGCCGGTCCTTCGCACGTCGCGTCCGTGCCGGTGGGGCAACGACACGGACGCGCTCATTTGAAATATGAACGATATTAATTGCGCATTTTTTGCAACCCTTCGGGTCCAGAACACATCCAAAGAGGAGAACCCACCCGTTCTGCCCGCCCGAGGGCAGCCGCCCCGTTCGGAGCAAAGTTCGTGCACGAGTACCCGCAGCCGCAGCAGCCCAGGCGATCCCGCAGGAAGGTGTGGATCGCGTCCGGGGTGGCGGTGGCCCTGCTCGCCGGCACCGGCGCCGGGTTGATCTACTGGACGACGGACTGGTTCGACGGGAACGGCGCGTCCGTCAGCTACGGGAAGCCCGCTGCCCCTGCGGACGGCAACAAGGAGACCGGCGGCGGGAAACAGGCCTCCGCCCCGAGCGCGGACCCGGACGTCTCCCTCCCCTCCGGGCCCTTCACCGACTTCAAGCAGACGGTCAAGCTGGACGACGGCACCCGAATATCCAAGGCCCGCGTGAAGGGCGCCAAGTCCGGCTTCGACGGCAGCGTCTGGGTGTGGACTCCCAAGGAATACGACCGCCCGGAGTACGCCAAGAGCGCCTTCCCCGTCATGATCGCGCTGCCCGGAGGCAACGGGAACGCCGACAACTACTGGGCGACCATGCCGAAGCTGGGTCTCCAGAAGGCCGTTGCCGAAGGCGCCGCAGCCGGCAAGAGCCTCCCGTTCATCCTGGTCATGCCGATCCTCAACCCGGACGCCAAGTACTACTACGACGGCTCCGACATACCCGGCCAGGCCAAGATGGGCACGTGGATAGGCGAGGACGTGCCCGACCTCGCCCGGGCCAATTTCCGTACGTACAAGTCCCGCGACGGCTGGGCCTTCATGGGCAACTCCTCCGGCGCCTTCGTCGGCCTCAAACAGCTGCTGCAGAAGCCGGACCGCTTCCGGGCCGTCATCGCCAACGGCGGCGAGATCGTCCCGGACTCCCCGCTCTGGAAGGGCCACCAGGCGGAAATGGACGCGAACAACCCCGAAAAGCTCGCCCCGAAGCTGATCAACGACAAGGGCCCCGCGGTCGACATCCTCTTCCAGTACGGCACCAAGGAGGGCGGGCGCGACCGGATGGAGAAGTTCCAGCAGCAGTTCGGCAAGGAGCCGATCAAGGTCACGATCCACGAGATCCAGGGCGGCGACCACAACGGCTGGGACTACGTCCGGGGCATGACGGAGGGCCCCCTGGAACAGCTCAGCAAGTTGATGAAGGGCCCGAAACCGCAATAGGTGGCGAGTGGGTGCGCAGGCCTGACGGCCGGGCGCCGCCCGACCGGGAAGCCCTCAGCCGCGGCCCCGCCGACCGGACCGTGCGCCGCGTGCGCCCGGAGTGTCCTGGAGGCTCCGGGCGCACGCGGTGTGTCAGCCGTTGTCGGGTGGCATGGCGTCGATCATCTCGGCCAGTACGGTCCGCCGGTCCTCTCCCGGGCGGGCGCGCAGTGGACGGGCCAGGCGGGCGCTGTCGTAGTGCCAGCGGTGATCGAGGTCCCGCGGGACCGCCCCGGTCCCCCGGATGTCCGCGCGGGAGCCGAGCAGTTCCGTGAGGTCCTGTGCCAGGTCGTGCCAGGACACGTGGCCGCTGCACGCGTTGGCGACTCCGTGCACGGGCCGTTCCAGGCACGCGGCCACCGCACGGGCCAGGGCGGCCGCGTGCACCCAGGCGGCTCCGTACCAGTCGTGTCCGCCGGTACCGGGGCGCGGCAGGTCGATCGGCCGGCCCTGGAGGGCGGACTGGTAGAGGGTGCCGAGGGCGCCCCAGCGCAACTGTTCGCGCAGCCGGTCGTGCGCGCCCCAGACGATCGGCGACCGTACGGCGCTCGCGCCCCCGCGCCCCTCGGTCCCCGCGGCGCGCAACACCATGGCCTCGCAATCGAGCTTGGCCCTCCCGTACGGGCTGACGGGCTCGTGGGGCGGCGACTCCTCGGCGACCCGGTCCGTCCCGGGATGCCCGTAGGCGTCGACGCTGCTGACGAAGACGAACGGTCCGCGCCGCCAGGCGTCGACCATCGCCTCCATCGCCGCCAGGTCCACGTCGTGCCGGGTGAAGGTACAGGCGGCGTGGACGACCGCGTCCGCCTGTGCGACGGCGTCCCGCAGCTCGGCCAGGTCGGTGAGGTCGCCTTCGATGACGTCGACGCCCTCGGTGGCGATCAGATGGGCGGACTCGGGGCGGGCCAGGGCCAGCACGGGACGGCCCCGGGCGGCGAGTTCACGTACGACGAACGCGCCCACGCCACCCGTCGCGCCGGTGACGAGCACGGTGCCCGGGCGAACGTCCCGGGAACGGGGGGCCGGCCTGCTCACGGTCTTCGCGGCGCTCTGCTGCGCCGCCCGTTCGTCGAGGAGCACGGTCAGCGCCCGGGGGGTGCGGGCCTGGAGCACGTCGAGGCCCGTGAGCGGCAGGCCGAGGTCCGTACGCAGCCGTTCGGCGAGCTGCACGGCCTTCAGGGAGTGGCCGCCGAGGGCGAAGAAGTCGTCGTCCGGCGACGGGGCGACGCCGAGCACGGCGGTGAAGCCCTCCTCGATCGCCCGGGCCCGCGGGCCGGACGGGGCGCTCGGTAGGGACGGCCCTGGCAGCCGGGCGGGGTCGAGCGTCCCGGAGGCCGAGCGCGGCAGCGCGTCGAGCAGCGTGACCGTGGCGGGCACGGCCCCGGGCGCGAGCGACCGGCGCAGCAGGCCCAGCAGTTCGTGACCGGACGGGCCGAAGCTGTCGTGCAGGACGACATAGGCCACGGACGACCCCTGTTCGGGCTGGACCACCATGGCGTCGGCCACGCTCGGGTGGGCGCGCAGGGCTTGCGCGGCCGGGTGGCGGTCGCCGTCCCGGTCGGCTCCGTCCCCGGGGCCGGAGCCGCCGCTCGGACCGGGGAGGGGCAGCTTGCTCAGGGCGAGTTCCGGGTCGTCCGCGACCGCGTGGAGCAGGGCCGCGTAGTCCCGTGCGGCCGCCTCCGCCACGGTGTCGTCCAGCGTGTTCGCGTCGTACTGGAGGAGCGCCCGGGGCGGTGCACCGTCGTCGCCCGGGAGCAGGCCGTAGGACAGGGTGAACTTCGCGCCGTCGGAGGGGATGTCGACGTATTCGGCCGTCGTACCCGGCAGCCGCAGTACCGTCGGCTCGCCGAGGACGTCGGAGGTGACACGGACCAGTGCGGTGCCGTCGGCGCCGCGGGCCCCGGCGCCGAGGCGTTCGAGGACCAGGTCGAAGGGGATGTGCCGGTGGCGCTGGGCTTCGAGGAGCGCGTCGCTCACGCGGCGCAGCAGCTCGGCGAAGGACGGGTCGCCGGAGACGTCCACCCGTACGGGCAGGGTGTTGACGCACAGGCCGACCAGGCCGCGCATGGCGGTTCCGCTGCGGTGGGTGCCCGCCACGCCGATGACGAGGTCGTCGTCGCCGGTGAGGCGGTGCAGTGCGGCGAAGGCCGCAGTGAGGGACACCGCGAAGAGCGTGGCCTGCCGCTGTGCTCCCAGCGCCCGCAGGGTATCCGGCACCTCCGGCGCCAACGGAACGGTGTGCGCGGCACCGGGGCGCGCCGCTGTGGAGGGTGCGGCCGCCGCCGGCCGGGGCAGGCGCGGCGGGGCGGCGTCGGCCAGTAGGTCGCTCCAGCGGTTCAGTTCCGCCTCGAAGCCGGGCAGGTCGTCGTGCTCGCGGCGTGCGTGGTCGGCGTACTGCGGCGGTGCGGCGAGCGCGTGTCGACCCGTTCCGTCGGTGGCCGCCGTGTAGAGGACGGCGAGCTCGGTGGCCACGGTCTCCAGTGAGGCTCCGTCCACGGCGATGTGGTGGAACGTCAGCAGCACGGTGTGGTCCTGCGGGCCGTGGCGCAGGACGAGGGCCCGTACCGCGTCGCCGGCCGCGAGGTCGAACGGCCGGGCCGACTCGCGCCGCAGCAGGTCCGGGGCGTCCGTCGGGCCGGCGTCGACCACGTGCACGGGGACCGTCCGCGGCGTGGGCAGCACCTCCTGGTGGGGCTCGCCCGCGCGCTCCGCGTAGCGGGTGCGGAGGATGCCGTGCCGGGCCACCAGCCGGGTGAGGGCGGTGGCGAACGCGGCCACGTCGAACGGACCGCGTACCCGGGTGGCGAACGGTACGTGGTACGAGTCGCCCGCGCCGCCGAGCCGCTCCATCAGCCACATGCGGCGCTGGGCGCGGGAGAGGGGGGCGCTTTCGGTCTGGGATGCGTGGCCGTCCTGGCCGGTGCCCGCGCCGGAGATCGGCTCGGCTCCGGCCGTCGCGCGGCGGGCGGTTCCGGCGCGGGCCCGGCGCAGCAGCTCCTGCTGGAGTTGCTGCCGGCTGCCGCGGGCCGCGGAGTCGGTGTCAGTGGACATCGCTGTGCTCCGGGGTCTCGGTCTCGGTCTCGGGGTGGAGGTCTGCGTGGGCGGCCAGGAGTGCGCGTTCGACCAGCGCGGCCTGGGCTGCGACGGTCGGGGCGGCGAAGAACTCGGCGAGGGAGAGTTCCACACCGAGTTCCTCGCGCAGGTCGTCGGTGACAGCGAGGGCGAGGAGGGAATGGCCGCCGAGGAGGAGGAACTCGTCGTCGGCGCGCGTGACCTCGACGCCCAGGGCCTGGCTCCACACCTCGGCGACGGCCTGTTCCAGCGGTGTCATCTGCGCCGCCGGCTCGTCGGCGGGCGGGCTCTCGGCGGTGTGCGCGCGTGCGGCGAGGGCGCGGCGGTCGACCTTGCCGGCCGGGGTGAGGGGCAGCCGCTCCAGCACGGTGACCGTGTCGGGAACCAGGTGGGCGGGCAGGACTGCGGTGAGCCGCTCGCGCAGTGCCGCGCCGTGCGGTACGGGGCCGGGCGCGGGGACGACGAACGCGACGAGGCGGGCCCCGGGGGTGCCGGCGACGTCGACGGCGACGGCAGCGTCGTCCACGTCCGGCTGCTCACGGAGGGCGTGTTCGACCTCGGCCGGTTCGATGCGGAAGCCGCGGATCTTCACCTGGTCGTCGTTGCGGCCGTGGAAGTGGAGGATGCCGTCGGGCCTGAGGGAGACGATGTCGCCCGTGCGGTAGAGCCGCTCGCCGGCGGCGGCGGGATGCTCGACGAAGCGTTCGGCCGTGAGTGCGGGCAGGCCCGTGTACCCGTGGGCGAGCCTGCTGCCGCCGATCCACAGTTCGCCGCGGTCACCGTCGGCGACCGGGTGCCCTTCGGCGTCCAGGACGTGCGCGGTGGCCCCTGCGATGGGCCTGCCGATCGGTATCGGCCCGGCGCAGTCCTGCCCGGTGACCCGGTGGGCGGTGGCGAAGGTGGTGGTCTCGGTCGGCCCGTAGCCGTTGACGAGCTCCAGCCAGGGGAAGGCGGTGAGCACTTCACGGGCCGGCGCGGCGGCCATCGCCTCGCCGCCCACGACGACCGATCGGAGCTGGGCGAAGACGCGGGAGCGACGTGCGGCGAGCTGGTGGAAGAGGGCCGTGGTGAAGAAGGCCACGGTCACGCCGTGCCGTTCGACGTGCCGGGCGAGGTCCTCCAAGGACGGCCGCTGCTCGGTGCAGACGACGACCGCGGCGCCGCCCGCGAGCGCGCCCCAGACCTCGAACGTGGAGGCGTCGAAGGTCATCGGCGAGTGGAACAGGACGCGGTCGCGGCCGGTGAGGGTGACGTAGTCGGGCGCGGTGACCAGCTCGGTGATGGCCCGGTGCGGTACGAGGACGCCCTTGGGGCGGCCGGTGGATCCGGAGGTGAACATGATGAATGCCGGGCTGTCCGGGTCGGACTCGTCGACCGGTCGACCGGTCGTGAGCGGCTCCTCGGGCAGGGCGAGGACGGGGCCGGGGAGTGCGGCCGCGTCCAGCAGCTTCGCGTCGCCGATGGTGAGCGTCACCTCCGCGTCGGCGATCATCGCCTCGGTACGCGGGCGGGGCTGGGCGGGATCGAGCGGCACGCACGCGGCTCCCGCCAGCCACAGCCCGAGCTGCGCCACGACCGTGCGGGACGACCGCGCCGTCAGGAGCGCCACCCGGTCGCCGCGAGCCACGTCCTGCGTGCGCAGGTGTGCCGCGAGGGCGTGGCCGGCCTGGAGGAGTCGGCCGTAGGTGAGGGTGGTGTCGCCGTCCACGACGGCGAGGGCGTCGGGGGTGAGTTCGGCGTGCCGCGCGACGAGTGCCGGCAGGGCGGTCGCCGGGGCGGCGGGCCGCAGGGTGGTGGGTGTCATGTCAGGCTCCTTCCGGGCGCGGGGTCCGGCGCTGGTCGAGGAGGGCGGCGAAGGCGCGCAGGTCGGTGCTGCGCAGCAGCTCGGGGGCGCGCAGGCGCACGCCGGTCTCGCGTTCGACGGTTGCCAGCAGTCGTGCGGCGACGACGGAGGTGCCGCCGGCGTCGGTGAAGTGGTCGTCGAGGCCGATGCCGGGCCGGCCGAGGAGGTCGCGCAGCGCCCCCAGCACGAGCAGCTCGGAGGCGGAGGCGGTGGCATCTGCGGGCTCGTCCGTGGTGGCGCTCCGGGGTGCGCCGGTGGCCCGGGCTGCCAGGGCCGGCCGGTCCACCTTGCCGTTGGCGTCGAGCGGGAAGCCGTCGACGATCCGTACGGCGGTGGGGACGGCTTGCTCGGGAAGCCAGGACCGGACGGCGTCGAGGAGGTCCCCCGCCGTGGGTTCGACGCCGTCGGCGGGCCGTACGTGGGCGACGAGGCGGCCGTGGCCGGAGCTGTCGCGCAGCACGGTGACGACGGCGGTGCGCACCCGGGGGTCATGCTCGAAGGCGGCTTCCACCTCGACCGGTTCGATCCGCACGCCGCTGATCTTCACCTGGTCGTCGAGGCGGCCGAGGAAGTCCAGGCTGCCGTCGGCGTTCATCCGTACCCGGTCGCCGGTGCGGTAGAGGCGGTCGATCTCCGGCAGTGCCGGTTCCGGCGCGGGCGAGGTGAACCGGCGGGCGGTGAGTTCGGGGTCGAGGTAGCCGAGCGCCAGGCAGTGGCCGCCGATGCGCAGTTCGCCCTCCTGCCCGCGGGCGACGGGGCGGCCCCCGTCGTCCGTGACGACGAGGGTGACGCCCGGCAGTGCGGTGCCGATGGGGGGCGGGGTCGGGTCGCCGGCTTCCGGGTCGGTGCCGCGCATGGTATGGGTGGTGGTGACGACGGTAGCTTCCGCGGGGCCGTAGGCGTTGTGGACGGTCGCGGTGACGTCGGCGCCGGGGCGGCGGCGCATGCGGTCGCCGCCGACGACGAGGTGACGCAGCTTCAGGCCCTGCGGCCAGGGCCGGTCCAGGAGCGGTTCGACGGTGGGAGTGGCCGCCACGGCGTGGGTGAGGCCGGTGTCACGCCACCAGTCGGTGAGTACGTGCGAGTCCCAGCGGGTGTCGTCCGGGGCCGGGACGAGGGCGGCACCCGAGGTCAGGGCGGCCCACAGTTCGAGCAGGTGCGGGTCGAACGCGACGCCGATGAGCAGGGACTGGCGGTCGCCCGGTGCGAGGCCGGTCTCGGCCCGGTACCAGTCGAGGGCGACGGACAGCGAGGACTCGGCCACGGCGACCGCCTTGGGGCGGCCGGTGGAACCGGAGGTGAGGACGGCGTACAAGGCTCCTCGGGGTGCGCGCCGGACGCCTCGGACGGAGTCGGCGAAGGCCGCCACCGCGGTGGTGGGGGCGTTGACACCGCCGGTGGGCAGCGGCAGCGGGACGTGCTCCCCGCTGCGGTGTTCCGCGGGCAGGACGCCGGGGTCGCCGATGAGGCAGGTGACGTCGAGGTCCTCGGTGACGGCCTGGATGCGGCGCTCGCCGGGGCGGGGGCCGAGCGGTAGGTAGACGGCGCCGAGCCGGGCGAGCGCGACGGCGGTCACCACCAGGGCGGTGGACCGGTCGAGGCAGACGCCGACCAGGTCACCGGGGCGGACGCGGTCGGCCAGGTCCGCGGCGACCAGCTCGGCCGCCGCGTCGAGGTCCTGGTACGTCCAGAGTTGTGTGCGGTCGATCACTGCCGGGGCCTGCGGGGTGCGCCGGGCCCATTCCTCGAAGTGGGCGAGCACTCCGGTCGGTTCGGCGGAGGGACCGTGGGCGACGCTCAGCGCGGGTCCGGTGTCGGTGGGCGTCGCGGGAAGGACGACTGCGATCGGGGACTGGGTCATCACGACTCCGTGGAAAGGGCGGTGGTGGCGAGGGCATCGGCCTGGTCGGCGAGCACGGGGTTGCGGAAGAGCACCTTCAGCGGCGGGCGCGTGCCCAGCCGGGGCTCCAGCCAGGCGGCCAGCTCGGCCGCCAGCAGGGAATGGCCCCCGCTGTGGAAGAAGTGGGAGCGGGCGTCGAACCGGCTGTGGCCGAGGACCGTGCGCCAGCCTTCGGTGAGCAAGGCCGTCATCGGATCGTCGGACACGTCCGTGGGGGCCGCGCCGGGCTCGGAGCTGGTTCCGGGCTCGGGCGTTGCCGTGGCTTCGTCGGGGTCGAGCGCCGCGGCCCGGCGGGACAGTGCCGTACGGTCGGGCTTGCCGCCGGCGAGGGTCGGCATGTTGTCCAGCCGTGCCCACCGGGCGGGCACGAGGGGGCCGGGCAGGCGGCGGCTCAGCTCGGCGTGCAGGGCCTTCTCGTCGAAGGCCGCGCCCTCTGCCCCGTCTTCGAGGAAGCCGACGAGCCGGGGCCCGCCGGGGCCCTCCCGGTCCAGTACGACGGCGCAGGACCGGCCGCCCAGCACTGCGGAGGCGGCCGCCTCGATCTCCTCCAGCTCGATGCGGTGACCGCGCAGCTTGATCTGGTGGTCGCGCCGCCCGAGGAAGTAGAGCAGGCCGTCCAGACCACGGTAGCCGAGGTCCCCGGTGAGGTAGACGCGCTGCCCGTCGAGTGCCTCGACGTGGACGAACCGGGCGGCCGTCGCCTCCGCGTTGCCCGCGTAGCCCTGGGCGAGCCCGGGTCCGGCAACGGCGAGTTCGCCGACGGCGCCGGACGGCAGCGGGCGGTGGTGGGCGTCCAGGACGTGGACCCGCTCGCCCGGGAGCTCGGTGCCCAGGGGGATCTCGGACCCCTCGGCGAGGGCGTCGCGGGAGATCTCGTGGACGGTCGAGCTGATGGCCGCCTCTGTGACGCCGTACGCGTTGAGCACGGTGGCGTCGGTGTCGGCGAGGACACCGCGCAGTGCCTCCACGGGAAGGCGCTCGCCGCCGAGGACCAGGAGCCTGGGCGTCCAGCTCTCGTCGCGCAGGGCGGGACGCAGGTCCTCGCGGGTGGCGAGGAAGTAGCTGGTGGGCAGGTTGGCGACGGTGACCCGGGCGGACGTCAGCAGTTCGGCGAGCTCCGCGCCCGTGGGTACCTCGTGCTCGGGCAGGACCAGGCACGCACCGGCGTGCAGGGTCGGCAGCACCTCCTCGAGCGCCACGTCGAAGGACGGCTGGGCGAACATCAGGACCCGGTCCGAGGTGGTGAGGCCGAACCGGTCGGCGGTCGCCGTCATGTGGTGCACCAGTGCCTCGGGACCGACGGCGACGGGCTTGGGCGTGCCGGTGGATCCGGAGGTGTGGATGACGTACGCCGTGCCGGGAAGTTCGGTGGTTCCGTGCGCGGACGGCAGTACCGGGGCGTCGATCCGGGCGGTCGGCAGTGCTTCGGGCAGGGCCGGGGTGGCGTCGCCGATGAGGACGAGCGCGGGAGCGAGCCGTTCCAGCAGCAGTCCGAGCCGGGCCGGCGGGTCGGACGGGGAGAGCGGGCAGTAGACGGCGCCGGTCCGCAGGCAGGCGAGCAGGGCGACGACCGATTCGGTCCCCCTGGGCAGGACCGCGGCCACCGGCCGACCGGGGGTCACACCGGCGGCCTTCAGTCGCTCGGCGAGCGAGCCGACGCGTTCGTCGAGTTCGCCGTAGGTGAGGCGGCGGGCGCCGCACAGCAGGGCGGGCAGCGACGGGTGGTGCGCGGCCACCGGGTCCAGCGGATCGCGGTCGGCGGGGACGGGCACGGGCGCGGCGGCCGGCTCCGCGACGGTCGGGTGCAGGTCGGCCAGCGGAGTCTCGGGGCTGTCGAGGTAGGCGCGCAGCAGGTCCAGGAAGCGGCCGGAGACGAGACGGGCGACGTCTTCGCCGAAGAGGTCCATGTCGTAGTCCCAGACCAACGTCATACCGGGCGATCCGTGGCGCGGGGTGACGCCGCGCCGGTCGTCCGGGAGCAGGACCACGTCGAGGTCGAAGCGGGTGGTGCCGGTGTTGAAGCCCTCGAAGAGGGTGATGTCGAGACCGGGCACGTCGATCTCGGGCAGCGGTGCGTCGTGGGCGCTGAACATGACCGAGAAGAGCGGGTTGTCGGCGCCGGAGGTATGCATGCCGAGCGCCCGGGTCAGCTCCTGGACCGGTACGTCCTGGTGCGGCAGGGCCCGGATGAGGGTGTCGGTGACCTCGTCCATGGCGTCCTGGGCGGGGGCCGCGCCGTCTAGGACGAGCGGCAGTGGGATGGTGTTGACGAACATGCCCACGGCGTCCTCGTAGCCGAGGGGGCGGTTGCCGACGGCGGTGCCGATGACCATGCGGGAGCGGCCGCTGTGCCGGCGCAGGAGTTCGGCGAAGAGTCCGAGGAGCGTGGAGAAGGGGGTGA
The DNA here is from genome assembly GCF_044756625.1 of Streptomyces sp. NPDC091682. Taxonomy (NCBI): domain Bacteria; kingdom Bacillati; phylum Actinomycetota; class Actinomycetes; order Kitasatosporales; family Streptomycetaceae; genus Streptomyces; species Streptomyces sp. NPDC091682. Next base: position 272,954 of record NZ_JBIVTH010000012.1, on the reverse strand, counting down.
GTCCGCGTTCGCGGGCGTGCGTGCGCAGGCGTTCGGCGAGATCCGCGCCGATCGTCTGGCGCAGCTGTCCGCCGTGGTGCTTGCGCCGGGCGCCGGGGCGGGTCAGACCGGGCAGCGGCAGGTCGTGCTGCTGGTCGCGCAGTTCGGCCCGCCAGAAGTCGAGCGATGCGGGGGCGTACGCGGCCTCGGCCCGCTCCTGGACGTGGTCCGCGTAGGAGGAGGCGGTCGGGAGCTCCAGGGTTTCGCCGAGGACGTGGGCGCGGTATACGCGGAAGACGTCGTCGAGCAGGATCGCGAAGGAGTGCCCGTCGTGGATCAGGTGGTGCTCGACGTGGATCAGGCGGTGGTGGCGCTCGGCCAGTCGCACGAGCGTCCAGCGGATGAGCGGTGCCTCGAAGGTGTCGAGCGGTGTCTCGGCCTCGGTGCGCAGGAGACGGGCGAAGGCCGCGTCGGGGTCCTCCTCGGTGCTGAGGTCGACCGTGCGCAGTCGCGGCGCGCACTGCTGCGCGACCCGCTGCGCCGGTACCGACCCGGTGGAGGCGACGAGTTCGAGCCGCAGGCCGGGGTGGCGGGCCAAGGTGGCTTCGAGCCCCCGGCGCAGCGCCTCGCTGTCGAGGGTGCCCCACAGGTCCAGTGAAGCGGTGAAGTTGTAGGCGCGACTGCCGGGCTGCATCTGCTCGTGCAGCCAGACGATCTCCTGCGAGGAGGAGAGGGGAAGCATGGGCGATCCCTGAGGTTGTCGGGTCGGTCTCCGTGCCGGTCACGGTCGTGTCCGGTGGTCGTGCGGGCGGCTTCGCGGGTCGCGCGGTGCCGCGTTCCACGGGTGGGGCCGTGGGGGGATGCCGTGGGGGAGTTCGGGGTGCACGGCCGCGTGGGCTGCGCTGCGGTACCGGGTGCCGGGTGCCGAGCGCTGCGGTTGCGCGTGGGCACCGGTGCGCGGTGGCCGCGGGTCGGTGGTGTGGCGGGAGGTCACGGGTGCGCGTCGTTCCCGGAGCCTTCGGCGGCGTCCGGGCGACGGGGTCACTGCGTGGTGTGCTCCGAGGGGCGCAGCGCCCGGCTGAGCGCGTCGAACGCCCGGTGCGCGGTCTCGTCGTCGAACACCGCCCGGTCCCACGCCATCTGCACGCGGATCTCCGCTCCCTGGGTGACGGAGACGGCGAAGGGACCGCGAACCGGTCTGCCGTCGACGTGGACCTCCCGTCCCTCGACGCCGGCGAGCGTCAGGGGCGGGCGACGGCTGTCGTCGTCCACGGTGAGCAGTCCGTCGAGGCCTCCCGTCCAGGCCGAGCCGGCGGCCCGCGCCGCGGTCACGACCGCGTCGAACGGTACGTCGGCCCGGTCGAGGTCGTCCCACCACGCGTCGGCGGTCACTTCCGGGCCGGGTCCGTGGCCGGTGTAGGTGGGGAAGACGAGGGTGTTGAGGAAGCAACCGACGACCGGTTCCGCTCCCGTGGGACGGCCGCCCCACGGGTAGCCGAGCGGGACCGCGCGGCCGGGGCCGTACAGCTCGCGGGCGGCGGAGCGGCAGGCGTCGAGCAGCCCGGGGAAGGACACGCCACCGTCGTGCGCGGGCAGCCGGGCCTGCGCGGCGCCGCTGGGCCATGCGCCCTCGGGCACGCGCGCCGGACGGGGGGCCGGGGCGTGGGCGCGCAGCGCGCGCAGCCGGTCCGCCCAGTACGCGGCCGCTTCGGGCGTCTCCGCCCTTTCCTCGGCGGCGAGTTGACTCAGGACCGCGTCCCGGTAGGCGGCGAGTTCGGCTTCCGTCTCCTCCGGTTCTACCTGGGGTCTGGGGGCTTCCTCGCCGTACGCGGCGCCGAGTTCGTCGACGATCCGTGCCAGTGAACGGCCGTCGCAGACGGCGTGGTCCAGGGCGACGGCGAGGATGTCCTCCTCGCGCTGCTCGTCGTGTACGAGGAAGAGCCGCAAGGGGGGACCCTGCGCGTCCCAGGAGGCCAGCGCGCGACGGAGCCCGTCGGCGGGCGACTCCCCCGGTACGAGGGCCGATCGGGTCACGGTGACGTCCGGATCGGCGACGCGCAGGACGGGTGTGCCGCGGACGACGTCGGGCCGTGAGCGCAGGACGGTGTGCCGTGCGGCGAGCCTGGATGCCGCTGCCCGCAGGCGTTCGGGGTCGACGGTTGCGGACGGGAACGCGAAGAACATCGGCACCACGTCGGGGCGTCCGGACGGGTCCAGCGAACGCACCAGCAGGAAGCGGCGCTGTGCTCCGGTGACCGGCAGCAGGGTGTCGGACCAGTCGCCGGCGAGGCGCCGGTAGCGGGCCAGGTACTGACTCGTGATGCTGAGCACGTGGTCCTCTTCGTCGTGGCCGCGGTCGCTCGCGGAACGGTGTGGCGGCGGGCGCGGTGCGCGCTCAGGGGTCGTCCCCGCTCGCCGAACGGTGGTCGGGCGGTGGTCAGGCGGTGGGTGCGGGGGCCGGCCGTTCGTCGCCTCCGGCGGAGGTCGTGTCCCGCGGTGTCCCGTCGGTGGCGTCGGCGCCACCGTCGTCCGGCGGACCGGGCAGGTCCCGCATCCGGCGCAGCGGGGAGAACAGCAGCGGCAGCGGTACGGCGAGGATGCCGACGGCGCACCAGGCGAGTGCCGTGCGCGACCCGTAGGACTGGGCGAGGGCTCCGCCGAGGAGCGCGCCCAGCGGCAAGGTGCCCCACATGAGGAAGCGCAGGGTGGCGTTCATCCGGCCGAGCAGCCGTGGTGGGCACATCCCCTGGCGGAAGCTGACCTGGGCGACGTTGTAGACGACGGCGCCGAAGGAGACGACCGCCGATCCGGCGGCGAAGAGGACCGCTCCGGCGACGCCGTGCCCGGACAGCGGCCACAGCAGTGCGAACGGGCCGGTCACGAGGAGCGACAGGAGGATGACCCGGCCCTGCCCCAGTCGGTTGGCGATGCGTCCGGCGCACAGGGCACCCAGGAGCCCTCCTACGGCCGACGCGGACAGCACCAGCCCGAGCCCGCCGGCCTCCAGGCCGACGACACGGACCAGGTGCACGGTCTGTGTCGCCATGAGGACCGCCGTGGAGAAGTTGGCGAGGCCGGTCGTGAGGGCGATGACGCGGAGCAGCGGATGGCCGAAGACGAAGCGGAGGCCCTCGCCGATCTCCTTGCGCAGGGAGCCTCCGGCAGCAGCGGGCTCGGGCGCTTCCTCGGCCCGCTCGATGCGCAGGAGGAAGAGGGCGGAGAGCACGTAGCCGATGGCGTCGACGATGACCGCGAACTGCGCTCCGACGAGCTGGACCAGGCCGCCGCCGATACCGGGGCCGGTCACTTGGGCGGTGGAACGGACGGTCTCCAGTGCGCCGTTGCCGGCCACGAGTTGGTCACGGGGCAGGATCTGCGGCAGGTAGCTCTGATGGGCGACGTCGAAGAACACGGTCGCCACGCCGGTCACGAGCGCGACGGCGTACAGCTGGGCCATGGTCAGGACGTCGGCGAGCGCGGCAACGGGGATGCTGGCCATGGCCACGGCGCGCACCAGGTCCGCGCGGATCATCAGGGGCCGCTTGCGCATGCGGTCGGTGAGTGCCCCGGCGGGCAGCCCGACGAGCAGGAAGGCGGCGGTCTCCGCGGCGGTCAGCAGGCCCACTTGGAAGGCGGGAGCGTCGAGTTCGAGGACGGCCACGAGGGGCAGCGCCACCAGTGTCACCTGTGCACCGAACTGTCCGGTGGCGGCTCCCGCGAGTAACAGTCGGAAGTCGCGCAAGCGCATAGGGCCACCGGTGGCGGCTCGAGATGTGTCGGACATGTGAACGACATTCACGGATCCATCGCCCAGGAGTCAAAGCAAACCTGTCACTTTCGGACTTGTTTTGCGGCCGTGTGGACACAGATCGGGAAATCTTTCGCACCATCCTGGGTACAGCCGCGTTAATTGCTGCCGATTGCGTGTGACACGTGGGGCAGGTGAGACAAGGGGGGACAGGGGGGCGCGGTGAGGAGCCGAACGATGCCCCTTACCTTGAGTAACTGGTTCCATCCTGACCGAAAAGGGTCACCTGTGATCACACCCCCGCGGAGGCACCCGTTCCGTCAGTTATGAACGCCACCGGACGAACTCGCGTCCCAAGCGGCGGCGGAGTGCGGCCAGTTGACGGTCGGGCGGGCCCGGGAAGCCACCCGGACCGCCCCCTGCCGCCTGCTCCCCGTCAGCGCGGCAGGTCCCGGGCCGCCCGGTCGATGCCGGCCGTGGTCCGGCGCGCGCAGTGCCGGACGACCGAGGCCAGGTCCCCCTCCGACCGCAGCAGGCTCCGCTGGACGCGCGCGCCGTTCCCGTGCTCCAGGAGGCCGGCGATCGCGGCCCGCACGAACTCCTCGTCGCCGGAGTCGGCCAGGGCCTCGCCGACGTGCCGGTAGAGCGCGTCGACGGCGACCTCGGGCGCGGTCTCCCGCAGTGTTTCGGGGTGCAACAAGGGACCGTCCAGTCCCGAGCGGCCCGCCTGCCACGACGCGAGCCGGAGCAGCCCGGTGCTGACCCTCGCCGGAGGCTCACCGGCTCGCCACTCCCGGGCCGCGGTCTCCACCAGGGCGCGTACGAGGGCGGCCAGCAGGACGGGGGTCGACGCGTCGAGGCACACGTCCGCGACCCTGACCTCCACCGTCGGGTAGGACGCGGACAGCCGCGCGTCGAACCAGACCATCCCCGTGTCGCGCAGCACGCCCGACTCGACCATGGCCCGCACCTCCGCGTGGTAGTGGTCGGCGGAGCCGAAGACGTCCACCGGCCCGGCGGCCGGCAGCCGGTTCCAGACCCGGCTGCGGTAGCTGCCGTAGCCGGTGTCCTCCCCCTGCCAGAACGGGGAGTTTGCGCTCATCGCGGTCAGTACGGGCAGCCAGAGCCGGATGCGGTCCAGTACGGCCACCCCCTCTTCGTCCGACTCCACCGACACGTGGACGTGACAGCCGCAGGTCAGCTGCTCCTGGGCGGTCATGCCGAACTGCCGCGACACCCACTCGTAGCGGTGTCCGGGGGACATCGAGGGGCGGACGACCAACGGTGAGGTGCCGATCGCCGCCACGACCGCACCGGCCGCCGCGGCGTGCCGGGCCGCCTCGGCGCGCCACCGGAGGATCTCCTCCTGCAGTTCGCCCATCTCCGTCACCGGTCTCGTGCCGAACTCGACCTGCTCCTCCTGGAGCTCCGCCTCGAAAGTGTGGCCGGGGTCCTTTCCGTCCGCCGCACCGGCGGTTGCGGCGGCGCGGTCGGCTTCGGCGAGCACGGCTCCCGACACGGCCAGCGGCTCCCCGCTGTCCGCGTCCGCCAGCAGCAGCTCTTCCTCCACGCCCACGCTTCGCATGCAATCGCCCATCGCCTCGTCGTCCTGTGCCACCGATCGGTGGTCAGCGTCTGCCCGGGCTCGCCGTGGATATGCGGAAGGCAATCCGCCGGACCGAGATCTACAGAACAGCAGGTGGCGGGGGCTCCGCGGGCGAGGCGCGGCCGCCCTACGGGGCCGGAATCCGACCCGCGCCGTGGCCGCCGCCGAAGGCCGGGCATGATGGCCGGGGCGAAAGCGTCACCCCCGGGAGGCCTCGGTCCCGGACGGAGCCGGCTGCTGTTCGAACGGAGAGGGCACCGGGAAGTAGGCCTCCAGAAAGGCCGCGACGACCTGGTTCTGCTGCACCGCCGACAGCCCGCCTCCGCCTCCGCCTCCGCTTCCGCCCCCGTCGCCCCCGTCGCGTCCGTCCGGGTCCTCGTCGTCCGCGAGGCAGAAGGCGTCGTGGCCGCGCTCGACGGCCAGGTCCGGCAGCCGCTCGATCTCAGCGCGGCGCGCGGTGCTGACGTACGCGTACCTGAGGTCGCCCTCGACGGCACGTCCCTCGGCGAGCGCCAGGTGGGCGGCGAGGGTGACGGGGGCGAGGTCCTCGGCGCTGCGGAAGACGGAACGGGCGGTGGCGGCGAGCCGACCGGGCAGCAGCTCCTCGACGCGGGTGAAGGCGGACCGGGTGAGGGGGTACGGGGTGTGCGCCAGGATGTGGGGATAGGTGCGGCCGACGGCCTCCTCGACGGCCTGCCGGGTGACCTTCTGGGACGAGGTGAACACGTCGTCCCCGGCCCGGCCGCCCGGGTCCACCGCCCGCCAGTCGTGGAAGACCTTGGGCAGTCCGGAGGGCAGGAAGTAGTTCTGCGGGCGCTGGGGCCTGCCGAGGAAGATGTCGTCGTTGAAGTAGAGGAAGTGCTCGGCGAGGCCCGGGATGTGGTGCAGTCGGCTCTCGATGGCGTGGGAGTTGAACACCGCGGGGGCCGTCGGTTCCGTGGACAGCTCGCGATGGTCGATGACCGTGATGTGCGGATGGTCGGCCGCCAGCCAGGCGGGGGCCTGGTCGTCGGTGACGAGGAAGACGCGCCGGACCCAGGGTGCGTAGGCGGCGATGGAGCGCAGGCAGTAACGGAGCTCGCCGCGGTCGCGGTAGCGGTTCTCGGCGAAGTCGATCACCGCGGTCCCGTCGGTCCCGTCGGTCCCGTCGGTCCCGTCGGTGCCGTCGGTGCCGGAAGGGCGGTCCGAGCCGGCCTCCGCCTCGGCGGCCCGGTCCCGACGGCGGCGCCACGCGGGGTCGGCGGCGTCAACCCAGGTGATCACCGCGTCGATCGGGAAGTCGATGTCATCGGGGAAGCGGCTCGAGAAGCAGTCGACGACGGGGTACTCGCGGTCGTCGATGCGGCGGATGGTGGAGGCGGCGAGGGAAGGCACCCACCAGCCGTACGGGGTCTCGCGCAGCACGGCGAGCGCGCCCTCGCCGGAGTCGGGCACCTCCCAGAACTCCAGGTCACAGCCGGTTTCGCGGCCGTACGTCAGGGTCCGGCCGGAGGTGATGACCGGCCGGTGGATGCGTACGGCCCGCACGCGAGCGGTGTGTGCCGCTCCTTCCCCGTCCGTCACCCCCGCGGTCTCGGCGGACTCGACCGCCGCCGGGAGGTCCTCGGCGAGCACGTCCCCGGCTTCCCCGTCGGCGGTGAGCAGACGTGCGTAGACGGGGAGCCCCGTGAAGGCGGCGGCGCAGGCCTTCAAGGCCGCGGCCCGGTCGCCCGGCGCGATGGCCACCCGGTGGACGAGCTCCCCGTCGGGGACCAGCCCGTAGGAGACGGCCGCGTCCTCCAGGGCCTCGGCGACCGACCGGAGACTGGCGGTACGGGCATCGGCGGGGAGCAGGTCGTCGCGTACGGTCACGAGTCGACCGCAGTGCCGGATCAGGCCGGGCACGGTCGCCAGCAGCTCCTCCTCACGGGAGGTGAGCCCGCTGGACGGGGGGATCCTGCCGCCGGTGCGCTCCCGCCCGGCGGGTCCGGGCTGCGGCGGAACGCCCCCGGGGCGACGCAGCGTCCGGGCGAGTTTGCGCAACCCGGCGGGCAGGAGAAGGCGGTGAACACCCTGCATGTACGACCTCGGTGTGGGGTGCCGGTGCGCTGCAGCCGGTCGGCCGAGCGTCCCGGGCAGGAGCGGCGCGCTCAGCGGCAACGGTGGGTACCTTGTTCACGCTCACTTTTGCTGTTGTTCGCTTTTCACGCAAGGGTCGTGAGTGCCGCCGCCCCGACCCACAGCCGATTCTCAGGTGCGCCGACGGCCCAGCGCGCCGCTCCCCCGCACCTCTGGTGCCGCGGCCCGCCCGGAGGGGATCATGGGCGGTGCGCGTTGGCCGTCATCGCCGCAGCGAGTGCTGGAGGTACGTGTGTCCGTAGCGTCGAGTCGTGCGTCCGGGGGTTCCGGGGTCCCGCTGCTCCGCGAGACGATCGGGGACAACCTCGACCGGACCGCAGCGCGCTTCCCCGACCGGGACGCCCTGGTGGACGTGGCCGCCGGCCGCCGGTGGACGTACGCGGAGTTGGCCGCCGTGGTGGACGCCCTCGCCCTGGGGCTGCTGGACCTCGGGATCGTCCGGGGCGACCGGGTCGGCATCTGGGCGCCCAACCGCGCCGAGTGGACGCTGGTGCAGTACGCCACCGCGAAGATCGGGGCGATCCTGGTCACCGTGAACCCCGCTTACCGCTCCCACGAGTTGGAGTACGTGCTCGGGCAGTCCGGCATCCGGCTCCTGGTCGCGGCGGACCGCTTCAAAACCTCCGACTACGCGGCGATGATCGAGGAGGTCCGGCCGCGCTGCCCGGAGCTGGAGTTCACCGTCCTGTTCGACGGGCCCCGGTGGGAGGCACTGCTGGAGCGCGGGCGCGGGGCCGATCCGGCCGCGCTGGCGCGGGCGCAGGCCGCACTGGGCCCGGACGACCCGATCAACATCCAGTACACCTCGGGCACCACCGGCTTCCCCAAGGGAGCCACCCTCTCGCACCACAACATCCTCAACAACGGCTTCTTCGTGGGCGAGCTGTGCGGCTACGACGAACACGACCGGGTGTGCATCCCCGTTCCCTTCTACCACTGCTTCGGGATGGTGATGGGCAACCTCGCCTGCACCAGCCACGGTGCGGCGATGGTGATTCCCGCGCCCGCCTTCGATCCGTCGGCGACGCTGGCGGCGGTGGAGGCGGAGGCCTGCACCTCCCTGTACGGGGTGCCCACCATGTTCATCGCCGAACTGGCCGCGCCCGGGTTCGACGGGTACGACCTGTCGAGCCTGCGCACCGGGATCATGGCGGGGTCGCCCTGCCCGGTGGAGGTCATGAACGAGGTCATCGAGCGGATGGGGATGGCCGAGGTCTCCATCTGCTACGGCATGACGGAGACCTCTCCCGTGTCCACGCAGACCCGGGTGGACGACCCGGTCGAGCGCCGGGTCTCCACGGTGGGCCGGGTCGGCCCGCACCTGGAGGTCAAGGTGGTCGATCCGCAATCCGGACGGACCGTCCCGCGGGGTACCCCGGGAGAACTGTGCACCCGGGGCTATTCGGTGATGCTCGGCTACTGGGGCGAGCCCGAGAAGACCGCCGAAGCCGTCGATCCGGAGGGTTGGATGCACACCGGTGACCTGGCGGTCATGGACGGCGACGGCTATCTGAGCATCACCGGCCGGATCAAGGACATGGTGATCCGGGGCGGCGAGAACCTCTACCCGCGCGAGATCGAGGAGTTCCTCCACGCCCACCCCGACGTCATGGACGTCCAGGTCATCGGGGTGCCCGACCCGAAGTACGGGGAGGAGCTGATGGCGTGGGTGCGGATGCGCGAGGGGGCCGCGCCGCTCACCGCGAAGGCCGTGCGCGCGTACTGCGCGGGGCGGCTCGCCCACTTCAAGATCCCCCGCTACGTCCATGTCGTGGAGGAGTTCCCGATGACCGTCACCGGGAAGATCCGCAAGATCGAGATGCGCGCGATGGCGACCCGCCTGTTGGCGGAGGAGGCCGCGGCCGGCAGCGCCTGACCCTGTCGGGGCAGTGGCCGCGGGCTCCCGGGGCGGCGGCTCCGTCAGTTGCACCTAGGGGGTTTCGGATGTCCGCCAAACCGGCGTGACCGTGGGCTGCGAGGATGCAGGCATGGAGCGAGCATTGAGTCGGCTGGAAGCGTCGGAGGCTGTCCACGACTACGGCTGGCGCTTCTTGCTGGGCACTTTGCGAACGTCGGTCCCGGTCGGATCGTTGGCCCAGGCGATCGGCTTGGCGGCGGACGCCGTCGCGGTGTGCGGCAGCAATGCCGATCGGCACCTTCGGGTCGATGCCCGCCCCCAGCGGGTCGTGCTCACCCTGCAGTCGCTGGACCATGCGGCGGTTACCACCCGGGACGTCGAGCTCGCGCGTCGGATCTCGGCCGCCGTCAACGAGACTGGGTTGCTGTTGACGGAGCCCGAGATCGGAACGGGGGCACCGCGGTCAGTCCAACTCCTGGAGATCGCGATTGATGCGCTGGGCATCGCCGAGATTCGGCCGTTCTGGAAGGCGGTGCTGGGTTACGCCGACGAGGCGGGCGCCGAAGGACCGGAGGATCCACTTGTCGACCCTGTTGGGCAGGGCCCGGCGATCTGGTTCCAGCAGATGGATCGGGCGCGCCCGCAGCGCAATCGCATCCACTTCGACATCTGCGTTCCCCATGACGAGGCACCCCGGCGGATCGAGGCCGCACTGGCGGCCGGGGGCCGACTCGTATCCGCGACCCGTGCCCCCGCATTCTGGGTGCTCGCCGACGCGGAAGGGAACGAAGCCTGCGTGACCACATGGCAGGGCCGAGGCGACTGAGGTGCGCTTCGCACCTATGGTCACGACCACTCGTTGATGGTTGCCACCAATACGGTGGCTTCGTAGCGAACGGCGAGCGTGCCATACCTCGCGCCCACCGCGCAGTGGGCGAACTCCGGCAGCCGGCCCCGGAAGCAGCCGCCCGTCGGCCCTCAGTCCTTCCGCTTCGCCGCCGGCTTCGCGAGCGTGCGGTAGCCGGGGTGCACACCCGGTGTCAGCTCCTGCTGCGCCGCGACGCGTTCGAGGAGTTCCAGGAGCCGCGCCCGCCCGTCGGGGTCGAGGGCGGCCAGTAGGTCGTCCTCGTGGGTGGCCGCCGCCCGGGACACCGCGCCGAGGGTCCGCCGCCCTTCGGGGGTGAGGTGCAGTTCGTAATTGCGGCGGTCCTCGGCGCTGCGCCGCCGCTCGACGAGCTGCTTGTCCTCGAGGACGTCGATCAGGGCGACGACTCGGCTGGGTACGACCCCCAGGTCCTCGGCGAGCGCGCGCTGGCTGCGGCCGGGCTGCCCGGCGACCATGCGCAGCAGGCCGACGTCGGCGGGGGTGAGCCCCAGGGTGGCGACGCGTTCCGCGAACCGCCCCGCGGCGTGGGCACCGATCTGTGCGAGGAGGAAGGCCGCTCCGCGCGGAGCCGGGGCCGGAGCCCGGTCCTGGGCCGGAGCCCGGTCCTGGGCCGGAGCCGGAGCCGGGGAGGGATCTGGTTGCCGGGCGCTGTTCACGCGGCTATCGTACGCGACATGTAATGATTCACCGCAGTGAATCATTCTCCTCAAGAACGGATTGTGCCGTGGAAGCGATCGAGAGCCGTGTCCCGCGCAACACCCCCACCACCGCCCCGCAGTCCGGGCCGCCGCCGGGCGTCCTCGCCGTGGTCTTCACCGCCCTGTTCCTCGGCGGCCTCGTCCTCAGCACCCTGCTGGCCGGCGGCGATCCGTTCCCGTCGCCGTTCGGCGACTCGGACGCGATCACCGCGTACTTCCTCGACCACGGGGACGCGGTCCGCGTATCGGGGGCCCTGCAGTTCGCCGCCTCCGTCCCCCTGGCCATCTACGCCGCAACCGTCTCGGCGCGGCTGGGCCGGCTCGGGGTCCGGGCGCCCGGCGCCACCATCGCCCTCGCGGGCGGAGTGCTCGCCGCGGCGTTCCTGGCCTGCTCCGGCCTGGTCACCTGGGTGCTGTCGCACGCCGAGGTGGCTCAGCGACCGGAGCTCGTACGGGCCCTGCAGTACCTGGCGTTCGGCCTGGGCGGCCCCGGGCACGTGGTGCTACTGGGCCTGCTCGTCGCCGGGATCGCCGTACCCGGGCTGCTGGCCGGGCTCCTGCCGCGGGCCCTGGCCGTCGCGGGTCTCGCCGTGGCCGCCATCGCCGAGCTGGCCACCCTCGTCCTGCTGACCGAGGGCGCCGCCCTGCTCCTGCCGGTCGCCCGCTTCGCCGGGCTGGCCTGGCTGATCGCGGCGGGCTTCCTGCTGCCCCGCAACCGTGCCCGCATCCGCGTCCGCGTCCCCGAGGAGAGCTGACATGACCACCACCGACCGGAACACCGCGCAGGCGCAGCGCCTGCTGCGGTTCCACCAGCCGGAGAAGCTCCTGCGCCACCTGGGGCCGCTCGACGAGCCGGTGCTGGCCGCCCTGTTCGGGACCGACGCCGGGGACTACCGGGGCCGGCTGGAGGAGTTCGAGGAGCGCAACCGGGAAGCGGCGGCCACGCTGTCGGCCGAACCGGACACGGCAGCTCGGATCGCCGCACTGCCGTTCCGGCCGGGTGAGCACGTCGTGGCCCTGGGCGAGAGCACCACCGCCGACCGGCTCTCCTGGTTCGAGATCCTGCGGCACCTGCTCCCCAAGGGCGTGCGGTGCACCAATCTGGCCGTATCGGGGAGCACCACCGCCCAGGCCCTGACGCAGCAGCTGCCCGCGCTGGGATTCCAGCGGCCCGACTGGGTGTTGTGCATGCTCGGCGCGAACGACGTACAGCGCATCGACGGCGTTCCGCTCGTCGGCCGCGCCGAGACCTGCCGCAACCTGATCGCCCTGCACGACCTGGCGGTGGCCCGGACGGGAGCCCGGTGGGTCTGGCTCACCCCGACGCACACGGACCCCGACCTCGTGGACGGGTACGAGCACTTTCGGCGGGCCGGGCTGAGCTGGTCCGATGCGGACCTCGATGCCGTGGCCGACTTCCTGCTGGCGCGGCCGGAGCCGGTGGTCGACACGCGCCGCGCGGTGCGCGGCCACCATGAGGCGGACGGCCTCCACCTCACCCCCTCGGGCCAAAGCGCCGTCACTGCCGCCCTGCTGGAGACCCTTGGCCCCTGACCACCCGGAGGTGTGGCGCGCCCCCCGCAGCGGGGCTGCCTACAGCAACATGGTGTTCACCACATCGCGCACCCGGGGTAACAACCGCTTCCTAGCGTGACCGACGTGGGACCACCGGCATGAACGGCGTCGCCGCAGGAACCCTCATGACGGCCCATCGGCCCCCGTCCTGCCGGCGGCGGCGCACCTGCACCCAGCCCCACCGGGAGGCGTGGCATGAGCACCACCGAGTCGCAAGAGACCGTGGCACACACGACGAGGCCCCCTGCCGACCAGGCGGTCAAGGAGACCCTGGAGGACTACACCCTCCGTTTCGCACCCCGCGGATACCGCCGCTGGACCCCCATGGTCGTGGCCACCACCGCCCTCGGCGGCATCGCCTACATGGCCGACTTCTCCATCGGCGCCGGCATCGGCCTGGCCCACGGCACCAGCAACGCGCTCGTGGCCATCACCCTCGCCGCGGTGGTCATCTTCCTCACCGGCTTACCCCTGGCCTACTACGGCGCGCGCTACAACATCGACCTCGACCTGATCACCCGCGGCTCCGGCTTCGGCTACTACGGCTCGGTCCTCACCAGCGTCATCTTCGCCAGCTTCACCTTCATCTTCTTCGCCCTCGAAGGCTCGATCATGGCCCAGGGCCTCGAACTCGGCCTCGGGCTGCCGCTGTGGCTGGGCTACGCGGTGTCCACCCTCATGGTGATCCCGCTCGTCGTCTACGGCATGAAGGCGCTCAGCAGGCTCCAGGTGTGGACCACCCCGATCTGGCTGCTGCTCATGGTCGGTCCGCTGGTCTATCTGATCGCCGAAGACCCCGGCACCGTGGACCGTTTCCTGGCCTACCCCGGCACGGACGGCGACGGCGCCGTCAACACCGCCTCCGTCATGCTCGGAGCGGGGGTGTGCCTGTCCTTGATCGCGCAGATCGGCGAGCAGATCGACTACCTGCGCTTCATGCCGCCCAAAACCGGGGCGAACAAGCGCGCCTGGTGGACCGCGGTGATCATGGCCGGGCCCGGGTGGGTCGTGCTCGGTGCGCTCAAGCAGGCCATCGGGGTCTTCCTCGCCGTCTACATCGTCGCCGAGGTCGGACCGGCGGCCGCGCCCGAGCCCATCCAGCAGTTCCGCAGCGCCTTCGACGCGATGATGCCGGCCTGGTCGGTCGTCCCGCTGGCCGTGGTCCTGGTGGTCATCAGCCAGATCAAGATCAACGTGACGAACGCGTACTCCGGCTCGCTGGCCTGGACGAACTCCTTCACCCGCGTCACCAAGCACTACCCCGGCCGCATGGTCTTCGTCCTGGTCAACCTGGCCTTCGCGCTCGCCCTGATGGAAGCCGACATGTTCAGTTTCCTGGGCAGCGTCCTGGGCTTCTATTCGAACTGCGCGATCGCCTGGGTGGTCACCGTGGCCACCGACATCGGCATCAACAAGTACGTGCTGAAACTGTCCCCGCTCCAGCCGGAGTTCCGCCGGGGGATGCTCCACGCGGTGAATCCGGTCGGCATCGTGGCCTTCGGCGCCGCCTCCGGGCTGTCGATCGCCATGTACTTCCACCTCCTCGGCGACACCCTCCAGCCGTACTCGCCCGTGGCCGCAGCCGCCATCGCCTTCGTCGTCACCCCGCTGATGGCCGTGATCACCAAAGGCCGCTACTACCTGCGCCGCACCGACGACGGCATCCGCGAGCCCCTGCTGGACGCCGACGGGAACCCGAGCGCGGCCGTCCTCGACTGCCACGTCTGCCACCAGTCCTACGAGCGCCCCGACCTCACCGCCTGTGTCACCCACGAGGCGGTCGTGTGCTCCCTGTGCCTGAGCACCGACAAGGCCGGCGACCACGTCCTGCCGGCCACCGTGTAGACCGGCCGGCCGGCCGGCTCCGTTCGGCCGGCGGGCGAGGACGGGTCGGCCGAGGAGCACCGCCGCTCCTGCGGCGGTATCCGAGAACACATGAAAGGGCCCCGGTCACGACGTGCCGCGTACCTTCTCGTCATGTGCTTGCCAGCAGGCGGGCGGGCTGGGAAGGTCTGCCCCGGCAGGCCGTTCTCCATCCGGCGACCGGACTCCTCAGAGCCCGTAGCGCATGCGCCCCAAGGCCGTCATCGGCTGGTCGTGCGCGGCGACCGGAGCCGGGAGGCAGGTGGAGCCGGTCAGGTAGCGGTCCACGGCGGCCGCCGCCGCCCGGCCCTCGGCGATGGCCCACACCACCAGCGATTGCCCCCGGCCGGCGTCGCCCGCGACGAACACTCCCGGTGCCCGCCGCCCGCCGCCCGCCGCGAAGCCGGCGTCCCGCGCGAAGTTGCCTCGCTCGTCGAGCTCCAGCCCCAGCTGTTCGCGCAGCCCGCCGGCCCGCTCCGGGCCCGAGAAACCGAGGGCCAACAGGACCAGCCCCGCCGGTATGACGTCCTCGGTCCCCGCCAAGGGGCTGCGGGCCACCGGCTCGACGGCGGTCAGGTGCAGCGCCCGTACCCGGCCCGCCGCGTCCCCCTCGAAGCGCAGGGTGGCGCGGGCGAACAGCCGGGGGTCCCGGCCGGCGCGCCCCCGGGCTTCCTCGTGGGCGTGGGAGATCCGGTACGTCCTCGGGTACACCGGCCAGGGTTCGTCGTCGGTCCGGCCCGGGCCGGGCTCGGGATTGATGTCGAGCTGGAGCACGGAGACCGCACCCTGCC
Organism: Streptomyces sp. NPDC091682; assembly: GCF_044756625.1. Lineage (NCBI taxonomy): Bacteria > Bacillati > Actinomycetota > Actinomycetes > Kitasatosporales > Streptomycetaceae > Streptomyces > Streptomyces sp. NPDC091682. The sequence continues at coordinate 257,832 of NZ_JBIVTH010000012.1, read as the reverse complement.
GCAAGGCGGTACCGAGGCAGTCGGAGCCGGTGTCACCGCCGCCCACGATGACCACGTGCCTGCCTTCGGCGGTGACGGGCGACACGGCGTAGTCGCCCTCCCGTACCCGGTTGGCGCAGGTCAGATACTCCATGGCCTGGTGGATGCCGCCCAGCGCACGGCCCGGTACCGGCAGTTCCCGGCGCTCGCCGGCCCCGATCGCGACGATGACGGCGTCGCAGCCGCCCCGCAGCTCGTCCGCGCCGGCACCGGTCGCGCCGCCGACGTCGGTACCCGTGACGAACACCGTGCCCTCGGCCCGCATCTGCTCGATGCGCCGGTCCAGGTGGGTCTTCTCCATCTTGAACTCGGGGATGCCGTAGCGCAGCAGTCCGCCGATCCGGTCGGCGCGCTCGTGGACGGTGACGCGGTGCCCGGCCCGGGTCAGCTGCTGGGCCGCGGCCAGTCCGGCGGGACCGGAGCCTATGACGGCCACCGCCTTGCCGCTGCGCTTCTCCGGCGGTCTGGGCGCCATGTAGCCGCGCCGCAGGCCCACGTCCGCGATCGCCTGCTCGACGTTCTTGATGGTCACCGGGTCCGCGTTGATCGTGAGGACACAGGCGTCCTCACAGGGGGCCGGGCAGAGCCTGCCCGTGACCTCCGGGAAGTTGTTGGTCGCGTGGAGACGCTCGTACGCCGCACGCCAGTCGCCGTGGGCGGCGTACGCGTTCCATTCGGGTATGAGGTTTCCCAGGGGGCAGCCGGTGTGGCAGAACGGTATGCCGCAGTCCATGCAACGGTCGGCCTGACGGGAGACGACCGGCAGCAGCGCCTGGCCCGCGTAGACCTCGCGCCAATCGCCGAGCCGCTGCTCGACGGGGCGGGCCGGAACGGCCTCGCGGGGGATCCTGAGGAAGCCGAACGGATCGGTCACGCGCCGCCTCCCTGGATCGTGGGCGCGGCGGGCTGCACGGCCCGCGCACCGTGTCGCTCGTACGCGCGTTCTGTGGCGGTTCAGTCAGGTTACGCCGCCCGCGCGGCAGAGACCCGGGCGAACGGAAGGGGTGACCGGACGGATGCGGACGGTGACGGCGGCGTGGTGATCCGCTGCGGCTCGCCCACGGGTCGGGCACGGGCACCGTCCGCTACGGCCGCTCGCCTCTGCGCATGTCTCCGGTCCCCCGTCGTCCGGCCGGTCACCGCCTCCGGACAGCCCTTAGTTGAACGGCTCCAGCGTCATGAAGGCCTCTTGGGGGTTGCCGTCGTGCACCAGCGACTCGTGGGCGCCCACGTCGTCGAAGGCGAAGCCGTACGCCTTACCGTCGGCCATCTGGCCGTGGATGATGCGGGAGTAGTGGTTGGTGACGGCGTCACGGTAGAAGTTGGCGTCGTTCGGGTCGGGTTGGGCCGGGTTGGTCAGGAGCGTCGACCGGTTGAAGCCCGCGCACAGGGTGCGGGAGATCGGGCCACGGACCAGGTCGTTGGGTGCGTCCAGGAGCTTGTAGCAGCCGAAGACGCTGTCGGAATCCGGCTTCTGGAAGCTGGTGACCACCGCTCCCGAGCCGTCGGTGAAGTTCATGACGCTGCCCGAGACCCGGCCGTAGTACTTGGTGTTCGGTTGGTTCGCGAAGGGCGTCACGGTGAGCGTGGAGGAGGCGTACTTCTTCCACACCCGGTTGATGTAGTCGTTCATGGCGCCGGCGGGGATCGCGCCCGCCTCGATGCCGTGGCCGGGCGAGAGCGCGCGCAGCGGTGTGCCGTCGGGGCGGTTCTGGATCAGTCCGCCCCAGCCGGCCGCACGCAGCTGACCGAAGACGGCGTCGTAGCCGCCCGGGCGCAGCCGGCCCGTGCTCGTGACCGTACCGTCGGTCGCCTTCACGCCCACCGCGTACGGGGCCGAGAACATGTCGACCTGGGTGCTGTTGATCCACAGGCCGGCATCGCCCAGCGTGTACTCGGACCAGTTGAACAGGACGTTGCGGTTGGGGTCGGAGGGGTTCTGCACGGCGGGCTGCACGAGGCCGCCGGTACTGAGCTTGAAGACGATCTTCTGGCCGATGGAGAAGTAGACGCGTCCGGAGAACTTGGGCATCCGGATCGTCTTGGTCTGCCCGTTGGCCGGACCCGTGATCGACGCGTCGGGCGCCGGGGTGGGGGGATTGCCCCCAGCGGGCCAGGGGTGGAACGCGCCGTTGGCGTCGGCCCAGCCCTGCCGTCCCGTCGCGAGCTGCGTGCCCAGGTTGTAGACGTACACCGGCTCGCCGCGTCCCGAGTTGTTCTTGATCGTGAGCGGGATGGTCGCCGGTACGGCCTCTGCCGATGTCAGCGGACCGAGGGCGATCAGGCTGGCGGCGACCGCCAGCGCCGAGAGCCCGGAAGCCAACACCTTCGATAAGCGGAACACGATCTGCCTCCTTGTGGGGCACCTGACAGTGGGGGGAGGTGCAACGCTCCCATGCCCATGAATTGACGAATGAGAGCGCTCTCAGCGTCTGACTGCGTTCAACTCCTGTCAATGAACTTGTCCGATGCAGAGCAGAAGGCCCGTTCGGCTTCGCGACCCTCAGAACGGCGCGGGCGCTCGAGTGAACCTGTCCGAGACGTCCCCGACGAGGTCGATCCCGTCGGGACGCAGCGTCATGACGGGAGCTCCGTGGGACAGGTCGAAGCGGTCGATCTCGGCCCACAGGAGGTTCGGGCTGGTGGCCAGTTCGAAGAAGTACCGCTTGCTGGTGAGGTCACAGACGGTGCGGTACTCGGTGTTGTAGGTCTTGAACCTCCCCTCGCGGTACGGCGCGCCGAAGGGCACCGAGGCGTTGCGGGTGACGGCCAGGATCGCGGCGACCGCCTCCCGGTCGTCCGCAGGCTCGGGCAGCAGCGAACTGAAGTAGGCGGCGCGCTGGAAGCGGTCGACCGCGTTCACGTTTCCGGGGAGGGGAACCTCGCTGCTGGGCCGGTCGTGACCGAGCCCCTGCACGGCGCGCACCTTTTCCCGCAGCAGACGGAGTTGCTCCTCGTAGGGGGGTTCGTTCGTCATGATCGTGTAGCTGCGGTCGTGGTGCACCTGCCGCCCGCCCGCGATGTACTCGACGATCGCGGAGTCCCCGGACGCGTCCTCGAGGGCCACGTGCACCGAGGCCCGGAAGCCGCGCATCTCGACCGGTACCAGCTGACAGGTGTCGAGCAGGTCCAGGGCGTCCTGCACGGTGCCGGCGCAGTCCAACAGGTACTGGATCCACAGGGCGATCTGCAGGCCGGGCCTGCTGGGGTCGCGGGGGCCGAGGTCGGTGACGTCCAGGTACAGCATGTGCGCCGCGAGGCCGGCTTCGTTGATGCCGTCGGCCGTGCCGGCACCGTAGACGGTCGTCACGAGGCTGCCGAAGGCGCTCGTCCACAGCAGGGGGTTGTCGTCGACGACGGTGGTACCCGCGAGGGTGCCGCCGTCGCGCTCCACCCCCCGGGGGAACACGGTCAGGACCGGCTCGGTCGATTCCGGCCAGTCCATCGTCCGGCCTGCGAGGACAGCGTGGTCGTTGGTGTTCCACAAGATCCGTGTGCACATGGGTGAATCCCTCGTCCCTCTCTTTGTGAGCCGTACGCATCGGCTTGCGCTCGAGCCACGTCCCCTCCACCGTCAACCGACAGGCACCAGTTAGCCGACGGGGCCCGAACGGGTGCGGGCCCGGGAGACGGACCGGTCGCGGAACCACGCGCAGACTCCCACCAGCACCGCCGCCCCCACCCCGTACACCGGCAGCCGCAGGGTCGTCGTGGCCGCCAGGCACTCCGCAACGGCCTTGCGGGCCTGGTCCTCCTGCGCGAACGCCACGGCCGGGCCGCCACTGGCGGCCAGGTTCCCGAGCCCGGCCTCCACCTGGAGCGCCGCGTACCTGCCCACCAGCACGCAGTCGCTGCGCGTGCCCGGCATCGGGAACAGCCACGCCCGGCGCTGCAGGAGGGGCGCCAGTGCGATCGCCACTCACAGGCCGACGACCAGTGAGTACGCGACCAGGCCGCGCACGTACGGCGAGCGGATGTCCGGGGACCACTGCGCCCGTCGCTGGAAGGCGAGCAGCACCGCGAGCAGGGTCACGCCGATGAACGTGGCGAACCACTGCCACGAGCCCTGGGCGAGGGCGAACGTCAGCACCGCGGCAAGTCCGATGCCGATGACCCCGGGAGCGGGAATGCCGTCGGCCGCCCCGGCGGATGCCGGCCTCGTGGTCGCTCGCGGTCTGGAATCAGTCACCGGCTCTCCTGCAGGGCGGGGGCCCCAGCATGTGCCGCGGGACGCCGCGGCCCCGGGTGCCATGCCGTACGCGCCCCGTGCCCCGCCCGGATGGCCCGCGCCCGCCCCCGCCCGCCCTGATCGCCCAGCAGATCTCCTTCCTCCAGCAGGCACAGAGCCGAGTCAAGCTGGAGACCACCTAGCCTGCGGTGGCCGGTCCCAGGGCCTGCTCCAGGACTTCCAGGACGGTGTTGCCGAACAGCTCGGCCTTGTATCCGGTCTGCGGCAGCGGCCGGCAGCGGGCGAGGACCGTCGCTGCGGCCGCGGCGAGGACGTCCGGCGTGGCCTCGCGGCCGATCAGGGCGGCCTCCACCTCCGTGAGCCGCAGCGGTACGCGGGCCACCCCGCCCGCCGCGACGGCGGCACGCGTGACGGTGGAGCCGTCGAGCACCAGCCGGGCGGTGGCCTCGACCAGGGGCCATTCGGCGTGGGCCCGGCTGATGGCCCGGTGGCAGGCTGCGCGTTCGCCGGGCCAGGGCGCGGGCAGGTGGACCAAGGTGAGGATGCGGTCCGGCGGCAGCAGGTGGTCGGCGTGGGAGAGCCGTTCGCCCTCTCCGTACAAGTCGGCCACGCCGCGCGGGGATTCGCCGTGGACGTGCGCCTCGGCGTCGTAGGTGAGCAGGGCCATCGCCAGAGTGGACGGGTGCGGGGCGATGCACGGGCCCTCGCCGCTGACCACGCCGAAGTGGTGGTCGCCCTGGCGCGCGGGGCAGCCGGGGCCGCCCTTCTGGAGGCAGCTGAAATGCGGATTGCGGTAGTACCAACAGCGGTTGCGCTGCAGCAGGTTGCCGCCCACGGTGCCGGCGGCACGGATCTGCGGTGTGGCCGCGGTCCCGGCCGCCAGGGCCAGGGCCGGCCAGCCGGCGCGTACCCGCGGATCGGCGGCCAGCTCGGCGAGGGTCGTCAGGGCGCCGATCTGTAGCCCGCCGCCGGGCAGTGGCGTGCAGCCGCGCAGGTGGGCGGCGCCGCCGAGGTCGGTGAACGGCCCCGGGGAGATGCCGCTGCGCTGCCGGGCGGTGGTGTCGGTGCCACCGGCGCGCAGTTCCCCGCCGCGGGCCAGGACGGTGGCCGAGAGGTCGGTGAGGGCGGTTTCGGTGCTCACGTGCCCAGTCCTTCCAGGAGCCGGTCGGGGCGGATGGGCATGTCGTACGGGCGCCAGCCGGTTGCGTCGTGCACGGCGTTGGCCAGGCAGGCGGCGGTGGGCAGGGTCGCGATCTCGCCGAGGCCGACTCCGCCACCGGGCACGTGCTCGAAGCCCTCCTGGTGGAAGTGGACGGTGATCTCGGGGGTGTCCCCGATGCCGGGGATGCGGTAGTCCTCGAGGTTCTCGGTCAGCACCCTTCCGGTGGCCGGGTCGGTGCGCCGTTCCTCGTACAGGGCGTAGCCGATGCCCTGTACGACGGCGCCCTGGCACTGGCTGCGGGCGAGGCGGTCCTCGTGGATCCGGCCCGCGGCGATGCCGCTCCACACGCTCAGCGGGCGGACCCGTCCGAGCCGGGTGTCCACCTCGACCTCGGCGACCTGCACCGATCCGGTGAAGCCCCTGCCGATCGCGATACCGCCCATGGTGAAGGGGGTCACGAAGCCCCGTCGGTCGCGGGGGCGCCGGCCGGTCACCCGGACGCCGTGCGCCATGGCCAGCCGGGCGGCGACGTCATCGCCGCCGAGCGCGTCGCGCAGCCGGGCGGCGGCGTCCGCGGCGGCGGGCACGAGGGAGGGCGTGGTGCGGCTGCCGCCGGAGGTGGGGCCGTGGACGGCATCGCTGTGGCCGACCTCGGCGCGCACCCGGTCCTCGGGCAGGCCGAGTCCCGCGGCGACGGCCCGGCGCAGTACGGTGCGCGAGCCCGTGCCCATGTCCTGCACGGCGCAGCGGGCGACGACGATCCCGTCCTCGACGGTGAGCTCGACCTCGGTGACGGGGTCGAGGAAGTACATCCAGTTGGCCGCTGCGACGCCGACGCCCCGGCGGTACCGGCCGGTGCCGCCGCGGGGGCCCGACCAGACCGGGAGCGCGGCGGCCCGCTCGTACAGGGCGTGCCGCTTGGGGTTGCCGTCCCAGCGGCGGCGCAGGGCGATCGGGTCCCGGCCGAGTCGGTGGGCCATCTCGTCGACGGCCTGCTCCAGGGCCCAGCACATGGTGGGGCCGCCGGGGCCGCGGAACGGGGCGCCGGGAGGGTGATGGGTGACGGTGTCGAAGTCGCGGAGCCGGCGGGGGGCCTTGCCGTACATGAAGCGGGCCAGTGCCGCCACGGTGCCGCCGATCGAGACGCCTCCGTCGTTGTCCGCGTCCATGGCCAGCGCGCTCAGATCGCCGGCCTCGTCCGCGACCATGGCCAGCCGGATCCGGGTGCCGGGCCGGTATCCGCCGTCGGTGAGTTCCTCGTCCCGGTCCAGCACCACCCGCACCGGGGCGTCGTGCAGCCGGGCCAGTTCGACCGCGGCGACGACGTCGGAGGTCAGTCCCATTTTGCAGCCGAAGCCGCCGCCCACGTGGACGGCTCGTGCCACCACGCGCTCGACGGGCAAACCGAAGCGTTCGGCGGCGAGCTCGGCTGTGCGTTTCACGGACTGGGTGGACACCTCCAGGTGGAGGGTGCCGTCGACCCACCGGGCCAGGCAGGCGTGCGGTTCGAGGGGGGTGTGCGTCTGCGCGGCGGTGGTGTAGACGCCTTCCACCACCCGTTCGGGAGTGCGGCTGCGGGCCTCGGTGATGCGGCGCACGGCCGTGGCGGGGCGTTTGCTCATGGCGGACGGGCCCCGGAGGTTGCCGCGCCAGCGGGCGGGCACGAGTTGGGGGGTCTCGCCGGACCCCGGTGCGCGCTTGCGCGCCGCCTTGTCCTCGTAGACCAAGGGGCCCTCGCCGGTTCGGGCCCGGCGTGCGTCCAGGGCCGCCGGGAGCACCTCGTAGTCCACCGTGACCCGCGCGGCCGCCGCCCGTGCGGAGGCCCGGTCCGGCGCCGCGACCGCGGCCACCGGCTGGCCGACGTACCGCACCACGCCGTCCGGGGGGAGCAGCGGTACCAGGGGCAGGTCGCCGGCTTCGATGGAGCGTACGAGCGCGTGCGCGTGCGGCGAGCGGATGATCACCCCTTCCAGCAGTCTCTCGGGGCGCAGGTCCGTGGTGTAGCGGGCCGATCCGTCGGTCTTCTGCGGAGCCTCGGTGCGCGGGACCGCCGGCGCTTCCCCTCCGGCCGGGGCCGTGTCGTAGTCGCCGGCGCAGGCCGCGGCCACCGCGCTGAGGATCCCCTCGTACGCACCGCACCGGCACAGGTGGCCCGTGAGCGCGTCCGCGATGGGCTCCCGTCCGGGCCGGGTGCGGCCGTGGGCGGCTCGCCACCGCTCGAAGAAGGCCGCCGCCGCGACGACGAACCCCGGGGTGCAGTAGCCGCACTGGAGGGCGTCCTCGCCGGCGAAGGCACGTCCGACCGGGTGGCCGGACAGGCCCTCCACGGTCGTGACCCGTCGGCCGGCCAGCAGGACCGCCGGTGTCAGGCAGGACACCCGGGGTTCACCGTCGACCTGGATCGTGCAGGCCCCGCACACCCCGCCCGCACAGACCAGTTTGGTGCCGGTCAGCCCCAGCCGGTCCCGCACGACGTCCACGGCGGCCGGGTCGTCGTCCACGTCCACCGCGCGGCGGGTGCCATTGACCTCGAACTCCACGAGACGTTCTCCTCACCGCGGGGTGGCGCCTGTCGCACCTGGCGCGCGCCTTCACGCTCCTTGATATCGCGCTCGCGGCTCCGGCGCAGGTCGGCGCCGGCCCGGCCGGCGGTCGCGGGGCACCGGAACGTGCGCCAGGTACAGGCGGGCCCATCCGGCACCCCTGCACCGTTCGTGCCTCCCGCACTGCCCCGCGCGGCCGGGGCCGGGGCGTCGGCGATATTCGCTTGCGCACCGTCCGTCGCTCGGAGCAACGTCGGCGGACACCGAACGAAGGCAGAGCCGATGACCACCACACCTCCTCACCCCGTCGACCACGAACTCATCCGGGCCGCAACACACGTCGCGCGCACCCGCTGCCGCGGCGACAACCACACCGTGGCTGCCGCGGCCCGCGCCCGGGACGGCCGGATCATCACCGCCGTGAACGCCGACCACTTCACCGGCGGTCCCTGCGCCGAGCTGGTCCTCATCGGCACCGCGGCCGCCCAGGGCGCGTACGTACTGGACACGATCGTCGCCGTGGGCGACCGTGACCGGGGGATCCTTCCCCCGTGCGGCCGATGCCGCCAGGTCCTCCTCGACTACTTCCCCGCCATCGAGGTCATCGTCGGGACGGGCGACCACCCCCGGACCCCCCGGACCTTCTCCATCACCGACCTGCTCCCCGAGAGCTACGTCTGGGCCGACCACCAACTCGACCCGTCCTGACCGCCGTCCGAAAGGATCTGCATCATGAGTGAAGCACCTTTCGACGCCGTTCTCTGCGACTTCGACGGGGTCCTGCGCCTGTGGGATCCCGATGGGATGGCCGCGCTCGACCGCACGGCCGGACTGGCCGAGGGCACGCTCGCGTCCGCCGCGTTCCGCCCCGAGCTCCTGGACGCCGCCGTCACCGGTCGGATCAGTGACGAACAGTGGCGCCGGCGCGTCGCGGAGGATCTCGCCGAGGTCTGCGGGTCAGGGGCCCGTGCTCAGGATCTCGTCGGCGGCTGGGCGGCGCTGACCGGCCGCGTCGATGGGGCCGTCCTGGAGATCCTGACCGCGATCCGCAGCCGGGTGCCGGTGGTCCTGGTGTCGAACGCGACCACCCGCCTGGAGGCCGACCTCACCGCGCTGGGGCTGGCCGACGCGTTCGACGCGGTCATCAACACCGCCCGCACCGGCGTCGCCAAACCCGACCACCGGGTCTTCGAAGCCGCGGCGGAGGCGGTGGGAGTGGAGCTGGGGCGGTGCCTGTTCATCGACGACACTCCCGGCCACGTCGCCGCGGCACGAGCGGCCGGGCTGACCGGGATCCACTACCGGCACGTCGACCAGCTGCGGGACGCGACCGCGGCGCTGCGAACGTGACCGTCACCGTGACCGGGCGAGCCGCAACCACCGGTCCACCCGGCGATCACCGGGCCGCTCGCCAGGGGGTCGGTCGCACGTCCCGTGGCGGAGTCCCCGTCCAAAACGGGTGGACGGGCGCCGCAGCGTGGGCGAGGATCCTCCGCATGACGACGTGAAGAGCAGCGGCCGGGTGGCGGCACTGGCGCAAGGTCGGAACCTGGGACACGCTCCCCGACGGGGACCGACGGGTCTGCGCCGCCTGCGGGACGCCCGTCCGCTCGTACCAGTACCGCCACCATCCGCCCGAGTCATCCCACTTCGAGCGGTGCATCGGATTCGCCTGGTGCTCGGGGTGCCGGATCTACTCCGGGAACATGGTGTACGTCCATCGGAAACGGGTCCTCGTCGACGTCCTCGCGCCGCTCCCCCGCGAACAACGAGAACGTATCGCCCGTTCGGAAACCCGGCTGATCGAGTTCCTGGACCGCCGGCTCCGAGACGGCCGCGGTGGTCACTGACCGGGTACCCCCTCCGCGACCGGTCTCGTACAGTGCGGTGATGTCGACCGTGCGAGTGATGACCGAGGCCGATGTCACGGCTGTCTCGGAGATTCGGGTGACCGGCTGGAAGGTCGCGTACGCCGGGATCGTGCCCCGGTCCTACCTCGATCGCATGACGGTCGAAGCGGATGCGCACCAGCGCCGCCAGTACGTCACGAAGCCGGACAAGGCCACGGTCGACCTGGTGGCGGTGGACGCCCGCGGCGCAGTGACGGGTTGGGCCTGCTTCGGGCCTTCGCGCACGGCTGCGGGTGAGCTCTACGCGCTGTACGTCCGGCCCTCGCTCATCGGGTCCGGCATCGGTCGCACGCTCCTGGGGGCCGTGCACGCCAACGCTGCGGCGCTTGGCTTCGGTTCGGTCCTGCTGTGGGTGCTCACCGACAACACCGGGGCGCGTCGGTTCTACGAACGGGCCGGCTATGTCGCCGATGGTGCGGTCCAAACCGACGACTACGACGGGGTGTCCCTCACCGAGGTCCGCTACCGACTCGCCCTGTAGCGGCGTACGACCGGAAGACGGTGCGGCGGCAGTGGCCGGATTGCGGGCTGGACAGTCGGCAGGAGCCGCCGGAGCATGGCGCGCAGGTGCCAGGCCTTTCCAGGGGAAGGACCGTCAGGATGAGCGGGGACAACGGGAAGTCGGGCGGCCGGTGGCCTTGGCGGCGGTCGCCCGCGAGCGGCGGCCCGAGACCGGCGGGACCGTTGGGACCCGGCCGTCCCGGTGCGCCGGGACTCCCCCACCCGTCGATCCCTCCCGGCGCGCGGATGCCGGACGCCGTGCGGAACCTCCGTGTACTGATGATGGTCCTGGGCGGGCTGCAGGCCCTCCTCGGCATCGCCCTGGTGACCAACAGCGTGGCCGTCGCCACTTTCATCTGGGGCGACGGTGACGCTTCCGCCCCGTGTTGCACCACGGCGGACGAAGACCGCGCCGGGATGGTGGTGTTCGTCGGCCTACTCGTCCTCGCGGTCTCCGCATGGGGGGTCACCACCGCCCTCAAATTCCCCACGCGCCATCAGAACCTGCGCGTGTCCGCCTTCGCCTACGGGTGGACGGCCCTGCCCTTCAGCTGGGCGTTCTTCCAGGTGATCCCCCTCCTGGGATTCGCCTGGCTGGTGCCGGCGGTCCTGGCGATCGCCCGCCCGAACCAGCCGGAAAGCCGTGCCTGGTTCAACCACCGGTCCCCGTGACACGGGGCCGGGGGCGACGCGACGGCGCGCGCTGAGGCCGCGGAAGGGACGGGCTTCGCCGAGAAGCCACCAAGACCGCGTACGGCTTGGGCGGGCCCGTCGCGGCAGGCGTTCTCACCGACTCCGACGCGCCCGGGAAACCCCGGGGGAAGCCGCCGCGGCGGCCCGTCCCGGCCGGGACGCGGCAGCGTCAGCAGGGTCCGCGGGCACCCGGACGCGGGGACGGCGCACCACGGGCGCGGCCAGCGCGGCCCGTCGGCCGGTCCCGGTCACAGCCCTGTCGGCGGCTTGCCGGATCGGCCCGCCGCCCCACCGGCATGCACCCGCTTGCACCACACGGGAGGTGTGAGATCCGCCCCGGCCGGTTATTCGAGGGAGGTCTATCGACATTCCTGGACGAAGGGGCACCAGTGGCGCATCCCATGCAGGAGACCCGCTCCGGAGTCGGGCTGCACGTGAACGGCCAGCGGTACGAGCTCGACGTGGACCACCGGGTCACCCTCCTGGACCTGCTGCGGGAGCACCTCGGCCTGACCGGCGCCAAGAAGGGGTGCGACCACGGCCAGTGCGGCGCCTGCACCGTCCTGGTCGGCGGCCGGCGGGCCAACAGCTGCCTCCTGCTCGCCGTCGCCCACGACGGCGCCCGGGTCACCACCGTGGAAGGACTGGGCGGCGACGGAGCGGGCGGCCTGCACCCGTTGCAGGAGGCCTTCATGGAACGGGACGCCTTCCAGTGCGGCTACTGCACGCCCGGTCAGCTCTGCTCCGCCGCTGGCCTGCTCGCCGAAGCGGCCACCGACCCCGGGGCCGCGGACCTCAGCCGCTCCGGGATCGCCGAGGCGATGAGCGGCAACCTGTGCCGATGCGGCGCGTACCCCCGCATCGTGGACGCCGTACGGGACGTGGCCGCAGCCTCGGGGGCCACTGCCCCGGCCCGGGCTTCCGGTGACGGACGGGTGGTCACGTGAAGCCGTTCGCGTACGTGCGCGCCACGGGTCTCGCCGAGGCCGTCGCCGCCCACGGCGGGCGGCCCGGCTCCCACTACCTCGGCGGCGGCACCAACCTCGTGGACCTCATGAAGCTCGGGGTCGAAGCCCCCGACACCCTCGTCGACCTCGCCGGCCTGCCGCTCGGCACCGTCGAGGAGACCGCGGACGGCGGCCTGCGGATCGGCTCCGGGGTACGGGGCAGCGACCTCGCGCTCCACCCCCTCGTCCGCACCCGCTACCCCGTCCTGTCCCAGGCGCTCCTGGCCGGTGCCTCGGCCCAGCTGCGCAACGTCGCAACCACCGGCGGAAACCTGCTCCAGCGCACCCGCTGCCCCTACTTCCAGGACGTGGCCAAGCCCTGCAACAAGCGGGAGCCCGGCTCCGGCTGCGGCGCCCGTGACGGAGTCCACCGGGACCACGCCGTCCTCGGCCACTCCCCGCAGTGCATCGCCACCCACCCGTCCGACATGGCGGTGGCGCTCGTCGCGCTCGACGCGGCCGTCGAGCTCCAGGGCCCCGACGGCGCCCGTACGGTACTCGCGACCGCTTTCCACCGGCTGCCGGGCGACCACCCCGAACGGGACACCGTCATCGAGCCCGGCGAGATCGTCACTGCGGTCACGCTCCCGCCGGACCGCGCCGGCCTCCCGTCGCGCTACCGCAAGGCCCGCGACCGCGCCTCGTACGCCTTCGCGCTCGTCTCCGTCGCCGCCGTGCTCGACGTCTCCGGGGGACGCGTCCGCGATGTCGCGCTCGCCTTCGGCGGGCTCGCCCACCGCCCCTGGCGCGCCACCGCCGCCGAGGAACGGTTGCTGGGCGCCGCGCCCACCGAGAGCGCCGTACGGGAGGCCGTCGAGGCCGAGCTCAACTCGGCGGAGCCGCTGCACGACAACGCCTTCAAGGTCCCCCTCGCCCGCAGCCTCGCCCGCGACGTACTCCACTCCCTTTCCGGGAGTCCCCCCTCCCGCGGCTCCCGCCCCTGAAGACGCCCTCCGCCCCGCCCCCGATCGCGAGGACCCGCCATGGACTCCAGCCCCGCCGCCCCGGCGCCCTCCCTCGGCAGTCCCGCCACCCGCCTGGAGGGCCGGGAGAAGGTCACGGGAAGGGCCCGCTACGCGGCCGAGTACGCCCTGCCGGACCGGGCGTACGCATGGCCGGTGCCCGCCGCCGTGGCCCGCGGACGCGTCACCGCCGTCGACACCGCCGCCGCGCTCGCGCTGCCCGGCGTCCTCGACGTCCTCACGCCCTACGACGCGCCCCGGCTGGGCCCCTCCGACGACCCCACCCTCCGCGTGCTCCAGGACCCCGAAGTCCCCCACCGCGGCTGGTACGTGGCCCTGGCCGTAGCCGAAACCCCGGAGGCCGCCCGGGCCGCTGCCGCGGCCGTCCGCGTCCGCTACGACGCCGAGCCGCACGATGCCGTGCTGCACGCCGGCCACCCGGCCGCCTACACCCCCGAGCAGGTCAACGGCGGCTATCCGGGCCACCGCGAGAAGGGCGACGCGGCCGCCGCGTTCGCCGCCGCGCCGGTGCGCGTGGACTGCGCGTACGCCGTACCGCCGCTGCACAACCACCCCATGGAGCCGCACGCCGCCACCGCCCACTGGGACGCCGACGCCGGAACCCTGACCGTGTACGACTCCAGCCAGGGATCCGGATTCGTACGCTCGACACTGGCCGCCCTCTTCGAGTTGCCCACGGACCGTGTCACGGTGGTCTCCGAGCACGTCGGCGGTGCCTTCGGCTGCAAGGGCACCCCCCGCCCGCACGTCGTCCTCGCCGTCATGGCCGCACGGCACACCGGCCGCCCCGTCACCCTCGCCCTGCCCCGGCGCCACCTCGCGGCCGTCGTCGGACACCGGGCGCCCACCCTGCACCGCGTACGCCTGGGCGCACGTACGGACGGCACGCTCACCGCCCTCGCCCACGAGGTCACCACCCACACCTCCCGCGTCCGGGAGTTCGTCGAACAGGCCGCCGTCCCCGCCCGGGTCATGTACGCCGCGCCGGCCCTCCTCACCACCCACCGCGTCGTGCCCCTCGACGTCCCCACGCCCTCCTGGATGCGGGCACCCGGCGAGTGTCCCGGCATGTACGCGCTGGAATCGGCCATGGACGAGCTGGCCTGCGCCCTCGGCATCGACCCGGTCGAGTTGCGCGTCCGGAACGAGCCCGGGGCAGAGCCCGACAGCGGCCACCCGTTCAGCAGCCGCCATCTGGTGGAATGCCTGCGCGAGGGGGCCGCCCGGTTCGACTGGGCCGCGCACCGCACGCCGCGCCGGGACGGCCCGTTGCTGATCGGCACCGGGGTCGCCGCCGCCACCTACCCGGTGTACGTCGCCCCCTCCTCGGCGCGGGCGCACGCCTTCCCCGACGGCACCTACCTCGTGCAGACCAACGCCACGGACCTCGGCACCGGCGCCCGTACGGTCCTGGCGCAGATCGCCGCCGACGCGCTACGGGTCACCCTGGACCGGGTGGCGGTGGAGATCGGGCACTCCGCACTGCCGCAGGGCTCGGTGGCCGGCGGCTCGGCCGGTACGGCCTCCTGGGGCTGGGCGGTCCACGACGCCTGCACGAGCCTGGTCGCCCTGCTCGCCCGCCGCCCCGGCCCGATCCCGGAAGCCGGAGTGTCCGTCCCGGCCGATACGACGGCCTCCGCCAAGCAGAAGTCCCCGTACGCCAGGCACGCGTTCGGCGCCCACTTCGCGGAGGTGCAGACCGACACCGTCACGGGCGAGGTCCGGGTCCGCAGGCTCCTGGGCGTCTTCGCCGCGGGCCGCGTCCTGAACCCGCTCACCGCCCGCTCCCAGTTCGTCGGCGGCATGGTGATGGGCCTGGGCATGGCCCTCACCGAACACAGCACCATGGACCCGGCTTTCGGGGACTTCACCCAGAACGACCTCGCCTCCTACCACGTCCCCGTCCATGCCGACGTGCCCGACATCGAGGTGCACTGGCTGGACGAGCACGACAAGCACCTCAACCCGGTGGGCGGCAAGGGCATCGGCGAGATCGGCATCGTCGGCACGGCGGCAGCCATCGGCAATGCCTTCCACCACGCGACCGGCTGTCGGATCCGCGCGCTCCCGCTCACCCCGGACCGCGTCCTGGCGGCCCTCAGCTGAGGAGAACCGGGCGCCCGGAGCCGCGATCGGCTTCGGGCCGCCGCGCGGCCCCGGGCGAGGCGCTGCCGGGCGAGGCGTCCTCGATCGGCGGCGGCGCGTCCCGCGGGACGACGTCCGGGTCTGGGAACCCGCACCGGCCGAGCTCCTGCATCGCCCGTGCTGGCACGCGCGGGGAGGCAGGATCCGTAGCCGTACGGCCGACGAGCTTCCCCGGACCCGGTCGGACAGGGGATCAGCGCAGTCCGGCGAAGAGATCGTTCTCGGGCACGGCCGCGCCGGTGGAGTCCTTGACGCGTACGAAGGTCTCCATGCCCATCAACTCGCCGAACCTCTCCTTGCCCATCTTGAGGAAGAAGATGTTCTCGCCCTGACTGGCGTGCGCGGCCAGCGCGTCGAACTTCTGACCGCTGTACGCGGTGGTGTCCACCCACGTGGTGATCTCATCGTCGGGGAGGCCGATCTCGGCCATCGCGGCGGCCTCGGCGGGATCCGGCTCCGGCATCTCCTCATGGAACTCGCGCATGATCTCCCCGAAGCGCTGCATCCCCGAGCGGGGCATCGTCGTCCAGTACACCTTCGGTGTCAGCGCGGTCATCTCCAACGCCGCCATCGTGATGCGATGGGCCTGGATGTGGTCGGGATGGCCGTAGAAGCCGTTCTCGTCGTAGGTGACGACCACATCGGGTCGGTAGTGCCGCATGAGTTCCGCGAGTCGGGCCGCGCCTTCCTCGACGGGGAGCTGCCAGAAGGACCCGGGAGCGTCGTTGCTCGGCCAGCCCATCATCCCGGAGTCGGCGTAGTCCAGCATTTCGAGATCGCTGATCTTCAGGACGTCACAGCTCGCCTCGAGTTCTTGACGGCGCATCAAGGCGACGGTCGCCGGATCGTGCGCGGGATCGCCCGGCTTGGTCCCGCCCGGTCCGTCGCCGCAACGGCCGTCGGTACACGTCACGAGAACCGTGCGGATGCCTTCTGCCGCGTACCGCGCGAGGACCCCTCCGGTTCCGGTGGCCTCGTCGTCGGGGTGGGCGTGCACTGCCATGAGCGTCAAGGGCCGGTCAGCCACGAAACAATCCTCCTGAGGAAGTACTTCTCGGTCCGAGTCCGCGGCGGACTCACCGCGATCCTGGAGGGCCGGATCCCGGTGGGGCGGACGACCTCGTGGTCGCCGTGCTCCCCGCCCGTGCGGCGCCGGTCCCTCGGTCGGTGCAACCGCGCCGACCGGCCCGGCTGTTCCCGGCACTGCCGCTCAGCCTTCCAGACGACCTCCGTCCTGGCCCGCCCGGCCGGCCCTTTGTGCGGGCGGCCCGATCAGACGGCACCCGCCGGCCGATCGCGGTTCGTCGAGCACGCACGCCTCCGCGGGTGGTCGCCCCCGCACCTGAGCGAAGCCGAGATGCTCCGGATCACGGACGCCGTCTTCCCCGACGTCGCGGGGTGAGAGTCGCGATCGGGGGCCGGCTCGACGGCTCAACTCCATGAGGTGTCCTGCGTACCTGTGCCCAGAGGGTGTGCCCTAGGAGCAGGTGGTGGGTGCGGTCCTCGTTGGAAGGAACGATCCTCTGCGGGGCCTCCCGGGTGACGCGGGGAGGCGCTCGGCACGGCCTACCGGCGCGCGGTGGTCCGCTTCACCACCATGTGCCCGTGATCCCATCCCACTTGATCGGTGCGCTCTCCGCCCTCGCCCTGCTCGCGCCCGCCTCCGCGTACGCGGCGGCCGCCACCCCCGCCTCCGTCGCGCCCCCGGCTTCCGGGCCGGGCCGTGCCGGAGACTTCTTCGCCGACCTCCCCAAGGGTGGTGACCTGCACAACCACTTGTCCGGAGCGGTCACCACCGAGTTCCTGATCGAACTCGCAGCCGGGGACGGCCTCTGCATCACCACCGACACCACCACGGCGGTACCCCCGCCGTGCGGGGCGGGCACCCGGCCGGCCGCCGACGCCGTCACCGACGCGGCGTTCCGCCAGCAGGTGATCCGGGCCTGGTCGATGCAGGACTTCCCGGCGGACGGCAACGGCCACGACCACTTCTTCGCGACCTTCGGGAAGTTCGGCGAGGTGACCTGGCGGCACCCGGGCCGGATGCTCGCGCAGGTCGCCAACTCCGTGGCCCGACAGAACCAGTTCTATCTGGAGACCATGATCTCCCCGGCCTCCGGCCAGGCCCGTGAGCTCGCCGACCGGGTCGGCTACGACGCCGACCTGGACCGCATGCACGACAAGCTCCTCGCCGGCGGGGGCCTGGACGCGGTCGTCCGCGAGGCCCGCACCGATGCCGACACCACCGACGTCGAGTTCCGTGGCGCCGCGCACTGTGACACTCCGCAGCCCGACGCCGCGTGCTCGCTGCCGTACCGGTGGATTTCCCAGGTCGCCCGCGCCGGCACCCCCGAGCGGGTGTTCACCCAGATGGCGCTCGGCATGCGGCTGGCCGAGCGCGACCCGCGCTTCGTCGCCGTCAACCTGGTGCAGCCGGAGGACGACCTGGTCGCCCTGCGCGACTACCGCCTGCACATGCGGATGCTGAACTACCTCAAGACCCAGTACCCGACGGCGCACATCACCCTGCACGCGGGCGAGCTGGTGCCCGGCCTGGTCAAGCCGGAGGACCTCACCTTCCACATCAGGGAGGCCGCCCAGACCGGCCGCGCCGAGCGGATCGGGCACGGCGTGTCCGTCCTGCACGAGGACCGCTGGGAGTCGCTCATGCGCTACATGGCCGAGCGGCGCATCGCGGTCGAGGTCCCCTTCCACAGCAACGAGCAGATCCTGCGCGTCTCCGGCGACGCGCACCCCTTCGCCACCTACCGCCGCCACGGCGTGCCGGTCGTCCTCGCCACCGACGACCCGGGCGTGTCCCGGATCGAGATCACCGACGAGTACCGCAGGGCTGCGGAGATGTACGGACTCGGCTACCCGGAGCTGAAGGACCTCGCCCGGGCCTCCCTGGAACACTCGTTCCTGCCCGGCCGGGGCCTGTGGAACCGTGACGTCCGTACCGGCTACCGTCCGACCGGGGCGTGTGCCAAGGAGCAGCAGGGCGCCGAGCACCCGAGCGAGCGGTGCGCCCGGTTCCTGGCTGCCAGCCCGAAGGCGCAGGTCGAGTGGCGGCAGGAGGCGGCCTTCCGGCGCTTCGAGGCCGACCACGCCCGCACCACCCGCCCCGGCTCCCACTGATCCCGGGACCTGGTCGGAGCCGGCCCGCGGCCCTCACGGGCGCGGGCCGGCCCGCACGCCCCGTCCGCGGTGGCATCGAGGATCGGCGCATGATGGCTGTCATGGAGAACGCGGTCGAGAAGATCAAGGTGTGGTTCCGGTTCGTCCCGCGCGAGGGGTGGTTCCCGCAGGACACCGAGGGCCTGTGGGCGATGAAGCTCGGCGATGACACCGCGAGCGTGGAGAACTGCCCCTTCCTCCAGGACGGGGTGGCCGAGGGGGATGTGGTGCGGTACCGGACCGACTCCGACGGCCTCCACTGGGCCGTCGGGCGGGTCAGTTCCTCCGGCAACTGCACGATCCGAGTGCTGCCCGTACCCACCGGCCCCCTGGGCCGCAGCCCGCAGGCGGTGCACCAGCGCCTGTCGGAGTTCGGGCTCGGCGGCGAGGTCTTCAGCGAGGACTTCCCCATGCTGGCCCTGACCGCGCCGGCCGGCGCGGACTTCGCCGGGATCAAAGCCCTCCTGGACCGGGGGCGGGACGAAGGGTGGTGGCACTACGAGGTCGGCTGCGGCACGGACGCATGGTGGAACGCCTGACCAGCGCCGTCTGACCACCGCCGTCTGACCAGCGCCGTCAGATCACCACCGCCTGGCCAGCGCCGCCCGAGCCCCCGCCCGCAATCCCCCTCAGGAGTGACACCGACCTGTTCGAGCGAGTTTCAACGTCGGCCGGCCCGAGCCCGCAAGGGCCCTGCCCCACACCCGAACACGGGTTCGCGCGATGCCCCGGGCCCGGCCGTGACGGCCCCCGATCCGGACCGTTCTCCAGAGCACGAGTGAAGGAGCTCCGATGACCGAATCCGTCGAACCGCACGGCACCGCCGCGCTGCTGGTCGACTCGCGAGGCCGGTACCTGTTGCACCTGCGCGACGCCAACAAGGACATCTGCGATCCGGGCACGTGGTCGGTCCCGGGCGGCGGCCGTGAGGGCGAGGAGACGGCGGCGCAGGCCGTCGAGCGGGAACTCCTCGAAGAGACCGGCCTGACCGTGCCGTTGGAACCCTTCACGGTCGTCAGCTGCCACGGGCCCGGGCCGGACGGGCCGGCCGAGGGCCGCATCCAGGTGTACCTGGGGGCCTGGGACGGGGACGCCGACGAACTCCCGTGCCCCGAAGGCATCATGTTCCGCCACTTCGACGCGGCCACGATCCCCTTCCTGACGATGTGCCCGTGGACGAAGGAGGTCATCGACCTCCACCGGGCCCGGGGCCTCGCCCCGGCCGCCGTACCGGCCCCGGCCCGACCCGGCGGCCGGGCGCGACGCAACGTCGTCGGCGTTCACCTCTACCTCGAACGCGACGGGCGGGTCCTGCTCGGACTGCGGCACCCGGACTCCGCCTTCGCGGCGTCCACCCACCACTTCCTCGCCGGACACTGCGAGCAGGAGTCCGCCGTCGCCTGCCTCGTGCGGGAGGCGGAGGAGGAGGCCGGCCTGGGCATCGACCCGGGCGACGTGGAACTGGTCCACGTCGTGCACGTCGTGGACCGACCGGGCGGCCTGCCCCGCATCCAGCTCGTGTTCCGCGCGCGGCAGTGGCACGGCACACCCGAGGTGCGCGAGCCCGACCGCTGCCTGTCCTGGGACTGGTGGCCCGTCGGCGACCTCCCGGAACCGGTCGTCCCCTACGCCCGGGCTGCGCTCGAGGGCATCCGGGCCGGTCGCCTCTACACCGAGCTCGGCTGGGCATGAACCACCCATGACCCTGACCACGACCACGACCACGACCACGATCCGGTGCACCGTCACCCGAGCACCGGACCATCCGCACGACCGCGGTCGCCGCGCCCCGCGCCCCCGGACCGCAGCGTGAGCGGCGGCCCCCGGCACACGGTGCCGGTCGACGTCCACCTCGTACTGCGCCGCGACGGCAGCTGCGGCCCGCAGGTGTTGCTGTCGCGCAGGGCCGGGCCCGTGTACGCGACCGGCCTGTGGCACCTGCCGTCCGGGCATCTCGACCCGGACGAGGACATGGTCGAAGCCGTGATCCGGGAGGCCCGCGAGGAGACCGGCGTCCTGATCGCGGCGCCGGACGTGACCGCGGCGGTCACCGTCCACCACCGCCCTCCCCGGGGCGGCAGTTCGCGGATCGGCGTCTTCTTCGAGGTACGGCGGTGGACGGGCGTGCCCCGGGTGACGGAGCCGGACCGGTGTGACGGCATGGGCTGGTACCCGTTGGGCGCTCTGCCGGAGCCGATGGTGGCCTACTGCCGGGCCGGCCTGGACGCGTACCGGGCGGGCGCCCCCGCCGCCGTGCACTTCCAGCAGCCCGGCGACCTCGTCGAGTACGCCGCGGACGGCGCCGACCGCACCCGACTCCTGCCCGGCCCGCCCCCGCCTCCTCCCCCGCCCCCTCCCCCGGCTCCTCGGGGATCGGTAGGGTGCGCCGAATGACCGTGGGAAGTGACGGGACCCGGCTCGTGGTCCTTCGCGGGAACTCGGCGGCGGGCAAGTCCTCGGTGGCGGCGGGGATCCGCGACCGGTTCGGCCGTGGCCTGGCCCTCGTCGGCCAGGACAACGTGCGGCGGGTCGTCTTGAGGGAGCGTGACGTGCCCGGCGGCGCCAACATCGGGCTGATCGACACGGTCGCCCGCTACGCACTGGACGCCGGCTACCACGTGGTCGTCGAGGGAATCCTGCACGCCGACCGGTACGGCGACATGCTGGCGGGCCTGCTCGGCGACCACCGTGGAGTGTCCCGCTGCTACTACCTCGACGTCCCGATCGAGGAGACGCTGACCCGGCATGCCTCGAAGGCCGACCCCGACTATCTGGCTCAGGTCACCGAGCGGGAACTGCGGGACTGGTACCGCGAGCGCGACCTCCTTCCCGGTGGCGTCGAGACCGTCATCGGAGCCGACAGCGCGCTGCCCGACACGGTCGAACGCATCATGCGCGACACCGGTCTCGCGGGGTTGCCCGCGCGCATCGACCGACCCTGATGCTCCGTGGTCCCGCCCTCGCCAGGAGTCTCCTTGACCTGAAGTGCGATCGAGCTTCTAGCGTGTCCTCAAGTTGATCAACGGAGGGCGGGAGAACGCGCACATGATCCTCGTGACCGGAGCCACCGGAAACATCGGCAGGGCACTGATGAGGGAGTTGCACGGATGCGGCGCGGGACCGCTGAGAGGGTTCACGCGTGACGCCTCACGGGCGACGTTCCCCGAGGGGGTCGAGGCCGTCGAGGGCGACTTCGCGGTGCCCGCGTCGTTGGAGCCCGCTCTGGACGGGGTGCGCTCGCTGTTCCTCGTGTCCCGTACGGGCCCGGACGCGGACATCCTCGCGGCAGCCCGGCGGGCGGGTGTCGAGCACGTGGTGCTGGTGTCGTCCATCACCGTCCAGACCCATCCGCACCTGGGCCCCGCCGGCGAGAACCTGGCGGTCGAGTAGCTGCTCAAGGACAGCGGCATGGCGTGGACGATCCTGCGACCGACGCAGTTCGCCTCGAACGCCATGATGTGGGCGGCGTCGATCCGCGACGGCCAGGCGGTCCGCGCCCCGTACGCGGACACCGGGCTGCCCACGATCCACCCCGCGGACATCGCGGCGGTGGCGCGGGTCGCCCTGACCGAGCCCGGCCATCGGGAGCGGACGTACGCCCTGACCGGCCCGGAGCCGGTGACGGCCCGGCAACAGGTCGAGGCCATCGCCGCAGCACTGGGGCGGGACGTGCCCTTCATCGAGGTCAGCCGAGGGGAGGCGCACGCCCAGATGGCCGCCGTCTTCGGGGAGGAGGCCGCGGATGCGGTGCTCGACGTCACGGGCGGAGACGTCAATGCCGAGCTGCTGGCCGTGCGCGACACGGTTGCGCACGTCACCAGTTCCCCGGGCAGGTCGTTCCGGCAGTGGGCCGAGGAGAACGCCCACGTGTTCCGCTGAGCGGCCCGTCGGAGCGTCGGAGCGTCGGAGCGTCGGAGCGTCGGAGCGTCGGAGCGTCGGAGCGTCAGAGGGTCTCGCTCAGCGAGTCGGCCGGCCGCCTGCGTGCCGCCCGTGTCGCCGGGAGCACCGCCACCACCACCGCGCCCAGCACCGCCCCGACGATCACGGTGAACAGCACGGGGAGCGGCGGCAGCTGGGCGATGCCCGCGCCGATCCCGCTCGACGCGCCCTGGGTGTCCACCAGCCACCTGCCGGACAGCACCCCGACCGTCGTACCCACCACGGCGGACGCCAGCGCCGTCAGCCCGGCGGCCGTCACGATCATCGCGCCGATCTGGCGGGGCGTCAGCCCGATCGCCTTCAGCGCGAGCAGGTCCCGGCCGCGGTCCCGTACGCCGGTCCCGATCAGTGTCAGCAGCTCGATCAGCCCGATCAGCGCCAGGACCGCGATCAGGGCCGCGATCACCGCGCGCGCCGGTTCCAGCCGGTCGACCGGGTTCGGCGTCTCGCGGACCTCCAGCGCCCCGGCCGTCGCCCCGGCGAGCGCGGCGCTCACCGCCTCGGGGTCCGCGCCCTCGCGCAGCACGAGGGCGTGGAAGTCGGGTCGTAGCCCCGGATCGCGCTCGCGCAGCGCGTCGATGCTCGTGGTGATCACCCGGCCCCCGGATTCGGGTTCGATGGTGCGGCCCACGACGTGCAGGATCTGTGGCCGGCCCTCGACGGTCATCCGCACCCACGCGCCGACCCGTACTCCGAGGAGGTCGAGCAGGCCCCCTCCGGCCACCGCCTCGTCGGGGCCGCTGACCGCGCGCCCTTCCACCACCTTGGCGGGGTACGGGTCCCGGGCCGTGCCCAGGCCGCGGAGCGTGATGGTGCCGGTCTGACCCGGCACGAGCGCCGCCATCTCGGCGCCGGGGTGGACCGCGGCCACCCCCCGGACCTCGGCGAGGGTCCGCTCCAGTTCCGCGTCGGACCCCCCGGCCGACTGTCCGGCCCGTACGGTCAGTGCCGCGGGCAGTCCCATCTGCGCGGGCCGGCTGCGGAACTGGTCCAGCGTCGACCAGGCGACGAGTGCGACCGTGATGAGGACCAGCGGCAGGGCGAGCCTGGCGACGGGGACGAGCGTCCGGCCGCGGCGCGGGAAGGCCGCACGCCACCCGAGGACCAGGGCGGGCGGCACGCGTACGCCGAGCGCCCGCCTGCCGAGCGCGGTCATCGGCGCGGCGGACGGCAGCGCAGCCCGGGCCACCGGCACCGGTGGGACCCGGCCGGCCCGCCAGGCCGAGAGCCCGGTCGAGGCCGCGATCAACAGCACCGCGCCGCACGGGATGCCGATCATGAGCGCGGTATGGCCGGGCAGGTCCTGCCACACCGCCGCCGCTTCCCCGATCCGTCCGGGTATCCGAGCGCCCAGCAGCGCGATCGCCGCCGTACCGAGGGCCACGCCGAGGAGGGCGAAGGCCAGGTGCTGTACGAGGAAGCCGCGGGTCACCTGGCCGGGGGTGAAGCCGACGGCCTTGAGGATCGCGATGTCCCGCAGTTGGCCGCGGACGCGGGCGCCGATCGCTCCGGCGGCGGCGAGCGCGGCCGCGAGCAGTGCGCCGAGCCCGAAGACGGCGAACATCTGCCCGAGCAGCCGCTCGTCGCCGCCCGCCTCGGCCCGTGCCTGCTGCCACTTGGTGACCTGGGCGACCCGGTCGGCGCCGAGGACGGTCACGGCCCGCTGGACGGTGAAGTCGGTGTCGTCCGGGTCGTGCAGGCGCAGGCCCACGCTCTGACCGGTGTCGCCGTGGGCGACCTCGTCGAGGGTGCCGTCGAGGACCCAGCCGATGCCGGGCCCGCCGCCCGGGTGGTAGCGGGGCTCGGCCACCTCGGCGATCCCGCTGACCCGCAGTGCGTGCGGGGCGCCGTCCGGGCCGGTGACCCGTACGGTGTCGCCCGGCTCCGCCCACAGGGCCCGCGCGACCGAGGCTTCCAGGACGAGGGCGGCGCTGCCGGAACCCGCACCGGTGCCGGTGGCGGTGCCATCGGGACGGGCGAGCCAGTTGCCCTCGGTGACGAGCGGTCGTCCGGTCTCCGGGGGCACGGCCCGGGCCGCGCGCAGCGTCACTCCGGCTCGGGCGCCGCGCGACTCGACCGTCGTGGCCGTGGTGCGGTAGGGCCCGGAGAGGGCGGCGACCCCGTCCACGCGGGACAGGGCGGCCGTGTCCGCACCGGCGCGGGTGTGGAGCCAGAGGTGTGCGCCGTGGGACTGGTTGAAGACGCGCTGCCAGGGGTTGGCGGCGTAGCTGAACAGTGCGCCGGCGAGTAGGAGCGAGGCGATGATGCCGGCGCTGGCCAGGACGACGAAGAGGGCTTCGCCGCGGTGTGCGCGGAAGTCGGCGTGCGCCCAGCGCAGCGTGGCCCGCACGGTCACTCCTTGAGTTCCAGGTCCAGGTCCAGCACTCCGGAGACGCCGCGGGCCGGCCCGCGGCGTCCGCCGCCGAGCTGTGCGTCGTCGGCTATGCGCCCGTCGAAGAAGGAGATGACGCGGTCGGCGGCGCTGGCCATCCGGGCGTCGTGGGTGACCATCACGATCGTCTGGCCGCGCTGGTGGAAACGGGAGAGCAGTCGCAGGACCTCGCGGGTGCCCTTGCTGTCGAGGCTGCCGGCCGGCTCGTCGGCGAGCAGCAGTGCGGGGTGGTTGACCAGGGCGCGGGCGAGTGCGACCCGCTGCTGCTCGCCGCCGGACAGCTCGCCGGGCATCGAGCGTTCGCGGCCTTCGAGGCCGAGTTCGGCGAGCAGTTCGCCGCGGGATGCGCGGGCGGCCTTCGGGGAGGCGCCGGCGAGCAGGGCGGGGAGTTCGACGTTGTCGGCGACGGTGAGGTTGGAGACCAGGTTGAAGAACTGGAAGACGACGCCGATGCTGCGGCGCCGCAGGACCGCCCAGCGGGCCTCGCGGTACGCGTCGACCCGCTCCCCGCCGATCCACAGCTTCCCGCTGTCGGGGCGCTGGAGGCCGCCCAGCAGGTGCAGGAGCGTGGACTTGCCTGCTCCGGAGGGTCCGGTGACCGCGACGAACTCGCCGGGCCGGACGGACAGGTCCACCCCGCGCACGGCGTGCACCGGTACGCCCTCGCCGTGGTGCGTCTTGGTCAGGCCCTCGGCCCGCACGATGGGCTCGGCGGACGCGCCGGGAGCGGCGGTGGTGGCGGCGTCGCTCATTCCAGCTCCTCCTGGCAGCGTTCCAGCCAGTCGAGGTCGGCCTGCAGGTGCAGCATCGCGCCCTCGATTAGCAGTTGGGAGATCTTGTTGTCGCGGTCCTCCGCCGCGGCCAGCTTGGACAGGTCCCGCATGGTGTTGAGGTACTGCCGCCGCTGCTTGTTGATCAGTGCGACCGGATCGGCCAGACCCGATTGCGGTGCGAGCGCGAGCTTCATGAAGAACTCGTCCCGTACCCGGGGCTCCTCGGTGGTGTCTTCGAACCAGGCCAGCACGGCCTCGCGTCCGGCGTCCGTCAGCTTGTACGTGCGCTTGTTGGGGCGTCCCGACTGCTCGACGTCCTCGCCCTCGATGAGGCCGCTCTTCTCCAGCCGTCCGAGGGTGACGTAGATCTGGCCGACGTTGGGCTGAGGGTACGCGGCGCCCAGGAGCTTCTCAAGGTCCTGCTTCAGCTCGTAACCGTGCGCAGGGCTACGGGTGAGGAGCGCAAGGAGCGCCAGCCGCACTCGCTCCCCCTCCTTCCCGCTCCGTAGTCAACGGTTCACTCGGCAGCGGGCCAAGTCGCGCCGCCGTCCGTCTCGTCTGCCTGCGCGTCTAGTATCGCCCATGCCTAACGGGTATATATAGGCCACGATGGTCGGCGACGCAGCCGGATCGTGCACTGGGAGGAATCTATGCGGTGGATGCGTGCCGCGGGTAGAGCTCTCCTGGTCGGGGCGGTCGTACTGGCGGGCTACACCGGTCTCGGTGTCCGTGCCGGGGCGGGCGTTGCTTCCGAGGACCAGGCTCGCGGTCCCCTGACGCTCGTCACGGCGGGCGATCTCACGGACTACCTCCCGCCGCTCCTGGCGGACTGGAACGAAGCCCATCCCGACGAGCGCGTCACGCTCGTCGAGCTGCCCGACTCGGCGGACGAGACCCGGGCCCAGATGATCAGCGAGCTGCGATCGGGCCGCCATCGGTTCGACGTCCTCAACATCGACGTCGCCTGGACCTCCGAGTTCGCGGCGGCCGGATGGATCTCCCCGCTCCGGCGCGAGCGCTTCCCGCTGGACGCCTTCCTGCGGCCCGTCGTCGACACCGCGACCTTCGACGGCCGGTTGTACGCGGTCCCGTACGTCACCAATGCGGGACTGCTGTACTACCGCAAGGACCTCCTGGACCAGGAGGGCGAGCAGCCGCCGCGCACCTGGGACGAGCTGATCCGCCAGGCGCGCACGATCGCGCCGAAGTACGGACTGGACGGCTATGCGGGCCAGTTCCTGCCGTACGAGGGGCTCACGGTCAACGTCACCGAGGCCGTGCACTCGGCGGGCGGATCGATCCTGCGCGACGACGGCGCCCGCGTGAGCGTGGACTCCGACGCGGCGCGCACCGGGCTGCGCTTCCTCGCGGACGGTGTCCGGGAGGGCTGGATCTCCCGCGACGCGCTCGGCTACAAGGAGGAGGAGTCGCGGCGGGCCTTCCAGGAGGGCCGGCTGCTGTTCCTGCGGAACTGGCCCTACGTGTACGCGGACGCGGGCGCGGAGGGGTCGAAGGTCGCGGGCAAGTTCGGCGCGGTGCCGCTGCCCGGGCCCGACGGGCCCGGCACGAGCGTGCTGGGCGGCTCCAACCTCGCCGTGAGCAGTCGTGCACGGCATCCGGCGTCGGCTGCCGACCTGATCTCCTACCTCACCAGCGAGCGGGTCCAGCGGCAGGTGCTCACCAAGGGGTCGCTGCCTCCGGTGCGCGCCGCGCTGTACGAGGATCCCGAGCTGGTCCGGGCACATCCGTACCTGCCCACGCTGCGCCAGAGCGTGCTGTCGGCGGTGCCGCGTCCCAAGAGCCCGCGCTACGACCAGGTGAGCCTCACCGTGCAGGCCGTGGCGCAGGACGTACTGGCGCTGCGCCAAACGCCGGAGCAGGCGGCGGCGCGGCTCGCGCGCGAGCTCGGGACCATTTCCCGCAAGGGCTGATCGCACTCTTCTGCTCCCTCCCCCAGGGCCTCTACTTACATGTTAAGTAGAGGCCCTTCCTTTTACATGCGGGCAAACGCGCACAAACCACCCCAGCTTTTCGCTGTTTCTGGACACATCGTTGACACCTTCCAGTCGCCGCTACTTAACATGCATGCATAACAGCGCACCGATCCGGAGCGCTCTCGCATTCAGCAGACAGGTCGACGCGAGATGCTCAGCACCCTTCCGGCCGCTACCGGCCACCCCTCTCCCACCGCCACCACCTCGGCCCCTTGGTGGCGCGACGCGGTGATCTACCAGGTCTACGTCCGCAGCTTCCTCGACAGCACCGGGGACGGCATCGGCGACCTGGCCGGCGTCCGGGCCGGGCTCCCCTACCTGCGCAAGCTCGGTGTCGACGGCATCTGGCTCAGCCCCTTCTACCCCTCGCCGCAGCACGACCACGGCTACGACGTCGCCGACTACCGCGGTGTCGACCCGGTCTACGGCGACCTCGCGGAGTTCGACCGGTTGGTGGCCGACGCCCGCCGGCTCGGACTGAAGCTGCTGCTCGACATCGTTCCCAACCACTGCTCCAGCGAGCACCCGTGGTTCCGCAGCGCGCTCGCCGCGGAGCCGGGCAGCGCGGAGCGCGCCCGTTTCCACTTCGCGCCCGGCCGCGGCCCGGACGGTACGGAGCCCCCCAACAACTGGCGCGCGATGTTCGGCGGTCCCGCCTGGAGCCGGACCACCGGGCCCGACGGCGCCCCCGGCGAGTGGTACCTGCACCTCTTCACACCCGAGCAGCCCGACCTGAACTGGCGCGATCCGGCCGTGGGCGACGACTTCGAGGAGGTGCTGCGCTTCTGGCTGGACCGCGGGGTCGACGGCTTCCGCATCGATGTCGCCGCCGGACTGTTCAAGCACCCCGCGCTGCCGGACTCCGGCGACCCCGGAGCCGACGAGCGGGCCCGCGACGCCGTCAACCAGCTGGCCTGGAACCAGCCCGAGGTCCACGGCGTGTGGCGGCGCTGGCGCTCGGTCTGCGAGGAGTACACCGCCCGGGACGGCCGCGAACGGCTGCTGGTCGGCGAGGTGTCCGTGCCCACCGCGCGCGAGCACGCCGAGTACGTCCGCCCCGATGAGCTGCACCAGGCGTTCTTCTTCGACCTGCTGAGCGCCCCCTGGGACGCGGAGGCCTTCCGCACGACGATCACCGACGCGATGCGCGACATCGCCGGCACCGGTTCCACCGTCACCTGGGTCCTCAACAACCACGACCAGGTCCGCACGGTCACCCGTTACGCGGGCGAGCCCGGGGTGGAAGGCAGCGGACTGGGTGCCGCCCGCGCCCGCGCCGCGGCCCTCCTGATGCTCGCGCTGCCCGGCGCCGCCTACGTCTACCAGGGCGAGGAACTCGGCCTCCCCGAGGTCCTCGACCTGCCCGACGAGGTCCTCACCGACCCGATCTTCCACCGTACGGGCAGCCGCAAGCACGTCCGGGACGGCTGCCGCGTGCCGCTGCCCTGGTCCGGGCACGCCTCGCCGTTCGGCTTCTCCGGGGAAGCGGCCGGGGCCAAGCCGTGGCTGCCGCAGCCCGAGTGGTTCGCCGAGCACGCCACCGACCGCGCCCTGGCCGACACCCGTTCCTTCTGGCACCTCTACCGTGACGGGCTCCAGCTCCGGCGCACCCTGCCGCAGCTCGGCGAAGGCCCCCTGCGCTGGCTGGACGCGCCTCCTGGGGTGCTGGCGATCAGCCGCGGCGACGGCCTGGTCTGCGCGGTGAACTTCGGCACCGAGCCGGTACCCGCCCCGGTCCCCGGGACCCCGCTGCTCGCCAGCGGCCCCTGTCCCGACGGGGTCCTGCCCGCGGCGACCGCCGCCTGGTGGACGGCCGAATGCCCGGCCCCGTGACCCCCGGCCCCTGACCTCCCCCTCTTCCTCCTCTCCTCTTTCCTCTCTTCCTTCCTCCCCCGCGCAGTCCGGGCTCCGCCCCGTGTCCCGGACCTCCAGACAAGGACTCCCCCATGCGACGACCCAGCAAGACGACCCGGCGAACCGCGGCCACCGCATCGGCGGCCCTCGCCCTCGCCCTCGGTGCCACCGCCTGCGGCCAGACCACCGGACCCGCGAGCAGCGGCGAACTGAGCGGCCAGACCGTGACCGTGGCAGGCGTCTGGACCGGCAGCGAGCAGCAGAACTTCAAGAAGGTCCTGGACGCCTTCACCGAGAAGACCGGCGCCAAGACGGTCTTCGTGCCCTCCGGCGACAACGTCTCCACCTTCGTCGGAAGCAAGATCGAAGGCGGCAACGCGCCCGACGTGGTGATGGTTCCCCAAGTGGGCGTGCTCCAGCAGTTCGCCAAGGAGGGCTGGCTCCAGCCCCTGTCCGACCAGACCGTCCGCAAGGCCGGCTCCACCCTCGCCCCGGTGTGGCGGAACTACGGCACCGTCGACGGCACGTACTACGGCCTCTACTTCAAGGCCGCCCACAAGTCGACCGTCTGGTACGCCCCGGAGGCCTTCGCCCAGGCCGGTGTCAACGAGCCCACGAGCTACGCCGACCTGCTGAAGGCCGGCCGGACCCTCGCCGACTCCGGCCGCCCCGCCTTCGCCATAGCCGGCGAGGACGGCTGGACCCTCACCGACTGGTTCGAGAACGTCTACCTCTCCCAGGCCGGACCGGAGAAGTACGACCAGCTCGCCCAGCACAAGCTCAAGTGGACCGACGACAGCGTCGTGAAGGCGCTCACCACCCTCGGCGAACTGTTCAAGGACAAGCAGCTCGTCGCCGGCGGCGCCCAGACCGCGCTGAGCACCGACTTCCCCACGTCGGTCGCGCAGGTCTTCGGCCCCGAGCCCAAGGCGGGCATGGTCTACGAGGGTGACTTCGTCGGCGGCATCGCCAAGGACCAGTTCGGCAAGAAGCCCGGCAAGGACGCCAAGTTCTTCCCGTTCCCCGCGGTCGACGGCGGCAAGGCACCAGTCGTCAGCGGCGGTGACGCGGCCGTCGTCCTCAAGGACGCGAAGAACGCCGGGGCCGGCATGAAGCTGCTCGAGTTCCTGTCCGGCCCCGAGGCCGCCGAAGTCTGGGCCCGCGCCGGCGGCTTCCTGTCCCCGAACAAGGAGCTCGACCTCACCGCGTACGGGGACGAAATCACCCGCAGCACCGCCGACTCGCTCATCGCGGCGGGCGACTCGATCCGCTTCGACATGTCGGACCAGGCCCCGGCCGCGTTCGGCGGCACCAAGGGCGCGGGCGAGTGGAAGCTCCTCCAGGACTTCCTGCGCGACCCGTCGGACCCGCGGGGCACGGCCGCGAAGCTCGAGGCCGAGGCCGCCAAGGCCTACGGGAACTGAGGCGCCTCCCATGGCTGACACCATGACCGCCGCCCGCGGCACGGCTGACGGGCGGCGCCGGGCCCAGCGCAGGAAACGCCGCCTCGCGGTCGTCTTCGTCCTGCCCGCCCTGCTGCTGCTCGGCGCGCTGGTCGTCTACCCGGTCCTCTTCTCCGTCGGCCGCAGCCTCTTCGACGCCGACGGCAACCGCTTCGTAGGGGCCGCCAACTACGCGGCGATCGTGCAGGACCGGGCCACCCTCAAGGCGATCCGCAACAGCGCCCTCTGGGTGGTCGTCGCCCCGACGCTGCTGACCGGAC
Source organism: Streptomyces sp. NPDC091682 (assembly GCF_044756625.1). Lineage (NCBI taxonomy): Bacteria > Bacillati > Actinomycetota > Actinomycetes > Kitasatosporales > Streptomycetaceae > Streptomyces > Streptomyces sp. NPDC091682. The sequence continues at coordinate 226,808 of NZ_JBIVTH010000012.1, read as the reverse complement.
TCGGGCTGATGCTCGCCGTGCTCACCGAGAAGGTGCGCTGGGCGACCGCGTTCAAGCTCGTGCTCTTCCTGCCGATGGCCGTGTCGTTCCTCGCCGCGGGCATCATCTTCCGGCTCGCCTACGACCAGGACCCGGCCCGGGGCGTGCTCAACGCCGCCGTCGTCGGGGTCCACGACAGCTTCGTGGACACCGCCGCCTATCCGACGGCCCGTGCCCGGGAGGGCCAGGGCCTGGCGGGCGGGCCGGGCGGCCCCTACACCACCGAGGAGGCCGTCCGTCCGGGCCACTCCGTCGGTCTCGGCTTCATCGGGGTGGCACCCGACGCGATGCCGGCCCGAGCGAAGGCCGCGGCCCCCGCGGCGCCCCGGCCGGACGACATCGGGGGTGTCGTCTACCTCGACTTCGCCCCCGGCGGCGCCGGCACCCCGGGCCGCATCGACCCGGGGGAGAACGGGCTGCCCGGCATGACGGTCGAGGCCGTACGGGACGGCCGGGTGGCCGCCACCGCCGTCACGGCCGAGGACGGGTCCTTCCGCTTCACCGGGCTGGCCGACGCCCCGTACACGGTCAGGCTGCCCGCGGCCAACTTCGCGGCCCCGTACCAGGGGGTGAACTGGCTCGGTCCGGCGCTGGTGACGCCCGCCATCATCGGCGCCTATCTGTGGGTGTGGACCGGCTTCGCGATGGTCCTGATCGGCGCCGGCCTCGCGGCCATCCCGCGGGACGCCCTGGAGGCCGCGCGGATGGACGGTGCCTCCGAGGGCCAGATCTTCCGCAAGATCACCGTGCCGCTGCTCGCTCCGGTACTCACCGTCGTCTTCGTGACCCTGGTGATCAACGTGATGAAGGTCTTCGACCTCGTCTACATCATCGCGCCCGGACCGGTCCAGGAAGAGGCGAACGTGCTGGCCACCCGCATGTGGCTGGTCTCCTTCGGCGGCGGCAACGACCAGGGGCTCGGCAGCGCGCTCAGCGTGGTGCTCCTCCTGCTCGTCGTCCCGGCGATGGTCTTCAACATCCGGCGCTTCCGAAGGAGTGGAGCATGAGCGGCCACGGCACCATCGAGCGCCGACCGTCCCGGCGGACGGCGGCGATCCGCCCCCTGCCCGGACCGTCGGCGCAGGGGCCCGCACGGGATCCCGGACGCCGGGGCGGGAAGCGGCTGTCGCGCCTGCTCGGCAACTCCCTCGTCCAGGGTGCGTTGATCCTGGTCGCCCTGGTGTGGATCACGCCGCTGGCGGGCCTGCTCGTCTCCTCCCTGCGTTCCGAGGGCGACAACGCCGCCGGCGGCTGGTGGACCGCGCTCACCGAGCCGTCCCGGCTGTCCCTGGACAACTACGGCGCCCTGCTGAAGGACTCCGGCATCGCGGCGGCCTTCGGCAACACCGTCCTGATCTCCGTGCCCACCACCGCCCTGGTGGTCGCCCTAGCGGCACTCGCCGGATACGCCTTCGCGTGGCTGGAGTTCCCCGGCCGGGACGCCGTCTTCCTGGTGGTCGTCGGACTGCTGGTGGTACCCGTGCAGATCGGGCTGTTGCCGGTGGCCAAACTCTTCGGTGCGGTGGGGCTGTTCGGCACGGTCGCGGGCGTGATCCTCTTCCACGTCGCCTACGGGCTGCCGTTCGCGGTCTTCCTGCTGCGCAACTACTTCGCCGAGATACCGCGCGAGATGCTGGAAGCGGCCCGGATGGACGGCGGCAGCGAGTGGCGGATCTTCTCCCGGCTGGTGCTGCCGCTCGGCCGCCCGGCCATCGCGAGCCTGGCCATCTTCCAGTTCCTCTGGGTCTGGAACGACATGCTCGTGGCGCTGCTCTTCGCGGACAGCGGGTCCCAGCCGCTCACGGTGGCGCTGCAGTCCCAGATGCGGCAGTTCGGGAGCAACATCGGTGTCCTCGCGCCCGGGGCGTTCCTGTCCCTGGTGGTCCCACTGATCGTCTTCTTCGCCTTCCAGCGGCACTTCGTCCAGGGGGTGATGGCGGGCTCGGTGAAGTAGCCGCACGCGCTGCGCGGACCGCGGGCCCCGCTGCTGGTCGAGGGACCGACGGCGGGGCCCGCGCCGGGATCAGCGGGTGGGAACGGGCCAGGGTACGTCGGTGGCCACCGCGGCCGTGTAGTCGATGCCCGGCACGGAGAATCCGTACAGGCGCTGGACTTCGGCGCGGAACCAGTCGAGGTCGGCGAGAGAGGCGATGGTGTCGGTCGTGGCGGTCTCCCAGCGTTCGGCGACGGCCGCCTGGACGTCGTCGGTGAGTTCCCAGGTGTCCAGGCGGACCCGGCCCTCGTCGTCCAGGGCGAGCGGCGCGGCACCGGTGAGTTGGTCCCACAGGTCGGCGAGCTGACGCACCGGCGGGACCAGGTCCGTTCCGAGGACACCGCGCAGCAGGCCGGTGTACAAGGCGATGCCGGGGATGGCGGTGGAGGACTGGGTGACGGCGGCGCCGTTGACGGAGGTCACGGCCCGCCCGCCCAACTCTTTGCCGAGCCGCTCGTTCAGGGTGCGGGCGGTGGCTTCCAGGTGGGCCTTGGCCGCGCCGATGGTGCCCTGTCGGTAGATCGCCGCGGTCAGCGGCGATCCGATGTACGACAGCGCGGCGGTGGCGAAGCGCTCACCGAGCAGTCCCCGACCGGCCAGGTGGTCGATCCAGCGTTCCCAGTCCGCGCCGCCCATCACGGCCACGGTCTGCTCGACGTCGTCGCCCTCGGCCGGCCCGGTCTCGACCTCGCGCACCTCGGGAACGCCCTGGTCGTCGAAGACGAGGGTCTTGGTGCGGTTGGCCCGGCCGATCGGCTTGAGGGCGGAGGCGTACGTGGTGCCGGTGTCCGGGTCGGTGCGCCGGGGCGCGGCGACCGAGTAGATCAGGTAGTCCAACCTGCCGTCGAACCGCTGCTCGATGAGGTCGGCGACCTCGTCCTTCATCGTGTCGGAAAACGCGTCGCCGTTGAGGAAGACCAGGTCCCGCCCGGCGGTACGGGCGATGTCGGCGGTGGCGGCGGTGCGGTACCAGCCGGCCGTTGCGGTGCGCCGTGCGGTGGGGGCCTTCTCGAAGGAGACCGCGATGCCACGGATGCCGGCGCGTTTGAGTCCGGCGACCGTGGCCGCAAGGCCGTATCCGGCCGAGGAGCCGATGACCAGCGCCACCGGCCCGGCCCCTGCGGGCCTGTCAGCGGGGTCGGGGCACGCCCGCCACATGTCGGCCACCACCCGCTCGCAGCCCGTCGGGTGGGAGTCGAGGAAGAGGAAGCCCCGGTTGCGGGGGGTGAGAACGCGCTCGGTCATGGTCATGGTCGTGGTCCTTGGGTCGACGGGGGCCGAGGTCGCGGCGGCTGGTCGGGGCGCCGCGTCCCGCAAGTCTGCGACAGGCCGGACACGGACAGTGGCCCCACCGGCGACAAGGATCGCGAGTCGGTCTTGGAGTGTTCGGCCACTTCCGGCAGCGCACGTGGTGGCTGCGAAGTAGCCTGCCGTGGGCGTCCGATGGCCTCGGAAGGGACGGTCACGACGACGCGCACACGGCGCGGTCGCGCTGGACGCTCAGCGCCCGGAACTCCGTCGGGGTGAGGCCGTACCTCTCGCGGAAGGAGCGGCTGAAGACCGCCGGACCGCTGAACCCCCAGCGCGCGGCGATCGCGTTCACGGGGTGGCCCATGAGCTCGGGGCGGGCGAGGTCGCTGTGGCACCGCTCCAGGCGGCGCCGGCGGATCCGGGCCTGAACCGTCTCGGCGTCGTCCTGTCGCCGGAAGAGCTGGTGGAGGGTGCGCACCGAGACGTGGTGGCGGGCGGCGATCGCCGACGGGGTCAGGGCCGGGTCGGCGAGGTTGTGGTCGATGAAGGCGTAGACGCGCTGGAGCAGCGCCTGCGTTCGGACTTCCGGGGGGAGTTCGGCCTCGGCGTCGAGATGCTGGGCGAGGCAGGCGGCCACGAGGTCGACCGCGACCGTACCGAGCCGGTGCAGTTCCGCCGGGGAACACTGACCGCCGCGGCCTTCGAGTGCGTCCACGAAGGCGGTCAGGACCGCGGCCACGCCCTGGTCTCCCGGGATCCGGTGGGCGAGCAGTCGCCCGAGTCGGTCCAAGTTCAACGGCAATGCGTTTTGGGGAAGTTGGAGCATGGCGAGGCGCACCAGGCCGTCATCGGCGGCGGTCTGCACGTCGGAGGTGCGGGAGGTGTCCCAGAGCAGGATGTCCCCGGCGCCGACACGGCACTCGTTGCGCTGCTGGGCCAGGAACGCGCGTCCCCCTCGCATCAGGCCCAGCTGGTACTGCCCCGGGTCCCCGCGCCGGATCAAGGCGGGGGTGCGCCGCGAGTTGAGGGGGGAGAACTCCAGCCGCGCCACGCGGAGTTCGCCGAGTTCCAGGACAGCGGCCTCGGCCTGGAATTCGGCCGGCCGCTCGGTGCTCAGCGCGGTGGGCACCACTTCCCGCGAGAGCGTGTCGGAGAACCAGTCGAAGCGCTCCCCCACGGGCAGGTCACTCGCCGACACCACTGACCACATGCCGCACCCCCGACTCGACATCCCTGGCAGAGGCCAGGATGCAACAGGGGCGCCGACGGTGGCGCATGGTTCTGTGCCGTGTCGCCTGCCTACGCCGTTTCGCCCGCGCCTGCGAGCAGCGCGAGCGCGGCCTTGCGCAGCCGGGCGTCCGTGCCGACCGTACGGCGGCCGGTGATGCCGGAGCGGAACAGGGCGGAACCCTCCATCAGCATGACGAACACCTCGGCCCGGTGGCGCGCTTCGGCGACGCTCAGACCGGGCTCGTGGTCCTGGACGAACGCGGCCACATACATGGCGTACCGGTCGTAGAAGGAGCGGACCGCCGCGGCCGCGGCCTCGTCGTGGGCGGCCAGTGCCCACACCTCGGTGAACAGCGTTACCAGGCGCGGGTCGTCGTGATCGGAGAGGATCGCGTCGAGCAGGGCTTCGTGGTCGATGTCGTGCGGCTGCCCGACGGTGAGGGCACCGACCCGTTCCAAGGACGCGGCGAGGATGCGGTCGAGGAGCGCCGAAAGGAGGTCGGACCGGGCCGGGAAGTAGTACTGGAGGTGGCCCAACCGGACACCGGCCTCCTCGGCAACCGCCCGCAGGGTCAGTTCGGCCCCTCCGGAGGCGGTGAGGACGCGTTCGGCCGCGTCGAGAAGGTCCGTACGCCGCTGCCGGCCCTTGGCGGTCGGTCCGCCTGCGGCGCTCATGCGGCGGCCCGCGTTCCAGCCCGCCCCTGGCCCGTAACGACGGCGGCGTCGCCCTCGTCGAAGGAGAGGCCGACACCGTGCGCGGCGAGCAACTCCACAGCTCGGGCCGGATCCGGATGCTGCTCGGGGAAGACCACGCCCCGTGGAGCGGGAGATCCGTCGGTGCCGAGTACGCGGTGGAGGCCCACGACGGCACCGACCGCCGTCAGATGGTGCTGGCCCAGCGGGTCGGTGACGGTCGCGGTACGGGTGCGCCCGCGATGGGTGACGTCCACGCGCAGCCGGGCCGTCCCGCCGTCTCCCGGCGAGTGGAGCAGGGCGCGCCGCGCGGGGGCCCAGCGTTCCCCGGCGGCCCAGCGGAAGAATCCCGTACCGCGCAGGGCGAGGATCGCCCGGGTCGCGGCCGGGGAGCTGAACCCGATGCGGGTGGCCGCGGTGGTGGTGCCGAGGGTCAGCGGCAGGGTGAACTGCTCCGGGGTGTCGATGCGGGCGACGCGTACGGGTGTTCCGTCGATGCGGACCGTACGGGACTCCGTCATCGGGGAGGCCAGTCGGCGCCTTCCGCCGTCCACCACCTCGAACGCCACGCCCAGCCGGTCCATGAACTCGACGGAATCCGCCCCGGCCCGGTCGGCCATGTCCCACCGGACGGCGATCTCGACCTGCTCGGCGCCGCCCAGCTCCTGGGCCAGCGCGACCGCCACCAGGCTGCTGACCCCGCCCATCCAGGCGGAGGAGAACAGCACCGGGGCGGTCGGCCGGTGCAGGGCGGCAACAGTAACGGCCCGCTGCATGCGGCCCGTCCACCGGGTGATGTCCACGTAGGGCACGCCTGCCGCCGCGGCGGCGACCAGCACCCGGTCCTCGGGGTCGTTGACCGAGCTGATGACGGCCCGGACACCCGCCCGGAAGGGGGACGTGTCCGCCAGGTCCCAGGCCCGCACCTCGCCTCCGACCTCTGCGGCCAGCGCCTGGCCCCGGTCGGGGTTGCGGCCGGTGAGCAGGGTCGGGGTGTCCGCACCCAGCATGCGGGCGATCTCGGCGCCGACGGTGCCGTATCCGCCAGTGATCAGTACAGGGCCGGAGGGGTCCGGGCGCAGCTCGTCGTGCGATTCGGTGATCATGACCAAAGTTTAGGTCAGATGACCAAAAAATGCGAGTGGCGGCGGCCACCCGGCGGTGCCGCCCGCCCCGCCGCGGTGCGCCCGGTGGTCAGCGTGCCGCGACCCCGCCCCCGGCGCCGTGTTCCCGCATGCCCCACGGGGAGCCGTACGCGGTGAGCAGGTCCAGGAAGGGGAGCGGCGCAAGGGCCTCGGGGCCCAGGACGCCGGGCTGCGACCAAACGCCGGTGGCCAGGAGTTCGAGGGCCACCACCGGGTTGACGGCGGTCTGCCACACGACGGCCTGGGAACCGTACTCGCGCATGGACCACTGGTTGTCGACCACGTGGTAGAGGTAGACCTCGCGGGGCAGGCCGTCCTTCGTGCCCTTGACCCAGGTGCCGGCGCAGGTCTTTCCGGTCATCCGGTCCCCGAGGGTCGCCGGGTCGGGCAGGCAGGCCGCGACCACGTCGCGGGGCGAGATCCGGACCGTGCTGCCGTCCTCCGCGCGGACCGCGACCCGTTCGGTGGAGTCCAGGCCGAGGGCGTGGAGGGTCTTGAGCTTGCCGATGAAGTCGTCGCCGAGGCCGTACTTGAAGGTGACCCGGCGGGCTCCGACCCAGCGCGGGACCAGGAGGACCTCCTCGTGTTCGACGTTGACGCACTCGACGGGGCCGATGCCCTCGGGGAAGTCGAAGACCTCCGGCTCGCTGAACGGCTCGGTGGTGAACCAGCCGCGCTCGCGCTCGTAGACCACGGGCGGGTTCAGGCACTCCTCGATCGTCGTCCAGATGTTGAAGGACGGGGCGAAGTCGTAGCCCTCGACGGCCAGGTTCGCCCCGTCGCGGATGCCGATCTCCTCGATGTCGTCGAAGAGGTGGTCGGCGGCGTAGCGGGCGAAGACGTCCGAGAGTCCGGGCTCGACGCCCATGCCGACGAGGGCGAGGCGGCCCGACTTCTCCCACTCCTCGGCCTTTTCGAACTGCTCGTCGCCGAGCTTCACCCCGCATTCGCCGTGCGGGTGGTCGGGGTGCGGGCGGGAGAGGGACATGGCCATGTCGAGGTAGTGGCTGCCCGCCGCGAGCGCGGCGTTGAACAGGGGCATCACGAAGCGCGGGTCGGTGGCGTTCATCAGGACGTCGCACCCGCGCTCGGTGAGCAGCCGGGTGACCGCCTCTTCGTCGGAGGCGTCGACGCGGCAGGCGCTGAACCTCTGCTCGTCCGCGCCCAGGGCCGCGACGGCGGCCTCGGCGCGGGCCGGGTCGTAGTCGGCGACGACGAAGTGGTCGAAGAAGTCGCGGCGGGCGGCGATCTTGGTGATCGCGCTCCCGACACCGCCGGCACCCACAAGCAGAACACGCATGGCGAGGTCCTTTCTCTGTGAGGCGTGCGCCTCAGGGGGCTGATGGAACCGTTCCGTCCGAGTTAAGGTCAATGGTGTTGGCATAAGGATGGGAGGCGGACGATGGCGAAGGACGTGGTCCCGGAGGAGGCCCGCAGGCGGCGGCGCCCGACCCGGCAGGGGACGGTGCTCTCCGAGCGGCTGATCGTCGAGACGGCCCTGCGGATGGTGCGGGAGCACGGGAGCGCGGGCCTGTCCGCCCGGCGGCTGGGCGCCGCTCTGGGGGCGGACCCCAGCACCTTGTACCGGTACTTCGACGGCATGGACGGTCTGACCCTCGCCATCGGCGAGGAGCTGATCGGCCGGGCGCTCGACGGCTGGGTCCCCACCGGGCGGTGGCGCGACGACCTGCGCTCACTCGGGCTGCGCATCCACGGCGCCTATCTCGCCCACCCGCAGGCCGCCCTGCTGACCGCGAGCCGGGTGAGCGGCCGGCCGCGCGAGATCGCGGCCGACGAGGCGATCCTCGGCAGCCTGCGCACCGCGGGCTTCGCGGACGTGGACGCCGTACGGATCTACCACGCCTACATCGACCAGGCCCTGGCCTTCGCGGCGCTCGACGCGGGACCCCTCGCGCTGACGGACAAGGCGCGCGAGTCGGACGAGGAGCGGTGGGAGTCCACGTACGCCCGGCTGCCGGCCGACGCGTCCCCGAACATCGCGGCCACCGCGGGGCTGTTGGCCGCACGGATGCCCCACAGCGCGTACCCGGTCGCGCTGGACATGCTGCTGGACACCGCCGAGAGACAGCTCGCCGGGGCGGCGGGTGCCGGGGGCGGGGGCGCAGCGGGGCGCGGCTGACCCGGCCTTCCGCCCGCGCTTATGCCAACACCATTGACCCCTTGCGCGGAGCACGGGTTTCCTCATCGCATTCACGCCCCGTTCACCGTGCACCAGTGAGGGACCATGGTCGAAGACACCCCGCGGACGCCCGCCGCCACCGCCACGCTCAAACCGAACGCGATCGGGTTCGTCGACGCCCTCGCCATCGGGCTGAACGCGACCTCGCCGGCGTACTCCCTTGCCGCCGTGATCGGGCCGATCGTCGCCCTGGTCGGCGTCCACGCCCCCGGGGTGATGCTCGCGTCGTTCGTTCCCATGGTGCTCATCGCTTCCGCTTTCTACTACCTGAACCGGGCCGACCCCGACTGCGGCACGACCTTTTCGTGGGTGACGCGCGCACTGGGGCCCACGACCGGCTGGCTGGGCGGCTGGGCGATCACCATGACCGGGGTGCTGGTGGTCGGCTCGCTCGCCGACGTCGCCGTCAACTTCGGTCTGCTGGCCGTCGGTCTGGACGGCTGGGCCGGGAACACCCTGATCCGCCAGGCGCTCACCGTGCTGGTGATCGTGACGATGGCGGCGCTGTGCGTCCGGGACACCCAGGCGGCGGCCCGTCTGCAGAACGTCCTCGTACTGCTGCAGACCGTCTGCCTGTTCGTGTTCGCGGCCGTCGCCCTGTACCGGGTGTACGCCGGATCCGGATCCCCGGGCGCGCTGCGCCCGTCCGTCGACTGGCTCGACCCGTTCGGGGCCGGGAGCACGGCGCTGACCGGCGGGCTGCTCCTGGGGGTCTTCGTCTACTGGGGCTGGGAGTCGGCGGTCAACCTCACCGAGGAGACGAAGGACCCCTCGTCCGCCCCGGGCCGGGCCGGCATCTGGTCGACCGTGGTCCTGCTGGCCACCTATGTCTCCGTGGCCTTCGCGGTGGTCGCGTACGCCGGCACCGGGTACCTCGCCGCGCACGCCGACGACGAGGAGGCCGTCTTCGCCTCCCTGGCCCGCGAGGCCCTCGGCGGCTGGGACTGGATCGTCCTCGTCGCCGTCGCCACCTCGGCGCTCGCCTCGACCCAGACGACGATCATCCCGGCGTCCCGCACCGCCCTGTCCATGGCGCGCAGGCACGCCCTCCCCCGCCGGTTCGGTCTGATCCACGACCGGTACCGCACCCCTGCCGTCAGCACCTGGTGGGTCGCCGGCACGGCCACCGTCTGGTACCTGTTCATCCACCAGGTCAGCGAGAACGCGCTCGCCGACTCGCTGACGGCCCTCTCCCTGCTGATCGCCTTCTACTACGCCCTCACCGGCATCGCCTGCGCGATCTACCACCGGCGCCTGCTGACCACGGGGGTGCGCGCGTTCCTGTTCATCGGCGCCGGTCCCCTCATCGGAGCGGGGATGCTGATCTGGCTGCTCGTCGAGGCGGTCGTCGACATGGCGGACCCCGCCAACTCCTCCGGCGGGACGTCGTGGTTCGGTCTCGGCCCGCCGCTGGTCATCGCCCTCGGCCTGAGCCTCGCGGGGCTGCTGGTGATGCTCGCCCGGCGCGCGGCGTCCGGGGCGTTCTGGGCGGAGCGCCCGACCGTCCACGAAGGCCCGGTGGACCCGGCGGAGCGGTCGGCGCGAAGCCCCGCGGCCCGGGCGGCGGAGCCCGTCGTACAAGGTTGAACACGCGGTGGGCGTGCCGGTCGTGACGGCCCGCACGCCCACCGCGAGGGGGCGGCGGTGAGCGGGCCAAAGCGGGCCGGGGCGATTGTCAGTGGCTCGCGAGAGGATCACTCCCATGATGAACCTTTCCGCCGATCAGGCGCTGTCCAGCACGTCCAGCCGCACGGAGTACGAGGCCGCGCTCGGGCTCCTGCGCGAGGCATCGGGGGCGTACTACGCCGACGGCGACAGCTCCATGGACGATGCCACCTACGACCGGCTCCGGCTCGCCGTGCTGGCGTGGGAGACGGAGCACCCCGACGACGTCGCCGCCGACTCCCCCACCGGGCTGGTCGGCGACGGCGCCGCCCCGGCCGGCGACGTCGCGCACACCACCCGGCTGCTCAGCCTGGACAACGTGTTCAACCCGGACGGCCTGCTGTCGTGGGGCGAGTCCCTCCAGCGGCGGTTGGGGAAGGCCCCGGCCGGCGGGTTCACCGTCGAACCCAAGCTGGACGGCGCGGCCGTTGCGGCCCGGTACCGGTCCGGTCGGCTGGTGCAGATCATCACGCGCGGCGACGGCAGCACCGGTGAGGACGTCAGCCATGTCATCGGGCAGATCGAGGGCCTGCCCGAGCGGCTGCCCGTACCGGCCACCTTCGAGGTGCGCGGCGAGGTGCTGTTCACCCAGGAGCAGTTCGAGACGGCGAACGCGGTCCGTACGGCGCACGGCGCGCAGGTCTTCGCCAACCCCCGCAACGGCACGGCCGGCACGCTGCGGGCCAAGGACCGCCCGTACCGGCTGATGATGACCTTCTGGACGTACGGCGCGGTCGAACTGGACGGAGAATCGTTCCTTCCCGCCGGAGCCACGCACGACGAGGCCCTGGCCGCCGTCGCTCGCGCCGGAGTCCGGACGACCGCGGACACCCCGGTCGGACTGCACGTGGTCGCCACCCTCGCCGAGGCCCAGCAGCGGGTGGACGAGATCGCCGCCCTGCGGGCGGGGCTGCCGTTCGGGATCGACGGCGTCGTGATCAAGCTCAACGACGCGGGCGAGCAGGAAGCCGTGGGACTGGGCAGCCGGTTCCCCTACTTCGCCGTCGCCTTCAAGCTGCCGGCCGTCGAGCGGCAGACCGTACTGGAGGACGTGGTGTGGGAGGTCGGCAGGACCGGGGTGCTCGCCCCGACCGCCGTACTCGCCCCGGTCCTGATCGACGGGTCCACGGTCACCCGGGCCACCCTCCACAACCCGGCCGACATCCGGCGTCGTGACCTCCACCTGGGCGACACCGTGACGGTCTACAAGGCGGGCGACATCATCCCGCGGGTCCAGGCCGCCGTGGTGGCGCTGCGCCCGGACGGAGCGACGGAGGTGCCGCTGCCCGACGCGTGCCCCCACTGCGGCGGTGAGATCAACAAGACCCAGGAGCGGTGGCGCTGCGCGCAGGGCGCTGCCTGCGCGCTGCCGGCCCTCATCGAGTACGCCGCCGGGCGCGAGATGCTCGACATCGACGGGTTGGGCAAGACGTACGTCAAGGCCCTGGTCGACACCGGTGACGTCACCGACGTCGCCGACCTGTTCACCCTTTCCCTCGACCAGCTCACCGCTGCTTCCGGCAGCGCCAAGCGAGCCGCGAAGCTCGCCGAGCAGATCGAGGCGGCGAAGACCCGGCCACTGAGCCGCGTCGTCTGCGCGCTGGGCGTTCTGGGCACCGGGCGCAGCATCTCGCGCCGCATCGCCCGGCACTTCGGCACCATGGACGCCGTCCGGCGGGCCGATGCCCTGGCCATGCAGGCCGTGGACGGCATCGGTCCGGAGAAGGCACCGGTGATCGTCGAGCAGATCGCCGCCCTGGCACCGGTCATCGACAAGCTCGCAGCGGCGGGCGTCAACATGAGCGAGCCGCAGGAAGCGGCGGCGGCGCAGGAGTCGGGTCCGCTGGCCGGCAAGGTCGTGGTGGTGACCGGGAAAATGACCGGAGCGCTCGAGGGCCAGGGGCGGGAGGCGATGAACGCACTGATCGAGAAGGCGGGCGGGCGTGCGGGCAGCAGCGTCAGCGCCAAGACCACCATCCTGGTCTCCGCGCCCTCCGCGAGCGGCAAGCCCAGTTCGAAGGCGGTCAAGGCCGCGGAGCTGGGTGTCGAGGTCCTCACCCCGGAGGCCTTCGCCGAGCTGGTCGCCGACTTCCTGGGCTGAGCCGAGCTGATCCCGCCCGGCCGGCGGCCCGGCGTCCGACACGGAAAAGACCTCCGGCCGTCCCGCGTGCTGCGGAGACGGCCGGAGGTCTCAAGTCGGTGGCGAGGAAAGCGAAGGGGCTATTTTAGGAGTGTTGAGAAGGAAGCCCCTTCATGGCCTCGCCACGGTCACGCTAACAGTCAGGCGGGGATCAGGTCACGCAGGTTTTCGGGGGTGACGATCCGCGATCCCGGGTGCAGTTTCTCGGGCCGCTCCAGGCCGACGTAGGTGACGGGACCCGCCGGAACGGTCTTGCCGTCCCACACGGTGACGGTCGTCGCGCTGCCGGTCATCAGCTCGATGAGGTAGCGGACGGTGAGCTGCTCGCGATCGGCGACCGCACGCATCAGCGTCGCGACCCTCACGCGGTTGTCCTCGACCCGGTTGTACGACGGAGAGCCCGTCAGGTACAGGTGCAGCCACTTGGCGCGCCACCGGCCGTCGGACCCGCGCAGGAACACCAGCGGCAGCGCGATCCGGCCCGGACCGCGCAGGTCCGACTTCATGCGCACCGTGCGCGGCTCGAAGGGTCGTCCCTGCTGCTCGGCCCCGCGCAGCATGAACCCGAAGAACGACTCCTCGACCTCTTCGAAGCCTTCCCCGGAGTAGATGTTGACCTGCGGGACGATGCAGGTGGCGCGCACCGCGTCCAGTCGCAGGTCGATGAATTCCGAGGCACCGTCGGGCGCGTCCGTGATGTCACCGGAATGCGCGCCCCCGATCTCGGTCAGGTTGGTGTACGACAGCCAGGAGACGGTCGAGTAGTCAGTGTCGAGCAGCACCGCCGACAGGTCGTAGTCGGTGCTGCGCGCGGCCTGCTTCCAGTACACGAAGAAGCGCAGCAGCTCGCCGTCGACCGCGGACACCGAGCCGCGCGGCAGCACGCCGAACCCGGGCGCGGTCGCCCTGCTGCTGAGCGGCAGGGCGACGTCCAGGACGTCCGGGTCGATCAGCAGGTGGTCCACGGCGGGCACCCGGCGCCGCAACTCCGCGTCGATCGCGGCGATCATCCGCCCCCGCTCGGGTGCGCACACCGGCGGACGGGTGTCCGCGGTCACCCAGGCCCGGCCGGAGCGGTTGACGAACACCCGCTGCTCCCCGGTCTCCTTCGCGCGGTTGTGCAGGTGCTCGCGCACCGACAGCAGGACCCGCCCGGAGGCGTCGGGGACGGCCTGCTCGGCGGCGGCCGCGACCGCGTCGCGCTCGCCTTGGGTGGGGGCGGAGCGCAGCAGCCGGTCCAGGGAGCGCAGCAGCTTTCCGGGCGCGGCCTTCAGCAGTTCGGCCGCGCCGGTGGGGTCGAGCCGGGCGTGGAGTTCCTCCACCCGGCTGTCGAAAGTGCGCACCGTCTTCTCGCCGCGGGCGACGGCGAACACGTCGGCCGCGTGCGGCCACTGCGGGTACTCGTGCGGGTGCAGCCGTTCGCCGAGCCGTTTCCACATCTCGCGGTGCGCGTGCACGTCGGCGAGCTTGGCGGGCGCCGCGCCGACGACCGCGTCGAGGCCCGCGAGCAGGGCCCGGCGCACCGGACGGGAGAGGCCGCGCAGCCGCGTCGGCTCCTGCAGGCCGACGTCGCCACCGGCGAGCGCGCAGGCGAGCCGGAGCACGTCGGTGACCGTGTTCAGCAGCAGGCTCGCACCGGCCTTCAGCCGGGCCTCGTTGACCACGGCCCGGTTCTCCCGTACGGGGATCTCCTCGGGCTGCGGTCCGTCCGCGCAGTGGCCGGCCAGCTCCCGCAGGTCCCGCAGGCCGTCCTCGCCCAGGGGTGTGGTGCTGCCCGCCAAGGCCAGGTAGAGGGAGGTGAGTTCGTCGCCCGGGTCGGCCCCGAGGTGCAGGACCGTCATGCGGTCGCCCGCCGCGGCGATCAGCTCGTCGTGGTGGGTCAGCATCTCGGCGTACGTGTGCCGGTAGTTCCCGTACGAGGGGAGCGTGAGCAGGTTGACGACGCCGGTGCTCAGTTGCTCCAGCGTGCTCGCGCGCGCGTCGTCGTCGGCGAGCGCCCCGGCGATGCACTGCATCCAGAAGTCGAAGGCGTCCGGCACGTTGGCCGGGAAGTCGATGAAGTACGCGTTGTGCCGGACGTGGTCGCCGACCATCTCGCGGACGGTGCCCAACGTCCGTACGGCGGTGTCGACGACCGCCGGCCCGGACAGTCCCGACAGGTGCTCGAGCAGCTCCGCCGAGAGCTTGAAGCCCACGGACATCAGGGCGGCGTCGAACTGCCGCGCCGCGACGGCGCCTTCCCCGACGGGTCCCGCGGGTCGGGGAAGGCGGCGGGTGTGCCGGAGTACGAGAGGGTCGAGTCGGTGGACCATTCCCGCATGATCCCAAGGCCGTACGGGCCGCCGCACCCGGTTTTCCCGGGGCGCATCGGGGTCCGCCCGAGCCCGTTCCGTACCGGACGGTTGGTGTCCTACTGTGGCGCGGTGACTCAGATGATCATTCTCAACGGTGGTTCCAGCTCGGGGAAGTCCGGGATCGTACGGTGTCTGCAGGCCGTGCTGCCCGACCCGTGGCTGTCGTTCGGGTGCGATGCGTTCGTCGACGCCCTGCCCGCCGCGATGCAGGCGGCCGAGGCGGGGATCGAGATCGCGTCGGACGGCACGGTGAGCGTCGGGAAGACCTTCCGGGCGCTGGAGGCGGCCTGGACCGAGGGGATCGTGACGATGGCCCGGGCGGGGGCGCGGATCATCGTCGACGACGTGTTCCTCGGTGGGGCGGCGTCCCAGCAACGGTGGCGGAACGCGCTGGGCGACGTGCCGGTCCTGTGGGTCGGCGTGCGGTGCGACGAGGCGGTGGCCGCGGGCCGGGAGATCGCGCGGGGGGACCGCGTCAGGGGAATGGCCGCAGCGCAAGCGGACGCCGTGCACCGGGGAGTGACCTACGACCTCGAGGTGGACACCGCGCACACCGAACCCCTGGAGTGCGCACGGATCATCGCCTCCCACACCGGCTGACCGGGGAGTCCCTTCCGTGGTGAAGGGACTCCCCGGCGGATGCGCCCGGCCCGATCAGCGCGTGGCGCGTCCGTGGAGCAGTGTCGCGCGGGCGAGGGCGGTGAGGGCCGCGGTGCAGAGCAGGGTGCGGACGATGTTCGTGGTGACCCAGGTGGTCTTGAACCGCTCGACGATCGAGAAGTCCGTCATCTGCTCGACCGCGCCCCCGTCGGCCAACTCGTTGTTGAGCGGGATGTTCACGCCGAAGGTGATCACGAGGACGACGAGGTACGCGACCGCGGCCACCCCCACCCACAGGGCGGTGGCGCGGCGGCCGCCGCGGTGCTCCACCACCGTCGAAGCGGCGGCCGCCAGCAGGGCCAGCAGGAACACCGAGCCGAAGAGCGGATTGCCGTCGATGGCCCGGTTGAAGGCACGCATCGCGGTGACGTACGTCTGCTCGTCGCCGGCCGCCAGCCCCGGCATCACCGAGACGTCGAAGGCGAAGAACAGTCCGGCCATCAGACCCACCAGAACGGTGGACAGCGTGATCAGGACGGCGGCGAGCCGGGTGCTCTGCGGTCGGTCCGGCGTCGTCGACGAGGTCGGCGGCGGGCTCGGAACGTGCGGCGTCGGGTTGATGGTCATTCGACTCTCGTCCTCTTCCAACAGTCAATACGGCACGGTGCGATGCAGTGCGGTGCGACGCGTTCTGAACACGAACGCCCGATCGTGACATCACCTGTTCGATCTCCCGCTGGGGTTCGCCAACCCCTTGGGTGAATCTTTAGCCATTGCTGCGCACTCCCGGGGAGCGCCGGAGCCGGGGATACGCTGGGGCCATGTCAGCCCCGAACACCCCCGGACCGAACCCGCTGCGCCTGGAGCCCGTCACCAGCGACAACTTCGACGCGGTCTGCGCGATACAGGTCCGCCCCGACCAGGCCCACTTGGTCTCCCCCGTGGTGAAGTCGCTCGCCGAGGCCTACGTGCACACCGCGACGGCCTGGCCCCGGGCCATCGTCGACGGCCACGAGACCGTCGGCTTCGTGATGGCCTTCCACGACGTCGTCTGGGACCCGGCCGCCGACCCGAACGACCGGCGCAGCGGCATCTGGCGCCTCAACATCGACGCCCGCCACCAGGGCAAGGGCTACGGCCGCTTCGCCGTCCGGGCGGCCACCGAAGAGATCCGCGCCCGTGGCATCCACGACGTGTACGTCAGCTGGAACACCGGCGCGAACAGCCCCGAGCCCTTCTACCTCGGCCTCGGCTTCCGCCCCACCGGCGAACTCAGCGGTGACCAGCGCGTCGCCAAGCTCTCCTTCACCCCCTGAGGGGGTGTCGTGCGGATCCGCCGTCAGGAAACGGACCGGCCGAGCACGACCGTGCCCCGCGGCCCCTGCGCCATCGCCGCAGCCGGCGCCGTCGTCCCCGAGCGGAACTCCCGCGGGCTGACCCCGCGGACCCGCTTGAAGGCGGCGGACAGTGCGAAGGCACTGCTGTAGCCGACCTTGCGGGCCACCTTCTCGACCGTGGCGTCCGGTTCCCGCAGGAGATCGGCCGCCAGCGCCAGGCGCCAGCCGGTCAGATAGCCGACCGGCGGCTCGCCGACGACCTCCGTGAACCGGCGCGCCAGCGACGCCCGGGAGACGCCCACCTTCAGGGCCAGCTCCTCCACGGTCCACGCGTGCGCCGGACTCTCGTGCAGCAGCCGCAGCGCCGGCCCGACCACCGGATCGCCCTGCGCCCGGAACCAGCCCGGGGCCCCGGACCCGGGTGCCGCGAGCCACGCCCGCAACACCCCGATCAACAAGAGGTCCAACAGCCGGTCCAGGACCACCTCCTGGCCGGGCTCCTCGCTGGAGATCTCCGAGCCGAGGAGCGTGATCAGGGTGGCGTCGGCGGTTCCGGCCGGCCTCACCAGGATCGTGGGCAGCGCGCTCAGCAGCCGGCCGCCGACCTCGCCCGGCGCCTGGTAGGTACCGCTCAGCATCACCGCCGCCCCTGCGCCCGGGCGGGCGACGCCCCAGGTCCGCACGCCCAGAGCCATCGACTCCGAAACGTCCTCCCCCTGCGGCGTACTGCACCGCTGGTCCGGCCCGACCGTGATCTGGACGGGGGTGTCCGGCAGGTCCGCGACCGTGTAGGGCACGGGCCCCCGTACGACGGCCACGTCCCCGGGGCCGATCCGTACCGGCTCGGCGCCCCGGTCGTCGGGCAGCAGCCAGGCTGAGCCCTGCACCATGGTCACCACCGACAGCGGGGCGCGGTCCTCGATCCGCACCGACCACGGAGGGTCGAGCACCGACTTCAGCAGGAACGCGCCCCGGGCCTGCGGGCCCGCCAGGAGACCGGCCACCATGTCCATGCGCACATCCTCACCACGACGGAACGACACCCCGGCACGAACCCGGGCACGAACCCGGGCACGGGCGCGAGCGGTCCGCATCAGACGGCCCGGACGTCCCACACTCCGGTGGCCGCCGCCTCCCGGGCGAAGTCCGAGAAATCCCGGGGCGGCCGCCCCAGCACCTCCTCGACCCCGTTCACGAGGTGCGCGTTGCGCCCGTCCAGGATCAGGGTGAAGAGTTCGGCGAACTCCTCCGGCAGCCCGTTCTCACGCAGCACCGCACGATAGTCCTCCATCGGGATCGGCGCATAGGCGATCTCACGGCCGGTCACCTTCGAGAGTTCCGCGGCCACGTCCTCGAAACCCATCAGGCGCGGCCCCGACAGCTCGTACGTCCTGCCGATGTGCCGGTCGTCGGTCAGCGCGGCCACCACCACGTCGGCGATGTCCGAGGTGTCGACGAACGCCTCGACCGCGTCCGCCGTCGGCAGGACGATCTCGCCCGCCCGAACGGAGTCGAGGAAGAAGCTCTCGTCGAAGTTTTGGTTGAACCAACTCGACCGGACGATCGTCCAGTCCGCCCCGGTGGCCTTCAACCCTTCCTCGCTGGTCCGCGCTGCTTCTTCACCGCGCCCCGACAGCAGCACCAGGCGCCGCGCCCCGGCCGCCACCGCCACCTCCGCGAAAGCGGTCACCTGAACGGCCGCCCCGGGAAAGGCCAGATCGGGGTAGTACGTCACGTACACCCGGTCCACGCCTTCGAGCGCCGGTAGCCAGGTCGTTGCGTCGTTCCAGTCGAAAGCCGGCTCGCCGCGGCGGGATCCGACCCTGACGGAGCGGCCCTGAGCGGTGAGCCCTTCGGCAACCTTCCGGCCGGTCTTGCCGGTGCCCCCGATCACCAGGGTGATGCCGCCGGCGTCGGTGTGCACGTGCGTGTCGGTGCTCCGGTCGGTGGCCTGCGTAGCGTTCTCGTTCTTCGTCGTGTTCGTCATGACCCCAGTCAAATCCAACGACACGAGACGCGACATAGTCGAAGAGCTCACCTGCATGCGCGAGCGTCCATCGGCCCCGGCCGACCGGTACCCGTTCGGCTTGGGGGTCCGAAAACGGGAGGACAGGGCGGCGGGCGGAGGGGAAGACTCGCGCCATGCGCGAACGGATCGAATTTTCCTCGGGTTTGGTGCTGCGAAGATGGGCGGCCCGCGATGCGGCACCGGTGACGGCCGCGTTCGCGGATCCCCTCATGCGCGAGCAGACCAGCCGGCCCATCGCTTCGCCGGAGGACGCGCAGCGGTGGATCGCGGAGCGCACCGCCGAGTGGGAGGCAGCTTCCGCCTACGCCTTCTCCGTCGTGGACGGGGCCGACACGGTCCTCGGACACGTGTCGGTCGGCGCGGTGAACCGGCGGCACTCCGTCGGGTGGGTCTCCTACTGGACGACGGCTGCGGCCCGGGGGCGGGGCGTGGCCTCTCAGGCCTGTCGGGCCCTCGCCCGCTGGGCGTTCGACGAAGCCGAACTGTTCCGGCTGGAGCTCGGGCACCGGGTGAACAACCCCGGCTCGTGCGCAGTCGCCCGTGCTGCGGGGTTCGCCGTGGAAGGACGGGAGCGCCAGAAGCTCGCGTACGACGGCGTCCGCTACGACGTCGAGCTCCACGCCCGTCTGGCGACGGACCCGGAGCCGCCCGCCGCGGCTCTGCGGCCCGTACGGGCGCGGGCTTGCGGGCCCGGGTCGTCAGTGGGACGGGCGGAAGCCCGCGGACCGGTCGAGGTGGAACGGTGAACCGGGGCCCACGGGCTGCCAGCCGGTGCTGGGACGGTCAGGTCAGTACACGAGCTTGTACGTGACGTCCTTCGGGACCGGGGCCGGAGCGGTGTCCGTGTAGAGGAGCCGGATCGTGGTGAAGCGCTCGACGTCCGGGTGGCCCGGCCAGGGTTCCGGAGCGCTCAGGGTCACCGTCACCGGGTAGGACCGGAAGCGGCCCGCGGCACAGTAGGGGACGCAGTCGTTCACCATGTCGGTGCCCGTGGCCGTCGCGGTCTTCGGTCCCCAGGTGTCCCAGGTCAGTTCGACGAGGCGGTTGTTGCCGTCCCCGCAGGCCAGCAGGTACTCCTCGGGGCGTACCTGGGACTGCGAGAAGCAATCCACGACCACGAGGGGTTCCGCAGGAGCCGTGACGGCCCCGGGGCTCTGGGCGGAGGCCGGAACGGCGGCCGCTGCAAGAGCCGCCGCCGCACACAGAACGGTGGCGGTCCGCACCCTGGACCGGAACCGGAACCGGGAACGGGGTGCACGAATGAGCCGGCCGTCTTCTGAGGTATCCACGAGGCCCTCCTCGCCCTTCTGTCCCGCTGTCGGCGGTGCGGCTAAACCCAGCTTCCCCCATCCGGGCGGGCCGCGCACGCGCAGCCGCGGGGGCCGCCCGCCGCAGCCGTACCGGCTCCCGGGAGCGTGATCCAGCTCAAACCATGTGATCATATTGCGGCATGACCACGAAGACCCTTCACCTGCTCTGCTCCGCCGCCCCGCCCGTCTTCGACGTCGCCCGGGTCATCGAGGACGCCCAGGCCCGCGGCTGGGACGTGTGCCTCGGCCTCACCCCCACCGCAGCGCACTGGCTCTCCGAAAGCCTCGACGGACTCGCCGCTCTCACCGGCCATCCCGTTCGCTGGCAGTACAAGCTCCCCGGCCAGCCCGACGTCTGGCCCGCGGCCGATGCCCTCCTCTTCGCACCCGCCACCTTCAACACCATCAACGCGTGGGCGCTCGGTCTGACCCACAACCTCGTGGTCGGCCTCGCCGCCGAAGCGACGGGCAAGCGCACGCCCGTCATTGCGATGCCGTGCACCAACACCGCCCTCGCGGCCCACCCGCAGTTCGAAGTCTCGCTGAACACCCTGCGCAACGCCGGAGTCGAACTCCTCCAGGGCGAAACCGGATACGCCCCCGACCCCGATGCCCCGGTCCACTTCCCCTGGCCCGCCGCCATCAACGCCCTGGGCGCCCTCGACCGCGCCGTGCCCCAGCTCTAGAGCACGTTCCGGCACTGCTCGCCGTCCCCCGCGCCCCGGACCCGGCGGAAGCGGGCCGCGCCACGGGCGCGCAAGCGATTTCCGGGGGCTAACCCCCGGACCGGCGGGTTCCGGCCAACCTCCCGTGCGTCCGCGCCCGGGAGCCCGGCGGCGCCCGAACACGATCAGCGGCCACGGCTAGGGAACCGTCGCCGCGAGGTCGGCCAGATCCCGCTGCTCCGGCCTCCGGCCTGCGCTGTACTCACTGCTTCCAGTTCCCGCGACCACGCAGCCGCCCCTGCGCACACCGCGCAGACGGGCTCCTCCGGCATGCGCTGCGAGCGTCGAACCGGCCTCCAAAACAACCCAGTTGAAGGAGACGCAGGATGTCCGAGCAGCAGACCGAGCACCGCAAGACGGCCGCACCACCCGCCCCACCGGAGTTCAAGTACACCTGGGGCCAGCACAACGAGACCATGGAGGCGCTGTCGCTCGGGCAGATGGCCCGCCGCGTTCCGTCCGCCCTCCGGCAGACCGCGCGGCTCGCGCTCGCCGTCAACCGCACCGCGTTCCACGTACTGGTCGGCGCCCAGATCCTCGGCGGGATCTGCACGGCGGCAGCGCTCGCGGCGATCTCGCGGGCGATGGTGCCGCTCCTGACCGGCGACGGCATCGAGGAACGGATCTCGGCGGCGGCCTGGCCGCTGGTCGTCGCGGCCGCCATGACCGCGCTCGGGGCACTGGCCTCCATCACCTCGGGCAGCGCGGCCCGCCGCCTGAATCCCGGCATGGCCACCCTCGCAGACCTCGCCATGGTCGACGCCCACATGGACGTCGAACTCGCCGCGTACGACGCTCCCGACTTCACCGAACGCTCCGAGGCCGCCGAGACCGGATCCGCCCGCTCCGCCATGCTGCTGCAGGACGCCCTCGGCTTCACCGGCGGCCTGATCGACATGGTCGCCGTGGCGTCCGTCCTCGCCGTGGTCCACCCCGTGCTGCTGCCGCTGCTCCTGCTGTCGGTGGTCCCGCGCGGCCTCGGCTCGGTCTATGCCGCCCGCCTCGACTACCGCCTCCACAACCAGACGATCGCCTCCCGCAACATCAAGCACATGATGCGCTGGCACCTGACCACCCCGAAGCTCGCCGACGAGCTGCGCGGCAACAGCATGCGTCCCTACGCCCACCACTGGTACGCGGCGGTCTGCGAGCGCATCGACTCCAGGATGGTCAGCTCCGCGCCCCGCTACCTCACCGTCTACCTGATCGCGGCCACCGCCTCGGGAGTCTTCGTCGTGGCGACCTACGGGGCCCTCGCCGGGCTGGTCATCGGCGGGTACATGGCGATCGCCGCCGCCGGTACGGCGATCGTCGCCATGCGGACCTCCACCGCCGCCCTCTCGCAGCTCGTCGTGTACGGGGCCGCCATGTTCCAGCACGCCCTCTACCTCGGCGACTACACCGCCTTCGTCGCTGAGGCCGCCGAAAAGTCCGGTCCGCGCGGCCCGCAGGTCATGGAGGCCGCGCCGGAGAAGATCCGCCTGGAGGAAGCCACCTACACCTACCCAGGCAAGGACACCCCCTCGCTCGGACCGGTCTCCCTGACCCTGTCCCGGGGCGAGGTGATCGCCGTCGTGGGGGAGAACGGCGCGGGCAAGTCCACCCTGATCCGGCTGCTGACCTCACTGACCGCCCCGACGTCCGGCGTCGTCTCCTGGGACGGGATCCCGACGTCCGACGCCGACCAGCGCACCGCCTGGCAGCACGTCGGCCTCGTCACCCAGTCGTACGGGTACTGGCCCTTCTCCGCCAGGGAGAACATCACGCTCGGCCAGCCCGACCCGCGCGGTGAGGAAGCCGTGTGGGACGCCCTGGACGCGGTCGGCATGCGGGCGACCGTCCAGGAGTTCCCGGACGGCCTGGACACCCTGCTGGCCCGCTCGATCTGGGGCGGGCACGAGCCTTCCGGCGGCCAGTGGCAGCGGCTGGCGTGCGGGCGGGCGTTCCACCGCAAGCCCGGGCTGCTGGTCATGGACGAGCCGACGTCGGCCATGGACCCGCGCGGTGAGCACATGGTGTTCTCCGGGCTGCGGGACATGAAGGACGACCGGATCACGGTGATCGTCACCCACCGGATGGAGAACTGCCGCCTCGCCGACCGGATCATCGTCCTCGATGCGGGACGGATCACCGAGCAGGGCGGTTACGAGGAGCTGGTGCGACTGGACGGCTCCTTCGCCGAGCTGGTCCGGCTCTCCCAGGACCGGTAGCCCGGTGACGTCCGGGGGGCGCGTCGCGCCGCGCGTCCCCCGGATCCCCGGCCCGGACGAGGGCGCCTCCCGGCGTGCTCGCCCGGGGCCACCGGCTCGTTGGAGTAGGACCCTTTGCAACGGGGCTCATCGCACCGGCCGGAAGTGCACGACCGCGATGGCGTCGGCCGGCCCGATGCCGGGGTAGTGGTACCGGAGCCTGTCGTGGAGCTCGGCCAGGTCACGGAAGCCGTCCGCCCTGGCGTCCGCCTCGCTGAGCCGGGCGACCGTCGTCTCGGTGACCTGCGTGACGACACCCGGCAGGGCCACCTCCTCGTCCAGCTCGAACACCAGGCTGACGGGGCCCACCTCCACCGGGTCACGGAAACGGACGGTGGTCGTCTTCCGGCCGGCCCGCACGGCGTCGAGGTAGTCGGGATGGAAGTACAGGGACTGCGGGTTCATCGGCACACCTCAGGTCGTTTCTTTTGGATCTTGCCCCATCCCCGTCGCGGCGGGCGAATCCCGACCGGGCGCGCGGCCCGCGGCCCGCGCGCCTGGACGATCACGCGAAGACGTTTGGGTAGGGTTCATCCCGAATTTCTTCCCGACCTGACTCGATGGAGAACTGGCGGCACGGCGATGTGGGGAACGGGGCCGCGGGGAACGGGACCGCAGGAACCGCATCACGGCCGGCGTGACGGAAGGCGGACGCGGTGAGCCCTCAGCCGGTCGTGCACGTGCGCAGGAACGTGTGGACCCTGCCGGAAGACGACCTGACGCTCGCGCACTACGCGGCAGCCGTCGCCGAGATGAAGGGACGGGACGCGGACGACCCCACGAGCTGGGCCTACCAGGCGGCCATCCACGGGACGGCCGAGACACCGCCGAAGCCCCTGTGGAACAGCTGCAAGCACGGCTCGTGGTACTTCCTCTCCTGGCACCGCATGTACCTCTGGTACTTCGAACGGATCGTCCGCGCCGCGGTCGTGGACCTGGGTGGTCCGGCCGACTGGGCGCTGCCGTTCTGGGACTACGACGCCGACCCCTCGCAGGCCCGGATCCCGCCGGCCTTCCGCGAGCAGGAGGACGGCGCCAACCCGCTGTTCGCCGAGCGGGCGCACGGCCTCAACCTGGGTGCACCCCTGCCCTTCGAGATCACCTCCCCGGCCTACGCGATGGGGCGCACCCAGTTCGTCGGCGAAGCCGAGTTCGGCGGTGGCATCACACCGGACGGCGATGCCTTCTGGAACCGGGACGGAGCGGTCGAGAGCACGCCGCACAACGCCGTGCACAGCCACATCGGCCACTGGATGGGAAGGACCGACACCGCGGCGCTGGACCCGATCTTCTGGCTCCACCACGCCAACATCGACCGCCTGTGGTTCGCATGGGCGAGCCGCCCGGGACACGGCAACCCGACGGACCCGCGCTGGATCACCCAGGAGTACCGGTTCTTCGACGCCGACGGGAGCGAACGGAATCTGGCGGCGTCCGCCATCGTCGACATCGCCGGTCAGCTGGGGTACACGTACGAGTCGCCCGTACCGGTTCCCGCGCCGCCTCCGGCTCCTCCCCCGTCCCCGTCCCCACTACCGTCCCCCGTACCCGAGGCGTCGATGAGCGGTCCGAACGAGTCCGGGCCGGTGCCGCCCAAGCGGCGCGAGATGGCCGGCGCATCACAGCAGACCGTGCAGCTCGTCGGTCGCGCGGCGAGCGTCACCGTACCGATCGACCAACGGACCACGCGGTCGCTGGGCACGGCGCTGGGCGTCCCCGTCCCCGAGGCCGACCGCCGCGTGTACCTCAACGTCGAGGACATCGAGGGCGAGCAGAACCCGGACACGGTCTACGGCATCTACGTCAACCTGCCCGACGGAGCCTCCCGCGAACGGGCGGAGGGCCACCGCGTGGGCAACCTGTCCTTCTTCGGTATCGAGAGGGCCCAGGATCCCCGCGGCGACGAGCACCCGCACGGTCTGCGGGTGACCGTCGAGATCACCCCGCTCGTACGCAGGCTGGTGGCGGAGAACGCCTGGGACGACCGTGCGCTGCGCGTGACGTTCCTTCCGCTCGGCGCGCTCGGCCCGGTGGACGCGGTCGACGCGGAGACCGAGGACCCACCGGTCGAGATCGGGCGGGTCAGCCTCGGCTACACCTGATGACGGTTCGGGGTGCGGCGCGGGTGCGGTCCCCACGGACGGCGCCCGTGCGGCGGTTGTTGCGGCCGCGCGTCTCGCTCGCCTACGAGCTGGTGGCCGTCGCCGCCTGGATCGCCCTGACGGAGCGGCTGGCCCGCAAGCCGCGGCGCCCCACGCGCCTCGCCGCGGCGGCACTCGCCGCGGCCGCCCTGGTGGTCGCCCTCGCGGCGGCCGCCGGGCGATGAAGCCGGCCCTGGGGTTCGACCACGATCTGGTCCCCATGGACGTCGTCCTCCGCTTCGGGGTCGTCGTAGGACGTGCTGTACGGGCGGCGCCGTACGACTCAGACCTCGGGAAGGGACGGATCGGGTGTCCAGGGGCTCGGTGCGGTGATGGCCCAGCGTTCGTGGTCCCGCCAGTCCCCGTCGATGTAGAGGTAGGCGGGCGAGAGCCCCTCGTAGCGGAAGCCCAGCCGCTTGACCAGGGCCAGGGATGCCGCGTTCGCCGGCTGGACGTTGGCTTCCAGCCGGTGGAGCCGCAGGTCAGTGAAGGCGTACCGCAGGGTGGCGGCGACCCCTTCGGTCAGGTACCCGCGCCCTGCTGACGGGGCGAAGGCCGCGTAGCCGAGGGACGCGCCCTGGTATCGGCCCCGGATGATCGAGTTGATGTTCACCATGCCGACGGCTGCGCCGGTCTCCCGGAGACGCACCAGGAAGCCCAGGTTGGTGCCGTCGTCGAAGCGGCGCGTCCAGACCTGGAACTCCTGCGCGGTCGACGGTAGCTGCATCCACGGCCGGTGCAGTTCGGAGCTGGCCCGCACGAGCGTGCAGAACTCGTCCTGGTCGGAGGCGGTGAGCGGGCGCAGTTCGACCCGTGACGGCATATTGATCACGGGTCAACGTTAGGGCCAGGGCGGGTCGCGCGGGGGCCGCCCGGACCTCATCGGCCGGGTACGCCGGAGCGTCCTGCCGTCAGCGGGGCGACTGGCAGGGCGGATCACCCGGTCGGTCCCTGGCGGAAAGGGGCGTGCGGAGTTCCGCCTGGAGCCGGTCGGACGCGGGGACGGGCAGTCCGAAGCGGGCGTGACGCAGTTCTTTCGAGCGCGCGGTGATGCGGTCGAGGTCCCGCAGCTGGCGTTCGAGCTCGTCGATCAGCGCCTTGTCGGTGTCGAGGGGGTCTCCCCAGTCGACCACGGCGCCGGCGAGATGCTCCAGGTGCAGATCGTCGATGGCCCGGCGACTGGCCCAGACCGCGAAGTCGGTGCACCCGAAGAGATACGCGCGCGCGGCATGGAGGGTCGCTGCGGCGGCGGGCTCGTACGCGTCCTCGGGTCCCACCAGGCGGTCGTTGTGGCAGTAGTCGCTGAGCATGTACTCCGCTAGGCCCCGGTTGACGGCGGTGTACACCGTCGAATCGCCGAGGACGCCCTCCCACACCGAGTTCAGGAGCGGTCGCAGACCCAGGGTGAAGTCCGCCCGTTCGTCCTCGGGCAGGGCCTCGTGCCAGCTCATCAGGCGCTCGGCGACACCTGCGGCGAAAACGCCGCGCTCGCTGGGCGACGCGGCCTCCACCCGCGCATCCACCAGCGCTATGAGTTCCCGCCACGTGTTCATTCGAGCCCCCCGGCCAGACATCGGCGGGCTCCCGCCCGTCGAGGGGATCATCGCATGCGGGAGGCGCGGCGCGGGTGGGCAAAGAGCCCTCCGCCGGCCCGTCGCCCCGCCGGGTACTCCGGATCGTCCCGGGCCGCCCGCGCGGATGGTTTAATAAATGTACGTGCATTTATTAAGGAGAGCGACTGTGGCCGGACGTCCCCGCGGGGTGGAAGACGAGGTGATCCTGCGTGCGGCGGCCGAGGTGATGGGACGGGTGGGGCCGTCCGGCCTGACCCTGGCGGCGGTGGCCCGCGAGGTCGGCCTGGTCCCCGGCACGCTCGTGCAGCGGTTCGGCTCCAAGCGCGGCCTGGTCCTGGCACTGGCCGATCAGTCCGTACGGGACACGGACGCGCTGCCCGACCGGATCCGCGGGGAGCAGGGCTCGGCGCTCGGGGCCCTGGCCGCCCTGTTCGCGCAGTGGATGGCACCGATGGTCTCGCCGGAGACCTTCGCCAACCACCTGGCGTTCCTGTGCATGGACCTCACGGACCCCGAACTGCACGAGCGGGCCCGCGCCGTGCACGAGGCCCAGCGTCGGGCGGTCGGGGCGCTCCTGGCGGAGGCCGTTTCCACGGGCGAGCTCCGTGCCGCGACGGACGTCGGGGCGCTGACCGCCACCGTGCAGGCCGTCACCTCCGGGGCGGGTCTCATCTGGGCGCTCGACCGCGAGGGCACCCTCGTGCAGCGCGTCCGGCACGGGCTGGACGCCGTGCTGGCCCCCCATGTCTCCGCCGCCACCGACGCCACCGACGCCGGCTCCTGCACCGAGTGAATCCGCTGGAAGACCTGGAGGAAGAGATGACGACGAAGACACCACGGCTCGCCGGGAGGGTCGCGCTGGTCGCAGGTGGCACCCGGGGTGGCGGGCGGGGAATCGCCATCGAGCTCGGAGCCGCCGGGGCGACCGTCTACGTGACCGGCCGCAGCAGTGGAACGGCGCGCTCCGACCTCGACCGCCCCGAGACCATCGAGGAGACGGCCGAAAGGATCACCGCCGCCGGAGGTGCGGGCATCCCGGTCCGCACCGACCACAGCGACCCGGAACAGGTCCGGGCCCTCGTGGCGCGGATCGCGGCGGAGCAGGACGGCCGGCTCGACGTCCTGGTCAACTCCGTCTGGGGCGGCGACCCGCTCACCGACTGGGAACACCCCCTGTGGGAACAGGACCTGGACCAGGGTCTGCGCCTCCTGCGACGGGCGGTGGAGACCCACGTGATCACCAGCCGGTACGCACTGCCCCTCATGGTCGCCCGCGGGAGCGGCCTGGTCGTGGAGGTCACCGACGGCAACACCGCCCGCTACCGCGGCTCCTTCTTCTACGACATGGCGAAGTCGGCGGTGATCCGGCTGGCCGTCGCGCAGGCCGCCGAGCTGCGGCCGCACGGCGTCGCGGCCGTCTCCCTGACACCGGGCTTCCTGCGCTCGGAGGCGCTGCTGGACCATTTCGGCGTCACCGAGGCCAACTGGCGCGACGGCGCCGCCGAGGACCCGAACTTCGCCCACTCCGAGACTCCCGCCTATCTGGGACGGGCCGTCGTGGCCCTGGCGGCCGACCCGGACGTCATCGCCAGGAGCGGCCGGGCGCTGGCCACCTGGGACCTCTACAAGGAGTACGGGTTCACGGATGCCGACGGCACCCAGCCCGACTTCGCCGCGCACTGGGCCAGGAACTTGGAGGCGCAGTACGGTCCCCTCGGCGACCCGCTCTGATCCCACCACGCCGACAGGGCGCTGTCAGTCAGTGGCAGAGCCACGACCACCGGAACCCGCTACGAGTATCAATGTCAGTGGCAGGGTCTAGCCTTCATCACATGATCAAGGGGGAATTCGCCGTACCGTCACTGGATGCGCTCGCCGACGAGGTCGTGGCCGTGCTGGCGGGTCGCCACGACCCCGGCGTGGTGCCGTTCGAACGGGTGCTCAATGCCGTGGTGAGCCACGACTTCCGGGACCGGGAGGCGCTGGCCGCCGCGCTGGGCTCCGTCCCGCGCGAGTTCAAGGTGAAACCGCACGCACAGGTGCGGTGCATAGCGGGCGTCGTCGGCGCTGCGGTCGGTCCGGTACGGGCGGAGGAGTCCTGGGAGAACACCCGGGCGGGCTGGCTCGAACTGTGCCAGCACGTGGCGCTGGACTACATAGCGGGTGCGCGCGCCGCCGAGATCGCCGCCCGGTTGCGGGCCGGGGACTCCGTGCCCTTCCTGCTCTCCGTACCGAGCCGGCCGACGGGCGCGGTGGAGCCGTACGAGCTGGTCGAGCGCCTCGCCGAGTACGAACGCCTCGGTGTCCGGCCCGGACCGGCGGACCTGGGGCAGGCACTGCTGCGCTGCGGCGGCCGGGTGGACCCCGAAGCGGTGCGTGCCGCGGAGGGGTTGGGGCTGGCGGAGGGGACCCGGGTGGCCGCCTGGCTGCGACAGGGCGGTCTGCCCCGGCCGACGTGGTGGCGGGAGCGCGAAGCGGGTGAGGCCGAGCGTCCCAGCAGGCGCCGGGGAGCACGCATCGGCCGTCGGATCCTGGTGGGGCACGAGGCCATCGAGGGCCGCGGCGCGTTCCCGCGGCAGTTCTGGTCGCTGTTCCGCGTCTTCGAGCCGGCCATCTCCTGTCCGCACTGGTCCCTGCCGGACTACCGGGACGCGCACACCGTCGCGACCCTGCCCTGGCACCCGGAGATAGCCGCGGCCCGGCTACTGACGGGTGTCGCGTCGGCGGCCGACCAGGACGGCCGTGGCTCCCCCGCCTTCCTGGAGGCACTGGCCGGGACCGACGGCCCTGCCGGCCCCGCCGTCCACCTGGCCGTGGCCTACGGGCTCGCCGCCGTACCCGAGCCCGAGCGGCAGGCCGCCGGGCGGGCGCTGGTGCTGCTGGCTTCGCGGGGCCAGCTGGACGGCGAGTTGCTGGGCCGGGAGCTGACCGAGCTCGTCGGGCTGGGAACGCTGAGGATGCCCCTGCTGACCGAGTCACTGCGGGCGGCCGTCGCCGTACCGGAGGGCGCCGGGGCGGTCTGGGCGGTCCTGGCCGCCTCCCTGCCCGGACTACTGGCCCGCACCCGGCCCCAGGCGCACGGGGTGCTGCTGGCCGTCGCGGCGGACTCTGCACTGCTGTCGGGCGCGCGCGGCGAGCTGCCCGAGGTGACGGCGCTCGCGCAGCGACCGGGTTCGTCCCAACTGCTCAGACAGGCCCGGAGGTTGCGGGACGCGCTGGCGGGGGTCTGACCCGGGGCCCGGGGAACGGCGGCCCGCGGCGGTCAGCCGTGTTGGTGCTGCTCGGGCAGTCGGCTGTCCGGGTGCACCCACAGCAGTACGTTGTCGGGCCGTTCGTCGTGGAAGAAGTCCAGGACGTCCTGGTCCGAGTGACGCAGGCTGAAGTGGGTGAGGACGAATCGGGTGTCCGGGTGGGCCTCGACGACGGGCTTCAACCGGCTCCAGACGGTGTGCCCGACCCGGTCGGCCCGCTCCAGTTCGGCGTCGTCGAGAAACGTGCACTCGGTGATGATCACCGGATACTCGAAGAGCCAGGGGTTGTCCTCGAAGACGCTGACGTGGGTGTCGCCGAGGAAGGCGAACAACGACCTGCGGACCTCGCGTTCGACCTCGGCGCCCGCCTTGCGCCGCTGTGCCAGGATGCGGCCGAACTCCGCGCCCCGGCCCTGTGCGGCGAGGTCGTGGCGCAGTTCCTCGTACTCCGGCAGCAGGGCCTTGCGTCGTTCGGCGAAGGCGTATCCCACGCAGGGCACCTTGTGCACGCACTCCACCACCCGTACGTGGTGGCCGCGGCGCCCGAAGGCGAACTCGTCGCCGCCGCGCACCCCGTGGAGCCGGCAACCGGCGGCGAGGGCCGGATCGTAGGCCGTGCCGTGGTTCAGTTCGGCGGAGGCCCGCAGAAAGGTCTCCACGTACGGCACCGCCGCGGCGGGCAGGTGGATGTCGACCCCGTCGGGCCTGGCCGCGAGGTGGTCGAGGTCCTTGGAATGGTCGTGATGGGTGTGGGTGAGGAAGACGGTTTCCGGCTGACGTCCTTCCACCAGTCCCGCGTCGAGCGCGCAGCGCAGTTCGGGGACGTGGAAGAACGTCTTGTCGTTGGCGCGCGAGTATCCGGTGAGCGTCAGTTCGGTGCCGGGTATGCGCCAGGTCTTCCACTGGCGGAACGGGTGTCCTTGCTCCAGCCGTTCGGGATGGGCGGGTGTCCGCGAAGGGGCCAGTGTCATCGGTGCCTCCGTCGGACCGCCGTGATCGGGTGGAGGCCCGATCGTAACGGGCCGTGCCCGGCCGCGGCCCGCCGTTTTCCGGGCGCCGGACACGACGCGGACTGGTCCGCCTCCTCCCGCCCGTGGTCCCTCGTCCCACCCTTCCCAATGCGCCGGAACCGGTGGACGCCCGTTCCCCGAGGGCACGAAGATGGGGCCGGCCCGCGCCCGTGGCCGCGGAGGGAGTGCCATGACGACGTCACCGGTGGCCGGCAGGCCGGCGCCACCACCGAGCACCGCCCGAGAGGTCCCGGGCAAGGGCAACTGGGCCGTCAAACCGCTGAACGACGGCAAGCTGGCCTACGCGTTACCCACCGAGTGGAAATCCGGGGCCCTGCACCACAAGATCTCCAAGGAGCGGCTCAGCTCGATCGCCGAGCGGCTCACGCCGGCCTGGAACGCGAAGGAGCCCCGGCTCCAGGGAGCGGCGCGGGCGTTCTGGAACCTGTGCTGGGCGGTGGCCGGCGAGAGCGTCGCCGACGCCGTGGCCATGGCGGGGCCGGGCGGCAGCCCCAACCCGCACCGGCTGCTGTGGAACCTGCCGCTGATGGTGTCGCTCGGCCCGCAGAGCCCGGCCAATGACCCGGGCATGAACTTCGACCCCGACACCGAGCCGGTGCCGGGCGGCCCGGGCACCCGACGGATGGACGCCGTGTCGATCGCGCTCAAGGAACTGGAGACCGCCTGGCTGACCGCGGCCGACGCGGACGACGGGCGCGGCGTGTACGACGCGGCGCTCTGGACCACCCTGCACCGGCACCTGCAGACGGCGCACGTCGCCGCCGAACGGGTCGCGCGCGGTGAGCGGGTGCTGTATCCGCCGTTGCGCGAGCAGTGGGTGTACGACTCCACCACCAAGCAGAACCTGCGCAAGGGTCTGACCCCGTTCCCGACGCCCGAGCAGGGCCGGCGCCTCTTCGCCGGGGCCCGGGCGAACGCGCCGTCGATCGCGGCCTACGCCGCCTCCGCAGCCGCCGCCGCGACCGCCACGGTCCGCGGCACCGTGGGCGACCGGGAGGTCACCCTGCGGCTGACGGCGGCCGAGAAGAACGTGCACCACGTGTGCGTGCGCCACACGCTCACGTTCTTCGACTTCACGGACGCCTCCCGGCCCCGGCCCATCAACACCTTGTGGCCCGACGTACGCACCTTCGCCGACGCCAAGGCCCTCGCCGCCGCGCTGCTGCCGGGCATCGGCCGGAGCGCTCTGCGCGAACTGGACCGCACGCAGGGCAACGTGGACGACGCCACCGAGTGGCTCGACGTGGTCCTGGAGATCTCCAACGCGGACGTCGACGGCAGGATCATCTTCTACAACGTGCAGTTCACCGACGTGAACGGCACGGACGCGGCTCCCGACGTCGAGGCCGTCATCGAGTCGTTCGCCCCGGACGGCTCCGACGGTCCGGGCTTCACCCGCGGGGACCTCGACCTCATCGCCGGGCAGCTGTAGCGCCGGCCGGGGGAGCGCACGGGCCGCGCCCTCCCCCGCCGTACCCTGAACCCGTGCCGCCCTCCCGCCTCCACCGCGTAGCCGTCCTCGTCCTCGAGGGCGCGAAGCCCCTTGACGTGGGCATCCCCGCGCAAGTGTTCACGACCCGCGCGAGCATGCCGTACGAGGTACGGGTCTGCGGTGCCGCTCCCGGCCTCGTCACCGGCGGCGACGGCCTGTCGTACCACGTCACCCACGGGCTCGACGCGCTCGCTTGGGCCGACATCGTCTTCGTCCCCGGTTACCGCTTCCCCGACCGTGAGGACCCGCCGCAGGCGGTCATCGACGCGCTGATCGCCGCCCACGGCCGGGGGGCGCGGCTCGCGGCCATCTCGACGGGCGCGTTCGCGCTCGCCGCCACCGGTCTGCTCGACGGCAAGCGCGCCACGACCCACTGGCACTACGCGCGGGCCCTCGCCGCGAAGCATCCGCTCGTCCGGCTCGACGAGAACGTCCTGTTCGTCGACGAGGGCAGTGTGCTCACCTCTGCCGGCGCCGCCTCGGGCATCGACCTGTGCCTGCACATCCTGCGCCGCGACCTCGGCGTGGCCGCCTCCAACCACGCGGCCCGGCGCCTGGTCGCGGCGCCCTACCGCAGCGGCGGCCAGGCGCAGTACGTGCCGCGCAGCGTGCCCGAGCCGCTCGGCGAAAGGTTCGCCGCCACCCGCGAGTGGGCCCTGTACCAGCTGGGCGAACCGCTCACGCTGGAGGCGCTGGCGCAGCACGCGGGGGTCTCGGCGCGCACCTTCTCGCGGCGCTTCGCCGAGGACACCGGGTACACGCCGATGCAGTGGGTCATGCGGGCCCGGATCGACGTGGCACGTGAGCTGCTGGAGCGTTCGGAGCGCAGTGTCGAGCAGATCGCGGACGATGTCGGCCTCGGCACCGGCGCCAATCTTCGTCTGCACTTCCACCGCATCCTCGGCACCACCCCGACCGAGTACCGGCGCACCTTCACCCAGGGCGAATGATCCGGCGCCGACCAGGGCGAACGGTCCGGGAACGCCGCTCGGCGAGTTCCTGGCGAGATCCTTACGAACCATGGCGATCTCGCCGCTGTCGCGGACGGTGATCGGCAGCGAACCTGATGGCGAACGAAAGGGACATCGTCATGACTCGCATTGCCATCAACGGATTCGGCCGCATCGGACGCAACGTGCTGCGTGCGCTCCTCGAGCGCGACACCGACCTCGAGGTCGTGGCCGTCAACGACCTGACGGAGCCCGCCACCCTCGCGCGGCTGCTCGCGTACGACACCACGTCCGGCCGGCTCGGCCGCCCGGTGACCGTCGAGGGCAACGTTCTCGTCGTCGACGGACACCGGATCACGGTGCTGGCCGAGCGCGAGCCCGAGCAGCTGCCCTGGGCCGAGCTCGAAGTCGACCTCGTGCTGGAGGCGACCGGCCGCTTCACCTCGGCCGAGGCCGCCCGCGGCCACCTCAAGGCCGGTGCGCGCAAGGTGCTCGTCAGCGCTCCGTCCGACGGCGCCGATGTGACGCTCGCGTACGGTGTCAACACCGACGCCTACGACCCGGCCCTGCACACGATCGTCTCGAACGCGTCCTGCACCACCAACGCGCTCGCCCCGCTGGCCGCCGTGCTCGACGAGCTCGCGGGCATCGAGCACGGGTTCATGACCACCGTGCACGCCTACACGCAGGAGCAGAACCTGCAGGACGGCCCGCACCGCGACCCCCGGCGTGCCCGCGCCGCCGGCGTCAACATCGTGCCGACCTCGACCGGTGCCGCGAAGGCGATCGGCCTCGTACTGCCGCAGCTCGACGGCAAGCTGTCGGGCGACTCCATCCGCGTGCCGGTCCCGGTGGGCTCGATCGTCGAGCTCAACACCACCGTCGCCCGCGACGTGACGCGCGAGGAGATCCTGGAGGCCTACCGGGCCGCGGCGCAGGGACCGCTGGCCGGCGTGCTCGAGTACTCCGAGGACCCGCTGGTGTCTTCCGACATCACGGGCAACCCCGCGTCTTCGATCTTCGACTCGGAGCTCACCCGCGTCGACGGCCGCCACGTCAAGGTGGTCGCCTGGTACGACAACGAGTGGGGCTTCTCGAACCGCGTGATCGACACGCTCACGCTCCTCGCCGCGGGCTGAACCGACAGCGGTCCCCGGTGGGGGCGGGCCCGGCGCCCGCGCACGGTAGGTCCGGTTCATCGACCCCGGTGAACCGGACCGGCCGCGCGCGGGCGCTTCGGCCTTTCCGCCCGGCCGCACCGGTGCTCCGTACTCCTGCGGCCCGCTCAGCGCATGCGCGGAAGGCGGAGGCTGAGCAGTACGGTCAGCGCGATCAGGCCGAGTTGGACGAGCAGTGTGGTGGACACCGCCGCGCGCAGGCCTTCCGTCGGGACCAGGGCCAGGAAGAGGCTTCCGAGCGTGGCGACGCCGAGTGCCAGGGCGGACTGCTGGGCGGTGATCATGACGCCGCCGCCCACCCCGGCCCGTTCGGCGGGAACGTCCGACAGCATCAGACGCATCAGCACGGGCAGTTGGAAGCCCTGGCCCAGTCCCGCCAGGGCGACGCCCGGAGCGAGTTCGGCCACGCCGAGGTCCGGCCAGCCGTGGCGGAGCGTGGCCAGCAGGAGGCCGATCCCGGCCGCCTGGACGACGGCTCCGGCGGTGACGATCCGGCTGCCGAAGCGGGAGACGAGACGTGGTCCGGCCAGCGCTGCCCCGAAGAAGGCCACGGCCATCGGCACCAGCGCCAGGCCGGCCGTCACCGGGTCCATGTCCAGGCCCTGTTGGAGGGTCACGGCGAGGACGAACATGAAGCCGCTAAAGCCGACCGAGAACGGCAACAAGAGCACCAAGCCGCGCCGCAGCGACTCCAGCCTCAGCAGGCTCGGCGGCACCAGCGGTGTGCGGCCCTTCCGGTCGGCCCGGCGCTCGGTGACGTAGAACGCCGCGGCGGCGACGGGGAACACGCCGAGCGAGACCCAGGTCCACAGTGGCCAACCGGCGGCCCGTCCCTCGGTCAGCGGCAGCAGCAGCGAGACCAGCGACAGCGCGAGCAGCAGGGTGCCGGGTACGTCCACGGCCGCGGGCCGACCGGCCCGGGTGTCCGGGACGGTGCGCACCGCGAGGACCAGCCCGAGGACCACCACGGGTACGTTGACCAGGAACACCGCGCGCCAGCCCGTTCCGCCGAGGTCCGCGGCGACCAGGACGCCGCCGAGGATCTGCCCGGCGACCATGGACAGGCCCCCGGTGGCCCCGTACAGGCTCATGGCCCGGGCCCGGCGCGGGCCCTCGGTGGTGGCCTGGATGGTGGCGAGCACCTGCGGCAGCATGAGGGCGGAGGCCGCGCCCTGGGCGACGCGGGCGGCGACGAGGGTCCAGGCGGTCGGGGCGAGGCCGCAGGCGAGCGAGGTGACCCCGAAGGCAGCCATGCCGATGAGGAAGAGCCGCCGGCGGCCGAGGCTGTCACCGACGCGCCCGCCGAGGACCAGCAGGACGGCGTAGGCGACGCCGTAGCCGCCTACGACGAGTTCCAGGAGGGCGGGGCCGGCGGCGAGGTCGTGCTCGATGGACGGCAGCGCGACGTTGACGATGAAGAAGTCGATCAGGGGCAGGGCCGCGCCGAGGAGCACGGTGAACAGGCCGAGGCCGCCCAGGTGGGGCGCGGCGGACGCGGGAGCACCGTGCACGGGGTTGGTGGGCACGGAGCCGGTACGTACGGGGTTGCTGCGTACGGGGTTGCTGCGTACGGGGATCTGAGTCACCCTCCGACGATCTCGCAGCCGTCAGACGGGTACCAGAGTGTCGTTATCCGGGTACCAGGAGTACCTGGCAACGGGATGGGCGGTGCGGCAGGCTGGAAGCATGACCACTGTCGCCCCTGGAAGCGATGTCCGCCGGCACGAGCTGGCAGAGTTCCTGCGCACCCGCCGCGAGCGGATCGCCCCCGAGCAGGTGGGGCTGGTGCGCGGGCCGCGCCGGCGGACCCCGGGGCTGCGCCGCGAGGAGGTCGCGCACCTGTCGTCGGTGGGCGTGACCTGGTACACGTGGCTGGAGCAGGCGCGCGACATCCAGGTCTCGGCACAGGTCCTGGACGCGGTCGCGCGGGCGCTGCTGCTCGACGTGAGCGAGCGGGAGCACCTGTTCGCGCTGGCCGGGAGCCTGGATCCGGCGCCGCCGGCGGTCTGCCCCAGCGTGACGCCGGCCGTGCGGGCCATGCTCGACCAGCTGGGCCACATCCCGGCGTGCGTCCAGAACAGCCGGTACGACATCGTCGCGTACAACGCCACGTACGGGCAGTTGCTCGGCGACTTGGACGGCAAGCGTCCGGAGGACCGCAACTGCATGTGGCTCGCCTTCACCGATCCGCAGTGGCGGGAGTCGGTGGTCGACCTGCCGAGTACGCACCGGCTCATGGCGGCGAGGTTCCGGGCGGCGATGGCCGAACACCTGGCGGAGCCCGCGTGGAAGACGCTGCTGGCCCGGTTGGAGGGGGCGTCGGCGGAGTTCCGGGAGGTGTGGGCCCGTCACGAGGTGGTGGGCGGGCAGCTCGCGAAGTCGAAGTACATCCGCAACGCCCACGTGGGCCTGCTGCACCTGGAACACACCAACCTGTGGCTCGGACCGCGCACCGGGCCGAGGCTCGTGAC
This sequence comes from Streptomyces sp. NPDC091682, assembly GCF_044756625.1. Classification (NCBI taxonomy): domain Bacteria; kingdom Bacillati; phylum Actinomycetota; class Actinomycetes; order Kitasatosporales; family Streptomycetaceae; genus Streptomyces; species Streptomyces sp. NPDC091682. Next base: position 189,760 of record NZ_JBIVTH010000012.1, on the reverse strand, counting down.
GTACGTACCGCTGGACCAGCGGACGCGGGAGCGCTTGGAGGAGCTCGAGCGACTGACGCGACCGGTCGGTGCGGCGCCCCGCGGCTGACGCAACGTCGCCTTCGTCGGCGCTCCCGACCGACCTGGTCGGTACGGAACCGAGCACCGGCTCCGCGCGGCCCCCGATCGCGGCGGGGCATGCCGGCCCGGGCCGGCCGCCGGTGGGCGAGCACCTCCGCAGCCGCTCCACGTCGTCGGGCGAGTGGGCCCGGCACCCGGACGCGGCTCGCGCGGACGGGTGCACGAGGCCGATCTCGTCGTCGTGATGCAGCGTGCGGACGCTCGCGCCCGCCAGCCCGGCCACGGTGGTGCCGGCGGTCTCACGTGTCCTCGCGCGTCGCCCCTCCTGCCTTGACGGCGACTCCCCGGCGCGGCCCGCCGGCCATCTCGTGACCGCCCTCGCCCTTGGGCCTCGACACGTCCTCGACGCCTGGGTGGCGGCGGGCCGATACGACGAGGCAGACGATGGCGCCGAGGAAGACCACGACCGAGGTCCAGCCGTTCAGGCGCAGGCCGAGGAACGTGTGGGACGCGTCGATGCGCAGGTACTCGGTCCAGAACCGTCCGACCGTGTAGGCGGCGACGTACAGGGCGAAGGTCCTGCCGTGACCGAGCGCGAACCGGCGGCCCGCCCAGAGGACCAGTGCGGCGACGCCGACGTTCCAGAGGGACTCGTAGAGGAAGGTCGGGTGGTAGGTCGCGGTGTCGAGCAGGGCGGACGGACGGTGCGCGCGGTCGATCTCCAGGCCCCAGGGAAGTGTGGTGGGGCTGCCGTAGAGTTCCTGGTTGAACCAGTTGCCCCAGCGGCCGACGGCCTGGGCCAGGGCTATGCCGGGGGCCACAGCGTCCGCGTAGGCGGGGAAGGGGATGCGGTGGCGGCGGCAGCCGATCCACGCGCCGACCCCGCCGAGGGCGATGGCGCCCCAGATGCCGAGCCCGCCTTCCCACACGTACAGGGCCCGGATGGGTTCGCCGTGGTCGCCGAAGTACGCATCGGGGCTGGTGATCACGTGGTAGATGCGTCCTCCGGCCATGCCGAACGGCACTGCCCAGAGGGTGACGTCTGCGATGACGCCCTGGTCTCCGCCCCGCGCGACCCAGCGCCGGTTGCCGAGCCAGACGGCGACGAATATGCCCAGGAGGATGCAGAAGGCGTACGCCCTTAACGGAACCGGGCCGAGGTGAAGGACCCCGGTCGAAGGACTGGGCAGGTAGGCGAGATCCATGGTCACTCCGTGAAGGTCTCAATCAAGCGGGCTGCGCAGGCAGCCGCTGCGCAGGCGGCGAGCGCGAGGATCCGTGCCGCGGCGCGTGCGTATCCGGCGGCGCGGACGGTCACACCGGCAACGGGCCCCTTGGCCGTGGTGGTCACGTGCGCTCTCCCCCGGTCCCGTTCCGGATCGCACGGGCGAACGCCTCGCAGCCGGTACGCCATGCGGCGTCCAGGTCCGCGCCGGGCGGGAAGCGGCCGTCGAGTTCGAGCACGACCATGCCGTGCGCGAATGCCCAGAACGAGCGCGCGATGTCGATGTCGCCGCGCACCGCGCGGGCCAGCGGCATCGCTGCGCGATCTTCGAGTCCCTCGGGGAGTGCGTTGCGGGCGAGCGGCCGACCGTGGGTGATGCGGTAGAGGTGCGGGCTGGCGAGCGCATGCTGTCGGTAGGCGCGGGCGAGCACGAGCAGGGGTGGTTCGACGCCCGTCGCTGCTTCGGCAGCCTCCAGATCCTGCGCCAACCGGGTCATCCCCTGGGCCTGGAGCCCAGCCTCGACAGCGGCCTTGTCAGGAAAGTGCTTGTACAAGGAAGGCGCCCGGATGCCGACACGCTCGGCGATGCGCCGCATGGACAACGCATCCGCCCCTTCCGCGTCGAGCAGTTCCCGCGCAGCGGCCATGATCTGCTGTGCGCGGTCAGCCATGGCAGTCCGCCCCCACGGCAACGGCGTGGCGTGGGCACCCTTCCCCGGGAACCGACAACGACCCGGACCGGAGCTTCGACGCCTTCCGTGCACCCCGGCAGGGATGGGGCGGGTCGCTACCGAGCGGGGTGCTGCTGGCTGTAGCGGTGTTCACGGCGACCCTCTCGCCTCGCGACCGATCCCCTGCGGCTAACAGCGTTAGCCAGGCGTGACATCACGCTAGGGCTAACAGCGTTAGCCGTCAAGGGTCGGAGGCTACCGAACCATGACCGGCAGGGGCCTGAACCTGAAGTCGGCGGGCTCCGCCCGACCGCAGCACCGCGCACGCGACAAGGAGACCCGGCGACTGTGGGGCCACGGAGCCACTACTCGTGGGAGCTCAGCGGGGCGCCCTTCAGCCCAGGAGAAGGAACATGTAGAGGAACACGGCCAGTGGCACCAGGATGGCCACCGCGCCGAGCGCGACCCCGATCCACGCCCGACCGCGGGCCGCTCCCGCGTCACCCCGCACGGCCCACAGGTCGGGGAGACCGCAGACGACCGCCATGATCCCGACGGGTAGGACGAGGTAGACGGGGAAGTACCGGATCCAGGGCGGGAGTCCCTCCGGCAGGAACGGACAGCCCATCATCGCCACGGCAGTGACCCCCAGCGCGAGCGACGCCGCGCCCCTGCGCTCCGACTCCGCCACCGGCTCCTCTTGCGCCTGCTGCTCCGCCCCGGCCGCCTGCTCCACACAGCTCATGGAACGGAGGCTAGTCGGGCGGCGGGCGGCCGCACCTGGGCGCAGCTACTCAGAACTGCGTGAGTAGTCGGACGCTGATGCGCCCGGCCTCACGTACATCGGCGCGCGGTCCGTCCAGGATCGACTCCCGGCTCCGGTTCGAGGCGGGCCAGCACGTGGGCTTCGAGGAAGCCCCGCTCGGAGGCCGGGTCGTGGAGCAGCCGGGCGAAGGTGGTGAGCCCGGCCCCGGCCAGCAACTCGGCGAACCGGTCCGCCGGCCAGCTGGAGGCGGGCGCCACCTTGTGGTCGAAGCGGACCGGGTCCGGTCCGTCGGTCGCGAAGAACGAGACCAGGAGCAGACCCCCTCGCGCCAGGACGCGCGCCTGCTCGGCGAAGGTGGCGACCACGGCCCGCGCGAACGGCTGCGTCTCCAACCGGTCGGCGAACATCGACGCATAGAGCTCGACGACCCCGTCGTAGGCCGCCCCGGTCACGTCCTGATGGTCCACCACGAGGGGAAGCGAGCACCGGCGCCGATCGACCTGGACAGGGCCTAGGAGAACGGGCCCTCGGCCGTGAAGCGGCGCAGGTGTCGGGCGAACGTCTCGGCCTCGCCCGGGGGCCAGGCGGACAGGCTCGCCGTGATGTGGTCCGCCAGGCGCGCACGCAGTTCTGCGACGACGAGCCGCCCCTCTTCGGTCAGGACCAGGAGGTGTGCGCGCCGGTCCGTGGGGTCCGGTTCGCGGCGGACGAGACCGGCGGCCTCCAGCCGGGAGGCGCGGCGGGTCACGCCGGAGCGGTCGACCCCCACGTCCCGGGCCAAGTCCGCCGCGCTGCGGGAGCCGGTCCGGGCCAGGGCGCTGAGCACGGGGTAGGTCACCTCGTCCACGGCCTCGCCCATGCCCTCCGTGAGCCGCTGGTGCAGGTGCATACGGGTCGTGCGCTTCAGCAGGATGCCCAGCGCGTCGGCGATCTCATGTCCGATCTCATTGTCCACGCCCAAAAGAATAGCGTGCGTCGCGCACGCATCGCTGCTATGGTGAACGAAGTGCGTGCGCCGCGCACGCACTATCGATCCGCAACTGCGTGTACATCTCCATCTGCATCGAAAGGCAGTCCCATGACTCGCACCGGTATCACCGCCGCCCTCACCGACCTGCTCCTCAACCGCGACCTCACCGTCCAAGAGGCCGCCGACCGCCACTTCGCCCCGGAATACCGTCAGCGCACGGACGGCGAGTGGGCGGACCGGGCCGGCTTCATCGAGCACATCACCCACGTGCGCAGCGTCGTCGACCACGGCAGCGTCGAGGTCCACGAGGAGCTGTACGACGGCCGCAACTACGCCGACCGGCACACCGTCCACGTCACGAAGACGGACGGTTCGACGGTGCGCACCGAGGTCTACCTGTTCGGTGAGTTCGCGCCCGACGGCCGCTTCAGCCGCATAGAGGAGACCACCTTGATGCTCGAAGGATCCGAGTCCGACCGCGACCTCGGCAGCGCCCGCTAGGACTTGTCCTTCGGATCGCCGATCCGATCAGCGAGGACCCCGTCAGCCGGTGCACCGGAAGGCCGGTGCCCGCAGCGCGGGTCAAGGGCGGAAGCGCAAGGGGTGATCCGAGGGGACCTCCACCACGGCGATCCGGACGCCGTCGGGGTCGACGATCCACATCTCGATCAGACCCCAGGGTTCGCGCTCGGGCGGCCGCAGCACCTCGGCGCCCCGGCCCAGCAGTTCCTCGTACGCCGCCTGCACGTCCGCCACCTGGAGCCACAACCGCAGGCCCGGCGCGGGTGGTGCCTCGGCCCGGCCGGACAGTTCGAGGAAGCCGCCGCCGAGGAAGTAGACGGTCCCGCGGTCGGGGCCGGTGCCGAACTCGCGGTGGACGGCGAGCCCGAGGGTGTCGCCGTAGAAGGCGCGCGAGCGTTCGGGGTCCGTGGGGCGCAACAGAACCCTGCTGCCCAGTACGTGCACCATGGCCCCTACCTCCCCTCACCCACGGCCTTGCCGCGGCCGTTTCAGCGACTTCCAGCGCCGGCGCCGCGAGCCGGTGTGCTGATCGAGTTCCTCCAACAGGCGCTGGGAACGCTTGTCCACGCCCAGCTCGTCCAGGACCCGGTCGATCTCGGTGAGCAGCGCCCCGCTCAGCTGCCAGTGTGCCGGATCCTCGCGGGCGGAGGCCAGCAGCAGGACCGCGAGCCGGTCGCGGTGGGCCCGGGCGACGGCCAGTTCGCCGGTCAGCCGGGCCTCCGCCTCCTCCGCGTTGGCGCTGACCTGCGCGGTGATCAGCTGGGCGAAGCTTTCCACCGCGATGGCCGTGTGGCGGAGCACCTGCCGCAGCGCGGTCGCGGTCCCGGGGTCGAACAGCGGACCGTCGGGGCGGGCCCGGGCCAGGTCGGTCAGCGTCCGGCAGGCCACCCGGAGCACGACCGCGCAGATCTCCAGGGTGTCCAGACCGGTCCGCAGCACCAGCCTGAAGAGCAGCCCCTCCTTGACCCGCGGATTGAGCCGGAGGCTGTCCTCGGCCTGCCGGAGGGCGGCGTCGACCTGGGCGATGTCGTTGTCGAGGCGGCGCGCCTCGTGCAGCCGGGCCGCGGCCTGCTCGAGCCTGGTCGGTCCGGAGGGCTCCTCGCCGAGGTGGTCGAGCAGCCGGCTCATGCGCCGGGCGAGGTCGGTGATCGCGGCGCCGGCCGGGCCGACCCACAGGGGTGGTGCCACCAGCAGGTTGACCAGCAGCCCGACCGCCGCACCGATGACCGTTTCCAGGACCCGGTCCCAAGCCGTGTCCGTGACCTGGGTGACGCCGAGGACGAGCATGGCGCTGATCGCGACCTCGGGCACGAACTCGTCGACGCGCACCAAGTGGCCCACGACCAGCGAGGCGAGGATCAGCAGCCCGAGGCTCCACCAGGTCAGACCCACCAGCGCGCTGAAGCCGATCGCGATCAGGACGCCGACGACCACCGAGTTCACCCGGCGGATGCTGGTGGTGAGGGTGGAGTACAGGGTGACCTGGACGACGAGCAGGGCGGTCAGTGGCGCGGTCAGCGGGAGCGGCTCGCTGCTCAGGCGGAGTGCGACGACGTAGCTGATCACGGCCGCGGCGGTGGAACGCAGGGCCTGGACGGCGACCGGCTCACGGCGGCGGCGTGCGACACGGGTGGCGAGGCTGGTGATCGTTTCCGGCATGCGGGGCGCCTTCCCGCTGCTGGGCCGGATGACGCATGGCGTGGCCGCTCGGTCCCGATCGACCGAAGATGGGCCGCACGAGGAGGGCGACCCGGCCGTTCGCGGGCAGGAGGTGGGCATCCGGGGCAGCCCCGGTCAGCAAGATCCACGAGTACGAGGGAGAGAAGGCCATGGAGGGTACGGAGGACAAGCGCAAGAAGTCGGGAGAGGGGCGTGCGGAGCAGGCTCAGGAGCACCCCGGTCCGGACCCGGTGCACCCCGAGGCCAGCAAGCGGGTCGAAGGCAAGAGCCCCGAGGAACTGAGGCGGCGGCAGGAGCGCAAGACGACCCGTACGAGCGACGACGACGCGGAGTAACGTCGCCGGGCCGGACGGCGGAACGGCCCGACGGCCGCGGGGCAGGGAGCGGCGACGGGGGCCTACGGGCCCTCGTCGTAGGTCCCTGCCTCGATCTCCAGGGCGAGCTCCTGGAGCACCCCGATCGAGGAGATGTCCGTCCGCCCGCTGTCGTGCACCATCGCGAGGCTGGTGAACGCCAGGCTGAAGCCCGAGACCATGGTGTGCAGGGCCGGCCCGAGCGCCTCCGCCACCAGGGCGGCCACCTGCTGCGGGGACGCGTCGGCCGGCACCCTGATCGACGGCAGCATCTCGTTCAGGAGCAGAGTGGCCACACCGGCCGTCGGCGGCGACCCGGCGCCTCCTTCCCCGATCCCCCCGATTCCCCCGGCCTCGCCGTTCTCGCCGTTCTCGTCGCTCTCCCCCGCCTCGGCGGCCCGGCGGATGTCCTGGGCGTCGGTGAGGATGGCGATCACTCGCTTGAGTACCTCGGCGCGTTCCATCTGCGGAGCGTAGCCCCGAGCCCCGGGCCGGCGCCGGAGTTCGCCCCCGCCGGGCCCCGCTCCGCCCCCGCCTCACGGGCCGTCAGCTCGGATCGGGGGCGGACGTGTAACTGCGCCCGCACCGGGCAGGCGCGCCGTGACGACACGGATCGATCGAGGGAGCTGTTCCGCTCATGTCTGAGAACGTCTGGGCCTATCGCGTCACCGTTGACCGCATCACGGACGTGGACCTGTACGGCTACAAGGTGGAGGCGGCCGACGGCAGCATCGGAAAGGTCGACAAGCACTCCGACGAGGTGGGATCGGCCTATCTGGTGGTGGACACCGGCCCGTGGATCTTCGGCAAGGAGGTCCTCCTCCCCGCGGGCACCGTCACCGGGATCGACGTGGAGGAGAAGCGGATCCGCGTCGGGCTGACCAAGGAACAGGTCAAGGACGCACCGGCGTTCATCCGGGACGAGCACCTGGAGAGCACTGACTACCGGCAGCTGCTGGGCGGTTACTACGGCATCATCCCGCCGCGCTGGCTGTGATCCACGGCCGGGAGGCACACCGGTCACGGAGGCGCCGGCCCGTACGCGCGGCCCGGCGCCCCCGGCGCCCCCGGTGCGGCACGCTTCTGAAGTGGTCCGGAAGTGGTCCGGGACCGGACCCGGCACATACTGGGCATATGGCAAGGGCGACGACGGTCCAGCGGATCAGGCGGCACGCCGGCGAGGCGGTCTTCCTGCGCGTCGCCGGGCCGGACGGGCCCCGGAACAGGGCACGGATCCACACGACCCCCGGACCCCGGTGGTTCGCACCGGAACGGCCGGTGCGGCGGGTCCACGGGGACGCGTCGATGTTCGTCGGCGGGCTGGCCGCCCTGCTGCTCCAATCCCTGCACCCCCTCGCGATGGCCGCCGTGGCAGCGCACTCGGGGTACCGGGGCGACCCGTGGGGGCGGCTGCACCGCACCAGCACCTTCCTGGCCGTCACCACCTTCGGTACGAGCTCCGATGCCGAGGCAGCGGTGGCCCGCGTACGGGAGGTGCACGCGCGCATCCGGGGTCGAACGGCCGACGGCATCCCGTACCGGGCCGACGATCCGGAACTGCTGACCTGGGTGCACATCGCCGAAGCGGACTGCTTCCTGCGGGCCCACCAGCGGTACGGCAGGAACCCGTTGGATCCCGCGGGCTGCGACGCGTACCTCGCCGACACGGCCCGTGTGGCCCGCGCGCTGGGCGCGGACCGGCCGCCGGAGAGCCAGCACGAGCTGGCTCTGCGGATGGCGCGGTACCGGCCCGACCTGAGGCCGACGGCGGCCTCCCGGGACACCGCCCGGTTCCTGCTGACCGATCCCCCGCTGCCGGGGGCCGCCCGGTTGCCGTACGCCCTGCTGGCGGCGGCGGCCGTGGACCTGCTGCCACCCTGGGCGAAGTCGGCCGTGGCGGCCGAACTGCCCGCGGCCGCCCGGATGCCGCCCCTCGCCGCTCGCGCGGGCGGCCGGGCCGTGACCCGCGCCATCCGCTGGGCGCTACAGCCGGCTCCCCCGCCCGCCCCGCCCGCCCCGCCCGGCTGGGGGCGGACCTCTCAGTACTCCTCGTCCGGGTAGCCCCAACGGACCTCCGGCTCGGCTCCCGCCGCCACTGCGGCGACCGTCGCCGCGAAGGCCCCCTCGAAGTGCGGTTGCCACAGGTAGAAGCGGGAGATGCCGAGCGGAAAGTCGGAGTCCCCGGAGACGAAGTGCGCGCCGGCGTCGTCCACCGCCACGCCGATGGTGACCTGGTTCGCTATGTCCTCCTCGTACATCAGCTCTTGCAGGGCGCGGACGATCGCCCAGGCCTGCGACTCGTCGGCGACCCGGGTGACGGTGAAAGCAAGATCGATGTTCACTGACATGCCGGAAGAATAGGCGGGGCCACTGACACCGGAATCGTCCCGGCTACGGGCGGGTGGCGGTCACGAGGTAGTAGTCCAGGATCCGCTGTTCCCAGGCGGCCAGGAAGTTCCGTGGCCAAGTCCCCGGCGCCCAGAGGCGGGACAGCCAGCGGTCCCAGCCGGGCCAGACCTGCGGGCCGATCGAGGAGACCCGCACGTCGGCGAAGCCTGCTTCGCCGAGGGCATCAGCGAGCCGGTTCACCGGTCGCGCGATGTCCAGGCCGCTGGCGAACGAGTCGAGCAACCCCGCGAGCCGCTCCGCGGGCTCCCGCGCTCCCTCCACGGTGAAGAAGCTGGTGACCGCCACCCGGCCGCCCGGGCGCAGCACTCTCGCCGCCTCCCGAGCGAACGCGCTCAGGTCCGAGAAGTGCTGGGCCGCCTCCACGCTGTAGAGGCAATCGAACTCCGCGTCGCCGAGCGGCAGGTCCTCCGCGGCCCCGAGCACGAAGCCGATCCGGTGCGGCCGTGCCGCGAGGAGCGGGGAGTTGGCTTCACGGGCTCGCTGGAGCTGCTGGGGGTGGATGTCCACCCCGGTAACGGCTGTGGGCCCGTACTCCTCCAGCGTGAGGGCACACCCGAGGCCGAGCCCGCAGCCGACCTCGACGGCCCGGCCGCCTTCAGGGGCCACCGCATCCAGTACGTGCCGGTAGAGGTCCTGCTCGCTGCGGATCCGGTCGCCCTGCGACAGGGACCGCCCGAGATCGACGGCCTTCCAGTAGCCGAAGTTGATAAACCCTCCGGCGAAGACCGGAACGGCACTGAGATCGGCCGGCCCGTACGTCTCCCACACCTCGGGCCGTACGACCGGGGACGGCTGCTCCGGGGACGGCTGCTCCTTGGGGCCATCCAACAACACCATCCGACCACCTCCTCGTGACGGGGCGTCGTGCCCCGCGGCCCCCAGTGTGGCGGGCGAGCCCCGGTCGCGACAGTGGACCTCGGGCCGCCACGGATCATTCGCTGTTTACCGAAATCATGGGGCATCCTGGACGTATGAACGAGACCCATCCCGGATCGACGTCCGCGGGCTCAGCGGCCCCCGCGGCCCTGCTGGCCGCCTTCGCCGCCGCCCTGGCCGACGAGACGCGGGCCGCGATCTGCATGACGCTGCTGGAGGGGCGCGCCTGGACCGCGGGCGAGTTGGCCCGGATCACCGCGGTGGCACCCTCCACCATCAGCGGCCACCTGACCCGGCTGCTCGACGCGGGCATCTGCGTGACCGAGCGGCAGGGCCGCCACAGCTACGCGCGCATCGCCGACGGCGCGACCGCCCGCCTGCTCGACGAGCTCGCCTCGCACGCCATTCCGGACCGGGACGCGGCGCACGCCGTGCCCGTGGTGGCCGCGCCGGACCCGCTGGCCCGCGCCCGGACCTGCTACGACCACTTCGCCGGGCGGCTCGGCATGGCGGTGACCGACGCGATGGAGCGGCACGGGCTGCTGCGCACGCAGGACGTGTTCGAACTGACGGAGGCCGGCCGGGCATGGTGCGCCGAAGCGGGCATCAGTCTGGCCGGTGAGGGACGCAGGCCGCTGGCGAGTTCCTGCCTGGACTGGACGGAGCGGCGCCGCCACCTGGGCGGCCTCGCCGGGGCGCGGCTGTGCGCGCGGGCCTCGCAGGAGGATTGGGTGGTCCGCCCGGCGGGCGGCGGCCGGGCGTTGGAGGTGACCGATGCTGGGGAGCGGGCCTTCAGCGATCTACTGGGACTCACACCGGAGGCGTGGAGCTGATCCCCACCTCCCCATAGGAGCGGGCATCAATTCGGTCGACACCGAAATGTTGCGGTCGTAGGGTGGGCTCATGACGTTCCGCTCGAGCTCGATCCCGCCCGGCGCCCTCACGGTCGGCGCCGTCACCTTCACGGTGTTCGCCTGGGCCTCCGCCTTCGTCTCCATCCGCAGTGCGGGGGCCGCGTACTCGCCCGGCGCCCTGGCGCTCGGCCGACTGCTGGCCGCCTCGCTGGTGCTCGTGGTGCTGCTCCTGATCAGCCGCCAGGGCCTACCGCCGCGCGAGGCCTGGCGCGGGATCTTGGTGTCGGGCGTGGTGTGGTTCTGTGGTTACACGATCGCCTTGAACTGGGGCGAACGCCTGGTCGACGCGGGCACGGCATCGCTGCTCGTGAACACCGGGCCCATCCTCATGGCGCTCCTCGCGGCCCGCATCCTCGGTGAGGCGCTGCCCCCGCGGCTCCTGGTGGGCATGGCCGTCTCCTTCGCCGGAGCCGTGGTCGTGGGCCTGTCCATGTCGTCCGGGGACGGCGGCTCCACCTCGCTGCTCGGGGTCGTGCTCTGCCTCCTCGCGGCAGTGGCCTATGCCTCCGGCGTCATCGCCCAGAAGCCCGCGCTCTCCTCCGGTACTCCCCTACAGGTCACCACCTTCGCCTGCCTGACGGGAACCGTCGCCTGCCTGCCCTTCACGGGCCGACTGCTCGCGGAGGTGCCCGGGGCGCCGGTGTCCGCGACCTTGAACATGGTCTATCTGGGTGTGGTGCCCACCGCCCTCGCCTTCACCACGTGGACCTACGCCCTCGCCCGCATGCCCGCCGGCAAGCTGGGGGCGACCACGTACGCCGTCCCCGCCATCGTCGTGTTGCTGAGCTGGGCCCTCCTGGGTGAGGTACCGGCCTGGCTGACCCTCCTCGGCGGAGTCCTCTGCCTGGCCGGCGTAGCCGTCTCCCGGTACGCGCCGCGCGCCCCGCGGACTCCCGTCGAGGACAGCCCGCTCGGTGCGGGTCGGACCTGACCGCCCCCGTCTCCTGCTCCCCTTCCCTCGAAAGGAACCCCTTGATGCGGATCCTCACGGTCGGCGCCGGCGCCGTCGGCGGGTTCTTCGGCGCCCGGCTCGCCACGGCGGGCCAGGACGTCTCCTTCCTGGTCCGACCGGGTCGGGCGAAGGCCCTGGAAGCCCGCGGCCTGCGCGTGGCGGGACAGGGTGAGGAACTCCACCTCGCGCCGAAGCTGGTGACGGCCGGCGCCGTGGGCGGACCGTACGATCTCGTCCTGCTCTCGGTGAAGGCGACCGCCCTGCACACGGCCCTGGCGGACATCGAACCCGCCGTGGGCCCGGACACCGCCGTCGTCCCCCTGCTCAACGGGGTCGCCCACCTCCAGGTGCTCGTCGCGCGCCTGGGGGCCACGGCGGTCCTGGGCGGCGTCGCGAAGGTGGTCACCACCTTGAACGACGACGGCGACATCCTCCGTATGGCTCCGCCCGCGGTCATCCTGACCGGCGAACTCGACGCGCGCCCGTCGGCCCGGGTGGACGCGATCCGCGACGCACTGGCCGAGGCCGGCATCGACTCGCCGGCCACCGAGGACATCGTCGCGGCCATGTGGCACAAGTGGGTCTTCATCTCCACGCTCGTCGCCCTGACCTGCCTGATGCGCGGCACGGTCGGAGAGGTGAACGCCGTTCCGGGCGGCGCGGACCTGGCCGCGGCACTGGTCTCCGAAACCGCGGCGGTGGCGGAGGCCGCGGGCCACCCGGTGACCGGGGCGGAGCTCGCCTTCACCATGTCGACCGTCACGAGCCCCGGCTCCCCGCTCACCCCGTCCCTGTACCGCGACCTCGTCGCCGGGGCGCCGACGGAGGCCGACCACGTCCTGACCGACCTCACCCTCCGCGCCCGCGCGCTGGGCGTGGCCACTCCCCTGCTGGACCTCGCCGCCCTCCAGCTGCGCGTCCACGAACACCGCCTCGCCGCAGGACGCCCTTGACGCCCTTGAGGCCCTCGCGGCCCTGTCCGTCCGCGGTCACCCGGATGCCGCGCCCATGGGGCATCCGGGCCGCCGGGCCCTTTGACTGGGAGGTCCGGAGGTCCGGAACACCCGTGGAGGCATGGTGGCGACGGTCGCGTGGATGCGTGGTGCGGCAGGTGCGGTGGCGCTGTCGGTGGTGGCGCTCGGCGCCGCAGGCTGTTCGGACGGTGACGGCAACCCGGCCGGCGCCGTGTCGAGCGCCGCGTCGGCGGTGAAGTCCGCCGGCGAGGCGGTCTCGTCGGCCGCCGCCGAGGCCTCGAAGGCCGCCGAATCGGCGGCTGCCGTCGCGAAGGGCAAGCTCGGCGAGGTGAAGGACGGGGTCGACGCGAAGGACGAGGTTTCCTTGGGTGCGGTGACCACCGACGGCGACGGGTACGCGACGGCCCCCGTGACGGCACGGAACACCGACGACGCGACGAAGTCCTTCGCCGTGCAGGTCGAGTTCAAGGACGAGAGCGGCAATCTCGTCGACACCGTGGTCGTGACGATCACGGACGTCGCCGGGAAGGGCACGGGGCAGGGAACGGCCCGCAGTACGCACAAACTGTCCGGCACGGTCAAGGCCGAGACCGGTACGGCCCTGCGCTACTGAGCCCGGTCCGCCCCCGGCAGCGCACCGGAGCAGCCGTTGTAGTCGTCTCCCCTCGTCCTCGCCCTCGCCGTTGTCGCCGACGGCGCCCCGGGTGCGGTATATGTCCTCCGGGGGTGACCTGATGCCGGCGGAGGGAGTGGGTCGCGTGGAACGGACCACCTGCTGTGTGGTGGGAGGAGGGCCCGCCGGGATGGTGCTGGCCCTGTTGCTGGCCCGGGCCGGGGTGGAGGTGACCGTGCTCGAGAAGCACGGCGACTTCCTGCGCGACTTCCGCGGCGACACCGTGCACCCGTCCACCCTGTCGCTGCTGGACGACATCGGCCTGGCGGAACGCTTCGCCCGGCTGCCGCAGCGACGGGTCAGCACGGTGCAGTTGCCCATCGGGCCGGACCGGTCCCTCGTCACGGTCGGGGACATCGGGGCGCTGCGGGGGAAGTACAACTACATCGCGATGGTGCCGCAGTGGGACCTGCTCGACCTGCTCGCCGAGGAAGCGGGCCGGGAGCCCTCCTTCCACTTGCGCATGAACACCGAGGCGACCTCCTTCCTGATCGAGCGCGGAAGGGTCATGGGCGTGCGGTACCGGACCTCGGACGGCGGCACCGGCGAGCTCAGGGCCTCGCTGACCGTGGCCTGCGACGGCCGCGGTTCGCTGGCCAGAGCCCTGCCCGAGCTGGGGCTGGAGGACTTTCCGTGCCCCATGGACGCCTGGTGGTTCCGGGTGCCGCGCCACGAGGAGGACCCCAGCGGGCTGGTCGGCGGCCTCGGGGACAGGCTGTTCGTCGCCCTCATCGACCGCGGCGACTACTGGCAGTGTGCGGCGCTCATCCCCAAGGGGTCCGACGCCGGGCGCCGCGCCGAGGGCCTGGCGTCGTTCATGGCGCAGTTCACGGAGGCCGTCCCCTGGCTTGCCGACCGGGCCCGTGCCGTCACTTCCTGGGACGAGGTCAAGCTGCTCGACGTACGGCTCGACCGGCTGCGCCGCTGGCACCGCCCAGGGCTGTTGTGCATCGGCGATGCCGCCCATGCCATGTCGCCGGTGTTCGGCATCGGGATCAACCTCGCCGTGCAGGACGCGGTGGCTGCTGCACGCCACCTCGTGGGCCCGTTGCGCGGGGGCTCGGTGGGGCTGCGGGACGTACGCCGCGTGCAGTGGCGGCGGTTGCCCACCACCATCGCGACCCAGGGGCTCCAGCGCCTCGCGCACGCGAAGGTCATCGGGCCGCTGCTGGCGGGCCGTGCGGCGTTCGGAGATCCCCGGCGGGCGAAGCGGCTGACCGAGCTCCTCACCGACTCGCGCCGGCTGAACCGGCTGCCGGCCTACTTCCTCGCCTACGGAGCCCTGCGCGAGCGGCCCCCGGGGGAATCACTCCGCTGACCTCGTCCCGGTCGGCCCCGACCCGTCTCGGCCCGAGCTCGCCGGAGACCGAAAAGCGACGTACCAGGAGGTTCAGGCGGATAACCTCGCTCTTCACAGCGAGGACGACACGCTCCGGGAGGCCCCATGAGTGAGCAGCAGCCGACCCTTCTGCCCTACGCCGACCCCGCCTTCGTCGCGGATCCGTTCCCCTTGTACCGGCAACTGCGCGAGGACGGCCCCGTGCGCCGCGTCATCGTCGCGGGCGGACTGGACGCCTGGCTCGTCACCCGCTACGAGGACGGTCTCGCGGCCCTGTCCGACTCCCGCCTCAGCAGCGACGTCCGCGATGCCTCGGACAGCCGGATCCTGCGGCAACTGCCCGATACGGAACGCGATTCGATGCTGAGCAACATGCTCCGCAGCGACCCGCCCGACCACACCCGCCTGCGCCACCTGGTGTCCAAGGCGTTCACCGCCCGCCGCGTCGCTCAGATGCGGCCACGCATCCAGGCCATCACCGACGGCCTGCTGGACGCGGTCGTCCCGGCCGGTCGCGCCGACCTGGTGGCGGACTTCGCGCTGCCGCTCCCGGTCACGGTGATCAGCGAGCTCCTCGGGATTCCGGTGGACGACCGCCACGACTTCCAGCACTGGGCCGACCGGATGCTCAGGCGGGGCGCGGAGCCGCCCGATCCTGCCGTGGTGAACGAGGCGTGGCAGCACATGCGCGCCTACCTGACGGGGCTCGTCCACGCCAAACGGGCGCAACCCGGCGACGACCTGCTCAGCGGCCTCATCACCGCCCGCGATGCGCAGCAGCGGCTGAGCGAGGCCGAGTTGATCGCCATGGTGTTCCTGCTGCTCGTCGCCGGTTACATCACCACGGTCAACCTGATCGGCACGGGCATCGCCACGCTACTGGCGCACCCGGACCAGCTCGAGCTGCTGCGCCGCGACCCCGGACTGTTGCCGGGCGCGATCGAGGAGTTCCTCCGCTACGACGGCCCGGTCAGCCCCGGCATCGCGCGGTTCGCGCGCGAGGACGTCGAGATCGCCGGGGTGGCCGTCCCGCGCGGCGCGACCGTCCTGATCGGCTCGGCCGTCGCCGACCGCGACCCGGAGCGGTTCCCCGATCCCGACCGCCTCGACATCACCCGGCAGGACAACGCCCACCTCGCGTTCGGGCATGGCATCCACTACTGCCTCGGGGCTCCGCTGGCCCGGCTGGAGGGTCAGATCGCCATCGGAACGGTCCTGCGCAGGCTCTCCGGGCTGGCCCTCGATGCGGACGCCGACGGGATCCGCCGGCGCCCCGGCGGGCTGCGCGGACCCGAGAGCCTGCCGGTGACCTTCACCCCGGGCGGCTGAGGCCTGCGCCCCCCGGCCGGTTCAACCGCCGTCCTCGGAGAAGTGCTGGTAGTCCGGAGGGCTCCAGCGGCCGCCCCAGTACCAGCCGATCTCCCGGAAGGCCCGGGCCACGACCCCGTCGGGGGTGATCGTCCCGGGGCCGGCGCGGCCGCGGTCGAGATGGGTGCGGCCGCTCGGGGGATGGCACGTGCCCCGGACGTCGACGTAGGGGTTCTCGACCGGGTTGATGTCGATGGCGTCGCCCCAGGAGTGCCGGGACCTGCGGCTCGGGTCTCCGGTGACCTGCCGGCAGTTGAAGGCGGAGGTGTTGTCGTCGGCCATCGCTGCGGCGTCGCTGCCGCCGTACTCGGCCATCACCCGCATCCGGCGGATCGGGAAGCGGGCGGCGAAGGCCTTCCCGAAGGCCCGCAACACGGGGGCGACCACGTCCTCGTGGACCACGAGTTCGCCCCGGTGCACCGTGCCGTCGAAGCCCCAGTGGTTCATCCGGACGAGCCGCAGCCGCTCCGGTGGCACGGGGCAACCGGGGTGGTGGGTGGCGGCCAGCTTCTCCGGGGGGACGGTGGTGACGTGCGCGGACAGCGTCTTCACCACGGGCTGGCGCGCGGCCTGGAAGCGCGCCTCGGGCATTGCCCCTGTGCAAGACAAAGCCGTCGCGCACAGAGTGCCGGTCAGGGCCACGCAGGCGAGGCGATGGCTCACCGTTCCACCGTAGGTCGGCCCGGCCCTCCGGGCATGCCGGAGGGGACGGCCCCGGGGTCCGCGGGCGGACGGGGACGGGCCCGGGCGGCGAGGACGGCGACGTCGTCCTGCGCGTGCTGGGCGTCGAGGCCCTGCACGACGGCGTCCACCACCGCGTTGGCTCCCGCCCCCACCGGAGGCCGCACTCCCACCAGCCGGGCCAGCGAGACGTCGATGTCCTCGCCCCGCCGCTCCACCAGCCCGTCGGTGAACATCAGCAGGGTCTCCTGGGGTGTGATCGCGCGCGTGACGGCTTCGTAGCCGCCGATGCCGGTGCCCAGCGGCGGGCCGACCGGGACGTCGACCAGCGAGGCCGAGCCGTCCGCCCCGAAGACCGCCGGCGGCAGGTGGCCGGCACTGGCGAACATCGCCACACCGCGCGCGGGATCGACGCGCACGAGCAGGCAGGTCGCCGGCCTGCGGGCCGCGTCGCCGGCGGCCAGGACGTCGAGCTGGCGCAGGACGCGGTGCGGGGCGAGGTCCGTCGACGCCACGTCGCGCAGGGTGGAGCGGTACGCGTTCATGTCCACGGCCGCATCGAGCCCGTGGCCCATCACGTCGCCGACGACGAGCAGGGTACGGCCGTAGTGGAGGCGGATCGTCTCGAACCAGTCGCCTCCCACCAGCGCCCGGGAACCGGCCGGCAGATAACGGCTGGCCACCTCCAGGTTGGGATGCGGGCGACCCGGTTCCGACACCAGCGCCCGCTGGAGGTGCGAGACGGTGTCCTCGGTGGCGGCCAACTGCCGCGCGTGCCCCAGGTGCACCGCCGCCAGCCGGGCCGCGAAGTGGACGGTCGCCGCCTCGTGGTCGCCGAACCCCGCCCGGGCCCGTACGGCGGTCAGCATTCCGTGAACCCGTTCCCGGTCCGGCAGCGGGACGGAGAGGACGTGGACCGGAACGCCGTCGGCGACCGTCGCCCACTCGGAGAGCGGGTGTCCGCCGTCCGACGCCCGTACCGAGGGCGGTGCGTCGATGTTCGCCGTCAACAGCCCGACGGCTCCCGCAGTCGCCGCGCGGTGGGAACCACCGTCCTGCGCCAGGAGGTCCACGGCGACCGCGTCGCAGACGTTCCGGGACAGGAAACCGGCCAGTTCCTGGCAGGTGATCACCGCATCGAGGGTCGTACCGATCTGTCCGACGGCGGCTTCGGCCGCCCGGACACGTGCCCACAACCCCTCGGGCCCACCCGCGGACCGGGCCCGCTTCCCGCCACGCTCCGGCAACGGACCTCCTCGCCACGGACCGCCGAAGCAGCCATTCCAGCAGGAGTACCGGTCACAGGCGCGCACGCCGCGCCCCGCGGGCCCCCGAGCTCACGGGGCGGGGTAGTTCGACTCCGCGGGCCGCCCGCTCCGCAGGGACGAGGCGTGGCGCACCGGGCTCCTCGAACATGTTCCCGAGGCAGCCAACTTGCTTACCCCGCACGGCCGATGGACCTCGGCGCCGATGCCCGCCGGCCGGGCCCGAGGGCGTATCGTGCCCGCATGCCCGCTGATCTGATCCGCATCGTCTCCCGCGATTCGCCGATGGCCCTCGCCCAGGTGGAGCGCGTCCGCGCCGAGCTCGCCGCACTCCACCCGGGGGTCAGGACCACCGTCCTGCCGGTGAAGACCACCGGCGACAAGTGGATGGGAGACCTCTCACAGGTCGAGGGGAAGGGCGCGTTCACCAAGGAGGTCGATGCCGCGATCCTCGCCGGTGAGGCCGACCTCGCCGTGCACTGCGTCAAGGACGTCCCGGCCGACCGTCCGCTGCCCGCCGGAACCGTCTTCGCCGCGTTCCTGGAACGCGACGACATCCGCGACGCCCTGATCCACCCGCAGGGGCTCACCCTCGACCGGCTCCCGCCCGGCACCCGCATCGGGACCTCCTCCGTGCGCCGGGTGGCCCAACTCGCCGCCGCGTACCCGCACGTGGAATGCGTGCCGATGCGCGGGAACGCCAACAGGCGCCTGGAGAAGCTCGCCGCCGGTGAGGCGGACGCGCTCCTCCTGGCCGTCGCCGGCCTCCACCGCATCGGCCGCGCGGACGCCATCACGGAGATCATTGCGGTGGACACCCTGATGCCACCGATCGGCGCCGGCGTCCTCGCACTGCAGTGCCGGCAGGACGACGCCGAGCTCATCGACACCGTCAGCGCCCTCGGCCACCCGGACACACACCGCGAGACGGTCGCCGAGCGGATGCTCCTCCATGTCCTCCAGGGCCACTGCAACAGCCCGATCGCGGGGTACGCGCGGGCGGAACGCGGAGGGGACCTCTCCCTGCGCGCCTGCGTGTTCTCGCCGGACGGCAAGGAGGTGCTGAACGCGCACGAGTGGGCGGGCCGCCTCGACCCGGCCACCCTCGGCACGTCCGTCGCCGTCGCTCTCCTCCGACAGGGTGCCCGAGAACTGATCGACAGCATCGCGCACTGACCCCACCCCCGTGCGGGTCGGTGCGTCCGGACGAACCCGGCGCGGGCCGACGGCCGGGCCCGGCCCGCGTCAGTGACACGCACTGCCCAGACCCCCGTCCGGGGCAGTGCGTTCGCCGGGGCACCCGGCCGGCGGGCCGGCCGTCCGCAACCCCGCGAGAACGATCACCACGCTATGGCCGCGCAAACGGCCCGGCCCAGGGCAGCTCACGCCAGCCAGGGGACCGTCCGCGCCACGGCGGTACTCCACAGGTCGAGTTGAGGACGTCCGGGGAGCCCGCGCCGGAAGGCCGCGGCCCGGTGGCCCGGTACCTGACGTGACCGGGTCCGGACGGCGCGCTGTCCGCTCGCCTGCGGGGCGGGATCGCCGGCCGGCCCTACCGTAGGCGGCATGGCCCCTGACGAGACGCCCCCGGCCGGGTCCCCCGGCGGTGCCAGCCCCGGCGCGGACGACGAGCAGGTCTTCCGTCGCGATCCGCACTTCGCCGCCGCGCGGCTGAAGGAGCGCCTGTACGCGACCATCGTCATGATCTCGGTGGTGATCGGGCTCGCGGGCTCGGATCACATCGGCGCCGCCGGAGCCGCCGCGACCGTTGTGACCGCCGCGGTGGGTCTCTGGCTGGCCGCGCTCGTCGCGGACCAGCAGGCCCACCGCGTCGTCCACGGCCGTCTGGCGACCGGTCACGAGCTGCGCCGCATGCTGTCCGTCAGTAGCCCTCTGCTGCTGTCCGCCGCGGGACCGCTGGTCCTGATCGGTGCGGCAGCGCTCGGGCTGATGGCGGTGGACACCGCCCTGCTGGTGTCGGTCGGGGTGAGCATCGCCGGACTGTTCACCTGGGGGTGGTACGGCGGCATCCGCATGGGTGGCGGCACGGGCCTGGCCCTGCTGGCCGGCGCCCTGGACGCGGCCATCGGCACCGCGGTCGCCCTGGTCAAGGCCGCCGCAGGCCACTGATCACCGCCATCGGGGCCGCTTGGCGGTCCCGCGCTGCCGCGGGGACGCGAGAATCCCGGAGCCGCCGTAGCGTGGAAGCATCAGAGGCACTCCGCGGTGAGGGGCGATGCGCCATGACCTGGGCTTCGTGGACGACGACAGGAGTCTTCGCCGGACGGGGCGGAGTACGCACCGACGAGGCGGGAGTCCTCACGGGCGACCTGACCGTGCACACCACCTGGTCGGACCCGGAGGCCCATGTGGCGGTGCAGTACAGCGGCGGATCGGACTGGTTCACCGTGACCGGCAGTCCGGTGCGCTGCGAGTCCGAGGAGTTCAGCCGCCTCCTGCATCAGACCGTGGTGGACGCCGTGCGCGCCGACGGGGCCGCCACGGTCCCTCAGGACCTGCCGGAGGAGGCCCGCCGGGTCCCGCGCGCGCCGGCCCCCTGATCGCCCCCGCCGCGGCGGGGCTGCCGTCACCGGCCGCCGGGGGCGGGCCGGTCACTTCGCCTGGGCGAGCCGGACCGCGTCGGCACCGGCCGGGAAGCGCAGCTGGCCGGTCGTGTCGTGGACGGCCCGCCACACGGTCTCGGCGACGTCGCTCTCCCTGGTGTAGAGGTCCTGGCCCATGAACTCCTCCATGGCCCGCTTCGCGAAGGCCGCGTAGGGCTCCGGCACCAGTTCGACCGGCGACTCGCCGTTCGTCGCCCTGCGCCCGAAGTTCGTCGTCAGGCAGGCGCCCGGCTCGACCGTCTTGGCCCGTACGCCGAAGGGCGCGAGTTCGAGTGCGAGGGACGCGGTGAACCCTTCTACGGCCATCTTGCTGGCCTTGTAGACGGCCGAGAGCGGCATGTGGCCCAGCACCACGCTGGAGGTCACGTTGACGACCACGCCGGATCCGCGTTCGCGGAACCGGGGCAGTACGGCCTGTGTCATCGCCATCACGCCGAACGTGTTGGTCTCGAAGACCTCCCGCACCCGGGCCATGGGGGTGTCCTCGAACACTCCGATCGAGGGCACGCCAGCGTTGTTGACCAGGACGTCGACGGGCCCCGCCGCTGCCAGGGCGGCACTGATGCTCGCGGCGTCGGTCACGTCGAGCTCGACGACGCGGAGCCGGTCCGACTCGGGCAGGACGCCCGCACGCGGCGTCCGCATGGTCGCGATGACGTTCCACCCCTGCTCGTGGAAGTAGCGGGCGGTTTCCCGGCCGTAGCCGGAGGAGGTGCCGGTGATCAGAACGGTCTTCATGGTGTGCCCCTCGGGATGGGTCGAGATTCGTGGACAGACAGGCATTTTCCTGCTCCCCGGAAGAACTTCTGATCCCATTGAATCGCTCTGACCTGCGCGAACAGTAGACGTATCCTCGCCTCCCCTTGCACGATCCTCCCCGATCACGGCCTCTATCAGGGCAAGGCCCCGATCGGGGCCGGGGCCCGTACGGTGTCCCGCAGACGGGCCGCGTCCCGGCTCGGGGGTGCGCCGAACTGCCGGCAGTACTCGCGGCTGAACTGCGACGGGTTGTCGTAGCCGACGCGGTGGCCGACCCCCGTGACGTCACCCGGGTGCGTGGCGAGCAACAACCGGGCCTCCTGGAGCCGGATCTGCTTCTGGAACTGGATGGGACTCATCGCGGTCACCGCCTGGAAGTGGCGGTAGAACGCGGAGACGCTCATGCCGGACAGGCGCGCCACGTCCTCGACCCGGAAGGGCTCGGCGTAGTGCTCGCGGATCCAGCGCACGGCCCGGGACACGTGGCTGAGGCCGCTGTCGGCCAGGCCGAGCTGGCGCACGGCCGCCCCCTGCTCGCCGGTGATCACACGCCAGAGGATCTCCCGCTTGACCAGCGGGGCCAGCACGGCCCGGTCG
This sequence comes from Streptomyces sp. NPDC091682, assembly GCF_044756625.1. Lineage (NCBI taxonomy): Bacteria > Bacillati > Actinomycetota > Actinomycetes > Kitasatosporales > Streptomycetaceae > Streptomyces > Streptomyces sp. NPDC091682. Next base: position 168,082 of record NZ_JBIVTH010000012.1, on the reverse strand, counting down.
CGGGGCTCGTCGAGCAGGCGCAGCAACCGGACCACCGCGTCGAGCAGGGCCGGCGGGGCGTCGCTGACGGCCATGCCCGACGGCGCGGCGCCCGAGGTGGTGCGGGGGGTGTCCCCGGGACCGGCCTGCAGCAGTAGTTCGGCGACGGCGGACGGTTCGAGCACGAGGCCGAAGCCGAGGGCCGGCCGGTCGGGGGCGGCCCGGGCGAACTGCCCGGTGACGGGCAGGTCGACGGATGCCACCAGGTACTGCCCGGCCCCGTACTCGTAGACCCGTTCGCCCAGCGCGATGCGTTTGGCGCCCTGGGCGATGACGGCCAGGACGGTGCCCGACATGGAGGGCGCGGGCGGATCCGGCCGGTCGACCTTCGAGATCAGGACGCCGTCGACGGCAGTGGTCCAGTCGGGGCGGGCGTGCCGCGCCAGCAGGGTGCGGAGCTCTTCCAGGCACATGCCTCCATTGCAGCACCCTGTGCACTCGTACATCCCGCGAGCGCGAGGATCGTGCAAGCAGCAGCGCGCATCGTTCTACGTTCTCGCAGGTCGGCGGTGTCGGACGGATCAGCTCCCTCCCTGCCTCACGGCTCGATCACGAGGATGCCGTACCCGAAGAAGGTCGCCGCGGCGAGCAGCAGCAGTGCGAGGCGGCCGGCCGAGAGCCACAGCGGGAGGAGTCGGGCCCGTTCGGCCCTGGCCCGTGACAGCAGTGTCGCCGTCGCGGCCAGGGACGCCATCAGCCCGAGGGCGGCCGCGAAGAAGGCGAGAGCCGTGGGCGAGGTGGGCCCGGTGGCGGGACCGTAGTCCTCCTCGATCCCGGGCAGCAGGAGGCCGAGACCGCACAGTACGAGGGATGCCAGGACAGTGGCCAGGACGTCGAGGGAGAGGGTGAGGGCCCAGCCGACGGGCAGCTGCCGGACCGGGCGCTGCCTCTGGTTCACTGCCATGCACTTCTCCACGGGGTGTCTGGACGCCCGGATGTCGGGACGGTCGATCTCGGACGGTCATTCTCGGCACGCATGGCCGAAAATGACCAGTCCGCATCAGAACCTAGTCCGCGGCGGTGCCGAACCACGTGGGCAACCGGTCGAGCAGGTCCTGCTGATCGTCGCCGACCCACGCCACATGGCCGTCCGGCCTCAGCAGCACCGCGGGCACGTCCAGTTCCTCGCTGACGTCGACGACGTGGTCGACGCGGTCCGTCCAACCCGCCACCGAGAGCCGGCCCGTCTGGTCCAGCAGCAGTCCGCGGCCTTCGTGCATCAGCTCGTAGAGGCTCCCCTGCTTCAGCGTGAGGTCCCGCATCCGCCGGCCGAGCAGTTCGTGGCCCTCGCCGAAGTCGTAGCGGAGCCCGATGGCGGTGATCTTCTCGATCAGGTACCGGTTGACGTCCTCGAACTGCACCAGCTCGGACAGCAGTCGGCGCACTGCCCGGGGGCCGGGCTCCGTGGACATGAGCTCCATCTGCGCGCGGGTGTTGTCCAACACGTCAGCGGCCACCGGGTGCCGTTCGGCCTCGTAGCTGTCCAGCAGCCCCTCCGGCGCCCAGCCGCCCACCTCGGCGGCGAGTTTCCAGCCGAGGTTGAAGGCGTCCTGGACGCCGAGGTTGAGGCCCTGGCCACCGGTCGGCGGGTGGATGTGCGCCGCGTCTCCGGCCAGCAGCACCCGGCCGACCCGGTAGCGCTCGGCCTGCCGGGTGGCGTCGCCGAACCGCGACAGCCAGCGCGGTGAGTGCGCGCCGAAGTCGGTGCCTCCGACGTCCCGCAGCCGTTGCTTGAACTCCGCGAAGGTCGGTGGAACGGCCCGGTCCTGCGCCACCCCCTCGGCGGGCACGACGACGCGGTACACCCCGTTCCCGAAGGGCGCCGCGCCGAACCGCTGCTGCGTCTTGCGCACTTCGGCCATCACGGCGGCCAGCGTCTCGGGGTCGGCGGTCAACTCCATCTCGCCCAGCAGCGTCTCGACCCGGGAGGGCTCGCCGGGGAAGCCGACGCCGAGCAGCTTGCGCACCGTACTGCGGCCGCCGTCGCAACCGACGAGGTGGCGCGAGCGCAGCCGCGTACCATCGGCCAGCTCGACGCCCACCCCGTCCTCGTCCTGGCTCAGCCCGACCAGTTCGCAGCCGCGCCGGATCTCGGTGCCGAGCTCGGCGGCGCGCTCGGCCAGCAGGCGATCGGTGATCGTCTGGGGGATGCCGAGGACGTACGAGTGGGCGGTGTCCATCCGCTCGGGCCACGACGTACCGAGGCCGGCGAAGAAGCCGCCGACCTCGTAGCGCTGGCCGTGCGCGAGGAACCGGTCCAACAGGCCGCGCTGGGCCAACACTTCGATGCTGCGCACGTGGAGGCCGAGCGCGCGGACCTGCGGAGTCGGCTCCGTCTCCTTCTCCAGCACGAGCACGTTCACACCGTGCAGCCGCAACTCGCAAGCCAGCATCAGACCGGTCGGTCCGCCGCCGACGACGATCACGTCAATCATCAATATCCCCCATGAGACAAGGTGGTGTCCCGCCAGCCGCCCCGCGTCCCCGCGGGCCCGTACGTCGGCCCGGCCGTACGTACGTCACGAATCCCTGATCTCGGCAGGTTCTGGCGTCGATCGGAGATTCTGCTCCATGACCAGGGTCTTGCCGCAAGGCCCCCGGTGCGCTATATCTTGAGAGTGGCAAGGAGTGCTCAACCTCCTTGCCTTTTCTTTTTGCCGCACGGACGAAACGCGGCGGAGACGCAACGCAGCGGGGGCGACCGCCCTGTGGTCGCCCCCGCCCGTTCATCGCGGCTCAGAAGTCACGCGCCGTTCCCCGGTCTCAGAACTGGAGCGCCCACGAGTCGATCTTGCCGGTGTCGACGTTCGCGTTGTCGTTCACGCGGAGCTTCCACACCCCGCCCGCCACCTCCGCGGAGGCGTTGACCGTGAAGGTCTTGATGATGTTGTCCGCGCTGCCGCCGGTACGGTTGTGCAGGGTGTAGACGGTGCCGTCGGGCGCGACCAGGTCCACCTTGAGGTCACCGATGTAGGTGTGCTTGATGTCGACCGCGACGGCCAGTGACGCCGGGGCGTTGCCCTCGACCCCGGCCACGGTGACGGGGGACTCGACGGTGGCGTTGTCGTTGATCGCGTAGTCGGCGGTGTTCTCGAACCGCTTGCCGGGCGGGACGGTGCCGCCTTCACCCACGTTGAGCAGCAGGTTCGGGGAGCCCGTGCCGGGGCTGGTCACCACGTTGGGGGTAGCTGCGGCCACCAGGCCGTCGCGGACCTGGGCGGGCGTGCTGGCCGGGTTCTGCGCCAGGTACAGCGCTGCCGCGCCGACCACGTGCGGGGTAGCCATCGAGGTTCCGGAGATGGTGTTGGTGGCCGAGTCCCCGGTGCCCCACGAGGAGGTGATGGAGGAGCCCGGCGCGAAGATGTCGAGGACGGTGCCGTAGTTGGAGTAGCTGGCCTTGGCGTCGGTGTTGGTGGTTGCGCCGACCGTGATGGCCTCGGCCACGCGCGCCGGGGACTTCGTCGAGGCGTTGGTGGACTCGTTGCCCGCGGCAACGCCGTAGGTGATGCCGGAGGCGATGGAGTTGCGCACGGCCGTGTCGAGCGCGGAGTCCGCTCCGCCGCCGAGCGACATGTTGGCCACGGCCGGCTTGACGGCATTGCGGGTCACCCAGTCGATGCCCGCGACGACCTGGGCCGTCGTGCCGCTGCCGTTGTTGTCGAGCACGCGGACGCCGACGATCTTGGCCTTCTTGGCCACGCCGTACGCGCCGCCCGCGACGGTTCCGGCGACGTGCGTGCCGTGGCCGTGGCCGTCCTGGGCGGTGTTGTCGTTGTCGATGGCGTCGTAGCCGTAGGAGGCGCGGCTGCCGAAGTCCTGGTGCGTGATGCGGACACCGGTGTCGATGATGTAGGCGGTGACGCCCTCGCCGGCCTTGTCCGGGTAGGTGTAGCTCTGGTTGAGCGGGAGCGCGCGCTGGTCGATGCGGTCCAGGCCCCACGACGGCGGGTTGGGCTGGGTCGCGTCGACGGTGAAGACGCGGTTCTGCACGACGGACTTGACCGCCGGGTCGGCGGCGAGCTTCTTCGCCTGGACCTCGGAGACCTCGACGGAGTAGCCGTTGAGGGCGGCGCTGTAGGTCTTGTCGATCTTCGCGCCGTACCGCTTCGCGACGGCCTTGCCGCTGTCGGCGGTGGAGCGTGCTGCGGAGTCCTTCAAGGTCACGATGTAGCTGCCGGAGACGGTTCCGGCGGCACCGGCGTTCTCGATCACTCCCTGCGCGCCGTGGTCGGCCGCCGAGGCGGGTAAAGCAGCGGCCGCACCGAGTGCGAGGGCGGCGACTGCGGTCGCGCTGATGCCGGCGAGCCTCCGGCGGGTGTGACGCATCACGGACATGTGGGGGGTCCTCCTCTGGGTGGACGCTGCGGGGTGGAGCAGCGACCTGACGGAGTCATGGATTCAGGCATGGCCATGACAATGCGAAGCCCGATTGGCTGTCGCCTACGAAAGGTTGACCCAGCCCTGTCGCACCCACAAGGGGGCCCACGGACGCGTAACATCCCCGCCATGCGCCGGTCATGATTGAGCAAAGGTGCTCCGCACATGACGTAGGCACGGCCCGGTCGGGCCGTCCTCGAGCCGGGCCTGCACACCGGCCCGAGGACGGCGCCCGGGTCCCGCCCGGTACACGGCTCCGCCCAGGACTGCGATTTCCCGCCGGACCCGGCCGCGGGGCCCGGACCGGCCGCGGGGGCGGACTCGCTGCCGCAGCACGGAACCGGCCGCCGCGGCCTGGGACGTTCTCGGCGGCCCTGGAGGAGGGGCCCGCCTCGGCCGCGCCGCAGACCGGGCGGGTTCACGCCAATCGGGAACTCCTCGTGCCGAGGCCGCCGAGCGACGGCCGGGGGCCCGCCGCTCCCGGATCCGCCCCTGCGGCCGGGCTCCGGAGCCGGACCCGACGGGCGGCGGCGACCCCGCGGGAATGCGCCCGGCCGCCTACCGCGGACGGTCTGCGGCGAGTTGTGAAATTTTCGTGCCCGCGGTCATCGCCCGGTCCGGCCCGGTGGTCCCGTGGTATCCCCCCGCCTCCCCCGGACGGGGGAGGCGGGTGCGACGGGCGGCCGATGCGGCGGCCCGGAGCCGCCTTCGAGGATGGGACTCCAGCTGGTGGAAGGAGAGTTCGGGTGGAACGGTGGGACCGGGTCGGGCGGCGAGCCGCGTACGGGGCGGCACTGGCGCTGCTGCCGTACCTGCTGATCAAGGTGTCCTGGGTGGTGGGGTCGCTCATGGGGCTGCTGCCGGTCGGCAGCGGGTTCGGCAAGGCGGAGTGGGTGGTGCTCAACACCGTCACGATCGGTATGGCCGCGATCGGAATCGCCCTGGCGCTCGCGCTGGTACGACCGTGGGGCATGCGGATACCGGGGGCGCTGGTCGCATTCTGCGCGTGGGTGGGGTCGGGGTTCCTCGTCTCGATCCTCCCGTTCGGCGTGCTCGGTGCGCTCCTGGACACGGGCGGCGACGCACCGGGCGGCGGAGGCGGGAGTCCTGGCGATCCGGCCGATCCGGCCATGCCGGTCTGGGAGGGCGTACTGGTCCAGTTCGGCTTCGTGGGGATGGGGCTGGGGCTGACCCTCGCGGTCCCGGCGTACCTGCGGCGCCGCTGGCCGGACGCGTTCACCGGGCGGGTCGGCGAGGGTCCGCGCACGGCCCTGCCCCGGGCTGCCGTCGTCGGTGCGGTGGTCGGGCTGCTCTGGCTGTACTGGGCGGCCGGCGGCACGGCGGGCCTCGCGCACCCGGTCGAACGGAACGCCGACTGGTACGTGCTGGGGGCGGTCTCCGGGTTCTGGGCACTGGCCGCCTCGGCCGCCGTCGGGATGATCGCCCGGGCACGACCCGCCCGCTTGCCGCGCTGGCTGCCCCTGGTGTTCGGCTGGGTCGGGTCGGGTTCGCTGTTCGCATGGAGCGGATGGAAGGTGCCCATCACCCTGTACCTGGCGTGGGCCGAACCGGTCGGCGCGCGCCCGCCCGAGAACCTCGCCGTCGCAGTGACGCTGCACGCGTGTGCGGTGGTGGCGGGCGCGACGATGCTGCGGACGCTCGTCCGCCCCCGGTCCCGAGCCGCCGAGCCCCGTGCCCGGGGCGACGCCGCTGCCCGGCCGGGGACTTGAGTGCGTGCTGGACGGTCTCCCGCCGCCGGTCCCCGCGGCCGAACAGCCTTGACCGGCCGGCCCGGGTGCGGGCTAGGCCGACAAGATCCGGAAGAGACGGCCTAGCTGGTCGGCCGCTGCGGGGTGCTGGCCACGCCGGAGGCTCGGCCGCTGAGTTCGGCGTCCAGGGTCTGTTGGGCCGTGCGCATGGATGCGGCGTACTTCGGCTCGGACATGCGCCGCCAGGCCTCGTCCGGCGCGACCTCCTCGACCCGGCTCATCACCCACCAGATGTTGCCGAACGGGTCCCTCACCCGGCCCCCTCGGTCCCCCCACGCGCTGTCGGAGGCCTCGGTGACCACGCGCGCTCCGTGGGCGACGGCTGCGGCCATGGCGGCGTCCGCGTCGCGCACGTAGATCCGCAGCATGGAGGGCGTCACCGGCCAGTCGGGCCGCCGGTCGAAGGCCAGCACGACCGTGTCGCCGACCCGGATCTCTCCGTGGCCGATGCTGCCGTCTGCGACCGCGACCCGGGCGATCTCCTCGCCGTCGAACGCCGCGGCGATGAAGTCGAGCAGCGCGCCCGTGTCGTCGGTGACGACCCACGGCGCGACGCTGGTGTACCCCTCGGGGGCGAAGTGGTCCATCGGTCCCTTCCTCTCCTGTCGCTCCTGGTGACGGCACCACCGTAGGCGCGAACGAGGCCGGTTCTCGTCCTCGTTCGCGCTCCGATCCCCCACGGCGGTGCGGTCTGCCCGGCCGGGCGTGTCGGTGGTGGCCGGGACGCCTTCGGTCCGGCACGGTGGGCGCGATCGGTGGCCGTCGTGCGCCCGTGCGCCCGTGCGTCGGTCGCGCAGCGCGCGGGAGAGGTTCGCATGACCGAGAACGGCAGTTCCCCGACCAGCCGCCGGGGCCTCCTGCTGGCCGCCGGATCGGCCGGGGTCGCGGCCCTTGCGGCGGCCTGCTCCGGCCCGACCGGGACGCGGGGAGCGGCAGGACAGCCCTCCGCGTCACCGTCCCCCGAGCCGTCGCCCGGTGGCAGTACGCCGCCCTGCGTGCTCGCCGTGGAGGCCGGCGCCGGCCCCTACTACCTGGACCTGGACCGGGTCCGCTCCGACATCACGGAGGGCCGTGGCGGCGTGCCGTTCCGGCTGGACCTGACCGTCGTACGGGCCTCGGCGGGCTGTCGGCCGGTCACCGACGCCGCGGTCGGCATCTGGCACGCCGACGCCTCGGGCGCCTACTCCACCGGCGGAGCCACCTTCCTACGGGGTACGCAGGTCACGGACGGAGCCGGCCGCAGTACGTTCCGCACGATCGTGCCCGGCTGGTACGCGGGGCTGGCTCCGCACATCCACTTCAAGGTGCGTCCCGACCGCCGCACCGAGACGACCTCGCAGTTCTTCTTCCCCGAGGACCTCCTGGTCCGGGTGTACGCGCGCCCGCCGTACGCGCAGCGCCGCGCGCCCAAGCACCCCAATGCCCGCGACAGCCGCTACCGCGCCTCGGGGTCCGCGATGACACTGGCCCTCGTCCCCGACGGGGACGGCTACCGCGCCGCGTACACCGTGGGGATCGCCTGAGCGTCACAGGAGCGCGAGGCCCTCGATCAGATCGGCCCCCGGGATCTGCGCGAACAGCTTCCCGGGTGCGATCAACTTGCCTCGCCGACGTCCGCTGCCGACGAGTACGTACGGCATGTCGGCGACCGCCGCGTCCACCAGGAGCGGCCAGCCCTCCGGCAGGCCGAGCGGGGTGATGCCCCCGTACTCCATGGCCGTCAGCTCCACGGCCGTCTCCATCGGCGCGAACGACACTTTGCGCGCGCCCAGGTGGCGCCGGACGGCGCCGTTGACGTCGACCCGGCCGGCGGAGGGCACGAGGCAGGCTGCGAGGGTGACCGCGCCCCCGCGCTTGGCGGCGACGACCACGCAGTTCGCCGACCGGTCGATGAGCTCCGGCCCGTAGTGGGCGACGAAGGCACTGGTGTCGGCGATCGCGGGGTCGGTGTCCACGTAGACGATCTGGTCGGCGGGCACGTCACCGGCCCAGCGGCGGACCGCTTCGGCGACGGGCGGGGCGAGTTCCGCGAGGCAGTCCGGAGCCGGCACCGCGTTGTCGAAGGACCCGAGGGGAGCGCGCATGTCCGCACGCTAGCACCCGTCCACGGCCCGGCGGCCGGCGTCGTCAGCCCGTGCGCGGCCCGTGCCGTCAGCCGACCTGGATTCCGATGACGCACGTGTCGTCGTCCGTGTCGGACCGGCTCTCGGCGAGGAGGCGGTCCAGCTTCCGGTCCAGGTCTCCGGCGCCGGCGGCCGCCGCGTTCATGAGGTGGCCGAGGGAGTCCTGCACCGAGGAGTCCCGCCGCTCCACCAGCCCGTCCGTGTACATCAGCAGGGTGTCGTCCGGTTCGAGCCGCACCTCCCGCTCGGTGTACGTCACTTCGGGGAGCGCACCGAGGAGCAGGCCCCCGATAAGCGGGAAGGCTTCGGCCTCGCCACCGCGGACGAGTACGGGAGGCAGGTGCCCGGCTCGTGCCCATCGCAGCACCCTGGTGCTGGGGTCGAAGATCCCGCAGACCGCGGTGGCCGTCACGTGTTTGGCGAGGTGGTGGGTGACCGTGTTGAGCCAGGACAGCAGCTGGGCGGGGCCCGCTCCGGTGACGGCGAGGCCGCGCAGCGCGTTGCGCAGGACGACCATGCCGGTGGCCGCCTCGATGCCGTGTCCGGCGACGTCGCCCACGGAGAGCAGGACCAGTCCGGAGGGAAGGACCACGGTGTCGTACCAGTCGCCGCCGACGAGGGACTCGGTCTCCGCCGGCCGGTAGCGGACGGCGACGCGCAGACCGGGTGCTTCGACGGCCGGCGGGGTGGGGGGCATGATCGCGTGCTGGAGCTGCAGGGCGAGGCGGTTGCGTTCGGCGGATTCGGCCTCGGTGTGGGCGAGTTGGTCCCGGGTCGCGGCCAGGGCGACCTCGGTCCAGTGTTGTGCGGAGATGTCCTGGTAGGCGCCGCGGACGGCGTGGAGCCGTTGGTCGGCGTCCAGGACGGGCTCGGCGACGACGCGGATGTGCCGGGTGATGCCGTCCGGCCTGCGCAGGCGAAGGTTGACGGAGGACGGGCGGCGGTAGCGCAGCACGGCCCGAAGGAAGCGGTCCAGGGCGACGGAGTCGTCGGGGTGGGCGTAGCCGGGCAGTTCCCGCAGCCGCACGGGCGGGGCGGTGGCCGGCAGTCCGTGCAGCGCGTACAGCTCCGCGTTCCAGGTGATCGCGCCGGTGACGAGGTTCTCCTCGAAGCCGCCGATCCGGCCGAGCCGCTGGGCGTGCTGGAGGAGGTCGGCCAGTCGTGCCGTCTCGTCCTCGACGCGCCAGATCAGCAGGACGGCGGCGCCGTGGCGGCTGACGCTGATGTCCGCGACCGAGGTGAGGGGGATCTGGTCGACGAGCGCGGTCAGGCTCATGCGTTCGGCGCGGAAGGGTTCGCCCGTCGCGTGCACGCGCTCGACGATGTCGAAGAGCCCGCTCTCGCCCCCGGCCATCGGATAGGCCTCCAGCAGCAGCGCGCCGTTCACGTCGCCGCGCGGCCGCCCGGCGGGATCGACGAACCGGCTGCTGGCGTGGCGGATGCGGAAGTCGGTCAGCCGTCCCTCGTGGTCGAGCACCGGGGTGAGGACCACGGCGGGGTCGTGCAGGCCCTCGGAGAGGTCGATCAGCTCCGCAACGTCCGGGAGCACCGTGTCGAGCGTGCCGGGATCGCCGGTGGGCGGGGCGTCCATGGTGCGGGCGCAGAGTTCGGCGAGGGCCTCGACCTGGCGCTCGATCTGCGGGGGTTGCGGCGCCAGGGGCTGCGGCCAGCAAATTTCGAGGACGCCGTGGATCCGTCCGCCGGTCCCGGCCGGTACGGCCATCCGTCCGCCGTCGGGCCGCTGGAGGTGTCCGATCGAGGGAGGTCCGTTCTGCTGGAGCCGGGTGAGGGTGACCAGTCGGCGCTCGTTCAGGGCGAGTCGGGCGACGGTGGAGACGCCCGGGGGGACGTGGCGCCAGCGCGCGGCTTCCCCGGGCGGGAAGCCGGCGTGGCCCGCGAGGGCCAGGGAGCCGTCGGGGGCCGCGCTCCAGACGGCGACGGCGACGGCGCCCAGGGGCCCGAGGGCGTTCGTCAGGAGGGACTCGGCCACCGCCTGGGTGTCGTCGGCGGCGGCCAGCACCCCGCTCTCGGCCGTGCGCAGCCGTACGGAGACCGTGGTGGACCCCTCGGCCGGTTCCGGCACGCCGGTGCGCCGGGTGAACGCGGCGGCGACCTCGCTGACATGGTCGCGGGAGGCCTGGTTGACGATGTCGGCGGCGAGTTCGAGCGCGGACAGCCCGGTCTCGCGGGACAGTTCGTCGAGCTGGCGTGCCGCCGCGGCGGGGGTGCAGCTCAACTGTCCGATCAGGATGCCCTTGGCCAGCTCGATCAAGGCCCTGCCGTCCGCGGCGGCGTGCGCCGCCCGCACCTCGCGGCGCAGCCGCTCGACGGTGGCGACCAGGCGTCCGAGGGGGGTCGGCGCAGGGTGCGGGGCCGGGTTTTGGGACGGCTCCATGGCGGCTGTTCCCGGGACTCCTCCCGGGAACGGTCCCACGGGTGTTCCCGGAACCGTTCCCGCGGCCGTTCCCGCAGCCGTTCCGGCGGCCGTTCCCGGCGGGCGGGCGTCGTCGTGCCGTCGTGTGCCCGGGGTCATCCGGTGAGCCAGTGCCGGACGCGGGCGATGAGGTCGTCGGCGTCGACCGGCTTGGTCACGTAGTCGCTCGCTCCGGCCGCGAGGCTCTTCTCGCGGTCGCCCGGCATCGCCTTGGCGGTGACCGCGATGATGGGCAGCCCCGCGTAGGCCGGCATCCGCCGGATCTCGGCGGTCGCCGCGTAGCCGTCCAGTTCCGGCATCATCACGTCCATCAGGATCAGGTCGACGCCCTCGTTGCGGATGAGGGTGTCGATCCCCTTGCGGCCGTCCTCCGCGTGCAGGACGCGGACACCGTGCAGTTCCAGCACCCCGCTGAGGGCGAACAGGTTGCGCGCGTCGTCGTCGACGACGAGGACGGTGCGGCCGGCCAGGTCGTCGTCGAGGGGATGGGCGGTCTGCCGGTCCTGTGCCTCCTCGTGGACGAGGGGCAGGACGTCCCCCGGTCGCTCGGCGGACAGGTGCAGCACGATGCGTTCCCTGAGCTCGTCCAGACTCGACAGCAGTTCCAGCCGGCGCGACGCGGCCCGGTCCCGCAAGGCCCGGTCCTGCCCGGTCTTCGGGCGGGGGTTGTTGTGCGCGAGGACCGGGAGGGAGGAGAGCGCCGGGTCTCCGTCGAGCGCGTCGAGGAAGCGCAGGGCCTCGCCGCCGGGCATGTCGAGTTCGAGGACGACGCAGTGGAAGGAGTGCGAGGCCAGCGCGGCGGCGGCTTCCCTCGAGCTCGTGGCGTTGACCACCTGGACGCCCTCGCGGTGTCCCCCCGGTGGCAGGTGATCGGGGGCCAGGTCCCGGTCGGCGCTCTCGGCGACGAGGGAGAGCAGGCCGTGGGGGCGCTCCTCGATCACCAGGAGGCGTCGGGCCCGGCGCTGCGGCGGGACCGCGGCTGCGGCGCTGATGGCGTCGGCCGGTACGGGACGTCCGGTGACGCCGGCGTGTCGGGCCGCCGCGGGGTCCTCGGGGAGGGGTTCCTCCTCGTAGTCCGCCCGGCTGACCGGCAGGTAGAGGGTGAAGGTGCTGCCCTGGCCCGGTGTGCTCTCCGCGATGACGGCGCCGCCGAGGAGTTGGGCGATCTCGCGGCTGATGGAGAGCCCGAGCCCGGTGCCGCCGTACTTGCGGCTGGTGGTGCCGTCGGCCTGCTGGAAGGCGCCGAAGACGGACTCCAGCTGCTGCTCCGGGATGCCGATGCCCGTGTCCCGTACCCGGAAGGCGAGCAGGGGCGCGCGGCCGGGGAGCCCGGCGGGGACCTCGGCCGGCCCCGCGGGTTCGATCCGCAGCTCGACGCCGCCGCGCTCGGTGAACTTGACCGCGTTGGAGAGCAGGTTGCGCAGGATCTGGCGCAGGCGCGCGTCGTCGGTGAGCAGGTCGGCCGGGGCGTCGGGGGCGGTGGTGACGGTGAAGTCGAGGCTCTTCTGCGTGGTCAGCGGGCGGAAGGTGGCTTCGACGTACTCCAGCAGCTGCGGCAGGTCCACCCGCTCGGGGTTGACGTCCATCTTCCCCGCCTCGACCTTCGAGAGGTCGAGGATGTCGTTGATCAGCTGGAGCAGGTCCGAGCCCGCCGAGTGGATGATGCCCGCGTACTCGACCTGTTTCGGGGAGAGGTTGCGGGTCGGGTTCTGGGCGAGCAGCTGGGCGAGGATGAGGAGGCTGTTGAGCGGGGTCCGCAGCTCGTGGCTCATGTTGGCCAGGAACTCGGACTTGTAGGTGGAGGCGCGCGACAACTGCCGTGCCCGGTCCTCCAGTTCCTGCCGAGCCTGTTCGATCTCCAGGTTCTTGGCCTCGATGTCGCTGTTCTGGCTGGCGAGGAGGGCCGCCTTCTCCTCCAGCTCCGCGTTGGAGCGCTGCAGTTCCACCTGCTGGACCTGCAGTTCCTCGGAACGTGCCTGGAGCTCCCCGGTCAGGCGCTGGGACTCCTCCAGGAGTTCGTCGGTGCGGGCGTTGGCGACGATGGTGTTGAGGTTGACGCCGATGGTCTCCATCAACTGGCCGAGGAAGTCCCGGTGCACGGGGGTGAAGGCGGAGAAGGAGGCGAGCTCGATCACCCCGAGGACCTGGTCCTCCACGACGATGGGCAGGATGATCAAGCTGCCCGGGGTGGTGTGGCCGAGCCCCGAGGAGATGACGTAGCCGGCGGGGACCTGGTCGGTGGCGATGGTCCGGTGGCTGCGCGCGGCCTGCCCCACGAGGGACTCCCCGAGGGCGAAGCCGGTGCCCTCACCGGTGCCCGCGGGGCGGCCGTAGGAGCCGACCAGGATGAGCAGGGGGCCGGCGGGGCCGTCCTCGGCGAGGTAGAAGGCCCCGTACTGGGCGGCGACGAGCGGCGTCAGTTCGTCCATGACGAGTTCCGCGACGGCGGCGAGGTCCCGATGGCCCTGCATCAAGCCGGAGATCCGGGCCAGGTTGGACTTGAGCCAGTCCTGCTCCTGATTGGCCCGGGTGCTCTCCCGCAGCGAACCGACCATGGAGTTGATGTTGTCCTTGAGCTCGGCGACCTCGCCCGAGGCGTCGACGGTGATCGAGCGGGTCAGGTCGCCCTCGGCGACCGCGCTGGCGACCTCGGCGATGGCCCGGACCTGGCGGGTGAGGTTGCCGGCCAGCTCGTTGACGTTCTCGGTCAGCCGCTTCCACGTGCCGGAGACGCCCTCGACCTCGGCCTGGCCGCCGAGTCGCCCCTCGCTGCCGACCTCGCGGGCGACGCGGGTGACTTCGGCGGCGAAGGAGGAGAGCTGGTCGACCATCGTGTTGATGGTGGTCTTCAGCTCCAGGATCTCCCCGCGCGCGTCCACGTCGATCTTCTTGGACAGGTCTCCGTTGGCGACGGCAGTCGTGACGAGCGCGATGTTGCGGACCTGGCCGGTGAGGTTGTTCGCCATGGAGTTGACGTTGTCGGTGAGGTCCTTCCAGGTGCCCGCGACGTGGGGAACCTGTGCCTGGCCGCCGAGCCGGCCCTCGGTGCCGACCTCACGGGCCACGCGGGTCACCTCGTCGGCGAACGCGGACAGCGTGTCGACCATCGTGTTGATGACGCCGGCCAGCGCGGCGACCTCGCCCTTCGCCTCCACCATGATCTTCTGCGAGAGGTCTCCGCGGGCGACGGCGGTGGCCACCTGGGCGATGGAACGTACCTGGCCCGTCAGGTTGGACGCCATGACGTTGACGTTGTCGGTGAGGTCCTTCCACGTGCCGGACACCCCGCGGACCGTGGCCTGGCCGCCCAGGTTGCCTTCGGTGCCGACCTCGCGGGCCACCCGGGTCACCTCGTCGGCGAAGGCGGAGAGCTGGTCGACCATCGTGTTGATGGTCTCCTTCAGCTCCAGGATCTCGCCCCGCGCGTCCACCCGGATCTTCTGCGTCAGATCGCCCTGGGCCACCGCGGTGGTGACCTCGGCGATCGAGCGCACCTGGGCGGTCAGGTTGTCGGCCATGACGTTGACCGACTCGGTGAGGTCCTTCCAGGTGCCGGACACGTCCTTGACGTCCGCCTGACCGCCGAGCCGCCCCTCGGTGCCGACCTCCCGGGCAACCCGGGTGACCTCTCCGGCGAAGGCGGACAGCTGGTCGACCATCGTGTTGATGGTCTCCTTCAGCTCGAGGATCTCCCCGCGCGCGGTGACGTTGATCTTCTGCGAGAGGTCGCCCTTGGCCACGGCCGTGGCGACCTGGGCGATGGAGCGGACCTGGGCCGTGAGGTTTCCGGCCATGAAGTTGACCGAATCCGTGAGGTCCAGCCAGGCGCCCCCGACTCCCGGCACGTCCGCCTGGCCGCCGAGCGTTCCCTCGGTGCCCACCTCACGGGCGACCCGGGTCACCTCGGACGTGAACAGCGACAGTTGGTCGGCCATCCCGTTGAAGACGGTGGCGATCTCGCCGAGCAGCCCGTCCGCCGAATCGGGCAGCCGGGTACGGAAGTCCCCGTCCCGTACGGCCGTCAGTCCGGCCAGCAGCTGGCGCAGTTCCGATTCGCCGATCCCGGCCTCGCCGGGGAACGCCGGTGACCCGCCCGGTGCCTGCGTGACCGTCCGCCCAGCCATCCGTCAACCTCACTCTAGACAACGACCGTGCCGGCACGGGACGGGACGTGATGGGATCCGCCATCGCCGCACGACCGGTGACGAAGGCTATCGTCGACGGCAGCGCGCCTGATCACCCGGTCGCGGGTGACGGACGGCGGGACGACAGTACGGCAGTGCTGCGGCAGGGCGGCAGGGCGGGCGACGATCGGCGGGGTGCGGGCCGAACGTGCCCTCACGTCACGCCGACGGCGTCCTCGACGCTCGGGTGGAGGGAGAGGACCGTGTCGGCGCCCGTCAGGGCGAAGAGCCGGCGGAGTTGTTCGCCCGGGGCGGCGATGCGCAGCGTGGTGAGGTGGTGCATCCGCAGCAGCAGGTTCAGGAACGAGGAGTCTCCGAAGGTGATGGAACCGGCGTCCAGGACCACCAACCCGTGCCGGTCCGCGGCCGAGGCGAGCGCCTCCTGGAGCGGGGCCAGCGTGTCCTGGTCGAGCTCCCCGTGCGCCGCCACCACCCACCCGGATCCGGCCAGGTAGCCGTCCCCGACGACGCCTTGGTGGTTCGCGTCCCCTGCTCCGGTCATGTCCGCCTCCCCGGATCGTCACCTGTACGGCTTCCGCAAGGGAGTATGCCTGCTCGCCGGCCGATCGAGGACGCCGAGCCCCACGGCACACCTACCCGGAGGCCGGCGCCACCTCATCGGCGGCAGTCGCGGAGAAGTTTTTCGGCGAGGGACGAGTAAGGGCGTGAAGTCGGGGCACAAGCGCCCGAGCAGCCGTCAGTCAATCGGGAGGGAACGGCCACCATGTCTCGCTCGGCCACCGTCGCAGGCCCCATTCGTGCAACAGACGCGTACCTGACGCCCGCTGTGCCCGGCGCCGTGGAAGCGCCACGGCAGGACGTGGAACTGCCCGAGGTGAAGAACGCCCGGGAGATGGCACCCGCCGACGCGCGCGAGTTGTCGAAGCTCTTCTTCCTCCAGCTCGGCGTCCTGGAAGAGGGCACACGCGAGTACCAGTACGCCCGCAACACCCTGATCGAGATGAACCTGTCGCTGGTTCAGTTCGCCGCGCGGCGCTTCCGCTCCCGTGTGTTGGGCGGGGGTCTGGACATGGACGACATCATCCAGGTGGGGACCATCGGTCTCATCAAGGCCATCGACCGCTACGAGCCCGAACGCGAGGTCGAGTTCTCCACCCTGGCCCTGCCTTACATCACCGGCGAGATCAAGCGCTACTTCCGTGACACGACCTGGGCGGTGCACGTCCCGCGCCGTCTGCAGGAACGGCGTACGGAGCTCGCCAGGGCCCAGGAGGCCCTGACCGAGCTGCTGGGACGGTCCCCCACGGTCAAGGAGGTCGCCCAGCACCTCGAGCTGACCGAGGAACAGGTCGTCGAAGGGCTGGTCGCCGCGAACGGCTATACGAGCGGTTCCCTGGACACCTGCGCCGAGGGCGACGAGCCGTCGACGACGACGAGCCGGACGACGCGTCCGCTGGCGGACCGGCTCGGTGAGGTCGATCCCGCCATGGAGCTCTTCGAGGAGTTCCACACCCTCGCGCCCCTCCTGGAGCAGCTGGACGAGCGCGACCGGACGATCCTGCGGATGCGCTTCGGCGAGGACCGGACGCAGGCGGAGATCGGCGCGGAACTGGGCATCTCCCAGATGCAGGTCTCGCGCCTGCTGTCGCGGACCCTGGCCCGGCTGCGCGCCGGAATGCTTTCGGTGTAGGCCGCGGGCATGCCCTCACCCCACCGGCACGACGGACCCGTCCCGTCCGTCCCTCTCGTCCCGTCCGTCGGCGCACAAGCGCTCTACGAGGACGGGATGTGGGCGGACGCGGTCGTGCGGAGCGCCAACGCCGCAACGGGTACGGCGGCGACGCTGACCGCCCACCCGTTGCGCGACCGTCCCGGTGCCCTGCTGAGCGGCAGCTGTGACCTCGACACCCGGGCGATCCTGGGCGCGGCGCTCCGCGTCGTCACCCGGATCCCCGGCCCGGTCGTCCATCTCGACCTCTCCGCCGTGGCCTTCCTGGACACGGCCGCCGTCGCCGCCCTGGTGCAGGCCAACGCCACCGTGACCGGCCAGGGGCGTCGCCTGCTGCTCCACCACCCGCCATACTCGCTCCGCAAGCTCGTGGAGATGTTCCCGGACGAATGCGCCGCGCTGGAGGTCGCAGCATGATCCGTTTTCCTGCGTCCGGCGCCTCCGGGGCCTTCGTCCACCCCGCCCTCTTCTACCGGGGTCAGGCGGATTACCTGGCGGGCGTGGGCGGGTTCGTACGGGCCGCCCTCGCGGCCGACGAGCCGGTGCTCGTGGCCGTGCCCGGCCCGCTGCTGGACGTCCTGCGCGAAGACCTCGGCATCGCCGCGTCCGAGGTGACCTGGACGGACATGACGGACCTGGGCCGCAATCCCGGCCGCATCCTGGCCGCCCTGCAGGAGTTCGCCGACCGACACCCGGACCGACCGGCCCGGATCGTGGGCGAGCCGATCTGGCCCGGCCGCTCACGGGCCGAGGTGCTGGAGGCCACGCGCCACGAGGCGCTCATCAACACCGCCTTCGCGGGGAGGCGGGCCACCGTCCTGTGCCCGTACGACGTCCTCGGCCTATCGGCCGCCGTGGTGTCCGATGCCCGGCGCACGCATCCCACGCTGCTGGAGGACGGCAAGGCCCTGCCGAGCCCGGACTACGCGGACGCCCCGTCGGTCGGCGCCGACTGCGACGCCCCCCTGCCCGAGCCCGACGGCGGTGCGCCCTGGCTCGCCTACGCCCACGGGCAGCTGGGCGAGGTACGCGCGTACGCCGAGGCCTTCGCCCTCGGCACGGCCCTGAGCGCGGCGCGGCGCGGCGACCTCGTCCTGGCGGTCGGGGAGGCCGCCGCCAACTCCCTCTCCCACGGAGGCGGGAGCGGCGCGCTCCGGCTGTGGAGCACCGCCGGATCCGGTACGGGTGCCAGTACGGGTGCCGGGACCGAGGTCGTCGCGGAGATCCGCGACGGCGGTCACCTCGCCGACCCGTTGGCGGGGCGCCGCCGTCCCTCCCTGGCATCGGTCGACGGCGGCCGCGGCCTGTGGATGATCCACCAACTGTGCGACTTGGTGGAGATCCGCGCCTCGGACGCCGGTTTCACTCTGAGACTGCACATGACAATCTTCTGAGTGGCCGGCGGTCCCCTTAGACTGTCACTCGCGCATTCGGGCGTCCTCGGCCCCACGGGGCCTGTTCGTTCCCGCGAACAGAGACCAATGTCAACGGTGGGGGTGAAAGACCACAGTGGAAACGATCGGGCCGGAAACCGGCGATCGTAGGCCTGCCGGGCTTTCCGTCGCGGGGCAGCGCCGTCGGCTCGCCCTGGCCGGCGTACGCGGACCCGTGGCCAAGGGCCGCGACTTCACGCGCCAGGCCCTGCTCGACTGGGGTTGGGGCGGGACCGAGACGTCCGAGGACGCCCTGCTCCTGGTGTCCGAGCTGCTGACCAACGCGTCCCTGCATGCGGGTGGTTGCATCGAGCTCGCGCTCTCGGCCGGCGAGGTCCTGCGGATCGAGGTGTTCGACGGCACGACGACGCCGCCCCGCCGCCACCCGTCCCCGCAGCGTGCCCTGCCGGGCGGCCACGGCCTCTACATCGTGGAGCGCGTCTCCGATCGCTGGGGCACGCACACCCACGCGGAGGGCAAGGCCGTCTGGGCCGAGATCGAGGCGTCACGGCTGACCTCGGGCAGATCCGCGGGGCTCTGACCCGGCCGATGCGCGAGGGCCGCCCGTACCACCGGACCGCCCCGCGCCCCGTCCCCGTGCCCGAGCTTCGTTCCACCTGACGGGGGCAGGCGTGCGGTATGACATCCCACGCGCTCGACTCGCTGGCCCTGACCGTGGCACCCGGCCCCGCCTGGCTCCATCTGGCCGTCATCGCGTTCGCCCTCCTCGTCCTGCTCCACAGCCTGGCCCGGCACCGGTAGGCCTGAATTCGTTCCCCCGGCTCTGTTTGAGCCTTCGATTCGGGGCCAGACGCGTAGATGTCGGCGGGTCGCCGTTTCGAGCGGGGCGGCGACCCGCCGAGATCCGCGGCCGCACGCCGGTGTCCCGTCCCCCCGGGCACCGCGTGCGGCCGCGGTCCTACAGGGTCCTGGCGGCGGTGACCGGCATCGCGGGACGCGGAGCGGGGCCGCCGACGACACGGAAGGGGTACGCATGTCGCACGTCGAGGAGTACGTCGAGGTCAACGTTCCGGCACGGACGGCCTACAACCAGTGGACGCAGTTCGAGGAGTTCCCCGCGTTCATGGAGGGGGTCGAACGCATCGAACAGCGCACGAACACGCTCACCCACTGGGTGACGAACGTGAACGGCGTGCGGCGCGAGTTCGACGCGCAGATCACCGAGCAGTTCCCGGACCGCCGCGTCGCGTGGATGACGGTGGGCGGGGAGCCGCGCCAGGCCGGGCTGGTGACCTTCGAGCCGATCGACGCGACCACCACCAAGATCGTCCTGCACATGAACTGGGTGCCCGAGGGCGCCGCCGACAAACTCGGCTTCGTCAAGCGCCGGGTCGCCGGGGACATGAAGCGGTTCAAGCTGTTCATCGAGTCCCGCGGAGCCGAGACGGGTGCCTGGCGGGGCGAGGTCTGACCGCGATGGGGAGCGGCCGACCGAGCAGCGGCCTCCGGGCCGCGTCCCGCGGTGGCGGGGGCCGGGAAGTCGCGGCGCGCTGCGGGCTGCTGGCCCGCGGGGTGCTGTACGCGCTGGTCGGAATGCTGGCCCTGCGCGTGGCCTCGGGTGATCCCGGTGGCAAGGAGGCCGACCGCCAGGGCGCCCTCGAGGAGCTCATGGGAAGGCCCTTCGGCGGCGTCCTGGTCTGGGCCGTGGGCATCGGGCTGGTCGGCATGGTGCTGTGGCGCCTGTCGGAGGCGGTGTTCGGCGCGGCCGGACCCGAGGGGAACAAGCCGGTGAAGCGGCTGGCCTCGGCGGGCCGGACCGTCTTCTATGCCGCGGTCGCCTTCTCCGTCCTGTCGTACGCGGCGGGCGGGGACGGGCGCTCCGGGGACCAGCAGTCCCGCGACACGACGGCGCGGGCGCTGGACCTGCCCGCCGGCCAGTGGCTGGTGGGCGCGGCCGGGCTCGGGATCGCCGTCGCGGGCGCGGTGATCGCGGTGCAGGCTGCGCGGCGCAGCTTCCGCAAGCACCTCGCCATGGGCGGGGTCTCGGCGCGTTGGCGCGCGGCCGTCGGTCTGCTCGGGGTGACCGGCGGCCTGGCCCGGGGCACCCTGTTCGCGGCGGCCGGCGGTTTCGTCGTGCATGCCGCCGTGCGCTACGACCCGGCGCAGGCGAAGGGCACCGACGACACCCTCAGGTCCTTCGCCCTGACGCCGGCGGGGCCGTGGCTACTGGTCGCGGTCGCCCTCGGGCTGATGCTCTTCGGGGCCTTCTCCTGGGCGATGGCCCGGTGGCGCGAGGTCTGATCCCGTGCGGGCGGGCCGCTGGTCTCAGAAGGCGGGTGTGGCCGTCGTCGTGTCCGCGCAGCCCAGGACCACGCCGGCGAGATCGCCCCGCTCGGTCAACAACGCGCGTTGGGCACGGGCCCCGTTGCCCCGTTCCAGGAGGGTGGCGATCTCCGCACTCACCCGTTCCTCGTCGCCGTGATCGACGAGCGCCTGGCGGACGTGCTCGTGGAGGGCCCGTACGGCGGTGGCGGGAGCGGTTTCCCGCATCGTCAGGGGATGCAGTAGCGGTCCATCCAGCCCCGACCGCCCGGCCCGCCAGCCGGCCAGTCGCAGCAGGCCCGTATCGATCCGTGGCGGCGGTTCCCCCGCCCGCCAAGCCCGGGCGGCCGTTTCCACCAGCGCGCGGACGAGGGCGGCCAGGAGCACCGTGGTCCCCGCCTCCAGGCACACGTCCGCGACCCGGATCTCCACCGTGGGGTAGACGGCCGACAGGCGGGCGTCGAAATAGATCATTCTTTCGTCGTGCAGCACGCCGGTGTCCACCATCGTGCGGACCTGCGCGTGGTAGCGGTCGGCGGACCCGAAGACGTCCACCGGCCCGGCCGAGGGCAACCGGTTCCACACCCGGCTCCGGTAGCTTCCGTAGCCGCTGTCCGTGCCCTGCCAGAAGGGGGAATTCGCGCTCATCGCGATCAGCACGGCGAGCCAGGGTCGGATCCGGTCCAGGACGGCCACGCCCTCCTCGTCCGACTCGACCGAGACGTGGACGTGGCATCCACAGGTGAGCTGTTCCTGCGCGGTCAGGCCGAACTGCTCGGCGATCCATTCGTACCGCTGCCCGGCGCTCCGTGAGGGCCGTACGGGTAGGGGCGACGTGCCGAGGGCCGCCACGAGGGCTCCGGCGGAGGCCGCGTGCCGGGCCGCCTCCGTGCGCCACCGGACGATCTCTTCCCGGAGCTCGCCCATCTCCGTCACCGGTTTGGTGCCGAACTCCACCTGCTCCCTCTGGAGCTCCTTCTCGAAGACGTGCTCCTTCGCTCCCCCGCCCTTGGAGCACTCCCCCGTACAGTGGTCCGCCGCTGCCAGGACCGTGCCCGAGACTGCCAGCGGCTCACCGGTGGCAGCGTCGACCAGCAACAGCTCTTCTTCCACTCCCACGCTTCGCATCCGCCGCCGCCCATCGCTCCCGGGTTCAGATCGATACAGGTGGCCGCGTTCGAGGTGAGCACCCCGATGCCGCACGCACCCGCGGAAACCTTGCCGTCTCACGTTCACACGTAACGCGGTTCCATGCATCCGCCGTCACGGACGCAGCGCCGTGCACGTGCCGAGGTCCCGCACCCCAACCACGGGTGCGGGACCTCGGCGAAAACCTGGTGCGCGTCAGCGCTTGAAGACATCCTTCATCTTCTCCTTGGCCTGACGGGCATCGCCCTTGGCCTTTTCGGCCCGGCCCTCCGCGGTCAGGCGTTCGTTACCCACCGCGCGTCCTGCTGTCTCCTTGAGCTTTCCCTTGGCCTGTTCAACCTTGGAGCGGCTCTTCTCCTTGTCCGACACGGCTGATCACTCCCTGGGGAATCGGAACGGAAATGGGACTACGTGCGTTTTTCATCCGACCGGAATGGCGAGGGCCGAAGTCCGGGCCCCGGCGTCCCTCGTGCGGCGTAGGGCCTCCCGGTCAGTAGTAGTGGCGTCGGCCGCCGACGGCGTGCCCGACCGAGCCGAGGATCCACAGCACCGCACCGACCACCAGCAGGATGATGCCGATGGTCCACAGAATGGAGATCCCGGTGAAAAATCCGACGAGCAGTAGGATAAGCCCGACAAGAATCATGGTGTCCTCGTTCCCGATTCGGAATTCGACGGAACAGTTGGGTCCGCCGGGGCGTCTCATAGGGCGTCTACCCTCGAATTCTGCCTTTACCGGTTCTCTGCCGGCCGATTTTCAACGACGGGAATTCCCGCCGCGTCGCGGGCACGGTTCTCATCCGCGGTGGCTGCCGACCGGGCCTTCGCCCGGCAGCCACGTGATGCCGTAGTAGCTACCGACTTCCTCCCGGTAGCCGCGGTCCCGGAGGTGCTTCTCCCGGTGGAACTCGGGGGCGTTCTTGATCCGGTCCTTGTCGGCGTTCACGTAGACCTTCTCCTCCTCCAGGTCGATCCGGGACACGGTGCTCGCCGGGAGGAGCACCTCCTTGCCGAAGATCCACACCCCGGTGTCGACGACCAGGTAGGCATCACCCACGTCGTAGGAGTGCTTGTCGACCTTCCCGATGTGACCGTCGGTCGCCTCGACCGTGTATCCGGTGAGATCGGCCCAGGTCAGGTGAGCCGATGGCGGCCGGAAGCTCCACACATGCTCAGTCACGCGAAACAACTCCTCCCGGTGGGGTTGACCCGCCGCGCCGCGTTCCGGACCGACCGGTCACGGACCGCACACGACACGCCGGACCGCCGTCGTGGGGCCCTACGTGTTGACGCGGCTGCCCGCCCTGTCGTCGGCCAAACACCGGCGCGGGGAGTTCCGGGCCGGGGCCCGCCGCGTGCCCGAGAGGGACATCGCCCGGTTCGAACCGCGCCTCGCGGCCCAGCGCCCCCGCCCGGTCTACGGTGGAAGGGTCCCGTCCCCCGTCAACGGCAGATGAGGCTGACAGCTGTGTCGACTTCGAGCCACGAGATCTTCGGTTCCCCGTGCTGGGTCAGCCTGCTGGCCCGGGATCTCGAATCCACACAGCGGTTCTACGCCGGGGTGCTCGGCTGGGACTTCCGCCCCACCCACCTCGGCGGTGGCATCATGGTCGCCTTCCGCGACGGAGCACCCGTGGCGGGCATCGGCGCACTCGCCGGGCGCGCCGGCGCGCCGGTGCTGTGGACGCCGTACTTCGCCGTCGAGGACGCCGACGTGACCGCCGCCCGGATCCTCGAACGCGGCGCCACCATGGCGGTCGGCCCCGTGGCCTTCGGCACCGGCCGCATCGCCCTGGCGGCGGATCCCGCCGGGGCCGTTTTCGGCTTCTGGCAGGGCGAGGTCGTACCCGACTGGTCGGTCGGCCGTGGAAGTGCACCCGCCTGGCTGGAACTGCGGACGCGGGACGCTTTCGCGGCCGCCATCTTCTACGGGGAGGTCCTCGACTGGGCCGGTTCGCGTCCCGGCTGCTGCGCGGTCTCCTACGAGCACGCCCACGTCGTACTGCGCCACGGCCACGACACCGTGGCCCGCATCAGCGGCGGCGCACTCGAAGAGGCACCGGACCCCGAGGTCCGTCCCCGATGGCACGTCCACTTCCGCGTGCCCGACCTGGAGACGGTGGTCGAGGCCGCGCTCCGGCTGGGCGGCAGAACCGCATCCCCCGTACAGACGTCCCACGTGAGCCGGTCGATCGTCCTCGCCGATCCCGAGGGGGCGCTCTTCACCGTGGTGACACCGCAGGACGGCCCGGCCTGACCCGCTCGGGACGGCGGTGGGCGTGCCGATGACTGCCCGACAGCGAGTCCTGCCGCAGCAACACCTACGACCTGTACGACTGCAACGGGTCTGATGCACAGCATTCACCCCGGGACACCAAGGGGTGGACCGTCCGGGTGACTTCGGAGAAGGCTCCCTGCCCGCCCGACGTAGCGAGCGTCAACGACACCGCCGTACGGCCCTGTTGCGGCGCGGTCGATCAAGCGCCGGAGCCGGGTCACATCCGAGTAGCCGCAGCCCGGGCTCGTCTGACGGACCGCCCGGCGCCGTGCGGTCGACACGCGACAGAAGGATGGATAGAGGCCGCCCATCCACTGCTAGGGTGTCATGCGCCCATCAAGTCGGGCTCTCGCACACTGATATTTCAACGGGGTTGACGTGAAGCTTCGCCATGTCCGCGCGGTAGCCGTATTCGGTATCGCAATCTTCGCACTCACCGGAGCCCGTGGCTCCCACGGCGGTAGCTGCGGGGGCAGCAGCCACAGTTCCGGCTCGGGCTCCAGCGGTTCCAGCAGCTCCAGCGGTGGCACCAGCAGTGGCAGCAACGGCAGTGACAGCACGAGCGGCAGCACCAGCTCGGGCAGCTCCTCGGCCACCGGCGGGTCCGGCAAGAACAAGGCCGAGCGCGACATCAAGATCGACGCGTGCACGATGGACGCGTCGGGCAAGAACCTCGTCGCCAAGATCACCGTCACCAACAGCGGCTCGGTGGACTACACGTACAACATCACCATGAAGTTCCGCGGGGGCGCCACCTCGGCGGCGACCCCCGCCCAGGCCAAGGTCACCGCGCTCACGGTCAAGGCGGGCGCGTCGAAGCAGGCCGAGGCGACCACGGCGTACACGGGCAAGGGCGACGGCAGCGAGTACAAGGAATGCGTCGTCGACAGCGCGTCGAAGAGCGCCCTGTGAGCTGTTCCTGATCGAGCGGAGCCCCCTCTCCTGGACCGTTGGAGCGGGGGCTCCGTCATGTTCGGACGGAGGCGGTCCATGCGCTCGAGCGGATCACGGACTCACCCGAGCCCGGGCCCGACCCCGGGCCCGCCGGGCACCCGCGCGGGATCCCACGGGCGTCACGGTCGGGTCGGAGTCGGCACGCACCCCGGCGGCAGCACCGCGCCGCCGGTGGAGCAGCGCATCGAGGGACAGGACCGGCGCGCCGGCGAGGATCAGCGGAGTCCAGGCCAGCAGGTAGATCACGTCCGCGCCGAAGTAGTACGGGGTGGTCGACCAGCTCATGGTCAGCCACAGGCTGAGTGAGATCAGCGCACCTCCGAGAGCCGCGATCCGGGTCAGCAGGCCCACCAGGGCCCCCAGTCCGACGGCCAGCTCGCCGGCGGCGATCGCAATGCCGAAGGCGACCGGCCTGGTCAGGGAAAGGTCGATCAGCGCGGGAATGCCCGCGGCGTCCCGCACCGCTTCCATCTGCTGACCGATCGAGCCGTCGCCGGTGGCGGACAGGAACGCCGGATCGGTCAGCTTGTCCAGACCGGCGTAGACGAAGGTGACGCCGAGGAAGAGGCGCAGCGGCAGGAGTGCGTACTCGGAGGCTCTCGCACGGAGGCCGGCAGAAGGCGTGTTCATGACCCTCACACGAGGGCCCCCGCCGTCCGGTTCGACCGTCGGACCGCGCTCTTGGCGGTCGCGGAGGTCACCGGGCCCGTCCGGATCACGACGGGTGACTGATGAAGTGAATGGTGCTAGCTTCATTGGTACCATGTTGCTGAGGCTGAACATCGCGGACGACCGTCCCCTGCACGAGCAGGTGGCCGGGGCCGTTCGGCGTGCGATCGCCGAGGGGGAATGCGGGCCAGGTGACCGGTTGCCGTCGGCGCGGGAGTTGTCACTGGCGCTGGGCGTCAACGCCAACACCGTGCTGCGGGGGCTGCGCGCGCTGCGTGACGAGGGGCTGCTGGAGTTCCGGCGCGGCCGCGGGGTGACCGTGGCCCGTGGGGCGGACGGGCGGTCGGCGTTGCTGGAGCGGGTGCGGGAACTGGTGGCCGACGGGGCGCGCCTGGGATACGGCAGGGCCGATCTCATAGAGATGATCAAGGAGGCGCAGTGAGCGGCAGCAAGGACCGTGGAGAGCGTGGGCCGGGCGGCTTAGCGGGGCCTGGGAGCGGGCCCGTATGGGGGATGGCGGCCTGGGCGGCCGGGATCCTCGCACTGCTCGTGGGGCTGCCGCTGGCGGCACGCAGGGGGTTCGAGGACCTGCTGGCGACGCACTGGAACGCTTCCGGGGAGCCGGATGGTGCGCATCGGCTCTGGGCGGTCGTGCTGGTGCCGGTCGCGATCTGGATCGTGGTCGTCACGAGTGCGGTGTTCTGGCGGGCGGCCCGCCGCTGGCGCGGGACGGTTCTGGTGTCGTGCGGGGTGCTGCTGGCCGGTGAGCAGGTCTCGATCGTGCGGGCGAACCTCTCCCACGCGGACTGGCACGACGCGGACCCGGTCACCGGCGGTGCCGTGGTCACGGTCGTCGTGGCGGGCGCGGCCGGGCTGGTGGGAGTACTGGTGAACGGTCGCCGCGCGTCCACCGCCTCCCGGGGGCAGGGCCCCCGGATGGTCATCCCAGCAGGTGAGCGCCGCGTATGGCTCGCCTCCACGGAGAACCCGTGGCTGTACCTGCTCTCGGCCGTCACCGGGGTCGGCGCACTGGCCACCCTGCTCATCGGGCTCGGCGATCCGTCGGAGCCGAGGTGGCTGCTGATGACGCCGTTCCTGTTCGCCTCGATATCACTGCTGGCCTTCTCCTCGGTACGCGTACGGGTCACGGAGCGCGGTATGGACGTGGCCTTCGGGCCCCTCGGGTGGCCGGTGCGGCGCTGGAAGGCGGCGGACATCGAGTGGGCGCGGGCCGAGAACCGGTCACCGGCCCAGGTCGGCGGCTGGGGCTACCGGCTCAGCGGGCTGGGCACGACGGTGATGCTGCGGAGCGGTGCGTGCCTGGTGATCCGGGCCAAGGGCAAGGACTTCGCGGTCAGCGTGGACGACGCCGAGCGGGGCGCGGCCCTGCTGAACTCCCTGGCAGGGGCGCACGTCGAGCAGCCCTGAAACCGGCCGCTCAGCCCCACTGCCCGGCCAGCCCGTAGGCCCTGAGCCGAGCCAGTTCCTCCTCCGGCAGATCCGCGACGACGGCCACCAGCTGCTCCCGCAGGTCCGGGAAGAGCGCCCAGGCCGGTTCGGGTCGGCCGAAGGCGGCGAGCAGCAGGTCTCCCGGATAGAAGTACGCGTCCAGCAAAGGGTCGTTGAGGAGCAGGCGCACCGCGAGGGGCAATACGTAAGGCAGGCCCACCTCTTGGGTGATCAGCGCGCGCAGGTCGGCCGGGGTCAGGTCACCGAGGCGTTTGCGGCGCAGGGCGTACACCTTGGTGACCAGGTTGGTGGTGGGCGAGGGGGGCGGGGGCCATGGAGGTCCGTCGAGCTCGTCGAGGGTGCGGTCCAGGTGGAGGAGACGGGTCATGTGCCCATCCTCGTGGATCGAGCGAGCGGGCCGGGCGGACGGTACGCGTCCGCCCGGCCCGGTCCGACCTGGAGCCGGACTGCGGTTCAGTGGAACAGCATGGAGGCGTCCCCGGCCGGGGTGGTGACCGATCCCGGACACAGGAAGCTGCCCGAGGTCTTGGTGGCGGTGAAGGCCCGGTTGACGTACTTCCGGCTCGTCGCGTCGCGGTCCCACACGATGGCCGTCGCCTTGTAGCGGCAGGAGATGAAGCTCTGCTTGCCGGTGATGTCGATCAGGTCGGTCCGTGCCGTGCCGGCGGCGTCGTCGAAGGTGAAGGCGGGGTTGTTGTTGAGCGTGGCGGCGATGCCGCCGCCACAGGCCAGGTTGCCACCCGGGGTGTTGATCGTCGTACGGTCGACGGTGAGGGCGTTCGGGGGAACTGCGCTGGTGCTCGCATTGGTCCAGCTACAGCTGTTGCCGGCGACCACCATCACCCCGTCGACCTTCTGGTCGACGGCGGAGGGGCCGGTGCCGTGCGCGAGGGCGGTACCGGTGCCGGTGAACGCGGCCGCGACGACCAGCGTTGCGATACCGGCGAAGCGTGAGATGCGGGTGCCGTGCGTGATGTGCCTCATGGTTCGCTCCTCCATGCCACGTACTGGTGGGGGTGGGCGAGGCGTGGGGCCTCACAGAGTGTGCGGAGTGCGTGCCCGGAGAGTCCCACAGCCGCCCTGAACTGTCAGGAGCATGTCAGTCTGCTGCGCAGAAATGGCCGAAAATGCCGAGCCGGCGGCCCGCCGCGTCGCACGCCCCGCGGGCCCCGTAGCCTCGCCGCATGCACCGTGATCCTTTCGAATGCCGCTGCGTCCTCTGCCACGACTACGGCGACCGCGCCGAGGCGGACCAGATACACGGTCGCATCGTCGGCGACGTGCGACGGCACGGCTGGCACGTGGTCATGGTCCCCGAGGACGAGATCGGGCCCGGGTTCGCCTACACGATCGGCCTCGCCCACACGTACGGCGCCCCCGAACTGTGCACGTTCGGACGTGATGTCCACGAGATGCACCGCGTGCTCAACGCGCTCGGCGATCTGGCCGCCACCCCCGCCGTACCGGCGGACGGGCAGGAGCACGGGGGCGTGTGGGACGGTGGGCCGGTACGACTCCGGAGCGTCGACATGCGCTGGTTCCGGACCTTCTTCGGCCGGGCCATCGGGTTCTACCGGCGGCCCCCGCTCCCCTTCCTCCAGGTCACGTGGCCCGATGCGGAGGGGCGCTTCCACTGGCATGAGCAGGCCGGCGAGGACCACCGGGAGTCTCAGCCCCGGCTGTGGCTGCGGCCCGACGACCACCCCGCGGGAGTCTGGACCGCCGAACTCTGACGCGGTCACGGCCCGGCGCACTCGAGCAGGGCGGCGGCCTGCTCCTGCGGCGACAGGGCGCGGCCGCGCGCGAACGCGGTGGCGAAGGCCTCCTCGCCCAGCCGCGCGCGAAGTCGGGCCGTCGCCCGGTCCACGTCGTGCCGTTCCGCCGGCGGCAGCGGGGTACCGAGGGACTCCCGCAGTGCGGCGGCCGTACCGAGGAGCTCCACCGCCCCGGCGGCCCGGTCACCCGAGACGTCGGCCACCGACCCGGCGCCCGCCAGCCCTTCGAACGCCAGGGCGAGGGCGCGCGGATCACCCGACCGGCGGGCCGCTGCGAGGCCGTCCCGGTGCAGGGTTCGCGCGAGCGGGGCGTCACCGCGCAATTCGGCCACGTACCCCAGCTGCGCCAGGATCAGTGCGACGCTGATGTCCACGCCGAGCCTGCGGCTCCAGTCGAGCCACGGCAGCAGCCGGGCCTCGGCGGCGTCCAGGTCGCCGTCCCGGCGGGCACCGAGGGCCAGGCCGATCTCCGCGAACTGCTGGGCCGGCCGGTGCGACTGCTCGTCGGCCAGCCGCCGGGCCTGCTCGTGGAGGTCCGCGGCCCGCGCGGTGTCCCCCGTCAACAAGGCGATGCGGCCTTGCTGGGCCAGGCGGAAGGAGACCTGGGTGAAGAGCTCCAGTTCCCGCGCGCTCCGTACGCCGTCCTCGTGGAGCCGGGCGGCCTGCGCGTAGTCGCCGCTGATCTCGGCGAGGACGCCCAACTGTTCCGAGGACTGCAGCCGGCCCCACTGGTCGCCGAGTTCCGCGAACAGCCCCGCCCCGGCCTCGGCGTTGCGGCGCAGCTCTACGAGGTCGCCGCGGTACAGGGCCCGGGTGGCGAGGCCGCTGAGCGCGGCCGCCTCGCCCCAGCGGTCGCCGAGGTCCCGGAACACCGCCGGCAGTCCTTCGAGGACACCGTCGTCCGCGGCGGTGACGGCAACGCACGCATCGGCAGCGGCATCGGCAGCGGGCCCGTTCGCGAAGCCGAGGCGGGCGAACTCCAGCAGCCACCTGCCCCGCGGGTCGGCGCCGTCGAAGTCGCCACCGAGCAGGCTGTCGTCCCCGGCGAACACGGCGAAGGCGGCCAGCCGGGCCCGCGCACCGGTGACGGCCGGTCCGGCCTGTTCGGACTCGGCGGACGCGGCGGACGCGCACGCAAGTGCGGACCCCAACGCCGTACGCGCCTCGCCGATCCGGCCGCGCAGGCACCAGTACCAGGCCGACGCATTGACCAGCCGCAGTGCGGCACCGGCCGCTCCCGCCGCGACCGCCCCGTCCAGCGCGGCACGCAGGTTGAGGCCCTCGGAGTCCAAACGGCGCAGCCAAGCACGCTGTTCGGGACCGTGCAGGTGGGGCGCGGCCCGCTCGGCGAAGTCGGCGAAGTGCTCGGCGTGCCGTAGCCGTGCGGCCGCGGCCTCGCCCGCCTCCTCGATCCGTTCCAGGCCGTACGCGGTCACCGACTCCAGCATCCGGTAGCGCGGCGGCTCCGCATCGCCACCACCACCGTAGGGAGCGACGACCAGTGAACAATCCACCAGGCGTGTAACCAGGTCCAGCACGTCTTCGGCAGCCGTGTCCCCGGTGGCGCACACCGCCTCCGCCGACTCCAGGGTGAACCCGCCCGAGAACACGGCCAGTCGGCGCAACACCGCCTGCTCGGCCGGGGCCAGCAGGTCCCAGCTCCAGTCGATCATCGCCCGCAGGGTGCGCTGCCGGGCCGGCGCGTCCCGCCGCACCTGGTTGAGCAGCCGGAACCGGTCGTGCAGCCGCTCGGCGAGCGCGTGCACGCCGAGCGCCCTGACCCGGGTGGCGGCGAGTTCCAGGGCGAGCGGGAGTCCGTCGAGGCGGCGGCACACCAGGGCCACGGCCTCGGTGTTGTGCGGGCCCAGGGTGAAGCCGGGTGTGCCGGCAGCGGCGCGGGCGGCGAAGAGCTCCATCGCCTCGGCCCCGTCGAGCGGGGCCACCGCCTCCAGTGTCTCGCCGGCGAGGGCGAGCGGCTCCTGACTGGTGGCAAGGACGCGCAGCCCGGGGGCCCGCTGCAAGAGCTGCCCGGTCAGAGCGGCCACGGATGCGACGACGTGTTCGCAGTTGTCGAGTACGAGGAGCAGCCGTCGCGTTCCGAGCGCCGCGGCCAACCGGTCCCGGGCTGCGGCCCCGCCCCCCGAACCGGGGCCGGCGCCGCCGTCGGCGTCCTCGCGCACCCCGAGGGCGGCCGCGATCACCGAGGCCACGTCGCCCCGCGCGCCCGCGAGTTCGACGAAACGGACTCCGTCGGGGCACGGGCCGGGCCCGGCATCGGCGAGGCGGGCCGCGGCGGCGAGCGCGAGGCGGGTCTTGCCGACGCCACCGGGCCCGGTGAGCGTCACCAGGCGGCCGGCCCCGACCGCCGCGCACACCCGGGCGACGGCTTCCTCGCGCCCGACGAGCGAGCTGACCGGGGTGGGGAGGTTCGTCCCGGGCGGGAACGGCCGCGCCTCCCCCACGGCGGGCACCGGCATCGACTCCGGCTCCGGCTCCGGCTCCGGCTCCGGCTCCGTTGCCGTCGCTGGTTCCGGCACCGGCACCGGCCCGGCCGTCAGTTCCGGATCCTGTCGCAGGATCGCCCCGTACAGCGCGCCGAGTTCGGGGCCCGGGTCAATGCCCAGCTCCTCCACGAACCGTGCCGTCAGCTCCCGGTAGGCCGCGAGCGCCTCGTTCTGCCGCCCCGCGCCGTAGAGCGCCCGCATCCGGGCCGCGTACAGCCTCTGCCGGAGCGGATGCTCCGCGATCAGGGCGCCCAGTTCATCGGCCAGTACGACGTGTTCGCCCAACTCCAACCGTGCCTCGGCGAGGTCCTCCTGCGCGGTGATCCGCCGCTCCTCCAGCCGGACTGCCTCCGTCCGCGCGAAGGCGGCGTCCGGGAAGTCCGCGTATGCGGGACCCCGCCACAGCCCGAGTGCCTCCGACAGCAGCGCGGTCCGCGCCCGCGCTCCGGCCTCCTTGCGGGCGAGCGCGGTCAGTTCGGCGAACCGGCCGGCGTCCACCGCTTCGTCGGCCACCCGCAGCGCATAGCCCGCCGGACCGAACCCGACCAGGGTTCTGCCGCCCTCCTCGGCCCGTGCCAGGATGCGCCGCAGCTGGGAGACCTTGGTCTGCAGGGTGTTCCCCGGGTTGCCCGGCAGGTCCTCGCCCCACAGTTCGTCGATCAGCCGGTCCGCGGGCACGGGCCGCCCGTAGCGCACGAGCAAGGCGCCCAGCAGCGCCCGGACCTTCGCCTCGGGCACGGGGACGGGGATCCCCTCGTCGGTTCGCACGGTCAGGGGTCCCAGCACCTCGAAACGCATGCCGCAACGTTACTTCTTCCTCGTCAACAGGCCGTGAGCAGAGCGCCGGTGGTCTCCGGACCCCGCAGGTCCACAGCGCGTGCGCGGACCGTGCGCCGCCCGTGCGTGGCCCGTGCGTCGCCCCTTGCAGGGTGTTCCTGTGACCGCGACCGAGCGGTCCCCGTCCACACCGAAGGAAGACGCCATGACCGTTTCCCGTGAGGTCCACCTCGCCTCCCGCCCCACCGGTACCCCGAAGCCCGAGGACTTCGAGCTCGTTGCCGTCCCGCTGCCGGAGCTCGGCGAGGACCAGATCCTGGTGCGCAACACATGGATGTCGGTGGACCCGTACATGCGGGGCCGGATGGACGACGTTCCCTCCTACATGCCGCCGTTCGCCCTCGGCGCCGCCCTCGAAGGCAGCGCGATCGGCGAGGTGGTCGCCTCCCGTGCCGCGTCCGTTCCGGTCGGGGCGACCGTCTCGCACTTCCTCGGCTGGCGGGAGTACGCGGTCTTGGACGCCGGTGCCGCCACCGTCGTCGACACCTCGATCGCCCCGCCGACCGCCTACCTCGGGGCGCTCGGCGCCACGGGCCTGACCGCGTACACCGCGCTGACCCGGACCGCGCCGGTCAAGGAGGGCGATGTCGTCCTCGTCTCCGCAGCGGCCGGGGCGGTGGGCAGCATCGCCGGGCAGCTGGCACGCCAGTTGGGCGCGTCCCGGGTCATCGGCTCGGCCGGCGGTCCGGACAAGACCAAGAAGCTGCTGGACGTGTTCGGCTACGACGCGGCTCTCGACCACCGCCGGGGGGATCTCCCCGGCCAGCTCGCGGAGGCCGCCCCCGAGGGCATCGACGTCTACCTGGACGCCGTCGGCGGCGACCACCTCCAGGCCGCCATCGGCGCGATCCGTCCCGGTGGGCGGATCGCCATGGTCGGTGCGATCAGCGGCTACAACGCCCTGCGGCCGGCGCCGGGTCCCGACAACCTCTTCCGGGCCGCAGCCCACGAAGTGACCCTGCGGGGAATGCTGGTCTCCCACCACTTCCACCTGTTCCCCGAGTGGATCGGCAAGGCGGCCGGCTGGCTGGCCGGCGGGACCCTGCGTACGGAGGAGACCGTCGCCGACGGGATCGAGCGGGCGGCCGACGCCTTGCTCGGGGTACTGGCCGGTGCCAACACCGGCAAGATGCTGGTCCGCCTGGGCACGGACCGTTGAGCGCGGACCGCTGAGCGCGGACCGCCGGACGCCGTCGTCCCGGGCAGCCCCCGGGCGTGCTCGGGGACGGTTCAGGTGCGGTGCGCGCCCGTGGAGGGGACCCGGCCCTCGGTGCGCAGCAGTAGGAGGGCGATGTCGTCGGGGCGGGGGCCGTCGCGGTGGGCGTGCTCGATGAGTTCGTCCGCCAGGTCATCGAGCGGGTGGTGCTCGGGTGCGTCTGCGATCAGGCCCGCGACCGCGCCGATGGCGTCCTCGATGTCCCGGCCGGGGGCCTCGACGAGCCCGTCGGTGTAGAGGGCGAGGAGGGTTCCGGGGCTGAAGGGGATCTCGACGGCCGTGTACGAGGCCCCGGGCTCGATGCCCAGGAGGAGGCCGGCCGGCGGCTCCAGCATCTCGGTCGTCCCGCCGGGGTGGCGCAGCAGGGGTGGCGGGTGGCCGGCGGAGGCCAGGCGGACGGTATGGCCGACGAGGTCGATGTGGGCGTACAGGCAGCTGGTGAACAGTCCGGGTTCGAGGTCGGTCAGGAGCCGGTTGGTGCGGGCGAGGACCTCCTCCGGTGGCGCGCCGGCGCCCGCGTGGACGGCGGTGCGGACCTGGCCCATGAGGGCGGCGGCATTCACGTTGTGGCCCTGTACGTCGCCGATGGCAGCCGCGACGGTGGTGTCGTCGATGCGGATGAGGTCGTAGAAGTCGCCACCGATGTCGAGGCCGTGTGCGGCGGGCAGGTACCGGGCGGCCACGTCGAGACGGGGGACGCGGGGCAGGGTGTGGGGCAGGAGGCCGGTCTGCAGGCTGCGGGCCAGCTGGTGGGTGGCGTCGTAGAGGCGGGCGCGGTCCAGGGCCTGCGCGATGAGCCCGGCGATCGAGGTCAGGACGGCGCGCTCGCCGGGGGCGAAGACGCGGGGGTGTGCATAGGCGAGGACGAGGGAGCCGATGGGGCGGTTGGAGGCGATCAGGGGCAGGAACGCCCAGGCGGCCATGCCCTCCTCGACCACCGCGTCGGGGTGGGCGGCCAGGAGCTCGCCCACGTCGCCGAAGAACAGCGGGGTGGAGGTGTGCAGGATGTGGGTGATGGCGGTGTCGGCCGAGACGGGGGTGCCATCGAGCTCCGCCAGGTGATCGGCGGAGTACCCGCGGTGGCCGACGATCCGCACCCGCCCGTCCTGTTCGGCCAGCAGGGCCAGGGCGTGGGCTCCTAGGGAGGGAACGATCTGGTCCGCGGCCTTCTCCACGACGTCCTGCGCGTGCGCGGCCTCGGTGAGGGTGACGGCCAGCATCATGAGCGGGTAGAGCGCGGTGGCCCGGCTCGGTGCAGCCTGCTCGGGGTCCGCGGGCGGCAGGGGGACCGGTGAGCCGGCCCGGTAGCCGACCGGGGTGATGCGGACGCTGATGCCCGTGTTGTCCGGGTAGAGGTCGAAGCACAGCTGCTGTCCGGTGGGGCGTCCGGCGGTGAAGCTCCGGGGCAGCCGGCTCATCGCGGTGGCCCGGTAGTGGTTCTCGATGGCGGGGGTGTCCATCCAGGGAAGGGCCTCCCAGGGCAGGGCCCCGAGCAGCCCGGAAACGGGCGCGCCGAGCAGGTCGGCCGCCTCCTGGGTGATGAAGGTGATGGTGCCGTTCAGGTCGAGCGCGCAGTTGCCCCCGGGGAGGCGCCGGACGAAGGCCATGGTGGCCGCCGCCTCGGCCGGGCCCGGCGTGGGTGAGGGGAGCGGTCGCAGGACGATCGGACGCGGTGGTGGCCGCAGTGGCAGGCCGTCGCCGGCGGCTCGCAGCAGGATGCGCGCCAGCAGGCCTCGGGCCGATTCCAGGGCCTTGAGTTCCCGCTCGTCGAGGTCGGGCCCGTGCGAGCCCGGCCACAGGAACACCAGGCCGGCCCCGGTGGGCTCGGCGGCCCGCCCGGCGGCTTCCCCGGTCAGAGGGGTGGCGGCGAGCGCGAAGTCGTACGGGAGGACGAGACCGAGGCGCGGATAGCGGCGGGCCGTGTCCTCCTGGCCGCCGAGCCAGACGAGCCGGCCTTCACGGACCGCGTCGGCCACCGGAATGGGATCGTCCAGGGCGACCCGCGACCACGGGCCCGCGAACTCGCGGGAAAGTCCGGAGACCAATGTCAGGTGCAGTACGCGCCGGGTGGGGTCGGGGTCGGGCAGGTAGAGCATGCCGATGGACGCTCCCGCGTCGGCACAGGCCCTGACCAGTGCCTCTCTCAGCGCACGCTGGTCGGCTTGCTGATCACGCCCCGGAACGTTTCGCACCTGACCATGGTCTCTCCATATCCCCCCTCCCGTCGGTACCCGCCCGTCCCGGCGAGCCCGTACGGGCCGGCGGACCCGTACGGGCCGGCGGCGGCCCCGCCCCGGGCCTCAGGCCGGTCCCGGGGGCCCGAGGTCGGGGTGGTCCTTGAGCAGGCCGGGCGGAGCGGCCTGGCGCCAGGAGTCCACGACGATGGCGCGCAGCTCGTCCGTGTCGTCGAGGGCCGCCAGGCGCGCCCGTACCCAGGCGAAGGACGCCTCGTGGTCCGCGACCCAGAACTTCTCGGGCTCGGCGCGGACGAGCTCGTCGCGTTCCTCCTTGGGGCAGCGGACGGCCAGTGACGTCTCGTCGTCGGGCAGCGTCAGGAACATCTTCCCGGCGACCCGGAAGGTGGGCATGGCCCAGGCTTCCTTCTCGGTCGTCTCCGGGAGGGCGAGGGCGATTTCACGGACTTCGTCGGACGTGCACACACCCTGACCGTACGACAGGCCACTGACATCGGGGCTCGGCACGGATGCGCGGACCGCTCGGGCGTAGGCTTCGACCGGCACGGACGCATCGGGGGGCGGAGCACATGACGGCGCAGACGGTACGACGGTGGAATTCGACGCTCGATTCGGTCGTGGTGTACGCGCAGGGCGCGGTCTGCCGCCGGCTGGTCCGGGGCAGCCTGCCGGCGGACGGACGGGTGCGCGTGACGGGGCTGCCCCGCTCGCTGGACCCGGGGTCGCTCCGGGCGAACGTGCTGGGTGCCCCCGGGGTCCGCGTGACCGAGGCCCGGGTGGAGGTCGGGGCCGAACCGCGCACCACCGGCGCGCCCGATGCCCTGCGGCGCGAGGTCGAGCGGCTGCGCGACGCATACGCTGCGGCGCAGGGCCGCCGGGACCGGCAACGGGTGCTGATCGACGAGGTCAGGGCCCTGCGGCCGGTGCCCCCGGCTCCCGACCCCGAGGCGCCGCACCGCCGCACCCCGGTCGACGCGTGGCTGGAGCTCGCCGACTTCGCCGAGGAGCGGCTGACGCGGCTGCACGCCCGCCTCGTCGAGCTGGAGGACGCGCTGCGTCTCGCCGGGCACGAGCTCGGTGTCGCCGCGGACCGGCTCGCCCGCGCCTCCACCGACGCTCCGCAGGCGCACGTGGAGACCACGGTCTCCGCGCTCCTGACCCTCGACGCCGCGGCGGACGCGGAGGG
The DNA here is from genome assembly GCF_044756625.1 of Streptomyces sp. NPDC091682. Classification (NCBI taxonomy): domain Bacteria; kingdom Bacillati; phylum Actinomycetota; class Actinomycetes; order Kitasatosporales; family Streptomycetaceae; genus Streptomyces; species Streptomyces sp. NPDC091682. The sequence goes on along the minus strand of NZ_JBIVTH010000012.1, from coordinate 131,517 downwards.
CGCCGACGGGGAGGTCGAGCTGGAGTTGGAGTACGGGGTTCCGGGAGCCGTCTGGGTACCGGCGTACCGGCTCACGCACCGTCAGGGCGACGGCGACGGCCAGCTAGTGCTGCGCGCCTCGGTCGCCCAGCGCACCGGCGAGGACTGGACCGGTGTGCACATCGCCCTGGCCACCGCCGACCTCCGGCGCCGCACCGACCTGCCGAAGCTCCGTTCGGTCCGGATCGGGCGCCGGCAGCCCGCCCTGGCGCCGTCCGGCTGGCGCGAGCCTCCGGTGGGCCTCTCCGACCTGTTCGCCGGCTACGAGGCGGCCGGCGCCCGCCGCCCGGCCCCGACCGTGCTGCCGCCGGCCGTCCGGGTCGGCTCCGCGGCCGGTCCCGTACCGCCGCCCCCTCCGCCCCCTCCGCCGCCACCCGCCCCGGCAGCCGCGGCCGCGCCCGCGCCCGCGCCACAGGCGTACGGCGCCCTCCCGGTGCCCGGCGGCGCGTTCGACGCCTCCCGGGACGTCGCCGGCGCGATGCCCGCCCTCGCCCAGCCGGCCCGCCCGCGGCCGGCCGGCAGGCCGCGGGGCGGCGGCGCGGCCTTCGGCGGGGCCCCCGCTCCCGCGGCTCCTGCTGCTCCCGGCCGGGCGGCTCCGCCTGCGCCCGCGCCGGCTCCGCAGCCGGTGGCCGGTCCGCCGCAGCCGAGCGGCGCCGAGCTCGACTACGCCGCGCTCGTCCTGTGCGGCCCCGACGAGCAGGGTGGTCGCCGGGGCCGGCTGTTCGCCGACTCCCCCGCCGACCCGGTGGCGGCGAAGCACCGCCGCCTCGCCGAGCGGGTGGACGGGCTGCCGCTGCCCGGACACGCCGTGCGGCCCCGGGAATCGGCGGGTTCCTTCGACCACCGCTTCGACGCCGCCGCCCGGGCCGACATTCCGTCGGACGGCACCTGGCACACCGTCACCGTCGGGGAGATCCCGGTCGGTCTGCGCACCGAGTACGTCTGCGTGCCGTCCGTGGAGCAGACCGTGTACGCGACGCTGGTGCTCTCCAACGCCACCGACCAGGCACTGCTGGCCGGCCCGGTGGAGGTCACCATGGGTGAGGACTTCCTACTGACCGCCGCCCTGCCCACGCTCGCACCCGGTGGGGTGCGCCGGGTGGGGCTCGGACCCGCCGAGGGCGTCCGGGTCACCCGTCGTACGAACCTGCGCGAGTCGACCGCGGGCCTGCGCAACAACATCACGGTGCTCGACCACCAGGTCCACGTGGAACTGGCCAACCGGCTCGCCGGACCCGTCACCGTCGAGGTCCACGAGCGGGTGCCCGTCACCTCCGATCCGGATGTCCGGATCGAGGAACGCGCCGGCTGGACGACGCCCGAGGACGGCGCCGGGCCGGAACACCACGCCCCGGGCACCCGCATCTGGCGGGTGGACCTGCCCGCCGGGGGGACCACCGCCCTCGACGGCGGCTACGAGATCCGCATCCCGGCCGGCAAGGCCCTGGTCGGCGGCAACCGCAGGAGCTGACACCCATCATGTCCACGGCCCCGAAGCCGATCGCCCTTCCCGTCACCGCCGTCACCTGCCTGGAGGACCGCGCCCACGTCGAACGCGCCGCCGTACTGGACCTGGAGGCGGGGGTCCAGCGGCTGCGGCTCGGTCCGGTCAGCGCGCTGGCCGTCGACCGCACCCTGCACGCAGAGCTGGCCGCCGAACACCGGGCCACCGTGCTCGACGTACGGATCGTCCGCAGCTGGGAGCCGCGCGGACCGCTGCCGTCCGCCGACGAGGACTCCGCCCTGCGCACTCGCGTGCACGCCCTCGAGGAGGAGCAACTCGCCCTGGGGCAGCGGCGCGACCGGCTGCACGGCCGGCTCGACGTGCTCGGCCGCCTCGCCGCCGATCTGCTGCGGGAGATCGGCGAGGGCGCCGGCTCCGGGGAGACCGACGGGCCCCGCTGGGCCCGCGAGATGGACCGGGTGGACGGCGAGCGCGATGCGTACGGTGAGCGACTGCGTTCCGTGGACGCCCGGTTGGCCGCCCTCGCCGTCGAACTCGGGGAGACCCGGCAGGCCATGGAACGCTCCGAGACCGAGCCCGCCGAACTGGTCGGTCACATCGAGCTGACCGTGGACAGCGCGGCCGCCGGTCCGGTCCGGCTGCGCCTGGGCCACCTCACCCCGTGCGCGCTGTGGCGGCCCGCCTACCGGGCCGTCCTGGACGGGGACGCGCTGACGCTGGAGTCCGACGCGATGGTCTGGCAGCGCACCGGCGAGGACTGGTCCGACGTGCGCCTGACCCTGTCGACGGCCCGGTCGGCGCTGGCCACCGAGCCGCCCCGGCTGGGCGAGGACCGCCTCACGCTGGGTGAGCGCACGCCGGCGGAGCGCCGCACGGTCGACGTCGAACTGCGCGAGGAGGAGATCGGGGACCTCGGTCCGGCGGCCCCGGTGCTCGGCCTGCCCGGGGTGGACGACGGGGGCGAGGCGCGGGTGCTGCACTCCCCCGTACCGGTCTCCGTACGCGGGGACGGCCGCGCCCACCGGGTGCCGCTCTCCGCCTTCAGCACGGCCGCCAGCAGCGAATACGCCTGCTCGCCCGAGCTGTCCCCGCTGGTCACCCGGGTGGTGTCCTTCGACAACCGGTCCGGTCACGCGCTGCTGGCCGGTCCCGTGGACCTGGTCCGCGGCAGCGGGTTCAGCGGCCGCGGCACGCTGGACTTCACCGCCCCGGGCGCCCCGGTCGAGCTGGCCTTCGGCAGCTGCGACGACCACCGGGTGGTCCGGTCCGCCGAGGAGTCCCGGGACTCGGCCGGCTTCAGCCAGCGGACGGTGGTCACCCGCACGGTCCGGCTGCACCTGTCCCGGTTCTCCGCCCCCGGGGACCACGGCGAACGGGTGGTCGTCGTCCGGGAGCGGATCCCGGTCTCCGAGGTCTCTGCAGTGGAGGTGCGCCTGCGCAAGGAGGCCTGCGCGCCGGCCCCGGACTCGGTCGATGCCGAAGGCATCGCCCGCTGGGACGTCCCGCTCGCGCCGGGCGGCCGACGGACGGTCACGCTGGTCTACGAGCTGTCGGCGAGCGCCAAGGTCACCGGCCTGTGAGCGGAGCGGCGGCGGCGCCCGACGGCCACCGGCGGTCGAGTACCTGCTGGACGCCACCGATCTGGCACGTATCAGCGGCATCCTCGACAGGCTCCGCTACGTCACCGTTCCCGAGCACCTGTTGTGGGCGGAGTACGACGGCGTGCTGAACCTCCGCTCCCACGCTAGGTGTTCGCTCGACCGGTTCTTCTTCTGGATCTGACGCGGCTCAGGGCGTCACGAGGCGGTCGACCTCGGCGGCGAAGAGCAGGGCCGGGTCGAGGCCCATGCCGGTGAAGTGGCCCGCCAGTTCCAGGGACAGCACGCCGTGCAGACGGCTCCAGAAGGTCAGGGCCAGGTGCAGCGCCGACGGCGGGGCGTCCGGGTGGCTGCCCGCCCATGCGCGGTGCGCGTCGAGGTGCTCCTCGAAGGCGTCCGGCTCCGCGCCCGGGTGCACGGCCGGTAGGGCTGCGACGCAGGCGTCCAGCAGGACCGACATCAGTTCCGAGGCGATCACCGTGACGTCCGGCGGTGCGTGGTAGCCGGGCACCGGGGTGCCGTATACGAGGAAGTAGCGGTGCGGGTCCGCGAGGGCCCAGGTGCGCAGCACCTGCGCCAGCCCGGCGGGGTCGGGCCGGCCCGCTCCCCCGCCGGCGGCGGCGACAAAGGCGTCGGCGAGGCTGCGGTAGGCGTCACGGATGAGTTCGGTGATCAGCTCGTCGCGGTTGGCGAAATACCGGTACAGCGCCGGTCCGCTCATGCCCATCTGCTTGGCGATCGCGTTGAGGGAGAGCGCCGAGGCGCCGGAGCCGGCGATCTGCTGCCAGGCCTTCTCCTTGACCTCCTCGCGCACCTGCTGCCGGTACCGCTCCCGGGGGGATTTCGTATGGCCGGTCATGCCCGCCGCCTCTCACCGCTCGCCCAACACCACCAGATCAGTTAGAGGCTATCACCATCGACACAACCACTCTCGATCGGACGTGCCACTCCCTTGACATTGCCGAGATAGCCGATCACTCTTGTTATAGCTTCTAACGAACACGAGAAGCAGGAACTCACTGGAGGTCATCATGACGAACACCGTCGAGCGGGTCGAGGTCGTTCTGCCGGGCAAGGTCGAGCCGGAGGGCCTGCAGTTCCACCGCGGCCCCGTCCCCGTGCCGACGGCCGGCCAGGTGGTCGTCGCCATGGAGGCGACGGGCGTGTCCTTCGCCGAGCAGCAGATGCGGCGCGGCCGGTACTACGACCAGCCGCCGTTCCCCTTCGTCCCCGGGTACGACCTGGTCGGCACGGTGCTGGCGGTGGGCGAGGGCGTCGGCCCGGCGCTGCTCGGCAAGCGGGTCGCCGCCTTGACCAAGACCGGAGGCTGGGCGAGCCATGTCGCGCTCACCGCCGCCGACGTGGTGGAGGTGCCCGAGGGCGTCAGCCCGGTGGACGCCGAGACCGCCGTGGTCAACGGCATCACCGCCTGGCAGATGCTCCACCGCAAGGCCCGGGTGCGCGCCGGCCAGACCGTCCTGGTCCACGGCGCCAACGGCGGGGTCGGCTCGATCCTGGTCCAACTGGCGCTGGCCGCGGGCGCCCACGTGATCGGCACCGCCTCCACCCGCCACCACGACGCACTGCTCGCTCTCGGGGTGACCCCCGTCGACTACCGCTCCGGGAACGTCCACGCACGGGTACGGGCCCTCGCGCCCGGCGGAGTGGACGCGGTGTTCGACCACGTGGGCGGCGACGGCATCGTCGAGTCCTGGCGGCTCCTGGCTCCCGGCGGCACGCTCGTCTCCTACGGCAGCGCCGCCACCCGCGACGACGAGGGCTCCGGCTCGTGGCCGGTGCTGGAGCTGCTCGGCCGGGTGTGGGTGTGGAACGCGCTGCCCAACGGCCGCCGCGCGTACTTCTTCAACGTGTGGGCCGGGCGCGCCTACGCCAAGGACCGCTTCCGGGCACGCCTGCGCGCCGACCTCACCCAGGTGTTCACCGCCCTCCAGCGCGGCGAGATCACCGCCAAGGTCGCGGCCGAGATCCCGCTGGCGCGCGCCGCGGAGGCGATGCGCCTCGCCGAGTCCGGCACGGTCGCCGGGAAGGTCGTCCTCGTCCCGTGACCCGGTCGCCGGTCACTTCAGGAGAAGGGCAGCCGGTCCGGTTGGCAGGTCGTGCCGGGCGGCGGGAGCGTGCCGTCGATGAAGTAGCGGCTCTCGTGGGTGTTGATGCAGGTGCTGTTGTTGTTGAACAGTGCGGTGTGGCCGAACCCGTTGTTCGTGAGCAGCCGGGCGTCGGCCAGTTCCTCGGCCATGGCCTGGGCGTCCGAGTGGGGCGTCGAGGGGTCGTACGTGGTGCCGACCACCAGGACGGGGTTGGCCGTGGGCTTGTTCCAGGGGCCCTCGTACCGGTTGGCGGCCCGGGCCGGCCAGGTGGCGCACGGTTCACCGGACCAGGTCCAGTAGCGTCCGGCGTCGCCGGCCCGCTGGGCGCTGTCCTCCTCCAGACCGTGGTAGACGGCCGGGTCGCGCGGGTTGGGGCTGTCGCCGCACCACACGGCTCCCGCCTGTTCCTCGCCCAGGTACGGATTCGGGTTCGCGACCGGGGGCGGGGGCGGGTACTGGGGCGGCTTCGGGGTGCGGCCCTGCCAGAGGTCCTGGAGCCGGGCGGCGAGAGCGGTCCAGCCCGGGCGGACGATGTAGAGGCTGCTGACCGTGTCGGCAACGGTGTTGGCGTACGTCCACGGGCCCACCGGGTGCTCGCGCAGGCGCCCCATCAGTCGGTCGAACTTGTCGCGGGTGGCTTGCGGGCTGCCGGCCGAGAAGGCGCAGCGGGCGGTGGTGGCCGATCCGCAGAGGTCGAGGAACTTGTTCAGGGTCGTCGCCGCAGTGCGGTCCGAGCCCATGCGCAGCAGGGTCGTGGTCCGCGGTTCGCCCGTCGAGGCGTTGTTCGTCCAGGCCAGCGGGTCGATGTTGCTGTCGAGGACCATGGCGCGGACCTTGTCGGGGAACAGGTTGGCGTAGGTGGCGCCGAGGATCGTGCCGTAGGAGACGCCGAGGTAGTTGAGCTGCGGCTCCCCCACCGCCCGGCGGAGCAGGTCGAGGTCCTGGGCGGTGTCGGCGGTCGACACGTGGCGCAGGAGGTCGGGGTCGCGCTTCTCGCAGCGGCGGCCCAGGTCCTCGTACGCGTCGATCCAGGTCGTGCGCTCCTTCTCGCCCACGGGGAATCCGCCCGGCTTGGACGCACCCCAGGCCCGGGCCTCTTCGGGGCTGTCGAAGCAGTTCACCGCGGTGCTGTTGCCGATGCCCCTGGGGTCCCAGCTGACGATGTCGAACCGTTCGCGCAGGTCCTTGGGGAAGGAGTCGTAGTTCTGCGGCACCTGCACCGTCCCGGGGCCGCCGGGGCCACCGGGGTTGACGAACAGCGTGCCCAGGCGTTTGGCAGGGTCGCCCGCCTTGTGGCGGACGACGGCCAGGTCGATGGTGCGGCCGGCGGGGGCCGCGTGGTCCAGCGGCACCCGGGCCGTCGCGCAGTCGTACGGGCTGCCGGGTTTGCAGGGGCTCCAGTCCAGCCGGGGGACGGTCTGCGAGGGCGACGGCTGTGCGCGCGCCGCGGCCAGTTCCGGGGCGACCAGCATCGAGGAGCAGACCGCCGCGACGGCGATCGCTGCTGCGCACCGGCGGCGGCCGGGCATCCGTCCGGGTGCGGGTCGAGGTACAGGTGCGGGTCCAGGTACCGCTCCAGGTCCGGGCATGCTCCGCCCTCCTCCGGCACGTCGGGGGCGTGGTGCGGCGACCGGTGCGCTCGCACCGGCACGCGCCGCCTGCTCATGGTTCAACCAAACCCCCATTCGCCGACGCGCGCGAGCCGGGCGCGTCGGACCACGACCGCTGCCGTTCACAGGGGGCGGATCCACGGCCCGCGCGCTATCCTCCGCGCCATGTTGATTGACATGGACATGCGCTTACGGATGCGGTCGCGGGCCCTGGTGTGCCTCCTCCTGCTGGCCCTTCTGGGCACGGTGACCACAGCGGCCGCCTCGCCGCGGGCCGCGGCCCCTGCTCCCGCCACGGCCGCCACCACGGCCACGGCCACGGCCGAGAAGTCCTCTCCGGCCACCGCGAGCACGGCCGCCGCGGCCGCAACCGCCCGCTGGGGCGACCGGCGGCTCGACGAGGTTGCCTTCCTGACCACCCACAACGCCTTCACCAACTACGAGGACTCCCGCTGGAGCTCGGTGAACCAGTCCGAGTCCGTGCGCGCCCAGCTCGAAGGCGGCGTGCGCGGCCTGAGCCTGGACACGCACTGGTACGAACGCAGCACCTGGCTGTGCATCATCAGCTTCGGCAGCGACTGCTACCCGAGCGACGTGTACCTGTGCCACGGCGACTGCAAGACCTTCGCCGGAGCCACGTACGCCCTGCCGCGGCAGACCTTCCACGGCACGATGCAGACCGTGGTGGACTTCCTCGCCGCCCATCCGCAGGAGGTCGTGACCGTCTTCCTCGAGGACTACGTCGGCGCCGATCAGCTGCAGGCGTCCCTCGGCCGGGTCAGGGGGCTCCAGGACATGGTGTTCCGGCCCGACCAGTGGGGCGTCCGGCAGCAGGGCTGGCCCAAGGTGGCCGACCTCGTCACCTCCGGCAAGCGGTTGCTGATCTTCTCCGACCGCTCCGACCGGGAACACCTGGGCGTCATGTACGACAAGTCCTGGACCGTGAGCAACTTCTGGAGCCTCGGAGACCTGGGCAACGACCTCTCCTGCGTCAGCCGCTGGCCGGACGTGCCGCTCGACCGCCAGGAGCCCGGATTCCGGCGCCTGTTCACCATGAGCCACCACCGCAACGTACCCACCGTCCTCACGGCGGCCCTGGACAACGGCGCCAGGCTGCGGGACCGCATCGCCCAGCAGTGCAGGTCGGCCACCGGGGGCCGCGACCCGAACTACGTCTCCGTCGACTTCCACCGCCTGTCGGACGGAAGCGGCCATACGCCCGCCTCGATCGTCGCGGAACTGGGCGCGCGTCGCTGAACGCGCCCGTCGGGCCGCCGGCCGGGGGGATCGCCGCGTACGGCGCGGGGTCTCCCGGTCGGTCAGCCCGCCTTGCGCGCACCCAGCGCCCTCCGCTCGTCCTCGGTCAGTCCGCCCCACACCCCGTACGGCTCCTGCACGCGCAGCGCGTGGCTCAGGCATTCCGTCCGTACCGGGCAGAACGCGCAGACCTCTTTGGCCTCCTGCTCCCGCACGGAGCGCTCCTCACCGCGCTCCCCCGCCGGGTGGAAGAACCGGTCCGTACCGAGCTCCCGGCACGCCGCCGCCTCCTGCCACTCCCACCGGTGCTCCGCACGGCCCGGCAGGCGTGCCACCTTCGACATGTCCCGACTCCTCTCATCCGCCTTGCTGATGTCTTTCGACTCCTTGCTCACGCGTCTGACCCGGGTGCGCGTTTCGAAACGCCGTCCGCGTACGCCGACGGGACGGCGGCCGCGGACGTGGAGACCCGCGGCAGGGCGTACGGGTGCTTCTCGGTCAGCCAGGCGACGAGATGTTCGCGCACCGTGCAGCGGGCGGTCCACAGATCGTCCGCGTCCTTCGCGGTGACGATCGCCCGCACCACGATGGCGCTGGGCGTCGTGTCGGTGACGGCCAGGTCCCAGCCCCTGCCGTCCCACGCCTCGCAGCCGTCCAGGATCTCCCGGAGCTTCTCGCGCATCAGCGCGACGGGGGTGGTGTGGTCGCAGTGCAGGAAGACCGTGCCGGTCATCTGGACCCCGCCGCGCGACCAGTTCTCGAAGGGGCGCCCGGTGAAGTACGAGACGGGCATGGTGATCCGGCGTTCGTCCCAGGTGCGCACGGCGAGGAAGGTGAGCGTGACCTCCTCGACCACACCCCACTCGCCGGCCACCACGACCGTGTCCCCGATCCGCACCATGTCGCCGAAGGCGATCTGGAATCCGGCGAAGAGGTTGCCGAGGGTGGACTGGGCGGCCACGCCCGCGACGATGCCGATGATCCCGGCCGAGGCCAGCAGCGAGGTCCCGACGGCGCGGAGGTCGGGGAAGGTCAGCAGCATCGCCGCCGCGGCCACCACGGCGACCACGGCGGTGACGATCCTCATGATCAGCGTCACCTGGGTACGGACCCTGCGCACGCGTGACGGGTCGCGCGTGCCGAGCGCGTAGCGGGCGTAGGAGGACTCGACCACGGCGGAGGTGACGAGGACGACGCACCACGCGCTCGCCCCGATGAGCACCAGTGTCAGGGCCCTGCCCACGGCCGCCTCGTGCTCCTGCAGCGGCTCCCAGGCGATCTGCCGGTACACGGCGCGCAGCACCGCCGCGAACAGCAGCACCCGTACCGAGGTACGGCAGCGGCGCAGCATGTTCCAGAGCGGTGTCTCGGGGTGCCGGGCATCCGCGCGCCGCAGCAGCAGGTCGGTCAGCCTGCCCGCGGCGAAGGTCAGCAGGATCGAGCCGCCGATGACGGCCAGTACGTGCACGAGGCTGTTCATGACTCCTCTGGATGGGTCTCGGGGACGGGTCCCGTCGCGCGTGCCCGGCCCTCGCCCGGACAAACGGGGCGTCCGTTTCGCAAAGGCGGGTACAAGCGACCACGACACGACAGCCGAGGACGAGGTGAGTGCGCAGTGCAGACCATCGGACCGGACACCGGCGGGCCCGTACCGGACGCGCGGGGGCCGGCCTTCCCCCAGCTCCGCCGGCTCGCCCTGCGCGACGCCTTCCGGCAGGTGGCGCGCGGCCGCCAGTTCACCCGCGAGGCGCTGGAGGACTGGGGGTGGGACGGTCGGGACACCGCCGAGGACGCGGTCCTGGTCGTGTCCGAACTCGTCACCAACGCCAAGCTGCACGCCGGCGGCTGCCACGAGCTCATGCTCCGCGCCGGGGACGTCTTCCGCGTCGAGGTGTACGACGGGCGCGGTGAGCTCCCGCGGCCGTTGCCCGCCTTGCGTCCGGGCCGACCGGGCCGACCAGGCGGGCACGGTCTGCGCCTGGTGCACCTGCTCGCCGACCGCTGGGGCGTCCAGGCGATCGGACGGGGCAAGGTCGTCTGGGCCGAGTTCGACGCCGAGCGCCTACGGACGGGCCGACCCGGGTGTGCCTGAACCCGCCGGGCCGGCCCGGCGGGTTCGGTTTCGGGTCTGCCCGGGTCGGGCGCGCCGTTCAGGCGTGCAGCAGCTCCTCGCGCAGGGAGCCCAGCGTGCGGGTGAGCAGGCGGGAGACCTGCATCTGGGAGAGGCCGATCTCCTCGCCGATCTCCGCCTGGGTCATCTCCTGGCCGAAGCGCAGCTCCAGGATCTGGATGGAGCGCTCGTCGAGGTCGGCGAGCAGGGGCGCGAGGGCGTGCCGGTCCTCGACCGCCTCCAGGGCGGGGTCGATGTCGCCCATGGTCTCGGCGAGGCTGCGCGTGGTCCGTGCGGCGGCGGACACCTGGGTGCCGCCGGCCGCACCGTCCTGGGGGACGTCGAGGGACTGCGTGGAGTAGCCGTTGGCCGCGACCAGGCCCTGGCGGACCTCGTCCTCGGTGAGGTCCAGCCGCTCGGCGAGTTCCGCGGGGGTGGGCGCGTGGTCCGTCTCGGCGGTCAGCTCCTCCGTGGCCTTCGCGAGCTCCAGGCGCAGCTCCTGGAGGCGGCGCGGCACCCGTACGGCCCAGGTGGTGTCCCGGAAGTGGCGCTTGATCTCGCCCGTGATGTACGGCAGGGCGAGCGTGGTGAGCTGCGTGTTGCGCTCCGGGTCGTAGCGGTCGATCGCCTTGATCAGTCCGATGATGCCGACCTGGACGATGTCCTCGTTCTCGGGGCCGCCGGGGCGGTCGCGGAACGGGCGGGCGGCGAACTGCACCAGTGAGATGTTCATCTCGATCAGTGTGTTGCGCACGTACTGGTACTCGCGGGTCCCCTCTTCGAGGCCCTGCAGCCGTTCGAAGAAGACCCGGGTGAGCTCCCGGGCGTCGCCGGTCGACAGTTCCCGTGGGCAGGGGACGTCCGGCAGCCCGCCGGGTGCGGGGGCTCCGCCGGTGCCACCGCCGGGGGTGTCCGTCGTCGGGGTCATGGCCTCGGCCGTGTCCGTGAAGGTCATCGTCTTCGCTCCTTGGGCACGTCTGCTTGCGGTGCGGTGCGTCGCTCGTTGGCTGTGGTCATGCGGAACTCTGCTTCCGCTTCCCCTGAACCCTGTCGGGGCCGGGGACACACGTCAAGTAATACCGGAAAACTGGTTCTGGAATTGCATTTCGTGAGTCATCCCTCAAGAATGACGCTGTGGAGAGCGAGCACACAGGCCCCCGACGCAACGGCTGGACCTTCCTGACGAACCACGCCCGGGTGCTGATCGCCATCGCGCGCGACCCGGGCATCCGGCTGCGCGACATCGCGGTGGAGTGCGGTCTGACCGAGCGCACCGTACAGGCGATCGTCACGGACCTGCAGACGGACGGGTACCTCAACAAGACCCGGGACGGGCGGCGCAACCGCTACGTCGTCGCCCCCGGCGCCCGCTTCCGGCACCCGGCGGAGGCCGGTCACGAGATCGCCGGACTGCTGGCCTACCTCACCGCCCCGCTGGCCGCGCCGACGACGCCGACCGCCGAGGTGGCGGACGACGCACCCGGCCACGACGAGCCCCGCACCGCGGTCTAGACCACCCATCGCCGGGTCGCTCCTCGAGGCCGCCGCAGCGGCGTCAGGGGCGCCCCAGGGACGGTCGCCCGAACCGCACGGGGACCCCGGGCGAGTAGAGCACGCTCACGGGTGGCCCGGCCGGGGCCGGCAGGCCTGCCGCGGCCACCAGGTCCTCGTCGCAGTCGAGGAGCTCCGCACGGTGCAGCGGCCAGCGCGGGTGCGCGTTCGGGACGTACAGCGGTCGGCCGAAGAACTCCGTGTGCATGCCCCAGCGGGCGGTCAGGAAGTGCTCCAGGGCCGTCGGCTCCGCGATGCGCCCGCCCACGCGTACGGCGATCCGGCTGTGCGCGCCGCGCGGGCCGGGCAGGCGCCGGCCACTGGTGTACGTGACCGTGTCACCGTCATGGCGGACCGTCATCCGGGACCAGACGTACGGCAGTCGGAACGCGGCCCGACCGACGGCCACCGGGATCAGCCGGGAGGCGTCCAGCGAGCGGAAGACCACGGCCCGACGGCCCCGGGCGTCGACCGAGTAGAGGCGGACGTTGGTCTCGGGGAAGGAACCGAGGTAGGGGACGCCGGGAAGGCGGAACCAGCCGACCTCGTGCATGCGGAAGGCCACCAGCCCGACGTACGTGACCCCGTCCAGGGTGTCCGGCACGGTGCCGGCCGGCAGCAGCGGGGCGACCCGGGCCGGGTCGACGGCCCAGTGCAGGAACGCCAGGTCGAGCCAGGACTGGGTGAGCAGGGGGCGGCGCACCGGGTGCGGCGGGTCGGCCGTGACCGGCTCCGGAACCACGGCGGCGGCGGGCGGCGGCGTCTGGCGCATTCGGCCAGTATTCCCCGCGCGCGGAACGCCGACGCCGCCGAACGGCCCCGCTCACGGCGCCGGGTGCCCTCCCCCGGTGGTGCATCATCTCCGAGAGCCCCGACGGCGGGGCATCACGCGAAGGAGGCGTCGCATGGTCGAGTGGAAACGGATCAGCTCGGGCGTTCGTCCCATACCCAGCCCTGCCGCGACCACCTCGGTCTGGGCCGCGGCGGCCGTCGCAGCCATCACCCTGATCGCCGTGCTCAACCTCCTGGACGGACCCGACGACCCCACCGTCGACCTCATGGCGCTCTCCCTCGCCGTGGCCGTGGTGAGCACCGGAGCCCGCCTCACCGCCGCCCCGGGGACCGCCCTGCTCTGCTGGCTCGTGCTCAACGTCTTCGCGACCGCGCCCGTGGGCGAGCTCAGCTGGGAGACCCCCTACGACCTGCTGCGCCTCGTCTGCCTCCTCGCCTCGGCAGGCACCGGAACCGTCATCGCCCGTCTCCTCCACGCGCGCGCCGCGCACCGGCGGATCACGCCGTAGCGGTGCGGCGGCGCCCGCTGCCGTGCGTCAGCCGGCGGGCGTGGCCGCGGAGGTCTTGCGCAGCACGCCTATTTTGTCGATGCGGTGCTCGGGATTGCCCTGGGCGTCGCTCCAGAAGTTGCCTTCGGCGTGGTCCTCCGGCGTGGCGCAGGTCGAGATCGTGATCATCGCCTGGGTGGGGGCCGCCCCGGGCGCCCCGGGCACGGCGGCGCGCTGTTCGCTCAGCGAGCGCTCCGACCGGAAGGACGTCTTGCGGGTCGTGGTGATCTCGTAGGTGTACACCACCTCGCCCACGGTCACGAGGACCGTGTCGCCCGGTCCGACGGCGGGCAGTCTCCCCAGCGGGCCACCGGCCGACAGGCGGTGCGCGGTGACGAGGAAGTTGCCCACCTGGCCCGGCCCGACCCCGCCCCGCTTCCCATGAGGGCTGGCCGCCACGCCCAGGTCCTGGATACGGGTTCCCGCCACGTCGTCGGTGGTGCCCTCGTACGGAACCACGCGCAGCCCGGTGATACCTGCGGCGGGTATGGACAGCGTGGAGGCCCCGGGTGCGGGTGCAGGAGCAGCGGCGGGGGTGACGACCGCCTGGGGCGCGGCGGCCGGGACGGAAGCCGATACCGCGGCGCCTGCGGCGGTCGAGGGGGTGCACGCCGCGAGCAGGGCGGTCACGGCACCGACCAGCACGACCGGGGCGGCTCGGTACGGGAACGGCAAGGACATGGGCGTTTTCCCTGTCGGTCGATCGGGCGGCCGGGCGTGCGCCGGGCGGGTGACCCGACGCGCCCGGCCAGCCTGACATACGGAGCAAGAGGTCCATAAGGGTCCGGCCCTGTGACCTCGCTCCCGACGCTCGCGGGGGCGGAACCACGGAATCGGACGTCGCGGGAACTACCGTCCGCTCCTCTGCGACTACCTCGCCGGAGGAAGTGCCGTCCCGGCTCCGGCACGGCCCGATCGGCACCTCGTCCGTCTGGAACCGAGTACAAGACTCCGGAGTGACGATGACGGACCGGCTTGAGTACCCGACCCCGGCGATCACCGCGCTGAAGCGGTGGGCGCCCCCGCCCGCCCTCGCCGGCTTCGTGGCGCTGCTCATAGTGATGTTCGGCGCGGCGTACGCGGTGGGGGCGGGCGCCGGACCGGTGGCCCCCGGCATGCGGTCCACCGAAGTCGAGGGTCCGGCCTTCGTCGGGGACCTGGGACGACCGCACGGGCACGGCAGCGCTACGGGTGGCACGCGGTGACGGCCGAGCGGACGGAGGTGGTGGTGGGCACCACCGATCTGATCGTCGGCGGGATGACCTGCGCGGCCTGCGTGAACCGCGTGGAGAAGCGGCTGGCCAGGATCGAGGGCGTGAGCGCCACGGTCAACCTCGCCACCGGGCGGGCCCGGGTCCTGCATCCGTCGCACGTGACGGCGCAGGACCTCGTATCGGCGGTGGAGCGGGCGGGCTACAGCGCCGAGGTGCCGGCGCCGCCCGAGCCCGTGGCGGACCGGACGCCGCCGCCAGCGGGAACGGAGGGTTCCGCGGGCGGCGCGGAGGTGCAGCGGCTGCTGATCACCGCCCTGCTGTCCGTTCCGGTTCTGGCACTGTCGATGGCGCCCGCCCTTCAGTTCCGCAACTGGCAGTGGCTGTGCTTCGTCCTGGCCGCGCCGGTCGCCGTCTGGAGCTCGCTGCCGTTCCACACCCGGGCGGCACGGGGGCTGCGGCACGCGGCGGCGACCATGGACACCCTGGTGTCGCTGGGCGTCATCGCATCCTTCTCCTGGTCGGCGTACGCGCTGTTCCTGGGCGGGGCGGGCGATCCGGGGATGCGGATGCCGTTCAGCCTGCTGCCTTCGGCCGGCGGCGATGTGGCACACATCTACCTGGAGGCCGCGGTCGGGGTCCCGCTGTTCGTGCTGACCGGGCGATTCCTCGAGTCCCGGGCCCGCCGTGGTACGGGTGAGGCACTGCGCTCGCTCGCCGGTCTGGCCGCCAAGGACGTGACCGTACGGGAGGACGGCCGCGAGCGGCTCGTCCCGATCGGGCAGTTGCGGGTGGGGCAGGAATTCGTCGTCCGGCCGGGCGAGCGGGTGGCGACGGACGGGGTGGTGTCCTCCGGTGGTTCGGCCGTTGACCTTTCCCTGGTCACCGGCGAGAGCGAACCCGTCGAGGTGGGCCCTGGCCGGGCGGTGGTCGGCGGTGCGGTCAACGCGGGCGGTCTGCTGACCGTCCGGGCCACCGCTGTGGGCGCGGACACCCAGCTCGCCCGGATCACCCGCCTGGTGACCGAGGCGCAGTCCGGCAAGGCCCGGGCCCAGCGCCTGGCCGATGCGGTGGCGGGGGTGTTCGTACCGGTGGTGCTGGCCCTGGCCGTCACCGTTCTCGGCTTCTGGCTCGGTGCCGGGGCCGAGCCGCAGGCAGCCGTCACGGCCTGTGTGGCCGTCCTGGTGGTGGCTTGTCCCTGCGCGCTGGGGCTGGCCACCCCCACCGCCCTGCTGGCGGCGACCGGCCGCGGCGCGCAGCTGGGTCTGCTGGTCAGCGGCCCCCGGGCGCTGGAAACCCTGCGGCACGTCGACACCGTGGTCCTGGACAAGACCGGGACGCTGACGACCGGCCGGATGACCGTCGCGCACGTGACGGCCGTGCCCGCCGGGATGGGCCGGGAGCGGGCCCTGTGGCTGGCCGCGGCGGTGGAGCAGGGTTCCGAGCACCCGCTGGGCCGCGCCGTGGTCGCGTACTCCCGGCAGGAGCCGCACCGTAGCCCGCTGCCGCCGCCCGAGGTGACCGAGTTCCGGGCCACCGCGGGCATCGGTGTGACCGGGATGGTGGAGGGGCACCGCGTGGAGGTCTGCGCCGCCGGTGCGGACCTCCATCCGTCGCTGGACCGGGCCCTGGCCGAGGCGGAGGCGGCCGCGCACACGCCGGTCCTGGTCCGGGTGGACGGCGCCGACCAGGCCCTGATCGCCCTCGGGGACGTCCTGCGCCCCGGCAGCTACCGGGCCGTCGACCGACTGCGACGGCTGGGGGTGGAGCCGGTGCTGGCCACCGGTGACCGCGGGGCCACCGCGGACCGGGTCGCCGCCACGCTCGGGATCCGGGACGTGCACGCGCACTGCTCGCCCGAGGACAAGGCGCGGCTCGTCAGGGAGTTACGCGGTCAGGGGCGACGGGTCGCCGTGATCGGCGACGGGGTGAACGACGCCGGCGCCCTGGCCGGGGCCGACCTCGGCATCGCCATGGGGAGCGGAACGGACGTGGCCATCGGCGCGGCCGACGTCACGCTGGTGCGCGGCGACATCGAGGCGGTCGCCGACGCCGTCGAGCTGGCCAGGCGGACCCTCGGGACGATCCGGGCCAACCTCGTCTGGGCCTTCGGGTACAACGTCGTCACCGTGCCGCTCGCCGCGGTGGGGCTGCTCAACCCCATGGTCGCGGCCGCGGCGATGTCGGTGAGTTCCCTGATGGTGGTGGCCCACAGCCTCCGGTTGCGCAGCTGGCGGCCGGCGCCGCACGTACGTCGGGCGGGGACGGGCAGCCGGACGGGAGGTACGGGGCGATGACGCGTTCGCTTTCGAAGTGGATCCCGAGCGGCCGCCTCCCGATCGATCGACGCGTGCGCGAGGGTCTGCGCGCCGCGATCGTCCCGGTGGTGGCCTGTGCGCTCGCGCTGGCCGGTCTGACGGCATGGACCTCGACCGGCGCCGCGGGCAGCCCGCCGCAGATCGCCGCCGGGAACGGCCGCGTGCTGCTGCCCGACGGCAGCGGCCGGGACACGGCCGCCTTCTTCGACATCACCAACATCGGTGGCGCGGACGACCAGTTGATCGAGGTGACGTCGTCCGGCGTCGAGAAGACGCTGCTCAGCAGGCGGGAGAGCTCCGGGCTCGGGCCCGACCTCGTACGGACGGCGGCTCCAGTGCGGGTGCCCGCGGGCGGCACCGTCACCATGTCCCCGCTGGACCTGAGCATCACGACGCGGGCGAAGGAGACCCGCTGGGAGGCCGGCGACATGGTGCCGTTCGTCCTCCACTTCCGCTACAGCGCGCCGGTCGAGGTGGTGGCGGTGGTGGTCCGGCCCGGCAGCTGACCCGCTGTCGGGTGTCCGCCCGGCCCCGCGGCCGGGCGGACACCCGTACGGGACCGGGGGCGAGGACCCTGCGATCATCTGTCCCATGGGCGAACTGGTCGAGCGGGTCGATGAGCGGGATCACGTCGTGGCCGTCGTGGACCGGGCGGAGGCGATCCGGGAGCGCTGGCCGCACCGCGTCGCGACGATCGTGTGCCGCGACGAACACGGCCGGATCCTCGTGCACCGTCGCCCGGACGACGCGTCGCGGTTCCCCGGGCAGTTCAACTGGATGCTCGGTGGCGCCGTCGACGTCGGCGAGTCGTACGGGGAGGCCGCGGCCAGGGAGCTGGCGGAGGAGCTCGGGGTCCACGGCGTTCCCCGCTTCGTGCTCAAGTTCCCGTGCGACGGGGCGATCAGCCCCTACTGGCTGGGCCTCCACGAAGTCGTGATCACAGAGCCGGTCCGGCCCGACCCCACGGAAGTCGCCTGGTACGACTGGCTGACCGAGCCCGAACTCGACGAGCTCGTCCGCAGCCCCGCGTTCGTACCGGACGCCCGCGAGGCGTTCGACCGGTACCGCGCCCTGGGCCGCGCACCCGCTCACGAAGAGTGACGCACGGCCACGGCGCGCACAGCTTCAACCCCTCGTGAGCGGGTATGGGGCTTGAGGGAACTCCCCGAGGAGGCCTCATGCTTGCCACTCTCCGTAGCCGGGCCGGCTCCGCGCCGCAGGATCCCCGCGAGGTGCGCGATCCGCGGTCCGTGAGCACCGCCGACGCCCACGACCTGTCGGTCACGCTCTTCCGACGGCTGCTCGAACTGGACGAGGGGACCGCAGCGTACTCGTACGTGCGCAACACCCTGGTCGAGCTGAACCTGAGCATGGTGAAGTACGCGGCCACGCGCGTCCGTCACGTCGGCGCGCCGTGGGAGGACGTCCTGCAGGTCGGCACCATCGGCTTGATCAAGGCCATCAACAGGTTCGATCCGGAGCGCGGGTTCGAGTTCATGTCGTTCGCCCTGCCCACCATCGTGGGAGAGATCAAGCGCTACTTCCGTGACACGGCCTGGGCCGTCCGCGTACCGCGCCGGCTACAGGAGCTGCGCATCGATCTGGCCAAGGCGAACGACGCCCTGGAGCAGGAGCTGGGCCACGCTCCGGGTGCGCGGGAGCTCGCCGAGCGGCTGGACATCACGGTGGCGGAGGTCCACGAGGGGCGGCTCGCGGCCAACGGCTTCGCCAGCCTGTCCCTCGACGCCCCCGTAACGGCGGAGGACGACGACACCCCCGGCGTGTCGCCCCGGAGCCTCGGCATCGAGGAGGGTCGCTTCGAGACGGTCGAGGACCTGGAATCGCTGCGGCCGTTGCTGGGAGAACTGTCCGAACGGGACCGGACGATCCTTGCCCTGCGCTTCGGGGAGGAGCTGACCCAGGCCGAGATCGGCGAACGCCTGGGCATGTCGCAAATGCACGTCTCCCGGCTGCTGGGCCGCATCCTGGGCCGGCTGCGGGAGGGACTGCTCGCGGAAGAACCGGGGGCCGGGGCGGCCTGAGGCGCCCCTTCCGCACGGGACGGACGGGCATATCGCGCCGGAACCCGGGCAGGTGCAGAAGTGCATGAGGAAGGGTGATGCCGGATGGCGCCGGAAGCGGGGAGTGAACGCTTCACCGTCGCGGTGAGGACGGTGGACGCAGCGGTTGTCCTCACGCTCGCGGGAGAACTGGACCACGACACGGCGCAGCCGCTGCGGGACGCGCTCGACGGGGCACTCGCCCCGGGCCGTCGACTGCTGGTCGACATGGCGGGCCTGGGATTCTGCGATTCCACCGGGCTGAACGTGCTGCTGAACACGCGCCTCGCGGCACAGGAGGCCGGAGCCGGCCTCGAACTCGCCGGTCTGCACGGACCTGTCGCCCGCATGTTCCGGATCACCGGTGCGGACGGGGTGTTCCCCGTCCACTCCGATGTGACGGAAGCCCTGAGGACGCCGCGCGGCGGGGGAGCCTGAGCGTCATGGAGCAGCGCGGGCCGTCCGACCGGATCTGGAGCCTGGTGCTGTCCGGAACCACCGATGTCGTCTCGCGCAGCCGTGACTTCGCCCGCCAGGCACTGACCGCTTGGCGCTGGCTCCCGGGGACGGGGGAGAACGACCGCGAGAGCGCCGAGGACGTGCTCCTGCTGGTGTCGGAGGTGGTGGCCAACGCCTGCCTGCACGGTGGCGGACCCCGCGCGCTCGTCCTCGACTGCTCGGCCGAGCGGCTGCGGATCGAGGTCACGGACTCCAACCCGGCCCCGCCGGTGCGGGTGCCTGCGCGCGGGCCGGGCGACCGGGGCGGGCCGGTGGGTCACGGACTGCTGATCGTGGAACGTCTGGCCCGGGAATGGGGCTCCGAACCGGGGGTGGACGGCAAGCGCGTCTGGTGCGAGGTTCCGTGCCCACCCGGGATCGACGTTTCCGGATGACGGTGGCTGACCAGTGGCGCACCCGCGCCGGCGGACCACTCCGTGTCACGCGCTGGGCACGGCCCGCACGCTCACCCGCGATGCCGGTTCCTGGTGACCGCCGCTCGCGATCATGCGTACGTCGCCCTGATCGCTGATCTCCGCCTGCACGATTCCCGTCTCGTCGGCGTAGATCGGATGGCCGCCGGGGCCGGTCCGGTCGGTGCGGTGCACGAGGACCGATTCCTCGCCGCCCGGTACCACGTGGTCAGGGCCGGCGAATACCAGTTCGTACCTGCTGTCTCGTCCCATTCCGGCCTCCTCCGCACAAATGCACCGTCACCACCATTATCGGGTAGAGCGACTCGACTGCACGCTCCCGGGCACGGGCGGGGGCAGGAAGCTTCAGTAGGAATAACGCCCCGCGCACCCTCAGGATTCCGACTCGCGATGTGATCTTCCCGCGCCCCTGCACGCCTTTCCGGCACGGCGTCCACCTGCGCATACTCCAGGACCCGCCTCGCCCCGAACCATCGGGGGACGATGGCCCATCGGATGGAGTTGATCAATCAGATGACGTCGCACACGGTTGCCGCAGCAGCTTCGGGCACATGGGTGCTCGGTGACCTCGCGGTCAACCGGATCGGTTTCGGCGCCATGCGCCTGACCAGCAGCGCGGCCTTCCACGAGGGCACTCCCAGCGACCGCGGCCGGGCGATCGCCGTCCTGCGCCGGGCGGTCGAACTCGGCGTCGACCACATCGACACCGCCGCGTTCTACTTCTCGCGGCTGCGTTCGGCCAATGAGCTGATCAACTCGGCGCTGGCGCCCTACGCGGACGACCTCGTCATCTCCACCAAGGTCGGCCCCGCCCGGGACGCCTGCGGCGGGTGGGCCGAGTCGGCCCGGCCCGACCAGTTGCGCGGCCAGGTCGAGGAGAACCTGCGCCAACTCGGCCGGGACCACCTCGACGTGGTGAACCTCCGCATCATGGGCCAGGAGTCCGTCAGCGAGCACTTCGGGGCCCTGTCCGAGGTGCGCGACGCCGGACTGGTCCGTCACCTCGGCATCTCCAACGCCCGCCCGGACCACCTGGCCCAGGCCGAGGCGATCGCACCGGTGGTGTGCGTTCAGAACCGCTTCGGCATCGACGCGCCCGACCGGACGGGGATGCTCCACGCCTGCGCGGTGCGCGGCATCGCCTTCGTGCCCTTCTTCTCCATAGCCGGAGAGGGGCGCGAGTCCGGCGCCGTCCGGACCGAGCACGACGAGGTCCTCGCCGTCGCCCGGGCCCACGGAGCGTCACCGGCACAAGTGCGGCTCGCCTGGATCTTGGGGCAGGGCGCCCATGTGCTGGCCATCCCCGGGACCGGCAACCCGGATCACCTCGCCGACAACGTGGCGGCGGGCGCACTGCGACTGACGGCGGACGAGCTGAAGCTCCTCGATTCGATCGGCGGCTCCGCGGCCTGACGCTGCCCGACGCCGCCTGAGAGCACCTTGACGCCCGCCGGCGGCTCCGAAGGACAGAACACCAGAACCATCGACGAGAGGGTGTCCGAAGAAACGGTCGGAGCAGTCGTTACAGGAGCCTGAACCCGTTCGGCGCAGAGCGGGGGGGGTCGCGAGGGCGGCGTGTCGGTACGCGAACGCCTCCGTCTCCGGGCCTGCCAAGGCTTGTTCGGCGCGCTCCGGCCGTTCACATCAGCACGGCATTGATATGTGCCCGATACACGGGAGAGTCACCGATACATCCGCATTTTGCAACACGCCCCGAATTGGTGGCTTTTGATGGTGGTTGGGGGTCAGAGTGTGGCTCCTCGGCAGGACGCCGGGAACGTTCCAGGCCCATCCGCCGCACACGAGGCGGGACCGGGCTGCTGTCTGTTGAAGGGGTCATTTCATGTCTGCTTCTCTCGCCACCCGCCGGTTCGTCGCCGCGTTCCTGGCCGCGGGCGCCCTCGTCGGCGCCGCCGCCCTCCCGGCCTCCGCCGACGACCACTGGCGCGACCGCGACCACCGGGCTCCGCACTCCTCGATCGTCATCAGCGACGTCCAGTACGGCACCGGCGGCCGCGACCGCGAACGCTCCGACCGGGCACTGAACCGGGAGTGGGTCGAGGTCGAGAACACCGGGCGCAGGAGCGTCAACCTGCGCGGCTTCACCCTCACCGACCGGCAGGGCAACCGCTACCGCTTCGGCGACTTCCGCCTGGACGGCCGGTCGACCGTGCGGGTCCACACCGGTCAGGGCCGCGACACCCGCCGCGACATCTACCAGGACCGCCGCCACCAGATCTGGGACGAGCGCGACACCGCCACCCTGCGCGACAACCGCGGCAACGTCCTCGACACCGACTCCTGGGACGGCCGCCGGCACCACCGCAACGGCTGACCCCGACGGGTCACCGGCCTGACGCGCGCCCGCACTCCCCGCCCGGCGGGGGTGCGGGCGCGCGCCGATATCGGGCTGCAACTGTCAGAGGGGGGTGGCAGGATCGTCGGCGGTGATCCGACCACCTACAGGGGGCAGGGATGGGGAGCACGACGTTCGAGTGGCCGCGCGGCGCGGGGGAACGGGACACGGCGGCGCTGGAGTTGTGGCTCGCCGCACGTGGCTGGGAGGTCGACCCGACGGTGTTCATGGCCGGCGGGCTCGGCCCGGCCGTCCAGGTGCAGCCGATCGGCGGGGCGGGTCAGGACGGGGAGCCCGGGCTGCTGATCCTGCCGGGCGAGACCGTGGAGTACGCGCGGGACCGGATGCGGATCGCTCCCCGGGCCGCGGTCCCGGTCGCCTGCGGAGCGCCGTAGGACCGTCCTCCCCCGGTCAACGGGCGGGCCCGCGGGCAGGGGTTCCCCGGTCGCCCGGAGAGCGCCCGCCGGGGGCGCTCTCCGGGCGGCGGGCATCACCGCGGCCTTCATGGCCCCCGGCGATGCGCGCCCACTGCTCCGACGACCGCCGGGCCGGACTCAGTACGTGACGACGATCCGGCGTGCCGGGCCGTCCACCCGGATGCGGCCTCCGACCGGGATCACGACCTGCGGGTCGGTGTGGCCGAAGTCGACGTCGAACACCGCCATGGTGTCGGGGGCGTACTGGCGCAGGGCCCGGAGGACGGCCTCGCGCTGTTGCCGGCGGAACTCGGCCTTCGCCCCGGCATCGAGCCGGTTCTCGAACGACCAGCTCTTCGCCCTGCCCATGAGCAGCGCGGGGAACTGCCGCAGCAGCCCGCGTTCGCCCATGCCGCGCAGGATCCGGTAGACCTCTTCGGCAGCCGGCATTTCCTCGGAGGTCTCCAGGAACAGCACGTTGCCGGCGTAGGCGTCGACCGGCCCCGCCACGCGGTCGGCCATCAGCAGCCAGGAGATGATCTCCAGGTTGCCGCCCCAGCTGATGCCTTCGACGACCCGGTCGGCGTTGTGCCAGGACCAGCCGTCTGCGGGTTCCATGTCCGGCTCGGAATCGAAGGTCAGCGGGTCGTCCCAGGGCCTGTCGGTGTCCCCGCAGGCGCTCGCCGCGGTGAGTTCGTACGCGCCCGAGGTGAACAGCGCGGCCCGGAGGGAGTCGGCGGTCGACGGGTGCATCGCGCCGGGCCGTCCCAACCCGACCATGACCGAACCGCCGTGGTAGCCGACGATGCCCAAGCCCCGCAGGAACAGCAACAGGTTGGTGTTGTCGCTGTAGCCGAAGAACGGCTTGGGGTTGGCGCGCAGGAGGTCGCGGTCGAGGTGGGGAAGGACGGTGATCTGGTCGTCGCCGCCGATGCTGGCGATCACCGCCTTGATGTCGGGGTCCGCGAAGGCCGCGTGGATGTCCGCGGCGCGCGCCTCGGGCGTCGCACCCATCGTCCGGGTCGTCGGGTATTCCACCGCCTTCAGTCCGAAGTCGTCCCGGAGCCTGCTCAGCCCCAACTCGTAGGGGCGCGGGAACAGGCCGGGGAGGCCGGAAGAGGGTGAAATCACGGCGACCTGGTCACCGGGGCGGGGCTTCGCGGGATAGCGGGGATACTCCATCCGATGATCTTAAAAGTCGGCGGCCCCGACCTCCCGTCAATTATCCGGGGCGAGCCCGCGATGGCGCCGCGGGCCGGCGTGCCGGGCGTGCCCATCCGGCAATCATTCAGGCATATGATCTCGAATCGAATGCAAAATCGAGACAAATGAGACTGTGTCCCGCGCTGTTCGGTGGATCCCGTCGGAGAAAACTGGTCCGCCGTCAGAGCCCCGACGCATCCGACCGAGAACAGGACTCCTTCCACTGATCTGACTGTTACCCGCCAACCGACTGCGGAGGTATCACGATGTCCTGCCCCAGGACCGACTTCCGAAAGGCCCCCAAGGGCCTTCTCCCCACGTGTTGTTGCCCCAGGGCCCGCGCCATACTCTCCCTGCTGCTCCTGACGGCCGCCGTAACGACCGGCCCGGCGGCCCCGGCGCACGCCGCCGCCCCGTACGGCGCCAGAGCCGTCGCGGTGGCCGCCTCCAAACAGGGCTCGCCGTACGCCTACGGCGCCACCGGTCCCAAACGCTTCGACTGCTCGGGCCTGACCCTCTACGCCTTCAAGAAGGCGGGCAAACGGCTCCCGCGCACCGCCGAGCAGCAGTACGAGCACACCGTCCACATTCCCGAGGCCGATCGCGCGGCCGGGGACCTGGTCTTCTTCCCCAGCGGCGCGACCATGACCCACGTCGGGATCTACGCCGGCGACGACCGCATCTGGCACGCTCCACGTCCCGGCACCCGGGTGCGCCTGGAGCGGATCTGGAGCACAGCGGTCCGTTACGGGCGGGCCACCTGATCGGGCACCCGGCCGGTCCGGGCCCCTCGGTCCAGGTCCCCCGCCGCGACGGCGGCCGGACCCGGGTCCGCGGGCAGCCTGCGCACCGCCCACATGCTCGGGGCGAGCAGCAGCACCAGGCTCGTCAGGACCATCAGTACGGCACTCCAGAGAAGGACGGATTCCGTACCGAGGGAGGTCGCCGCAGCGCCCACGACGAGGTAGCCCAGCGGCACGGACATGAG
The DNA here is from genome assembly GCF_044756625.1 of Streptomyces sp. NPDC091682. Classification (NCBI taxonomy): domain Bacteria; kingdom Bacillati; phylum Actinomycetota; class Actinomycetes; order Kitasatosporales; family Streptomycetaceae; genus Streptomyces; species Streptomyces sp. NPDC091682. Next base: position 106,955 of record NZ_JBIVTH010000012.1, on the reverse strand, counting down.
CTCACCGACCGAATTGAAGGAGCTGACCCGCCCGAGCACCTCCGACGGGAGCTGTTCCTGCACGGCGGTGTTCCAACACACGATCGCGATGTCGAGGCCGATGCCCGCCATGACGCTCGCCCCGGCCAGCACCGCCAGCGGCGCGCCCCAGGCGAGTGCGAGGAAGGGAAGCGCCAGGGGCAGGTTGGCGCATACACACACGACCATGATCCTGGACGGCTTCCATTTGAGTGAAACGATTCCACCCAGGAGCAGGCCCGCCGCGAATGCCCCCTGGACGATTCCCCAGGAAGCGGCACCCAGATGACTGTTCTGGGCCATCACCGGACCGAGGAGCTGATAGCCGCCGAGCCAGAGGGCGACGACCACGGTGCCGGACAACGTATAGGACCAGATCCAGGAGAGACGGGAGAACTCTTTCCAGCCGTCCTTGAAGTCGCGGAAGACTGAGGCCGTGGTCTTGGCGGGTCCGGACACGCCAAGACGGCTGCAGAGGAAGGCCGCGACCGCGAAACTGGCGGCGTCCCAGCCCAGGGTCAGTTCCGGTCCGACGAAGGCGACGAGGACGCCGCCGACCGCCGGCGCGAGGACGCGGACGATGTTGATGGGCAACCGCATCAGCGCGTTCGCCTGCTGCAGCTCGCCGGGCTCGACGAGCTGCGGCAGCACACTGTTCATGGCGGGCTGGGTCAGTGCCGACGCACAGCCCGCCAGTGCCGCGAACAGGGCGATCCGCCCGGTGGTGGCCGTTCCCGTCGCCACGAGCAGTGCGACGCAGCCCTGGGTGGCCGCAGGCAGCACATTGCCGATGACGATGACGCGTTGGCGGGAGAACCGGTCCGCGATCACTCCTCCGACGAGGAGCAGGACGAGCTGCGGGGCGGTGTTGGCGGCGAGGACGATCGCCAGGGACGCCGGGCTGCTGTCGAATCCGAACACGGCGAAGGCCAGGGCCACGGGGGCCATCGCCGTTCCGCTCATCGAGGTCAGACGCGCCAGGAGGAATAATCTGAACGGCTTGTGCCGCAGTGTGGAGAGGGATCCGTGTCGAACCATTCGAGGGACACTAACCTGCCCCTGCGCAGGTGGCGGAGCCGGGAGGGGGCGGGCGCCTTAGAGCGATTCGCCGGGCCTCAGATAGCGGTAGCCGTGCGAAGTCTCCTCACCGAGCCAGCCGTTGACGCTGCTGAGACCGCGGTCGTTGATCTGCGCGTCGTGAATGGCGAACGCCCGCCGCGGCCCCACGGCCTTGACGAAATCGATCACCTCCGCCATTTTCAGCCACGACCCCTGCGCCGGCACGAGCAGCGTCTCGATCCCCTGCTCGGGCACGTGCAGCGAGTCTCCCGGGTGGTACACCGCGTCGTCGACGACGTACCCGAGGTTCGCGCAGTCGGGTTGCCCGCCGTAGATGAAGGCATGGCGGCCACCGACCGCCCGTATGTGGAAGCCCGCGGCGGTGAACTCCGCACCGGAGGACACTCCGATGACGTCCAGCTGCGGAATGTCCGCCTCGGCGGGGGCGTAGACCGGTACGCCGAGCCCCGCCAGACGCAGTACGTCGACGTGGTCGACGTGCTCGTGGGTCACCAGCACGGCGTCCGCCCCGGCCAGGGCGGCCGGTTCGCTCCACGTACCGGGATCGATGACGAGAACCCGGTCGTCCTGCTCGATCCGCACACATGCATGGGTGTACTTCGTGATCTTCATGGCTCCGGACCGTACCGTGCGGGACCCGCCACGGCCCCGTCATTTCCGGATCGTGTCGGGACCCGGCCACGCGTTTTCACGTGCTGGTCAGCGCAGTTGCCGGAAGAAGGCGCGGATGTCCCCCACCAGCAGCTCGGGCACCTCCATGGCGGGGAAGTGGCCGCCCCGGTCGTACGAGGTCCAGCGGACGATGGAGTCGGTGCGCGCGGCGACGTGGCGCAGCGGGATGAAGTTGTCCCGGGGGAAGTCGGCCAGTGCGGTCGGGGTCCGCGACACCTCGGGCGGCCGGCCGGCGTACGCGGCGTGGGCCCGCTCGTAGTAGAGGCGGGCCGCGCTGCCGGCCGTTCCGGTGAGCCAGTACAGCGTCACGTTGGTCAGCATCTGGTCCCGGTCGACCGGGCACGCGGGGTCGCTCCACTCGGTGAACTTCTCCGCGATCCAGGCGAGCAGACCGACCGGCGAGTCGTTGAGCCCGTACGCGAGGGTCTGCGGCCGGGTCGCCTGGATGTCGGCGTACCCCTGTCGCTCGCGCGCCCAGATCCGGTACCGCTCCCAGGAGGCCAGCGTCCGCTCACGTTCGGCGGGGGACAGTGCGGCCAGCTCTTGGGGCCGGGGTTCGGCGGTGGCCCCGCCGCCGGGCAGCAGGTTCAGGTGCACTCCGATCACGTGGTCCGGCCGGATCAGCCCGAGTTCCCGCGAGATCGCGGCGCCCCAGTCGCCGCCCTGCACCCCGTACGACCGGTGGCCGAGGCGGTCCATCAGCACGCCGAAGGCCCGGGCCACCCGTTTGAACTCCCAGCCCGTGTCGGTCGTGGGTCCCGAGAGGCCGAAGCCGGGGATGCTCGGCAGCACCAGGTGGAAGGCGTCCGCCGGGTCGCCGCCGTGCGCCCGGGGATCCGTGAGCGGGCCCACGACGCGCTGGAACTCCACCGGTGAGCCCGGCCAGCCGTGGGTCATCAGCAGCACGGTCGCGTCCGGCTCGGGCGAGCGGAGGTGTGCGAAGTGCACCTGCGCGCCGTCGATGACCGTGGTGAACTGCGGCCACTCGTTCAGCCGGGCCTCGGCCGCCCGCCAGTCGTACTCCTCGCGCCAGTAGTCGACCAGCTCCCGCATCGGGGCGAGCGGCATCCCGTACGCCCGGCCGACCCCGGGCAGCTCGTCGGGCCACCGCACCCGGCCCAGCCGCTCGCGCAGGTCGTCCAGCTCCCCCTGACCCACATCGATCCGGAACCGGTGCAACCGCTCGTCAAGATCACTCATGCCGCGCATGCTAAGGGTCACCTGCGGGAGGGAATCTCGAGGGAGGCGGGACCGGACGGGGTTTCAAGGGCCTCATAGCGGCCACACGCGCAGGAGGAACGCGACTACGACGGAAGGATCGCTCCCATGACGACGATGGTCCTGCTGATCGCGCCGATGGCGTTGGCCCTGCTGCTCGTCCACCGCAGGGGCGGACACCGTGCCCGGCACCGGGCGAGCCGTTTCTGACGAGCGTCTCGGCCCGTCCGGTCCGGCGTCACACGAGAGCGCGAGCGAGGTGAACGCGGTGTCCATGCGTGCCAAGGGTTGGGCCACTTCCTTCCCCGTCCACCGAGGCGTGCGCGAGGCCCGCCGGTGGACCGCGGAACGCCTGGACTCCCTCCAGTGGACGACGGACGCCCCCGACACCGCGCACTCCGTCCTGCTGACGGTGTCGGAGCTCGTCACCAACGCGCACATCCACGCCCGCAGCGGCGCCGGGCTGGTCCTCACCTGGGACGGCCGGTGCCTGCACGTCAGTGTTGCCGACGCGGACCCGCAGCTGCCGGCCCCGCGCGCCCCCTCACGCGGGGCGACCTCCGGGCGGGGACTCGCCATCATTGACGCCCTCGCCGATGCCTGGGACGCCCATTCCTTCCACGGCGGCAAGACGATCACCGCGTGTTTCCGTCCCCGGATGACACCCGCCCCGCACGTCGACGAAGCACCCGACGCGTGACGGCCCGGCGGTTCGTCGGGCTACGGCTCGGTGGGGCGGGGGGCGGGGGCGGTACCGGGGCACGGCCCTGTGCCACCCCCCGTGCCGCGCTCGGGCCCGTTCCGTACGCTGGCTGCATGCGTACGCGCCCCACTCTGAGCTGGACCCCCACCGGGGACCTACGGCCGGGCACCACGGATCCGGAGCCGGTCGCCGACGCGCTGAGGACCGGAGGCGTGCTGGTGCTCAGCGGGGCGGGCCTTTCCACGGAGTCGGGCATCCCCGACTACCGTGGCGAGGCCGGCAGCCTGCGCCGGCACACCCCGATGACCTACCAGGAATTCACCACGAGCATCCACGCCCGGCGCCGCTACTGGGCGCGCAGCCACCTGGGCTGGCACACCTTCGGCCGTGCCCGGCCCAATGCCGGGCACCGGGCCGTGGCCGCCTTCGGGCAGCACGGTCTGCTCTCGGCGGTGATCACGCAGAACGTCGACGGCCTGCACCAGGCCGCCGGCAGCAAGGACGTGGTGGAACTCCATGGAGGTCTGAACCGGGTCGTCTGCCTTTCCTGCGGCGCCTTCAGCACGCGCCAGGAGCTCGCCCAGCGGCTGGAAGGGGCCAATGCGGGCTTCGCGCCCGCGTCAGCCCGGCTGAATCCGGACGGTGACGCGGACCTCACCGACGAACAGGTCGGAGACTTCACCGTCATGCCCTGCGCGGAGTGCGGCGGCATCCTCAAACCGAACGTGGTGTTCTTCGGCGAAAACGTTCCCCCGCACCGGGTCGAGCACTGCCGCGAACTGGTCGATGCGGCGACCTCGCTCCTGGTCCTGGGATCCTCGCTCACGGTGATGTCCGGACTCCGGTTCGTCCGCCAAGCAGCCCAGGCGGGAAAACCCGTACTGATCGTCAACAGGGATCCGACCCGGGGCGACCGGCACGCCGCCGCCCGCGTCGCGCTCCCCCTGGGGGCGACCCTCGCCGCCCTCGCCGACGGACTGGACGTCCCCGTCGACGGCCGGACGGCGGACTGAACCGGTGAGCTGCCCGGACCGAGCACCGACGAGGGCAGCCGGGAGGGGCCCGGACTCGACGAGTCCGAGCCCCTCCCCCCTCGCGGGTCAGACGAACGGGCCGCCGAACGGACCGGCGGGACCGTAGTAGAAGGCCAACTGCTCGCGGTAGCCCGCGTCGCCGAGGTGCTCGTCCCGGTGGAACTCCGGGGATCCCTTGATCTGTTCCTTGGTGCGCTCCACGTGGATCGTCCGCTCCTCCGGGTCGATCGAAATCACGGTGGCGGCCGGCAGGAGCACTTCCCTCCCGAAGATCCACACCCCTGTGTCGACGACCAGGTAGGCGTCACCGACCTCGTCGGAGTGCTTGTCGACCTTGCCGATGCTTCCGTCGACCGCCTCGACCTTGTAGCCGGTGAGATCGGTACCGGCCAGGTGGCCCGACGTCGACTTGTAACTCCACGCATGCTCGGTCACGTGAGAACAACTCCTCCGGTTCGAGTGAAAGGATCGACCAACCTCTTGAACGGCGTCTGCCCCGGCTTTCCCGTTGTGAACGCACGCTTCCCCCTCGGCCCGGCCCACCGGCGGACGATCCTGCGGAAGGGGCCGCTCATGATCCGGCCCCCACGGGGAACACGGCGGTCACCGAACGAAAGGGGCATGGACATGCTCGGCATCACCGCCGCAGTGCTGTTCTTCGTCGCGTTCCTGATCAACGCCGCCACCATCAGCACGAACGAAGTGTTCAGCTCCACCAACTTCACGCTGCTCGGCCTCGCCGCTCTCGCGCTCCACGTCGCCGGCGTCGGCCACGGGTGGGCGGCCCGCGGGCGGGGCCGGGGCCGGGGCCGGAGGAGCTGACCCCATGACACGGAGGGGAAACAGGAGCGGGGTCCCGCGGAGCGGCGCGACGCTCGGGCGCGATCTGGTGCTCGCCGTGGGGCTGGCCGGGGCCGTCATGGGCGGCCTGGCCGCCTTCGTCAGGGCCACCTCGGCGGCCGGGACACGGCTGCCGGCCCTACCGGTGGTCGCGGCGGTGGTGCTGCTGATCGGCGTGGCGTTCGCCGCGTGGAGCGCGTCCCCCGTGAGGCGCCGCTCCCCGGCACCGCCCGACCCGGGCGCGTACTCCGCGACGGGCGTGCGGCCCGCGACGGAACTGCCGGATGTCGGAGCCGAGGCGCTCGACCATGCCGCGGTCGATGCCGACGGCTTTGAACACACCATCGCCGCTCTCTGCGTACGCGACGGCTGCACCCCGGTGGAGGTGGTGGGCGGCGCGGGTGATCTGGGCGCCGACGTGATCGCCACGACCCCGGACGGGCTGCGCGTCGTCGTGCAGTGCAAGCACTATGCCGAGGACAACCGGGTCGGCTCGCAGGACCTGCAGCGTTTCGGCGGGACCTGCTTCGCCGTCCACGACGCCGATGTCGCGATCGTCGTCACGACGAGTCAGTTCACGGCGCCCGCCCTCGAGTACGCCGCGGCGTGCGGAATCGTCTGTGTCGACGGCGAGGCCTTGGCCGCCTGGACCGAGCCGGGCGTACGGCCGCCGCCGTGGGCGTCCGACACGACCTGCTCCGGCCTGACCGCAGCGCCCGGCGGCCGGGCGCTGCGGTGAGTCTCCGACTTCGGGCGCCCTCGGGTCGGGCATGCTCGCTCATGGTCCTCCGGCCGTGGGGCGCATCCGGCTGAGCGACGCCACCGGGTGGGATGCTCGAAGCCTCCGGGCGCGGGTGCGGGTGCGGAGGTGGTGAACGGTCGACCAACCGCCGGACTCCCCGGCGCCCCCACCACTGCACGCCCGTCCCGAACCGCCGGTTGACGCCCTCGAACCTCCGGGCGTCACCGCACCGCCCCGAGCGGCCCGCGCGTGACGTCAGTTCCCGTCCGCGCGGTGGGCCATCAGCAGTTCGAGCCCGTCCAGGATCCGGCTCAGCCCGAACTCCAGGGCCTGGTCCCGCCCGCCGTGCGCCGCTGCCGAGGCCAGCGCCGCCCCGAGTGCGGGGAACCGTTCCCCGTGCTCGCGCATCACCTCGCCCAGCACCGCCGCGAGCTGGGCGTCCGGGCCGGCCGCCCCGGACCCGGGTCCCGCGCCTGCGGCCCGCTCTTGCTCGGCGATGCCGCGTACGTGTCCGGCGAGCAGCACCACCGCGTCCATCGCCTCGGCCCCGGTCAGTCCGCACCCGTCCAGCGCGGCGAGCGCCCGCTCCATCCACTCCAGCTCCCGCGGGCCCATGACCCGTACGCCGACGGTCGCTTCCACCAGCCACGGGTGGAGCCGAAGGCCCTCCAGCAGCCCCCGAGCCCACTCTTCGAGCCGCTGGCGCCACGGGCCGCCCGGCGACTGCGCCGCCGCGGGCAGCGCGCCCTCCACCATCAGCGCGACCAGTTCGGCCTTGCCCGGCACGTACCGGTACAGGGCCATCTTGGTAACGGCCAGCTCCGCGGCCACCCGCTGCATCGACGCGCCGCCCAGGCCCTCCGCGTCGGCGATCTCGATACCGGCCCGGGCGATCCCCTCCAGCGTGAGCCCCCGCTTCGGTCCGCGCGCGGGCCCGGCCGGCGGCGGCCCCCACAACAACCGCACGGCCGGGCCCCATTGATCGCTCGTCATCGCCCTCACCTTGCGCTCGCCCCAAAACTGCGTCTACCGTACACGGTATCGAATCAGTGTCCGACGGACACAGTTAATCCTCAGGCCAGGAGTCCTCCATGACCGCATCGTTCGCGCGGGCCGACCGCCCGCGCCCCGCCGCCCGCACCGTCCTCATCTCGGGCGCCGGCATCGCGGGCCCGGCCCTCGCCCACCGGCTCGCCCACCACGGCCTGCGGCCCACCGTCGTCGAGGTCGCCCCCGCCCTGCGCCCGGGCGGCCAGGCCGTCGACTTCCGTGGCGGGACCCAGCTCGACGTCCTGCGGCAGATGGGGATCTTCGACGCGCTCCACCGCGTCCGGACCGGCGGCAGCCCGATGACCTTCGTCGACGCCGGCGGCCGCACGCTCCTGCGCCTGCCCGCCGAGTTCGCGGGCGGCGACATCGAGGTCCTGCGCGGCGACCTCTCCCGGATCCTCTACGAGGCCTCGCTCGCCGCCGGCGCCGAGTACGCCTTCGGGGACTCCCTCACCTCCCTGACCGAAACGGCCACCGGCGTCGACGTCACCTTCCGCCACGCCCCGCCCCGCACCTTCGACCTCGTCATCGGCGCCGACGGCCTCCACTCCAACGTCCGGCGCCTCGCCTTCGGCCCGGATGCCGATCACGTCACCCACCTCGGCCACTACGCCGCCACCTGGAGCCTGCCCCACCACTCGGGCCTGGGCCTGGACCTGCGGCCGGGCGCCGGCTCCATCGGCCACAACACCCCCGGGCGCCTCGCCAGTGTCGCCGTGGACCACACCGACCCCGCCCGGGCCCGCGCGCTCTTCGTCTTCGCCTCCCCCGAGCTCGCGTACGACCGCCATGACCCCGAGGCCCACAAACGCCTCCTGCGCCGGGCGTTCGCGGGCCTGCCCTGGAAGGTGAACCGCCTCCTCGACTCCCTCGACACGGCCGACGACCTCTACTTCGACTCGATCAGCCGCGCCGACGCCCCCGCCTGGTCCGCCGGCCGGATCGCCCTCCTCGGTGACGCCGCCTGCGGCGCGACGATCGGCGGGATGGGCACCGGTACCGCGGTCCTGGGCGCGTCCGTCCTGGCCGGCGAACTCTCCCGCTCGCCCGGGGACCATCGGGCCGCCTTCACCCGCTACGAATCCCTACTGCGCACCTACGCCCAGGACCGCCAGAAGGGCGGGGACCGCACGGGCCGCTTCCTCGCCCCCGCGTCGAAATGGGGCCTGCACCTGCGCAACACCATGCTCAGCAGACCCCGCATCCTCGCCTGGATGCTCAACGCGGCGAAGGACGCCACCGCACTCGCGCTCCCGGACTATCCGGAGCGACCGGTCAACTTCCCTTCGAGGCAAGCTGATTGACCTCCGAGCGGGCTCGCCACCGAAAAAGAATCACGCAAAGAACCACACAACTCCCCGAACCGCTCCCCGCCGCCGCAAGAAAGTACCTGCCGACTGGTTTCCATTCGCGCGGCCCGACTAGATTGACGGGACACCGCGGCGAACACCGCTCGGGCAGTGATCAAGGGGACGAGCAGAACGTGGCGAGGGCCAGACAGGGGCGGGCCGAGATCACCCGCCAAGCCATACTCAACGGCGCGGCGACCGCCTTCGACCTCAGCGGGTTCGAGGGCACCAGCCTCAGCGACGTCGTCAAGCACGCCGGAGTCACCAAGGGCGCCCTCTACTTCCACTTCCCGTCCAAGGAAGCCCTCGCCCGCACCCTGATGGACGAGCAGTTCCAGGTCTCCGAGCACGTCCCCGCCATCCAGAACCCGGGCCTGCAGACCGTCATCGACCTCACCCACCAGATGGCCCACGGCCTGCGCACCGACGTCCGCATCCGGGCCGGCATCCGTCTGGTCATCGAGTTCGGCTCCTTCTCCCACCCCGACCCGACCCCCTACGACGCCTGGATCGACACCTGCCGCAGCTGCCTGACCCCCGCTCAGCAGCGCGGTGACATACACCCGTCGCTCGACGTCCGGGACCTCTCGACCCTGCTGGTAGGAGCCTTCACCGGCATCCAGGTCACCTCGCACGTCCGCACCCGCCGCGAAGACCTCCACACGCGCGTCACCGACCTGTGGAAATTCCTCCTCCCCGCGATCGTCCCCCCGCAACACCTCACCCGCTTCCACCCCACGGGCACGCCGGAGGCGGCCCCGCCCGCCCCCACCCACTGACGCAGGACGGCCCCGCACACGCCGTGGCGATCCACGGGGGTGCTCGCCACGGCGTGCCCGAGACCGCCCTGCCCCGAACGAACGGAACCGAACCGGCCCTAGGGCCGGGAGCCCTTCAAGACGTACGCCTGCTTGGACGCACAGGTCCAGATCACCGGCAGGACCCGGTTCTGCGCGTCCAGCGCGGCTCCGCCGACCCGGTCGTCGTCGGTGACGGCGAACGCGGCGGTGAACAGGGACGGACCCAGCCCCGGCAGGACGCGCATCGGCCCCTTGCCGGTCCAGTACTGCGCCCGGGCCGGCGGGCTGTCCGGCGGGGGCGGCGACGGGTACCTGAACTCGGCCAGGCCGACCGCGACTCCGGTGTTCGGGCTGATCGCGTCAAACGTTCCGCCGATCGCTCCGGGCGCCCAAGGTGCGTACACCGCAGGGCCGTCGGGTCGGTTCCACACCACGGCGTACTCCGCGCTGTCGGGCCCGCTGCCCCGCCGCGCGTAGCCGACGATCCGGCCCGAGTCGTCGATCCCCCGGGTGACGTGCTGGTCCCCCGTGTCGTCGAAGGGCGCCAGCACCACGGGCGTCGAGTCCGGGTACGCGGGCCAGTAGAGCCCCGGGACGGCTTGGAACTGGCGGCCGGGGCGCCGTTCCAGCTCCCAGGCGTTGCCCGATACCTGCCCGGCGTTGTTGAGGCCGGACATCTGGGAGAGCATGTAACCGGCGGGCCGGGGCAGTTCGCGGCGCGGCCTGCCGTGCGACCACTCCACGCCGATGATCCGGTTCTGGGCGGCGTCCCAGAGGCTGCCGATGATGACGCCGCGGTCGTTGACCCCGCTCGCCTCGTCCCCGCCGGGCAGTACGGTGATGGCGGCGTCGCCGTGCCGGTAGCTGAACGCCAGGCTGCCGTCGCGGGTGGTCACCTGCCCGACCATGAGGCCGGACCGGTTGACGTCCTTGACCCGGCCCGTGCTGGAGCCCTCGGGCACCGGGACCGCGTACACCTGTTCCCCGATCCAGTACACCGGCTTCATGCCGGACATGCCGACCGCCAGGCGCGAGTGCCCCGGTGCGATGGCCGAGACCTGGGTGTGGCGCACCCAGGGGCTCGGATGCGGATCGTCGGTGGCGGGCAGCTTCTGCAGGACCTGGATGGACGGCGTGCAGGATGCGGCCGTTGACCCCGCGGCCGCCTGCGCGGGAGCCGTCATGCCGAGGGCGGCGAGGAAACTGCCCGCCACGGCGAAGCCCGTACGCCTCGTACGTCCTGGGCCCCTCGTGTTCCTGGTGCGTCGCGTTCTCGTCGCCATGGATCCCCCCGGATCACGTCACGTGGAAAGCCGAACCGCAGGGAGACATCCTTGCCCCGCCGGACCGGGATGAACAGCGACGATCCGGACAAGCGGCACGTCACTTCCGGACCTGCCCACGCGATCCGGAGCCGCCGGGCCCGGCTCAGGCGCCGGCCGGGGCGAGGGAGTCGACGTCCTCCATGAAGCTCAGCATCCGCGCGTTGACCAGGTCGGGGTGGTCGATCTGCGGTCCGTGGCCGGTCGCGGCGACGATCTCGGCGCGAGCGCCGGGTATCAGGCGCGGTACGCGTTCCAGCTGGCGCTTGGGGTGGACGAGCAGGCTGCGCTTGCCCAGGACGAGGTAGAGGGGGGTGCGGATGGAGCGCAGCGCGTCCTCGGCCAGCGGCAGGGGCGCCGGGCGCCGGATCCGGAAGGCCCGGGCACCCAGCTGGACCCACTTGCGCAGCTCGGGCACGACGATGACCGGCTGCTCAAGCCAGGCGGCGAGGCGCGGGCGCAGCGCCTTGGGCGCGAAGCTGGCGAAGAGGCTGACGAAGACCCAGGCGAAGAAGCGCAGGCCCACCTTCTCCAGGCCGCCCGGGTCGAGGAGCGTGACGGAGGCGAGTCGACCGCTCCGGCGGTGCGCCTGGTTGAGCACGAGCCAGCCCCCGTAGGAGGAGCCGACGACGTGTACGCGGTCGAGGCCCAGTCCCTCCAGCGCCTCGTCGAGCCACTGGGCCGCGCGCTCGGGCTGCCACATGGGTTCGCGGTGGATGCTGCGGCCGGCGTCACCGGGGGTGTCGAGCGCGTAGACGGGGCGTTCGGCGCTGAGCGCGGGGGTGTTGGGGTACCACATGGCCGAGGAGTAGCCGGCGCCGTGGATCAGAACGACCGGAGTACGGGACTCCGCGGCCGGGTCGTCGGGGCCGTAGCGGTAGACGTGCGTGGTGCCGAAGCTGGTCTCGACGTCCGTCTCGTAGCGGGCGGGTGCACCCATCGCGTAGAGCGCGTCGCCCGCGGCGAAGTACCGGTCGCGCAGCTCGTCGCTCACGTAGCGGCCGACGTCGCGGCGCGGACGGGTTCGGGTGGGGTTCTCAGGCACGGGGCACCTCCGGTTCTTCGAAGATCCATTCTTCGTAATACGAACGTACCATAAAGATGGTACAGCGGTACCATGAAAGGGTCCGGGCGGTCCGGACCGCGAACGCGAGCGCACACGGACGGGCGGAGACAGGACATGCCGAAGCGCGTGGACCACGAGGAACGGCGGGCCCAGATCGCCGAGGCGCTCATCCGGGTGGCCGGGCGGCGCGGACTGCACGCCGTCGGCATGCGCGACGTCGCAGCGGAGGCGGGGGTGTCGCTGCGACTCGTGCAGTACTACTTCGAGACCAAGGAGAAGCTGCTCTTCTACGGACTCCAGCACCTCACGGACCGCTTCACCGCACGCGTGGGCGAGCGCCTGCGCGCCGTCGGCCCGAACCCGGGCCCCCGCGCGACCATCGAGGCACTGCTCCTGGCCTCCCTCCCCACCGACGAGGAGGGCCGCACCTTCCACCTCCTCTACAGCTCGTACTCGATCCTGTCCGTGACCGACGAGGCGCTCGCCGCCCAGCCGTTCATCGACAACCCCGACGCCGCGGAGAACGCCGTCGCCGGCCTGCTCCGGCAGGCTCAGGAGAGCGGCGCGGCCGACCCGGGCGTCGACGCGCGCACGGAGGCGATCAGCCTGCTCGCCATGACGGCGACCATGGGCACCAGCATCCTGGTGGGCCAACGGGAGCCCGAGTCGGCCGTCGCGGTGCTCCACCACCACCTCGACCGGATCTTCACCACCACCTGACCCCGACCGGCCGCGGCCCGCCCCGGCGAGTTCCAGGACTGTTCACCCCTACGTGACCCGCGCCTTCCCGGAGCCGCCGGACACGGCCGGTCGAATGGTGGACCGAGAGGTCTGGACCATTGAAGTCGCGCCAAACCGTGGCGCATTGACTCCGGTGCCACACTCTCGCAACAACTGGTCTATACCTTTGGCATTAGGATGGGCCACCTGAAACGGGTACATGCACGGCCGTGGGGGGCTTTATGACCTTTCATCATCTTCCGCAACCACCATCCGACGAAGAACTCTTCTGGTATTTCGGTCCGCAGCGCCGCTGGGTCCTCGTGAGTACCTCGCTCGCCTTCGTGTTCACGGCGGTGACCATGTTCACCTTCGCCCTGCGGACACCGGCCCTATGGGCGTTCCTCGCCGTCCTCGGGCTCAACCTCGTCGCCCTCGCCCTGTCCAGCGTCAACAGCCTGCGCCAGCGCCGGCTCACCCGGCAGTCGCACGAGGTGCTCGTCCACGCCTGGCAGCCCGCGAGCCTGCCGGACGTCGATCTGTACCTGCCCACCTGCGGCGAGCCGCTCGACGTCCTGGGCAACGCCTACCGCGCGGTTGCGGCCGTCGACTGGCCCGGCGCGCTGACCGTCTGGGTCCTGGACGACGCCGACCGGCCCGAAGTCGCTGCGCTGGCCGCCTCGTACGGCTACGAGTACGTCGTACGGCCCGACCGGGGGCACCTGAAGAAGGCCGGCAACCTCAACCACGCGCTCACCCTGAGCAGCGCCGAGTTCATCGCGATCCTGGACGCGGACTTCGCCCCGCGGCCGGACTTCCTGCGCCACCTCGTGCCCTACCTGGCCGACCCGGCCGTCGGCATCGTGCAGAGCCCGCAGTGCTTCGACACCGACGAGAACATGGGGTGGATCCAGCGGGCCGCCGGCTCCGCGCAGGAGTGGTTCTTCCGCTGGATCCAGCCGTCCCGGGACGCGAGCGACGCCGCCATCTGCTGCGGCAGCAACGCCGTGTACCGGCGCAGCGCGATCGACCTGGCCGGCGGCTTCGCCCGGCTCGACCACAGCGAGGACCTGTACACCGGGCTCGCCCTGCACGAGCAGGGGTTCCGCACCCTGTACGTACCGGTGCTGGTCGCCAAGGGCACCTCGCCCGACCGGGTCACTTCCTTCGTCAACCAGCAGTACCGGTGGGCGATGGGCAACCTCCACCTGCTCGGCACGCCCGTGCTGCGGCGGATGGGCGCGCCCTGGCGGATGCGGCTGTGCTTCTACGAGGGCATCGTCGGCTATCTGACCACCGCCGTGAACACCTTCGCTGCGCCGTTGCCGCCGCTGGTGATGATGTTCTGGTTCCCGGACCAGATCCGGCCCTGGCACGTACTGCCCCTGCTCGCCCCGCTGTGGCTGTGGCACGTGCTGCTGCCGCGGATCAGCCGTACCCGCTGGCGGGTGGAGGTCATCCGGGCGAACGTCCTGACCAGCGTGGCCGCCGCGACCGCGTTCGTGCACACGCTGCGGGGGCGGACCGCCGCCTGGGTGCCCACCGGCGCGCGGAGTGCGGGAGCTCCGGGCGGGATGGCCCGCCGGGTGGTGACCGTCTCGCTCGTCTGGCTCGTCCTCTCCAACGGCGCCGCGGCCATCGGCCTCGCGCTGGCCGTGGCCCGGGGCGGCTGGGAGCCCAACTGGGGGCTGCTCCTCTACCTCCTGGTGCAGTGCCAGATCAACGTCCCGCTGATCCGGGACCTGGTGGCCGAGCTGTACCCGGAGGCGGGGCCGGTGCGCGCCCGGGTGCGTGCCGCGCTGCGCCCGCGCGGCGGCGTGCTGCCGCGCCGCTGGCCCGAGACCGTCGCCGCTTCCGCGGTCCTCCTCCTGACCGGACTGCTGGCTTCGGGGTGGGTCGACCCGATGCTCCCCTGGCTGAGTTGAAAGGCACCGTCCGCATGTCCTTCCTCGTGACACCCGGCCGGCGCAGGCCCCGCGGGAGCGTCGCTCCCGGGGCCGCAGAGATGCCGTCCGGATCCCGCTCGGGCAACGAGTCCGGGCCGAGCCCGCACCGATCCGCCTTCCGGCCCGACATCGAGGGTCTGCGCGCGGTCGCCGTCCTCGCGGTGCTGGCCTTCCATGCCGGCATTCCCGGGGCGACCGGTGGCTTCGTCGGCGTGGACGTCTTCTTCGTCATCTCCGGCTACCTCATCACCGGCCTGCTGGTCCGGGAGGCGATCACCACCGGCCGGATCCACCTCGGTGACTTCTTCTCCCGGCGGGCCCGTCGGCTGCTGCCCTCCGCCGCCGTGGTGCTCGCCGTGGTGGCCGTCGCCGGCGCCTGGTTGACCGTACCGCTGCGCCGCACCGACATGGAGCACGACGTCGTCGCGGCGGCCCTGTCCTTCGCCAACTGGCGGTTCGTGGCGCAGCAGACCGACTACCTCGCCGCCGGGCACGACCAGAGCCCGCTGCTGCACTTCTGGTCCCTCGCCGTCGAGGAACAGTTCTACCTGTTCTGGGCCCCGCTGCTGGCGGTGCTGGTGCTGAGCGCGGCCCGGGCGGTCCGCCGGGGCCGGGCGGTCCGGCTCCTCGTGGTGCTGGCCGCCGCCCCGCTCACCCTGGCCTCGTTCGCGCTGGCGGTGTTCTGGACCGAGCACTCCGTATCGCTCGCGTACCTCGGAACTGCCTCGCGGGTCTGGCAGTTCGGTGTCGGGGCGCTGCTCGCCCTGCTGCCCTGGCACCTGATGCGCGGTCCGCGCCCGTTGCGGCTGCTGTGCGGCTGGGCCGGGGCCGCGGCGATCGGCTGGTGCGTCGTGTCGTACGACGCCGGGACCCCGTACCCGGGCTACGCGGCGCTCGTACCGACCCTGGCCACCGCCGCCGTGATCCTCGCCGCGATACCCGGCCGGGGCGAACGGCACGCGCAAGGGCCGTGGGACGTGGGGCGGCTGCTGGCGGGGCGGGCGCCCCGGGCCGTCGGGCGGCTCTCCTACACCCTGTACCTGTGGCACTGGCCGGTGCTGGTCCTCGCCGAGGCCCGGCTCGGCACGCTCGGCTGGCCCGCGAAGACCGCGCTGACACTGGCGGCCGTACTGCCCGCCCTCGCCACCATGCGCTGGGTGGAGCAGCCGCTGCGCCGCAGCCGCACGGTCTCCGAACTCCCCCGCCGCGGACTGTCGGTGGGCGTGTCGGCGATCGTGCTGCCGGTGGCCCTCGCGCTGGTGGTGGGTACGACGACCCTGCGCGTGCTGGGTCCGGCCGGCCCGGTCGACACCCGGGGGTTGCCCCCGGGCGCCGCCTCGGGCCCCACCCTGCTCGCCCGCACGGCCGGTGCGCCGCTCGCCGACGGACCGGTGGTGCCCAGTCCCGCCCAGGCACGGGGGGACTTCCCGCCGGACGGGGCCTGCGAGGTCGCCCCGGCCGAGACGCGCAGCCCCGACTGCCTGTTCGGCGCGGTGGACAGCCCGGACCGGATCGTGCTGCTCGGGGACTCGCACGCGGGGCAGTGGTTCTCCCCGATGCTCGCGCTGGCCGCCGAACGGGGCTGGGCGCTGCAGGAGTTGGTGAAGCAGGGGTGCCCGCTGCCGGAACTGACGGTGGACAGCCCGCAGCTCGGGCGTGCCTACCGAGAGTGCGACACCTGGCGGGCGGACTCCCTGGAGCGGCTGCGGCAGCAGCCCAAGCCGCGCCTGATCGTGATCTCTTCGCTCAACCGGTACACCGCCGACGCAGAGCTGCTGGCCGAGGCCTGGGAGAAGACGCTGACGCCGCTCCGGGCCCTGGGGGCGCCGATCGTCTACGTCGAGGACACGCCCGTACCCGGCCGGGACATCCCGGCGTGTGTGTCCGGCAGTCCGGGATCGCCGGCCGACTGCGCGTTCAGCCGCGCGGACGCCCAGCTGCCGGATCCGCTGGCGCAGCGGATCGCGTCCGGAGCCCTGCCCGGCGTACGGAGCGTCGGCGTGAACCAGGTCCTGTGCCCGGGCGACGGGCCGACCTGCCCGGCCGTGCTCGACCGGATCCTGCTCTACCGGGACGACGCCCACCTAACCAACGCGGCGGCCGTGGTCCTGACCGACCGGCTGGAACGGCTGCTCGCGGAGGCCGGGTTGCTGCCCGCAACGGGTGGAGCGACACCGGGGACGGCGCCGGGAGCGGACGGGTGGACGCGGCTGCTGCGCGACGACTTCGACGGCCCGGCGGGTACCCCTCCGTCCGCCGCCGACTGGATCCACGACATCGGCACCTGCTACCCGGGCTGCCCCGCGCCGCAATGGGGCACCGGCGAGATCGAGACCATGACCGACTCGACCGACAACGTCCGCCTCGACGGGAAGGGCGCGCTGGAGATCGTGCCCACCCGCAAGGACGGGCGGTGGAGTTCGGGGCGGATCGAGACGCGGCGCTCCGACTTCGCGCCCCCGCCCGGCGGGGTCCTGCGGATCGAGGCGTCGATCGCCCTGCCGGACGTGACCGGGGAGAAGGGGGCGGGATACTGGCCGGCCTTCTGGACCCTGGGGGCGCCGCTGCGCGACGGGTACACGGGGTGGCCGGGCGTCGGGGAGCTCGACGTCATGGAGTCCGTGAACGGGCGGGACACCGTCTTCGCCACGATGCACTGCGGTGTCCTGGAAGGGGGTCCGTGCCGGGAGCCCGCCGGCCTGACCTCCGGTCCGCAGCCGTGCGCCGGCTGCCGTACGGCGTTCCATTCGTACGCCGTCGAGGTCGACCTCGCGCCCGGCGCGCAGGAGGTGCGCTGGTACCTGGACGGGCGCGCGCACCACCGGGTGACCGCCGACCGGATGGACCCCGCGACGTGGCAGGCGGCCGTGGACCACGGACTGTTCCTGATCCTCAACGTGGCGATCGGTGGCAACCTGCCGCTCGCCGACGGCGCGAGCCCAGGTCCGGCCACCGAGCCGGGCCGTGCGATGCGGGTGGACCACGTCACCGTCTCCACCCGGGAGCGGACCGCGTAGACGCGTCGGGGTACAGACCTGTAGAGGGGGGAGCGCCTCGCTCCGGTCCGGTTGACGGTCCGTGAGCGGGGCGCGCTCCACGGGAGACCCGGAGCACGCCCGGCGCCTGCGCGGCACAGGTCGGATGTGGGATCAGAACGCGAAGACGGAGTTCCCGCCCAGGGTCGCGGACATCACGCAGGTGTTGGAGAAGGTGTGCTTCCAGGCGACACGGCTGCCCTTCCACACGCCGTCGGCGGTGACGGTGACCGGGGCGTAGTGCATCGGGCAGGCGCGGTCCGGGTTCGGTGAAGCCAGCAGACGGTCCAGCGCTCCGCCGGTGGAGTTGAGGGCGGCGCAGGCGGCCTGCGGGTCCGGGTGGGTGCCCTGCGCGGTCGGGGCGCAGCTGAGGGTGGAGGCCCGGAGGATGGTGGAGGTGGCTACGTCGTCGCCCTGCGCGACGGTGAACACCAGGGCGGACGGGGCGTACAGGCTGGAGGGCTGGGCGGCTGCCATGCCAGTGGTGCCGACCAGACAAAGGAGCGTGGCGGCGGAGGCAGCTGCGATGCGGTGGCGCACGACAAAACTCTCTTTCGATTCAAAGGTTGAACGCGATATTTGGTTTCGATATCGCGCCGTTGCGGGTTCAGACTGTCTGACGTGAAGCCAAGTCGCACATCCACCACCGATTTACGGACATGGCGTCCGCATATCGGCGAGCGAATGGCCGTTCGGGCTGCTCACGGGCATCCCGTCCGCTCCACCACCACACCCCGACCCCGGTCACGCCGCCCGCGACGTGCGGCCCCACCCCTCTCTGACCTGCTACCGGCCGCGCACGGTTCACCCGACGGCCACTCAGCTTGACCGAATGTGCACGCTCGAACACCCAGAGCGTCGCAGTCCGGCGAACCAACTCGACGACATCTCGGAAAAGTTAGGTAAGCCTTGCCTAAAAATGCCTTACGATGCCGGCATGAAGAAGATCATCCGCGTGCTGACGGCGGTGGCGACCGGCCTGGTCCTCGCCGCGCCCGGCACACTCGTCACGCCGGCCGCGGCCGCGTCCGCCCCGGCCGGCGTCTCCAGACTCGAACTCCCGCGCCCCACCGGCGGCTTCGCCGTGGGACGCGACACCCTCCACCTGGTGGACCGGGAGCGCAAGGACCCCTGGGTTCCCACGGCCGATCGGGAATTACTCCTGTCGCTCTACTACCCGGCGCTCGCGAACACCGGAAGTCCGGCTCCCTACATGAGCGCTCCCGAGGCCAAGGCACTGCTGACCGACCGGGGGCAACTGGGTGAGTACGTCACCCCCGAACGCGTCGCGGCCACCCGCACGAACGCGCGGACGGACGCGCTGCCCCGGCCCGCCGCGAACCGCTACCCCCTGATCATGCTCTCCTCCGGCTTCACCATGCCCCGTTCCTCGCTGACCACCCTGGCGGAGGAGCTCGCCAGTCGCGGGTACGTCGTCGCGGCGGTGGACCACGCCTACGAGTCGGACGGCACCGTCTTCCCCGGCGGCCGGATACTCACCTGCAAGGCGTGCGAGCAGGTGTTCCCCGACGGGTCGCTGCACCGGGTCTCCGACGGCCGGGCCCGTGACGTCCCGTTCGTCCTGGACCGGTTGACCGGCCCGCACCCGGCGTGGCGGTACTCCTGGCTGATCGACCCCCGGCACATCGGCATGGCCGGGCATTCGATCGGCGGTGCGGCCGCATCGGCCACCATGGCCGTCGACCCGCGCGTGGACGCCGGGGTCAACATGGACGGCACCTTCTTCACGCCCGTACCCCAGACCGGGCTCGGCGGGCGCCCCTTCCTGATGCTCGCCGGTGACCCCGCCCTGCTGTCGCCCGACTTCCCCGACACCTCCTGGGAGGACACCTGGCCCCGGCTGAACGGCTGGAAGCGCTGGCTGACCGTCACGGGGGCGGGACATCCCGGTTTCACCGACTGGCCCGTACTGGGTGACCAGGTCGGGTACCCGCACCCGGAGACACCGCTGTCGGGCACCCGCTCCCAGCAGATCACCCGGGCGTACGTCGGCGACTTCTTCGACCTGCACCTGCGCGGGAAGCCGGCGCCGCGCCTGGACGGTCCGACGGCGGCCGACCCTGAAGTCGTGTTCCACCGCAGCTGACGCCCTGTGCGGGGGCGCCCGCCCGCCCCGGCGGGCGCCCCCGCACCCGCACCGTTCTGAGTCGAACCGTCCAACCGTACAACCGAGTTGAACCGAGTTGAACCGAGTCGAACCGAGGAGTCCACGCGCATGTCGAACACCTCCGAGGGCGGCGGCGCCGCCCATGCCTGAGCGGGGTGGCCATGACCCTGCTGACCCCCCTCTACGGCCGTGCCCACGCGGCCGAGCTCCTCCCTGGCACGGCGTTCCGCGACCCGGCCGCCGCCTCCGTACTGGCCTCGACCGGATACCGCGCGCCCGAGGTCCTGACCGACCGGAGCAATGCGCTCGGCTCCGTCCACCGGGCCATCGTCTTCGACGAGTTGACCGCCGCCTTCTGTCGGGAACACCCCGACGCGGTGGTCGTCTCGGTGGGCATCGGTCTCGACACCCGCGCCGAGCGGCTCGCGGGCGCCTTGCCGGCCTCCGTCACCTGGCTCGGCGTCGACGTGCCCGAGGTCGTGCGGTTGCGGGCGGAACTGCTGCCCGGGGACCACTCCCGCGTGTTCGCCGCCTCGGTCACCGAGCCCGGCTGGGCGGATCAGCTGCTGCCCCTCGTCGGGGAGCGGCGCAACGTACTGGTCCTGGCCGAGGGCGTCCTGATGTACCTGGACCCGGCCGGCCTGAAGGCCTTCCTGACCTCCTGCCGGTCCGCCTTCCCCGCCGCCGAGCTGGTGGCGGACTTCTTCCACCCGAAGGTCGCGCTCAGCGGCCGGCATCCCATCGTCAAGGCGACGGGGGCGCAGTTCCGCTCCGGCGCCCGGGGCGGCCGCGGGCTCGCCGCCGTGGCACCCGGCTGGGAGTGGATCGGTGACCACCGGGTGATGGAACGCATCAGCATCGGCCACCGTGCGGCCGCGGGCCTCTTCCGTCTGCTGGCGCTCGGCGCCCCGGCCTACTCCGCGGCCCGGCTGCGCGCCACGAGCTAGTGCCGTCTCAGGCAACGTTTGCCCTGTCGACGACGGCGCGTAGGCGTCGGTCGTCGGCGTGGCGGTTTCGCCAGATGATGTAGCGGCGGATCATGCTGCCCTGTTCTTTGTGGTCGGCGTGGTCTGTGCCGTCGAGGGTGAAGTAGCGCAAGGCCGTGAACTGGGCCTCGATGCGGTTGAGCCAGGAGCTGTTGGTCGGGGTGTAGGCGATCTCGACGTTGTTCGCCGTAGCCCAGGTGCCGACCCGCTGACCCCTCTTCGTGGTCAAGTGCGGGGAGAAGTTGTCACTGACGATCGCGATCCGGACCTCTCGCGGGTAGAGCGTCCGCAGGTAGCGGCAGAACTCCAGGAACTGTGTCCGCTTCTTGACCGGCTTGATGTGGCCGTAGAGCTTGTCCTTGGCCAGGTCCAGGGCGGCGTACAGATGCCGCACTCCGCCGTAGCGGTTGTAGGTCGCCCGGCGCCGTCTGCGGGGCTCACGGTCGGAATCCTTGTGCTTGCCTCCGCGTTCGGCCCACTGCCGGCCCGGGTGCGGCATCAGATGGAGAGGTCCGAACTCGTTCATGCAGAAGATGACTTCGGGCTCGCTGTCCTCTGGTATGACTTCGCCGCCGGCGATCGCATAGAGGTGCTCGACGCGGGCCTTCTTGGCCGCTTAGTCCGGGTCGCGGGAGGTCTTCCAGGTCTTCAGGCGTTGAAAGGAGACGCCTTCCTCGCGGAGCAGGATGCGCAGGCCTTCGTGGCTGATGTCGTCGACCACCCCCTCGGAGACCAGGAAGTCCGCCAGTTTGGTCAGGCTCCAGGTCGAAAACGGCAGGTCATGCTCGGTCGGCTTGGACTTGGCGATCTTCTTGATCTCGCGGCGTTCAGGCAGTGTGAACGTCTTCGGTCGGCCGCCCTTGTACTTCGGATACAGCGAGTCGAAGCCGTCCGTGTTGAAGTTGTGGATCACGCCTCTGACACGATCGTCACTGGTGAACGACACCTCGGCGATCCTCGCCACCGGCATGCCCTGCGCGGACAGCAGCACCATCTGGGCCCGCCGCCAGGTCACCACCGACCCGGTGCCCCTGCGGATGATCCGCAGCAGTCGCCGCCCCTCGTCATCGCCGCAGCGACCAGCCTCACCACAGGTGCAGGAAACTCCGGATGTCGTCAAAGCCGTCCAGAGCCCGCCCGTCCACATCCGAGGCATCCGCCTCGGCCCGCACCGTCAGCGACTCCGCCAGCGCAAGGGCCTCATTGCTCAGACGCCCGAAGCGCCGAGCCGTATGCCCCAGGCACAGGCCCGCCAGCCCGAGCAGAGGACTGCCCGGCACAGCCCGCGTTCCGACCTCCATGCACCAGTGCTCGATGAACTCCCGATCGTCGTCGTTCAACGCGCTCCCGACCAGAACGCTCGCCGCCTCGCCCTCTGCCGAGCGGTCACGCAGGGCCCGCTCCAACACCTCAACCACCACCTCGTGAGGCAGCGCGGGAGGGTTCTCAAAGCTCAGATGAGAGTGCATCCCGCGAGACTACGTGCCCCATGTGATCCGCACGCGACCGGCAAGACCGAGGCAAACGTTGCCTGATGTGGCACTAGCGCTCAGGAAGGGTCTTCGTAGCGGGCGGCGAGGGCGGCGGCACGCTCGCGCAGGGCGGTGCGCAACGACTGCGGGGCCAGGGCTTCCGCGTCCGTGCCGAGCTGCCACACGGCCCATTCGGCGTGTCGTGGATCCTGGAAGGTCAGCTCCAGCCGCAGCCGGCCGTCCGGGTCGGGTTCTTCGGCGCGCACGGTCAGCGCGGTGTCCAGCAGGTCCTCCCGCCGCGCCGCGTTCACCCGTACCAGCACGGTGATGTGGTCGTCGCTCAGGAACCGCGCGGCGCGTTCCCGCCAGATCCGGTCCAGATCGACCCGGTTGGGGCGCTGGGCGGTTTCGGGGAGTTCCTCGGCGGCCAGGACCCGCGACAGCCGGTAGGTACGGTCCGCGCCGGATCGCGTGGCCAGCAGGTAGGCCCGGTCGCGTACGGTGACCAGGCCGATCGGGTCCACCGTGCGCCACTGCGGGGGCTGGCCGGCGGCCGCGTAGTGGATGCGCAGCTTGTGTCCGGCGAGCACCGCGCGCCGTACCTCGATCATGGTGGCGCCGGGCACCTCCTCCGCGACCCGTCTGCGTGAGAGCAGGTCGGTCTCGGGCTCGACGAGAAGGCGGCGGGCCGCGTCGCTGGCGGTGGCCTGGTGGCTT
The DNA here is from genome assembly GCF_044756625.1 of Streptomyces sp. NPDC091682. Taxonomy (NCBI): domain Bacteria; kingdom Bacillati; phylum Actinomycetota; class Actinomycetes; order Kitasatosporales; family Streptomycetaceae; genus Streptomyces; species Streptomyces sp. NPDC091682. Next base: position 84,057 of record NZ_JBIVTH010000012.1, on the reverse strand, counting down.
TCGGGCAGCGCGTCGACCACCTTGCGCAGGGCCGAAGCGAGCGCCGAGCCGAGGCCGAACGCCTGCTCGCCGCGCCCCGGTCCGGCGGCCAGCAGGGCCAGGGCCTCGTCGTGGTTCAGTCCGGTGAGTTCGGTCCGGAAACCGGGCAACAACTCGAATCCGCCGTGCCGACCGCGTTCGGCGTAGACCGGGACGCCGGCTGCCGACAGTGCCTCGATGTCGCGCAACACGGTGCGGGTGGATACCTGCAGCTCGCGGGCCAGCGTGTCCGCGGTCAACCGACCGCGCCGGCGCAGGAGCAGCACCAGGGAGACCAATCGGTCGGCGCGCATGCGGGAACCGTAACGGAATACCTGACCAAGGGTGTCGTGATTTCTTGGAAGGGTCGTCCACACGACGTCGAGGACCGGTTGCTGCCGAGCCGGTGGGCGTACGTACTCCCGATGGATCGAATGGAGCTGACGTGGCGATGGAACGAACGGCGATCAACCCGGTGACCTGGTCGGTGGAGCTGGGGTTCAACCAGGGCGAGGTGGTCTCCGGGCACGCGCGGACCCTGTACGTCTCAGGGCAGACGGCGATGGGCGACGACGGCACGCCCCGGCACGAAGGTGACATGGCGGCGCAGTTGGCGCTGAGCATCGACAACCTGGAGGCCGTGCTCGGTGAAGCCGGCATGTCCCTCGCGAACCTCGTGCGGCTCAACGTGTACACGACCGACGTCGACCGGCTCTTCCCGCACTACGGCGGGCTGGCGGCCCGGTTGGGAGCCGCCGGCGTGGCGCCGACCACCACGATGCTCGGGGTGACCCGACTGGCCGTCCCCGGCCAGCTGGTCGAGCTCGAAGGGACCGCCGTCGCCTGATCCGACCGGCGCGGGGGCGTGCGCCGCGGCTCAGCCCCTGCGGTGGCCGGACGGCGGGAGCGGGGACCGCACGCCGAACCACTGCTCGGCGCCGTAGTCCTCGAACCCCTCCACCTCGGTGAAACCCAGCTTCGCCGCGAGGCGCATCGAGCCGTCGTTGGCGCTCTGGGTGCAGAGGACCAACGGCTCGCGCGGATGGGCGTCGGCGAACCAGTCGAGTGCCGCCGCACACGCCTCGGTGGCGTACCCGTGTCCCCACGCCTCCGGGAGGAACATGTAGCCGAGTTCGGTCTCCCCGGCCTCGGGGCGGACGTGCCCCGAACGCTCCGCGGCGCGCCGATCAAGTGTGATCATGCCGATCATCGCTCCGTCGACGGCGACCACGAAGAGGCCGGGGGCGTCGCCCGGGTACTTCCGGGAACGCCCCGGCAGCCACCGTCGGCGAGCGTCTCCGCTGCGGCGATCCGCGCCGCGACCTTTGGCCGGTTTCAGCCTCTTATCAGGCGAGATAGACGATCCGCGCACCGTCGACCGTCGCCTACGGCACACTGTTCGGCCATGAGTGATGCACCTACCGGTCGACGGGGTCGGTTCAATGTTCAACCACCTTACTGCCTGGCCGAGTTGGGGCGGGGCCTACGCGTCCCGGGAATCCCACGACTACGGTCGCACATCTCCCCTTGCACTTCACTATTAGGTTAGGCTTACCTAAGACTGGGGGTGTGGGGATGCAGGACAAAGCGCGCGACCAAGCGCAGCAGGACGAGTGGGCCGATGAAGTACTGGCGTGGATGAGCTCCCAGGAGGAGATGGACCGGGCACTGCGCGACGCACTGCGTCGCACGCCCAGTCAGCGGGAGGAAACGATCGCCCGAATGGCGGACGCCCTCCGCGGGGCGGCACAGGGACTGACCATCCCCGGATGCGCGGCGGCGGCCGGCGTCCCCGAGCGCATCCTGCGCGAGTGGCTGGAGATCGACGCCAGCTTCACCACGGCGCTCCGCGCCGCGCACGCACTGGCCGAGGCGCACGGGCTGAACCCGGGGGCGACGCCCACCCCGGCCGCGTTACAGCTGATGCTGAACGCGATCCGCAAAGGGGCCGCCTGGCCGGCCGCGGCGACCCTCGTGGGCATCTCCGTGCGCGGGTTCAACCGCCTGCGCGCCGAGGCGCCGCCGGTGGGCGCCCTGATCGCGGCGGCCCAGCGGGCACGCTCGATGCAGGCCGGCGCGGGTCGGCGGCACAGACCCCCCAAAGCAGCGAGCCGGCGGGTCGGGTACCGGATCGTGCAGCTCGACGACCCCCTCCTGTCCCCGGACAGCCAATCGGACGCCGCCTCGGGCGGATTGGGCGACCGTGCGACGCGACAGGACTGAACACCCGATCGCACGAGGAACGAATTCGGAGGGCCCCGCCCACCCTCCCCACGACAAATTTAGGTTAGGCTAAGCTAACTAGACGATGGGGGTCGGGGTGTCCTCCACCCCCGTCGAGCTCCGCGCGCCCGTTCACCACCGACGCTCCGCGCAGCGCCGGTGACAAGGAGATCCAGCCGTGGGCCCTGTGACCATCGACCCCTACCCCATGCCCACCCCGGACCTCGTGCCGCACTCCGTGGCACCTTGGTCCGTCGACCCCGACCGGGCCGCCCTGTTGATACACAACATGCAGAACCATCTGCTGCGGCCCTTCCCCCGCGATCACTCACCCCTCGTGGACCTGATCGGCAACATCACCGACCTGCGCAGGTCCGCACGGCGGCTCGGCCTCCCGGTCGTCTTCAGCACCGTACCGGCGGGCGAGCGCCCCGAACAGCGGGGTCTCGCGGCCGAGATGGAGACCGAACCGGTGGCCGACCCCGACGCGGCCATCATCGAGGAGCTAACCCCGCACCGGGGAGAGCACGTGATCACCAACGTGCGGCACAACGCCTTCCTGCGCAGCCACTTGGAGCGCATCCTGCGCACCACGGGCCGGGACCAGCTGATCCTGTGCGGCGTGTTCGCGCACGCCGGCGTGCTGCTCACCGCCGCGGACGCGTTCATGAACGACATCCAGCCGTTCGTCGTCGCCGACGCGGTCGCGGACACCTCCGCGGAGGAACACGCGCTGGCCCTGCGCTGGACGGCCGCACGGGGCGCCGTCGTACACACCACCACGACCCTCATCGACGAACTGGAAGCTTGAATGACGACCGCACACCCCACCCCATGAGCGGACGGGCGGCGCCACGGGCGCGCACACTCATCGAGGCCCTGCCGTGGCTGGAGCGGTTCCAAGGACGCACCGTCGTGGTCAAGTTCGGCGGCAACGCCATGGTGAACGAGGAGCTGAAGGCGGCCTTCGCCCAGGACGTGGTCTCCCTGCGCTACGCGGGGCTCCGGCCGGTCGTCGTGCATGGCGGCGGCCCCCAGATCAGCGCGATGCTCGAACAGCTCTCGCTGGAGGTCCGGTTCGCGGCGGGGCTACGGGTGACGACCCCCGCCGTGATGGAAGTCGTCCGCATGGTGCTGGCCGGGCAGGTCCAACGGGACATCGTCGGGCTGATCAACCGTCACGGAGCCTTTGCCGTGGGGATGACCGGCGAGGACGCCCGCACCCTGTCCGCCGTCCGGCGGCCGGCCGTGGTGGACGGCGTCGAGGTGGACATCGGCCTGGTGGGCGACATCGTGCACGTCGACCCCGACACCGTACGGGGGCTCCTGGAGCGGGGGCGCATCCCCGTGATCTCCCCCATCGCCCGGGGAGCCCACGACGACGACGTCTACAACATCAACGCGGACCTCGCGGCCGCCGCCCTCGCCGAGGCCCTGGACGCCGAGAAGCTGGTGATGCTCACCGACGTCGCGGGCCTCTATGCGGACTGGCCGCACAGCACGGAGATCATCGACCGGCTCACGGCCGGCGAGCTGGCGGAACTGCTGCCCTCGATGGCGGGCGGCATGGTGCCCAAGATGGAGGGCTGCCTGCGTGCGGTGCGCTCCGGGGTACGGATGGCGCACGTACTGGACGGCAGAGTTCCGCACGCCCTGGTCCTGGAGGTCTTCGCCGACGAGCACACCGGCACCACGGTCGTGCCCGACGCGCCTCGGGACGGTTGGCCGCACGGTTCGACGCACGGTTCGACGCGCGGCGCACCGCACAGGGAGCACCGCCCCCACTGAACCGGGAGGAGGTCGACCTGCCCGGCCCCCTCCCGCCCCACCCCGGAGCCACTGCGGCTCCGGGGCCCTCTGCGTGCCCAAATCCGCCGGCAGCAAACCGGGTTGGTGCGGATCGAGAGAGCCCCGGGTCCAACTTGACAGCTTCCGGCCCGTCAGAGATGTTAGGCCAGCCTTACCTAACTAAATAGGGTAGGACCGAGGAAGGATGGGCATGTCCGCACCGCACGCGAGCTCCACACCCGGGGACGCTCTCCCGGACATCAGGGACCTGGTGGGCATCGGCTTCGGGCCGGCCAACCTGGCCCTGGCGATAGCGATCCGGGAGCACAACGGCCGATGCGCCCCCGGCGAGGCGATCCGGTCCTCGTTCATCGAGCGCCAGGACGACTTCGGATGGCACCGGGGCATGCTCCTCGAAGGGGCCACCATGCAGGTCTCCTTCCTGAAGGACCTGGTGACGATGCGCAATCCGGGAAGCTCCTTCAGCTTCCTGCACTACCTGCAGGACCGGGACCGGCTGGCCGACTTCATCAACCAGAAGTCCTTCTTCCCCACCCGCCTCGAATTCCACGACTACTTCCGGTGGTGCGCCGCCTCCTTCGGCGGGCTGGTCGACTACGCCACCGAGGCCGTGGAGGTACGCCCGGCAGGTCCGGACGGCGCCGCAGACCTGCTGGACGTCATCACCCGGCCCACGGCCGGCGCCGGGACGCCGCGCACCACCCGCACCCGCAACCTCGTGCTCGGGACCGGGCTGCGCCCCCGCGTCCCGGACGGGATCAGCACCGGCCCGCACGTCTGGCACAACCGCGACCTGCTGCACCGCGCACCGCTACTGACGGTCCGTCCCCACCGCCGGTTCGTCGTCGTCGGCGCCGGACAGTCCGCCGCCGAGACCGCCGACCACCTGCACCGCACGTTCCCGGACGCCGAGGTGTGCGCCGTGTTCACCCGGTACGGGTACAGCCCGGCCGACGACAGCCCGTTCGCCAACCGGATCTTCGACCCGGCCGCCGTCGACGAGTTCTTCAGCGCCCCGGAGGAGGTCAAGCAGCAGCTCATCGGCTACCACGCCAACACCAACTACGCGGTGGTGGACGGCGAACTGATCGAGCAGCTGTACCGGACCGTCTACCAGGAGAAGGTCGCCGGCACCGAACGGCTGCGCATACTGAACGCGACCGCCCTGACCGCCGTGGAGGAACTCCCCGACGGGGCGCGGGCCGTGGTGCGCTCCCTCACCACGGGAGAGACCCTCGCCCTCGACTGCGACGCGGTGGTGCTGGCCACCGGCTACCGGCCCACCGAGCCGGCCGAGCTGCTCGGCGACCTGGCCGGGGAGTGCCTCACGGACGGACAGGGCAGGCTGCGCGTGGGACGCGACCACCGGGTGGAGACCACCGACCGCGTCCGCGCCGGCATCTACGTCCAGGGCGCCGCCGCCGAGCACTCCCACGGCATCACCGCCTCGCTGCTGTCCACGCTGGCCGTGCGCTCGGGCGAGATCTGCGACTCCCTGCTGCTGCGCGTCGCCGAGCGCGAGGTGCGGGCCGCACGGGCGACCAGGGCGGCGGCCGTCGCCGACGGCGTCCCCGCCCACCGGGGCTGAGCGGCCGTGCCGCGCACCGATCCCCCGGCTGCCGGGCCGGCCGGACTCACGGCGGCGCAGGCGCACGTCCTGGCGGCGCAGAACGCGGATCCCTCGTACGCCGGCCACAACGTGGGCCAGTACATCGAGCTCGTGGGCCCGCTCGACACGTCGGCGCTCGACGAGGCCGTGCTGCGCACCCTCGACGAGGCCCCCTGGCTCCGCTCGCACCTGATGACCCGGAGCGGCCTGCCGCGCCTGGACACCTCCGCGGCGGCCGACCCGGTGGGTGCCGCCGTCGACCTGGTACGGGGCCAGCTGGCCTGTCCACCCCGGCCCGAGTTGCTCACCGCCCCGTCGGGCACCGGCCTCGCGCCCGACCTCACCGGGACCCTGCTCGTCACGGTCGGCCCCGAACACCACCTGCTGGTGCAGTACTTCCACCTGCTGGCGGTCGACGGGTACGGGGTGGCGCTGCTGAGCCGGCGGATCGCCGAGGTCTACACGGCCCTGGTGCAGGGCCGCCCGCCCGGCCCGACTCCCTTCGCACCGGTCTCCGTACTGACCGACGCGGACCGCGCCTACACCGGCTCGGCGGCGCAGGCCGCGGACCGGCGGTACTGGACGGGGCGGTACGCCGACCGCCCCGCCCCCGCGTCCCCCGCCGGACGGGCGGCACCGGCCCAGGACACCGCGCGGCGCCACACCGTCCACCTCGACGCGGCGGACGGCGCGGCCGTACGGGCCGTCGCCCGTTCCGCGCGCGTCACCTGGGCCGAGGTCGTGCTCGCCGCGACCGCGGTGCGGGTGACCGCGCAGGTCGGCGCGCGCGAGGCGGTCCTCGCCGTGTACGCGGCGGCACGGACCGCCCCGGGGACGCTACGGGTGCCCGCGACGGCCGTGAACGTCCTGCCGGTGCGGCTGCCCGTCCGAGGGGCGGACACCTTCCGGTCACTGCTGGGCACGGCGGCCGGCGAGCTGGCCCTGCTCCGCCGGCACCAGCGGCTGCGCGGCGAGGAACTGGCGCGCGAGGTGTGGCCGGAGTACGGGGGCGGCCGCGTCCCCGGGCCGCTGGTCAACCTGCGGCCGTTCGAGACGGAGCTGGCCTTCGCCGCGATCCGCGGCCGGGTCGTCAGCCTCGCCTCGGGGCCGGTGGACGACCTGTCGGTGTCCGCCGCGGCGAACCCCGACGGGCGGCTGCGCCTGGACTTCGACGCGAACCCGGCACTCTACGAGGAGGCCGAACCGGCCCGGTTCGCCCGTCTGTTCACCGAGGACCTCGCAGCCCTCTGCCGCGCCCCCGACGTACCGGTCGCCTCCCTGTTGGCCTCGCCCGTCCACCCCTGATCCATCCCATCCCCGAAACGACCGTCCCGGTCATCATCCAAAGGAGAGACACCATGGCCACCAACCCGTTCGAGGACGACGACGCCCGCTACTTCGTGCTCGTGAACGCCGAGAACCAGCACTCGCTCTGGCCCGCCTTCGCGGAGGTTCCCGCGGGCTGGACCGTCGTGCACGGCGAGGACAGCCGAGAGGGCTGCGCCGCGTACACGGAGACGCACTGGACCGACATGCGGCCCGCCAGCCTGGTCGCCAGGAGCTGATCCCCGGGGCCGCCCGGCCCCGTAGACCCGTGGGCGGGGCCGGACCGGAGCACGTCCTCCGGTCCGGCCCCGCGCGCGTGCGGGCCGTAGGAGGCGCCTTGTCGATGAGGCCGGATCGGCGAGCCCGGCCTCATCGTCACGACACCCCCATGGGGGTCACAGCCTCCTGGAGAGCACCTCCGAGCCGCGTGCGGGGTCCAGCGCCCCGGCCCAGGCGGCGGGCGCCCGCCCCGGGCCGGCCGGCACGAAGCCGTGCCGCCGGAAGAAGGCTGCACCACTCGTGGTCGCCGTGAAGACCTCCCGCACGAGGCGGCTCCGGGCGTCGGCGAGCGCGGCGCGCAGCAGCGCGGCACCCAGCCCCTGGCCCTGGTTCCCCCGGGCGACGCAGAAGTTGTAGAGCACGGCGGCGCCCTCCCCCTCGTCGCTCAGGGCGAGGCAGCCCAGGACCGAGGTGCGACCGCGACCGGTCGCGAGGAGGAACTCCCCGGCGTGCGCCAGGTAGTGGTCGATGCTGCGGGGCCGCAGGGCGCCGGAGCGGATGAAGGCCAGTGAGAGGGCGTGCAGGGCGGGAGCGTCGTGCAGACGCGCGCGCCGGACCAGCGGCGGGAGGCCGTCCGTGACGTACAGCGGGGGACGGGGGGTGGCGGCAGTAATCACGAACTTAGGTTAGCCTTCCCTAAATTGAGCCACAATTCCGCCTCTCGACCCAACGCATCACACCCAGAGGCCAGTTCATCAAAGCGGCGGCCGCCTCTTCGTCACACCCGGCTTGACGTGCACCTTTGCATTTAGTTAGGTAAGCCTTACCTAATGGAACGCTGACGTGCTGCCGTCGCCCGCCCTTCCGCCGATCCCGAGGAAAGAGTCCCGCCATGTCCGCTTCCCCGCCCTTCACGCTCGACCGACTGGTCCGCGACGTCGCCGACGTGCTCTACACGGAGCCCGCCGACGTCTCCCTGGAAGAGGACCTGCTGGACCAGGGACTCGACTCCATCCGCCTGATGTCACTCGTCGAGAAATGGCGGGCCGAAGGCGCCCGCATCAGCTTCGTGGACCTCGCCGAACGGCCGACGCTGCGCCGGTGGGCCGAGTTGCTCACCGCAGCGCCCTGACCCCACCCTCCCCCGCACCTGCCCGCCCCGGAGCCTGCCGTGCCTCTGCGTGACTTCGTCATAGACATCGAACCCCTGCGCGCCAGTGGGGACTTCCGCGCCATCTTCATCGCCCGCGTGGTGTCCTTGTTCGGCCTCGGCATGGCGACGGTGGCCCTGTCCGCCCAGGTGTACGGACTGACACGGTCCACCTTCAACGTCGCCGTCGTCAGCATGATCATGAGCGTCACCGTGCTGCTCGGCTCGCTCTGGGGCGGCGTCATGGCCGACCGGACCGACCGCCGGCGGCTGATCGTGTGCGCCCGCGGCGCCGCCGCCCTCGCCTTCGCCGGCCTCGCCGTGAACGCGATGCTGCCGGACCCGACCCTGTGGGGCATCTACGTGTGCGTCGCCTGGGACGGCCTCGCCACGGGCGTCAGCGTAACGGCCCTGATGGCCGTCGCCCCGACGCTCGTGCGCCCCGACCAACTTCCCGCCGCGGGTGCCCTCATCTCGCTGACCGGTGAGATCGGCTCCGTCAGCGCGCCGTTCCTGGGCGGCCTGCTCCTCGCACTGTGGGGGCCCGGCCCGGTCTTCGCCTTCACGGCCGTCACCACGGCCGTCACCACCCTCCTGATCTCCCGGATCCGGCCCCTGCCCCCGGTCAAGGACGACGAGGACGACGAGGAGTACGGCGCTGACAGCGGATCGCTGCTGGTGGCCTTCAGGTACGCCGTGCGCAACCGCGTCGTCGGCGGCCTGCTCGCCCTCGGCGGCGTGATGGCCCTCTTCAACCTCCCGGTGGTGCTCTTCCCCGAGATGGTCGACCGTCAGTTCCACGGCGGCGAGGTCATGCTCGGGCTCCTCTACACCGCCCCCGCCGTCGGCGCGGTCGCCGTCTCCGCCACGAGCGGCTGGCTGACCCGGGCCGCCCGGCCCGGCCGACTGCTGATCATCGCGGCCTTCACGGGCGGCCTGTCCGCCGTGGGCTTCGGACTCAGCGGCAACATCTGGGTCGCCTTCGCGCTGCTCGCCCTGGGCGGCGCCGCCGGCACGGTGTACGAGATCCTCGAGTACGCGCTCGTCCAGCACAGCACCCCCGACCGGCTGCGCGGCCGCATCGTCAGCGTCATCACCACGCAGGGCACCACCGGAGGCGTCGTCGGCGACGTCGAGGTCGCCGCCCTCGCCCGTTGGTTCAGCCCCGGCGGGGCGGCCGTCGTCAACGGCGCGATCTGCGCCGTGGCCGCCGTCGCCGTGGCGATCGCCGTACCCGGCCTGCGCAGGGCCACCCTTCCCCGCGAGGAGCAGGAGGAGGAGGGCGGTCACGACGGCGGGCCCGGAACCGGCACCGACACCGGAACCGCCGGTCTGAAGCCCGCAGCCCCCGCCGCCCCCGCCGTCTAACGGGGCTCCCCCGCCTGCCCGCAGGCCCCCGCATCCCGTCGACCTCCCCCGCCGGTCCCGCCACCGGACGGGGACCCGCAGCGAATCTGGAGCACGATGTCCATGACCGAGCGTCCCTCCCAGCGCCTCCCCCTCACCGGGGCCCAGACCGGTGTCTGGTACGGCCAGCGGCTCGATCCCGACTCCCCGGTCTACAACGTCGGCCAGTACGTCGAGATCGACGGCCCGCTGGACGCCGGTCTGTTCGTGAGCGCGCTGCGGCAGACGGTCGCCGAGAGCGAGGCGCTCACGGCGCGCTTCGCGGAGGACCCCGACGGCGAGCCGTACCAGGTCGCCTGGAGCGGCCCGGCCGCCGGACCGCTGGTCGCCGTGCTCGACCACACCGGCCAGGACGACCCGTACGGCACCGCACTGTCCCTCATGCGCGCCGACATGGCCCGCCCGGTGGACCCTGTCCGGGACTCCCTGTACGTGTTCACGCTGCACAAGGTCGGCCCGGACCGCACCCTCTGGTACCAGCGGGCCCATCACATCGTGCTGGACGCCTTCGGCTTCTCCCTGCTCTCGCGCCGCACCGCCGAGATCTACACGGCCCTCGTCGCGGACGAGGAGCCGACGCCCGACCCGTTCGGCGGGCTCGAGGTGATCCTGGCCGAGGAGCGCGCCTACCGCGCCTCGCCGCGGTTCGCCGAGGACCGCGCCTACTGGCTGGAGCGGCTCGCGGACCACCCCGAGCCGGAGCCGCTGAGCGGTGCCCGCTTCCCCGCGGCGCACGCCTTCCTGCGCGACGGCGCCGCGCTGACCCAAGAGGAGACGGCGGGCCTGCTCGCCATCGCCCGTGCGGCCAGGGCCAGTTGGGCCGATGTGATGACCGCCGCGTTCGCCGCCTACCTGCACCGGGCCACCGGCAGCCGGGACGTGCTGCTGTCCGTGCCCGCCATGGCGCGGCTCGGCTCGGCGGCCCTCAAGGTGCCGTCCATGGTCGTCAACGTGCTGCCGCTGCGCGTGGCCGTCCGCCCGCAGACCCCCTTGGCGGAGCTGGTCGCCGCGGTCGCCGCCGACGTCCGCGACCTGCGCCGCCACCAGCGCTACCGCGCCGAGGACATCCGCCGCGACCTCGGACTGTCCGGTCGCGAGCAGGGCCTGCTGGGGCCCATGGTCAACATCAAGGCCTTCGACAACTCCCTCGACTTCGCCGGATCGGCCGGCTCGGTGCACAACGTCGCCGCCGGCCCGGTGGACGACCTGACGCTCGGTGTCTACCACGACGCCGCCGAGGGCAGGATCCGCTTCGAGCTCGACGCCAACCCGCAGGCGTACGACGCCCGGGCGCTGGCCGCGCGCCGCGCCGAGTTCGCGCACTTCCTGCACGAGGCCGCGGCGGCCGGGCCGCAGGCGCCCGTCGGGCGCCCGGACCTGATCGCACCGGCCGCCCGTGACGCGCTGCTGCTCGACTGGAACGACACCGACCACCCGGTACCGGCCGGCACCGTCGTCGACGCCTTCGAGCACGCCGCCCGGCTGCACCCCGAGGTGCCCGCCGTGATCGCGGGCGCCGACACCCTGGACTACGCCGCCCTGGACGAGCGCGCCAACCGGCTCGCCCGGCTGCTCATCGGCCGCGGCGCCGGCCCGGAGAGCATCATCGGCCTGGCGCTGCCCCGTACCGCCGACCTCGTGGTGGCCCTGCTCGCCGTGTTGAAGTCGGGCGCCGCCTATCTGCCGCTCGACCTCGACTACCCGGCCGACCGGCTGGAGTTCATGGTCGAGGACGCCCGCCCGCTGTGCGTCCTGACCACCTTGGACCACGCGGCCGCGGCCCCGGTCGTGGACGGGGTCGAGACCGTCGTCCTCGACGCCCCCGACGCCCTCACCGAGCTCGCCGACGCCGCCGCCGACGCCCCCGCGGACGCCGACCGGACCGCGTCGCTGACCGGCGACCACCCCGCGTACGTGATCTACACCTCCGGCTCCACGGGCCGCCCCAAGGGGGTCGTCGTCCCGCACGCGGCCCTGGCCAACTTCCTGCGCATGCAGGCCCACGAGCTCGAACTGGCCGCCGGACAGCGGCTCGTCGCGGTCACCACCATCTCCTTCGACATCGCCGCCCTGGAGATCCACACCCCGCTGATCAGCGGCGCCACGGTGGTCCTGGCCGACCGCGACACCGTACGGGACCCGGCCGCGCTGGCCACGCTCGTCGATGCCCACCGCCCCACCGTCATGCAGGCCACGCCGTCGCTGTGGCACGCCCTCCTGGAGGACGGCCGTCCGGCCTCGCTCGGCGGCACCCGGGTGCTCGTCGGCGGGGAGGCGCTGCCCGCCGCGCTCGCCGAACGCCTCGCGGGCACCGCGCGCTCGGTCACCAACGTGTACGGCCCGACCGAGGTCACCGTCTGGGCGACCTCCCGCCGGCTCGACCCCGCCCACACCGGGGTCCCGGACATCGGGGTGCCCTTCTGGAACACCCGCGCCCATGTCCTCGACGGGGCCCTGCGCCCGGTCGGCGTCGACCGTCCCGGGGAGCTGTACCTCGCCGGGGACCAGCTGGCCCGCGGCTACCTCGGCCGGCACGCGCTGACGGCGGAACGTTTCGTCGCCGACCCGTACGGCCCGGCCGGCAGCCGGATGTACCGCACCGGCGACCTCGTGCGCCGCCACGCGGACGGCCGGATCGCCTTCCTCGGCCGCGTCGACGACCAGGTCAAGCTGCGCGGCTTCCGCATCGAACTCGGCGAGATCGAGAGCGCGCTGACCGCCGGTGAGGGCGTGGACCGGGCAGTCGCGCTGGTCCGCGAGGACCTTCCCGGCTTCCCGCACCTCGTCGGCTACGTCACCCCGGCCGCCCAGGGCCCCGCCCCCGACGCGGCGGGCCTGCGCCGGGCGCTGGCCGAGCGGCTGCCCGAGTACATGGTCCCGTCCGCCGTGGTCGTCCTCGACGCCTTCCCGCTGACCGCCAACGGGAAGATCGACCGCCGCTCCCTGCCCGCCCCCGATCTCGCGGCGCTGGCGGGCAGCGGGGCGCGGGCGCCGCGCGGCGCCCGCGAGGAGATCCTCTGCGGGGTCTTCGCCGACGTGCTCGGCCTGGAAACCGTGGGCCCCGACGACGACTTCTTCACCCTCGGCGGCCATTCGCTGCTCGCCGCGCGGGTGATCGCCCGGGTGCGGACGGCCCTGGGCACCGAGTGCGGGATCCGGGACGTGTTCGAGGCGCGCACGGTGGCCGCGCTCGCCGTGCGGCTGGCCGGACGCACGGCCGCCGCCCGTCCGGCGCCCGTCGCGGGTCCGCGCCCCGACCCGCTGCCGCTCTCGTACGCCCAGCAGCGCCTGTGGTTCGTGCACCAGGTGGAGGGGCCGAGCGCCACCTACAACATCCCGTTCGTGGTGCGGTTCGACACGGCGCTCGACGCGGACGCCCTGGACGCTGCCCTGCGCGACGTGGCGGGCCGCCACGAGACCCTGCGCACCGTGTTCGGGGAGCGGGCCGGGGAGCCGTACCAGCGGGTGCTGGACCTGGCGGAGGCCGGAGTGCGGCTGCACGTCCACGACGTGGCCGCCGACGCGTTCGAGGCTGCGGTCGCGGCGGCGCTGGGGCACCTCTTCGACCTGTCCGGGGAGGCCCCGCTGCGGGTGACGCTGGTGCGCGACGGGGCGCGCGGGGAGCACGCGCTGGTGGTGCTGCTGCACCACATCGCGAGCGACGAGTGGTCGATGGGGCCGTTCCTGCACGACCTGGAGCGGGCGTACGCGGCCCGGTGCGCCGGCGAGGACCCGCAGCTCGGGGTTCCGACCGTGCAGTACGCCGACTTCGCGCTGTGGCAGCGGGAGCTGCTGGGCGAGGCGCGGACCGACGGTTCGCTCGCCGCGACGCAGGCGGCGTACTGGCGCGGGGCCCTGGCGGAGCTGCCTCCGGAGGCCGGGCTGCCGGCCGACCGGCCGCGCCCGGCGGTGGCCGACCCCGCCGGTGCCATGGTCTTCAAGGCGGTGCCGCGCGAACTGGCGACCGCGGTGCGCTCGCTGGCCCGCGAAACCGGCACCAGCGTGTTCATGGTGGTGCACGCGGCCGTGGCCGCGGTGCTGCATCGGCTCGGTGCCGGCGAGGACATCGTGCTCGGCAGCCCGGTCGCCGGGCGGAGCGACAGCGCGCTCGACGAGCTCGTCGGCTTCTTCGTCAACACGGTGGTGCTGCGCACGGACCTGTCCGGCGACCCGTCCTTCAGGGATCTGCTGGAGCGGGTGCGCACGGCCGACCTGGCCGCGCTCGACCACGCCGACCTGCCCTTCGACACGGTCGTGGAGGAGGTCAACCCGCAGCGCTCGCTCTCCCGCCATCCGCTGTTCCAGACGATGGTCTCGCACAGCACGGTGACCCAGGACGTGGCGAACCTGTTCGGGCAGCCGGCCCGGGTGGACCGGGTGGACCCCGGGGTCACCAAGTTCGACCTCGACATCACCTTCTCGGACGCGGCCCACAGCGAGGACCTCGAACTGGAAGTGTTCTACGCGACCGCGCTGTTCGACCGCGCGACCGTGGAGACCTTCGTCCGGCGGCTGCTGCGCGCGCTCGCCGCGGCGGTGGCGGCCCCGGCGGACCCGGTGTCCTGGTGGGAGCTGCGGGACGAGGCCGAGCGGGCCCGGCTGGCCCGCTGGAACGACACGGACCGGCCGGTGGAGCCGGGTGCGGTCACCGAGGTGTTCGCGGCCCGGGCGGCCGCGGCTCCGGAAGCGGTGGCCGTGGTCGCCGGGGAGCAGCGCCTCACCTTCGCGGAACTGGAGGACCGCGCGGGCCGGTTGGCGGCCGTGCTGGCCGAACACGGTGTCGGACCGGACGCGGTGGTGGCCCTGGCCGTTCCGCGCTCCGCCGACTCCGTGGTGGCCACGCTCGCCGTACTGAAGGCGGGCGGCGCCTACCTGCCGCTGGACCTGGACCACCCCGCCGAGCGGATCGCGTTCATGCTCGGCGACGCCTCGCCCGTGTGCGCGGTGACCACCCGGGCGGTCGCCGATCGGCTGCCCGGCACGGACCTGGTGGTCCTGGACGACCCGGCGACGGTGGAGGCGCTGGCCGCCGCCGTGCCCGGGGCGGACGTCGCCGTGGACCCCGAGCACGCCGCGTACGTCATCTACACCTCCGGTTCCACCGGCCGACCCAAGGGGGTCGTGCTGCGGCACGCCGGTCTGACCCGGCTCTTCCGCGACCACGAGCGGGAGCTGTACCTGCCGGTCGCCCAGCGGCTGGGGCGCCGGGTGCGGGCGCTGCACACCGCCTCCTTCTCCTTCGACTCCTCGTGGGAGCAGCTGCTGTGGCTGGTGGCCGGTCACGAGCTGCACGTCCTGGACGAGTACGGGCGCCGGGACGCCGACGCGGTCGTGGCGTACGTGCGCGCGCAGCGGATCGACACGCTCGACGTCACCCCCTCGTACGGCCGGCAGCTGGTGGACGCCGGGTTGCTGGCGGGCGAGTGGTGCCCGCCGCTGTTCCTGTTGGGCGGCGAGGCCGTGCCGCCCGCGCTGTGGGAGGAGCTGCGCACCGTCCCCGGGGTGGAGGTCGTCAACTACTACGGGCCCACCGAGTTCACCGTGGACGCCCTGGTGGCGCGGGTGGACGACTGCGTCACGCCGGTGGTCGGTCGGCCGCTCGACAACAGCCGGGCGCACGTGCTGGACGGGCGGCTGCGGCCGGTGCCGGTGGGCGTGCCGGGTGAGCTGTACCTGGCGGGCGAGCAGAGCGCCCGCGGTTACCTGGGCCGGCCCGCGCTCACGGCGGAACGTTTCGTCGCAGATCCGTTCGATGCCTCCGGGTTCCGGATGTACCGCACCGGTGACCTCGTACGGTGGCGGGCCGACGGCCTGCTGGAGTTCCTCGGCCGGGTCGACGACCAGGTCAAGATCCGCGGCTTCCGGGTGGAGCCGGCCGAGGTGGAGGCCGAGCTGGCCGCCCTGGACGGGGTGACCTCCGCCGCCGTGGTGGTCCGCGAGGACACCCCGGGTCTGCCGCGACTGGTCGGCTACGTCACGGGCCCGGCCGATCCGGTCCGGCTGCGGGCGGAACTGGCCGAGCGGCTGCCCGAACACCTGGTCCCGGCCGCCGTGATGGTGCTGCCGGTGCTGCCGACGAACGTGAACGGCAAGCTCGACAAGGCGGCGCTACCGGTTCCGGTCGTGGCGGCCGATGCCTCCGGGCGGGCCCCGCGCGGGGCCGCCGAAGAGCGGATCGCCGAGGTCTTCGCCCAGGTGCTGGACGTCTCCCGGGTCGGCGCCGACGAGGACTTCTTCCGGCTCGGCGGGCATTCCCTGCTGGCCACCCGCGTGGTGGCCCGGATCCGGACGGCGCTGGGCATCGAGTGCTCGGTGCGGGACGTGTTCGAGCTGCGCACGGTCGCGGCGCTCGCCGAGCGACTGGCCGACCGCCGTGCGGCGGTCCGTCCGGTGCTCGCGGCGGGTCCGCGCCCGGTGCGGTTGCCGCTGTCGTACGCCCAGGCCCGGCTGTGGTTCCTGCACCGGATGGAGGGCCCGAACGCGACGTACAACATCCCGTTGGCCCTGCGGCTGCGCGGGGAGCTGGACCCGGCCGCGCTGGAGGCGGCCGTGCGGGAGGTGACGGCCCGGCACGAGGCGCTGCGCACCGTGTTCGCGGAGGACTCCGAGGGTCCGTACCAGCAGGTGCTGGAGCCTTCGGAGGCGGTCGTGCCCTTCGAGGTGGCCGACGTCGAACCGGCCGATCTGGGCCGGAGCATCGACGCGGCGGCCGGGCACGCCTTCGACCTGGCGACCGAGGCTCCGCTGCGGGTGACCGTGCTGCGCACCGCCGCCGACGAGCAGGTGCTGCTCCTGCTGCTGCACCACGTCGCCGGCGACGAGTGGTCGGCCGGCCCGTTGCTCGCCGACCTGGCCGCCGCCTACGCGGCCCGGTGCGCGGGCGGGATCCTTCAGACCGCACCGCCCGCGGTCCAGTACGCGGACTACGCGCTGTGGCAGCGCGATCTGCTGGGCGACCCCGCGGTCCCCGGTTCGGTGGCGCACCGCCAGGCGGAGTTCTGGCGCGAGGCCCTGGCGGGGCTGCCGCAGGAGCTGGAGCTGCCGGCCGACCGCCCGCGCCCGGCCCGCCCCACGCACGAGGGCCGGACCGTGAGCGCGGCCCTGCCGCCCGAACTCGTGGCGGAGCTGGAGGCCCTGGCCGGGGAGCGGGGCACCACGATGTACACGGTGGTGACCGCGGCCGTGGCGGCGCTGCTGCACCGGCTCGGCGCCGGCACGGACATCCCGCTGGGCAGTCCGGTGGCGGGGCGCGGCGAGGAGGCCCTGGACGAGCTGGTCGGGTTCTTCGTGAACACCCTGGTCATCCGGGCCGACCTGGCGGGCGGGCCGTCCTTCGCCGAACTGCTGCGCCGGACCGCCGCCTTCGGAGCGGCCGCCCTCGCCCACGCCGAGCTGCCCTTCGACGCGGTCGTCGAGGCGGTCAACCCGGAGCGCTCGCTGTCGCGCCATCCGCTGTTCCAGACGATGGTGGCCTACGAGGACGGCGGAGCCGAGCCGCTGCGCGCCCTCGGCTCCCTGGCGGCCGAGGAGTTCCCGGTCGCCGCGGGAGACGCCAAGTTCGACCTGGAGATCCTGTTCCGCCGCACTCCGGGCACGGCCGGCGCGCCCGCTGCGATGAACTGCGGGGTGCGGTACGCGACCGACCTGTTCGACGCGGAGACCGTACGCTCCCTGCTGGCCCGGCTGCTGCGGCTGCTCGGCGCGGCCGCGGCGGCCCCGGAGGTCCCGCTGGCCGAGCTGGAGCTGCTGGACCCCGCCGAGCGGGCCCGGGTGCTGGACGGGTGGAACGACACCGTCCGGCCGGTGGCGCCGCAGACCCTGGACTCCCTGGCCGCGGCCGGCTCCCGGCGCGATCCGCTGGCCCCGGCCCTGGTCTTCGAGGGGCGCGAGCTGTCGCGCGCCGACTTCGAGGAGCGGGTGAACCGGCTGGCGCGGCTGCTGATCGGCTCCGGGGTCGGCCCGGAGTCGGTGGTGGCAGTGGCCCTGCCGCGCTCCTTCGACCTGGTGGTCGCCCTGCACGCGGTGGTCCGGGCGGGCGGTGCCTACCTGCCGCTCGACCTCGGCCTGCCGACCGACCGCCTCGCGTACATGGCGGAAACCGCCGCGCCGGTCTGCCTGCTGACTGACCTGCCCTCGCTGGGGGCGCTGCCGGAGCTGCCCGACACCGAGATCCTCGTCCTGGACGCTCCCGAGCGGGCGGCCGAGCTGGCCGCGCTGCCGGGCGGTCCGGTCGCGGACGCGGAGCGGCGCGCGCCGCTGCTACCCCGCCACCCCGCCTACGTGATCTTCACTTCCGGCTCCACGGGCATGCCCAAGGGCGTGCTGGTCGAGCACGAGGCGATCGTCAACCGGCTGCGCTGGATGCAGGACGCGTACGGTCTCGACTCCACCGACCGGGTGCTCCAGAAGACCCCGGCGAGCTTCGACGTGTCGGTGTGGGAGTTCTTCTGGCCGCTCGCCGAGGGCGTCCCGCTGGTCATCGCCCGCCCCGAGGGCCACAAGGACCCGCGCTACCTCGCCGAGCTGATCCGCGAACAGCGCGTGTCCGTGCTCCACTTCGTCCCATCCATGCTCGCCGCCTTCTTGGGTGAGGCCGCCGTCGCGGACTGCCCGTCCCTGCGTCTGGTCGTGTGCAGCGGCGAGGCGCTGCCGAGCGAGCTCGTCACCCGCTTCCACGCTTCCGCTCCCGGCGGCGCGACCCGCCTGGCCAACCTGTACGGCCCCACCGAGGCGGCCGTCGACGTCACCGCCGCGGACTGCCCGACGCCCGGAGCGGGGGCGGGTACCGCTTCCGCCTCCATCGGCAGCCCCGTGTGGAACACCCGCGTGTACGTGCTCGACGAGCGGCTGCGGCCGGTGCCCGTCGGGGTCCCCGGCGAGCTGTACCTGGCCGGCGTCCAGCTGGCTCGCGGCTACCTGGGCCGCCCCGCGCTCACCGGCGAACGCTTCGTCGCCGACCCGCACGGCGCCCCCGGCACCCGGATGTACCGCACCGGCGACGTGGTGCGCTGGAGCCGGAACGGGCGGCTGGATTACCTCGGCCGCACCGACGACCAGGTCAAGCTGCGCGGGTTCCGCATCGAACTCGGCGAGATCCAGGCCGTGCTGACCGGCGCGCCGGACGTGGCGCAGGCCGCCGTCGTGGTCCGCGAGGACCAGTCCGGCGTGCAGCGCCTCGTGGCCTATGCGGTCCCCGTACCCGGAGCCGTCGTCGACCCGGCCGCCCTGCGCGCCCTGGCCGCCGCCCGCCTGCCCGAGTACATGGTCCCGGCCGTGGTGGTGCCGCTGGCGGTGCTCCCGACGACGGCCAACGGCAAGTTGGACCGGCGGGCGCTGCCGGCGCCCGCCGCGCCGGTCGCGGGTGCCTCGCGGGCGCCGCGCAACGCCCGCGAGGAGATCCTCGCGGGGATCCTGGGCGACGTGCTGGGCCTGGACCCGGTCGGCGTGGAGGACGACTTCTTCGCCCTCGGCGGCCACTCGCTGCTCGCCGCCCGCGCCGTGAGTCGCTTCCGGGCCGCCCTGGACGTGGACTGCGCCGTCCGCGACCTCTTCGAGACGCGGACGGTCGCCGCGCTGTCCGCCCTCCTCGCGGAGCGCACCGGCGCGGGGCGCCCGCGCCTCGCGGCGGCCGCCACGCGGCCCGAGCGACTGCCGTTGTCCTTCGCGCAGCGCAGGCTGTGGCTGCTGGACAGCGTGCGCGGTCCGGACACCACCTACAACGTGCCGCTCGCGGTGCGGTTGCACGGTCCGGTGGACGCGGAGGCCCTGGAGGCGGCGGTGGGCGATCTGGTCGCCCGCCACGAGAGCCTGCGGACCGTGTTCCGTGAGCACGAGGGCGAGCCGTACCAGGTGGTCCTGCCGGCCGAGCGGTCCGGTGTGGCGCTGACCGTGCGCGACGTGCCGGCGGACCGGCTGGAGGAGGAGGCGGTCCGCGCCGGCGGGCACGTCTTCGACCTGGCCGCCGAGCCCCCGGTGCGGGTCACGCTGCTGCGGGCCGCGCCCGACGACCACCTGCTGGTGGTGCTGGTGCACCACATCATCACGGACGAGGGTTCGGCCGGCCCCCTGCTGGCGGACCTGGACCGGGCGTACGCCGCCCGGTCGGCGGGCGCTGAGCCTGATTTCGCCCCGCTGCCGGTGCAGTACGCCGACTTCGCGCTGTGGCAGCGGGAGTTGCTCGGTGACGCCGGCGACCCGGAGTCGGTGGCGGGCCGGCAGGCCGCGTACTGGCAGCGGGCGCTGGCCGGCGCCCCCGCGGAGTTGGCACTGCCCGCCGACCGGCCGCGGCCGGCGGTCCCCTCGTACGGGGGCGGCGTGGTGACCTTCGAGGTCCCGGCGCGGACCGGGGCCGGGCTGGCGAGGATCGCCCGGGAGGGTGGGGCGACGCTGTTCATGGTGGCGCACGCGGCCGTCGCGGCGCTGCTGCACCGATTGGGTGCGGGTACGGACATCCCGCTCGGCAGTCCAGTGTCGGCGCGGGAGGGCGAGGAGGTCGACGGGCTCGTCGGCTTCTTCCTCAACACGCTGGTGCTGCGCGCCGATCTGTCCGGGGACCCGAGCTTCGCCGAGCTGGTGGCGAGGGTGCGGGACACCGGGCTGGCGGCCTTCGCCCACGCCGATCTGCCGCTGGAGGCGGTGGTCGAGGCGGTGGATCCGGAGCGCTCCCGTTCGCGCAACCCGCTGTTCCAGACGATGGTGACCTACCACTCCACCGACAGTGCCGTTCCGGAGCTGTTCGGGCTGCCGGCGCGGGAGTTCACGGTGGAGACCGGCGGCGCCAAGTTCGATCTGGAGATCGCCTTCGGGGCCTCCCAGGAGCACGGGGCGATCGCGGGCGGCATCCGCTTCGCGACCGACCTCTTCGACCGTGCGACCGTCGAACTGCTGGCCCGGCGGCTGCTGTTGCTGCTGGACGCGGTCGTGGCGGCGCCGGACCGGCCGGTCTCGGCGGTCGAGGTGCTCGACCCGGCGGAGCGGGAGCTCGCGCTGAACGGCTGGAACGACACCGACCGCGCCCCGTGCGGACCGCGGACGCTGGCCGCCCTGGTGGCGGCGGGCTCGAAGGAGGAGACCGGCCCCGCGCTGGTCTTCGAGGGGCGCGAGCTGTCGCGCGCCGACTTCGAGGAGCGGGTGAACCGGCTGGCGCGGCTGCTGATCGGCTCCGGGGTCGGCCCGGAGTCGGTGGTGGCAGTGGCCCTGCCGCGCTCCTTCGACCTGGTGGTCGCCCTGCACGCGGTGGTCCGGGCGGGCGGTGCCTACCTGCCGCTCGACCTCGGCCTGCCGACCGACCGCCTCGCGTACATGACCCGTACCGCCGAGCCCGTCCTGATACTTACCGACACACTGTCGGGAACCTTGCTCTCCCCCGAAGTGGGCAGGGAGCGGGTCCTGTTGGACTCCCCCCGCGTCCGGTCACGCCTGACCGAGCTGGACGGCTCGGACCTGGCCGAGGCCGAGCGGCGCGAGCCCCTGCTGCCCCGCCATCCCGCCTACGTGATCTTCACCTCCGGCTCCACCGGCATGCCCAAGGGCGTGCTGGTCGAGCACGAGGCGATCGTCAACCGGCTGCAGTGGATGCAGGGCGCCTACGCCCTGCGCCCGGGAGACCGGGTGCTGCAGAAGACCCCGGCGAGCTTCGACGTGTCGGTGTGGGAGTTCTTCTGGCCGCTCGCCGAGGGCGTCCCGCTGGTCATCGCCCGTCCGGACGGGCACAAGGACCCGCTGTACCTCGCCGAGCTGATCCGCGAACAGCGCGTATCGGTCCTGCACTTCGTCCCGTCCATGCTCGCCGCCTTCCTCGGGGAGAGCGCCGTGGCCGACTGCTCGTCCCTGCGCCTGGTCGTGTGCAGCGGCGAGGCCCTGCCCAGCGAGCTCGTCACCCGCTTCCACGCCTCGGCCGCCGGCGCCCCGGTGGCGCTGGAGAACCTCTACGGCCCCACGGAGGCGGCCGTCGACGTCACCTCCGGTGCCTGCACGGCGCTCACCGCCGCCGAAGGACGGGCCTCGGCCTCCATCGGCCTGCCGGTGTGGAACACCCGCGTGTACGTGCTCGACGAGCGGCTGCGGCCGGTACCCGTCGGGGTACCCGGCGAGCTGTACCTGGCCGGCGTCCAGCTGGCCCGCGGCTACCTCGGCCGCCCCGCGCTCACCGGCGAACGCTTCGTCGCCGACCCGCACGGCGCCCCCGGCACCCGGATGTACCGCACCGGCGACCTCGTACGCCGCCTCGCGGACGGCCGGCTCGACTACCTCGGCCGCACCGACGACCAGGTCAAGCTGCGCGGGTTCCGCATCGAACTCGGCGAGATCGAGGCGGTCCTGACCGGCGCGCCCGAGGTGGACCGGGCCGCGGTCGTCGTCCGCGAGGACCAGCCCGGCGTGCGCCGCCTGGTGGCCTATGCGGTCCCCGTACCCGGCGCCACCGTCGACCCGGCCGCCCTGCGCGCCCTGGCCGCCGCCCGGCTGCCCGAGTACATGGTCCCGGCCGTGTTCACGGTGCTGGAGCAGCTGCCGCTGTCGGCCAACGGCAAGCTGGACCGGCGGGCGCTGCCCGCGCCGGTGATCGCCGTACCGGCCGCACCGCTCCCGCAAGCCGCTCAGGTCCCCGCCGGGACCCCCGAGCAGATCCTGAGCGCCCTGATGGGTGAGGTGCTGGGCCTGCCCGGGGTCGGCCCCGACGCCAACTTCTTCGAGCTCGGCGGCGACAGCATCGTCTCCATCCGGCTGGTGGGGCTGGCCCGCAAGGCCGGGCTGACCGTCTCCGCGCGTCAGGTCTTCACGCACCCGACCCCGGCGGCGCTGGCCTCGGTCGCCACGGTGCCCGAGGGCGCGGCCGCGCCCGCCGCCCGCACGACCGATGCCGGTCCCGGCCCGCTGCCCCTGCCCCCGGTCGCCTCCTGGCTGGCCGAACGGGGCGGCCCGTTCGCCTCGTTCGCGCAGGCCCGGCTGGTCCGACTGCCCGCCGGGGCCCGGCGCCCGCACCTGGCCGCCGCGCTGCAGGCCGTACTGGACCACCACGACGGGCTGCGCCAACTGCTGACCGTGCCCCGCCCCGGGGTGTGGAGCGCGGAGATCCGGCCGGCGGGTGCGGTGGACGCCGCCGCCGTCCTGGAGGGCGTGGACGCGGCGGGCCTGTCGGAGGCCGCCCTGCGCGAGCTGGTCACCGCCGAGTCCGAGCGCGTCTGGCGGCTGCTGGATCCCGAATCGGGGGCGCTGGTGCGCGCCGTGCACCTCGACCGGGGTCCGGCCGAGCCGGGCCGGCTGCTGCTGGTCGCCCACCACCTCGCGGTGGACGAGGTGTCCTGGCAGATCCTGCTGCCCGACCTCCAGGCGGCGCACGAGGCCGCCGCCGCGGGCCGGACGCCCGTCCTGGAGCCGGTCGGCACCCCGCTGCGGGCCTGGACCACGCACCTGCTGGCCGAGGCGCAGAGCCCGCGCCGCACCGCCGAGCTGGACCGCTGGCTGGCAGCCGCCCCGGGTGGGCCGCTGCTCGCTGAACGTCCGCTGGACCCGGCCACCGACACGGCGGCCACCGCGCGCCGCCTGTCCGTACGGATCTCCGCGGAGCGCACGGCCCCGCTGCTCCAGGCCGTTCCGGCGGCCTTCCACGGCACGGTCGGGGACACCCTGCTGAGCGCGCTGGCGCTGGCGGTCGGTGACTGGGCGGCCCGCTCGGGCCGGCCCCGGCCGGACGGGTTCACGGTGGACCTGGAGGGTCACGGCCGGGAGCAGGAACTGCTGCCGGGCGCCGACCTGACCCGCACGGTGGGCTGGCTGACCAGCATCCACCCGCTGCGGCTGCCGGTGGGCACCTACGACCCGGCGGCGGTCGCCGCCGGCCGCGCGGACGCCGGGGCGCTGCTCAAGGAGGTCAAGGAGCTGCTGCGGGCCGTGCCCGACGGCGGGCTCGGCGCCGGCCTGCTCCGGTACAACAACCCGGCCACGGCACGCCTGTTCGACCCGGCGGCCCGGGCCGAGATCCTGTGGAACTACCTGGGCCGGCAGACCGGCCGGGCCGATTCCGCCTGGGGCCCGGCCCCGGAGGCGGACGCCCTGTCCGCCCGCCCCGACCCGGCGATGCCGCTCTCCCACGTACTGGAGATCACCGCGGAGATCACCGACGGGGACGGCGGGCCGGAGCTCACCGCCCACTTCACCTGGGCGGGCGGGGCGCTCTCCCAGGACACCGTGGGGCAGCTCGCGGACGGCTGGACGGCCGCCGTGGACGCCCTCGCCGCCTGGGCCGACGGCGGCACGTCCGCGGGGCACACCCCCTCGGACCTCGACCTGGTCGATCTCGACCAGGACCAGATCACCATGCTCGAAGAAATGTGGAGGGCCCAGCAGTGACGCAGGCTCGAATCGAGGACATGCTTCCGCTGTCCCCCTTGCAGCAGGGCATGCTGTTCCATTCCGTCTACGACGCGGGCGCGCCGGACGTGTACACGGTGCAGGTCTCCGTGTCGCTGGCCGGCCCCGTCGACGCGGACCGGATGGAGCGGGCGGGCGCGGCACTGCTGCGCCGCCACCCCAACCTGCGGGCCGGCTTCTGGCACGAGGGCGTACCGCAGCCGGTGCAGTTCGTGCCGGCCGAGGTGACCTTCGTGCTCGGCCGCGCGGACCTGTCGGCGGACCCCTCGCAGGCCGCGGTGGGGCGGGTGGAACGAGCCGAGCTGAACCGTCGGTTCGAGCTGCACCGGCCGCCGCTGCTGCGGCTGCTGCTCGTGCGCCGGGGCGAGGGCGACCACCTCCTGGTGGTCACCGTGCACCACATCCTGGTCGACGGCTGGTCGATGCCGCTGCTCGTCGGGGACCTCCTCGCGCTCTACGAGAGCGACGGCGACCCCTCGGCCCAGCAGCCGGTGCGCCCCTACCGCGACTACCTCAAGTGGCTGAAGGCGCAGGACGTCCCGGGCGCCGAGGGCGCCTGGCGGACCTCGCTGGCCGGGCTGGACGAGGCCGTGCTGGTGGCCCCGGCCGACGCCTCCCGCACGGCGGTGCGGCCGGGCGTGCACCGCGTGGAGCTGTCCGAGGCGGCCACCGCCCGGCTGACGGCCGCGGCACGCTCGCTCGGCACCACGCCCAGTACGGTGATCCAGGCGGCCTGGGGGCTGCTGCTGGGCAGCCTGACGGGCCGCCGGGACGTGGTCTTCGGCCTGACGGTCGCGGGGCGGCCCGAGGAGATCCCCGGCGTCGAGTCGATGGTCGGGCTGTTCATCACCACCGTGCCGGTGCGGCTCACCGCGCGGCCGTGGGAGAGCGCCCGGGACCTGCTGAGGCGGTTCCGGGACGAACAGAACGCCCTGCTCGCCCACCACCACCTGGGCCTGCGCCTGATCCAGAAGCGGGCGGGCGGCGGCGAGCTGTTCGACACCCTCGTCGTCATCGAGAACTATCTGGTGGACCCCTCCGCCCGTGCGCCGCTCTCCGACGGGGTGCGGGTGACGGGGGTCGAGGCCCGGGACGGCACGCACTACCCGCTCACCCTGTCCGTGTCCCTGGACGAGCGGGCCGAACTGGCCCTGGAGTACCGGCCGGACCTCTTCGACGCCCGGACCGCCGCCCGGGTGGCCGAGCGGTTCACCGCCCTGCTGGACCAGGTCGCCGGCAACCCGGGCCGCCCGGTGGGCACGCTGGAGCCGCTGACCGCCGCCGACCGCGCGGAGCTGCGCACCGCGGAGGCGGGCGCCGCGCGGGACGTGGCCGACGGTACGGTCGCCGACCGGTTCGCCGAGCGGGCCGCCCAGGCGCCGGACGCGTGCGCCGTGGTCGCGGGACCCGACCGGCTGACCTTCGCGGAACTCGACGACCGCGCGCACCGGCTGGCCGCGCTGCTGGCCGCGCACGGCGCCGGACCCGAATCGGTGGTGGCGCTGGCCGTGCCGCGCTCGGCCGCATCGGTGGTGGCCATCCTGGCCGTCCTGAAGTCGGGGGCCGCCTACCTGCCGCTGGACCTGGACTACCCCGCCGACCGGATCGCCCTGATGCTGGACGACGCGGCGCCGGTGTGCGTGCTGACCACGGAGGCGGCGCTCGCGCTGCTGCCCGCCGGGGCGGCGGGCGGACCGGCCCGGATCGTCTTGGACTCGGCGCGGACCACCGCGGAACTCGCCTCGCTCGATGGGGGTTTCCGGCCGCCGCGCACGGAGTCCGGGCACCCGGCCTACGTGATCTACACCTCCGGATCCACGGGCCGCCCCAAGGGTGTCGTCCTGACCCACGGCGGTCTGTCGAACCTGTACGCCAACCACATCGCGGACGTCTTCGCCCCCGCCGTCGCGGCGGCCGGCGGGCGGCCGCTGCGGGCCCTGCACACCGCCTCCTTCAGCTTCGACACCTCGTGGGAGCAGCTGTTCTGGCTGGTCTCGGGCCACGAGCTGCACGTCCTGGACGAGATCGGCCGCCGCGACGCCGAATTCACCGTCGGCTACGTCCGCGAGCACCGGATCGACGCCATGGACGTGACGCCCACCTACGCCGGCGCCCTGCTGGAGTGGGGGCTGCTGAGCCGCTCGCACCACCGGCCGGGGCTGCTGCTGCTGGGCGGCGAGGCGGTCCCCGAGGCGCTGTGGACCGAGGTCCGCGCGGCCCCCGGGGTCATGTCGGTGAACCTGTACGGGCCCACCGAGTACACGGTGGACGCCCTCGGCGCCGACCTGGCCGACTCGGCCACCCCGATCGTGGGCCGGCCCATCGGCAACACCTGCGCCCGCGTACTGGACTCCGCCCTGCGGCCCGCGCCGGCCGGGACCCCCGGTGAGCTGTACCTGGCGGGTCACGGACTGGCCCGCGGCTACCTGGGCCGGTTCGCGCTGACCGCCGAGCGGTTCGTGGCCGACCCGTACGGGCCCGCGGGCTCGCGGATGTACCGCACGGGCGACCTCGTACGGCTGCGCACCGACGGGCAGCTGGAGTTCCTGGGGCGGGCCGACGACCAGGTGAAGGTCCGCGGCTACCGGATCGAGCTCGGTGAGGTGGAGTCGGCCCTGGCCGCGCTGCCCGGTGTCGGGTCCGCCGCCGTGGTGGTCCGCGAGGACACCCCCGGGGTCAAGCGGCTCGTCGGCTACGTGACCGGCTCCGTCGAACCGGCGGCGCTGCGCGAGGCGCTGACCGCCGTACTGCCCGACTACATGGTCCCGGCGGCCGTGGTGGCCCTGGACTCGCTCCCGACGAACGTCAGCGGCAAGCTGGACCGGGGCGCCCTGCCCGCGCCCGAGCTGGGCGGCGCGGAGCTGTCGCGGCCGCCGCGCGACGCCCGCGAGGAGGCGCTGTGCGCCGTCTTCGCGGAGGTGCTGGGGCTCGCCTCGGCAGGGATCGACGACGACTTCTTCGCGCTGGGCGGGGACAGCATCGTCTCCATCCAGCTGGTGACCCGGGCCCGCAAGGCGGGTCTGGTCCTCACCCCGCGCGACGTCTTCGAGCAGCGGACCGTGGAGCGGATGGCCGCGGCGGCCCGCAACGCCGGCGACCAGGAGGGCGGTTTCCTGGCGTCGTCCGGTCCGCTCGTCACCCTCGACGCCGGGCAGGAGGCCGCGCTGGCCTCGGTGTTCCCGCACGTCGAGGAGGTGCTGCCGCTGGCGCCGTTGCAGGAGGGCCTGTACTTCCACGCCGTCTACGACGACCGGGCCCTCGACGTCTACCTGATGCAGAACTTCGTCGAGCTGCTGCACGCCGTCGACGGGCCCGCCCTGCGCGCCGCCTTCGACACGCTGCTGCGCCGCCACCCCAACCTGCGGTCCGGCTTCTGGCACGAGGGCCTGGACGGCCCGGTGCAGGTGGTCCCGGGCGAGTGGGAGCTGCCGTGGCGGGAGATCGACCTCAGCCACCTCGACCGGGCGGCGCAGGACGAGGCGCTGCGGGAGTTCTCCCTCGCCGACGCGGCGGCCCGGTTCGACCTCGCGGCCCCGCCGCTGCTGCGCGTGGCGCTGATCCGCTTCTCGGCGGAGCGCTGGATGCTGTGCGTGACGCAGCACCACATCCTGACCGACGGCTGGTCGGAGTCGTTGTTCTTCGAGGAGCTGTTCGCCCTGTACGGGCACGGCGGCTCGGGTGACGTGCTGGCGCCCGTCACCCCCTACCGGGACTACCTGCGCTGGCTGTCGGCCGTGGACCGGGAGGCCGCCGAGCAGGCCTGGTGCACCCACTTGTCCGGGTTGGACCAGGCGACACTGGTGGCGCGGGCCGATCCGGACCGGCAGCCGGTGACCGCCGAGGTGGTGGACCTGTCGCTGGACGAGGCGACCAGCGACCGGCTGCGGTCCTTCGCGCGCGGCTGCGGGGTCACCTTGAACACCGTGCTCAGCACGGCCTGGGCGATGGCGCTGGCCGGGATGACGGGCCGGGACGACGTGGTGTTCGGTGCCACCGTCTCCGGCCGTCCCGCTGACCTCGCCGGCGTCGACCAGATGATCGGCATGTTCATGAACACGCTGCCGTTCCGGGTCGCGCTGCGCCCCGACGAGCCGCTGCGCGAGCTGATGGTGCGGGTGCAGGGCGAGCACGCGGCGCTGCTGCCGCACCACTACGTGGGACTCGGCCCGATCCAGCAGCTGACCGGTCTCGGCCAGCTCTTCGACACCCTGTACGTGTTCCGCAACACGCCGCTGAACGATGCCGCCCGCGAGGAGGCGGTGGCGACCCACGCGATCGGCTGGACGCACAGCGTCGACGGCACCCATTACCCGCTGACCCTCGCCGTCACCCCCGGCCCGGCCCTGGAGCTGAGCCTCGGCTACCAGCCCGACCTGTACGACGAGCCCACCGCCCGGCACCTGGCGGGCCGGCTCGCGCTGCTGGTGGAACAGCTCGCCGACGGCGGGTCGGTCCCGGTGGGCCGGCTGGTCACCCTGGACCCGGTGGAGCGGGCCGAACTGCTGGCGACCGGTGACGACACCGGCCACGCGGTCCCGGACACCACGGTGATCGACCTGTTCGCCGAACAGGCCGCCCGGACCCCCGGGGAGACGGCCCTGGTCTTCGAGGACCAGCGGCTCAGCTACGCGGAGCTCGACGCCCGGGCGAACCGGCTGGCCCGGGCCCTGGTGGCGCGCGGTGCCGGGCCGGAGACCGTGGTGGCCCTCGGTCTGCCCCGGTCGGCCGACTTCGTGGTCGCGCTGTTCGCCGTACTGAAGACCGGCGCGGCCTATCTGCCGCTGGACCTGGACCACCCGGTGGACCGCCTCGGCGCGATGGTGGCGGACGCGGCTCCGCTGTGCCTGGTCACGACGGCCCCGGTGACGGACCGGGTGCCGGTGGTGGAGGGCGTACCGGCGCTGCTGCTGGACGATCCGGCGGTGCTGGCCGAGCTGGCGGCACTGCCGGACGGGCCCCTGGGCGAGTCGGAGCTGACGGGGGTAAGGGACGGCCGGCACCCGGCGTACGTCATCTACACCTCCGGCTCCACCGGGCGGCCCAAGGGGGTCGTGGTCCCCTACTCGGGTCTGACCAACATGCTCCTCAACCACCGCGAGCGGATCTTCGCTCCGGCGGTGGCGCTCGCGGGCGGGCGCCGGATGAAGGTGGCGCACACCGTGTCCTTCGCCTTCGACATGTCGTGGGAGGAGTTCTTCTGGCTGGTCGACGGGCACGAGGTGCACGTCATCGGCGAGGAACTGCGGCTGGACCCGGCGGCCCTGACGGCGCACTACGACCGGGTGGGCATCGACGTCGTCAACGTGACGCCCTCGTACGGTCTCCAGCTGGTCGAGGCGGGTCTGCTGGACGCGGACCGGCACCGGCCCGCACTGTTCCTGCTGGGCGGCGAAGCGGTGCCGGACGGGCTCTGGGAACTGCTGAAGCACACCGAGGGCACCATGGGCTACAACCTGTACGGCCCGACCGAATACACGATCAACGCACTGGGCGCCGACGTCGACGACAGCATCAGCTCGTGCGTCGGACGGCCGATCTACAACACCCGGGCCTACGTGCTCGACGGCGCGCTGCGGCCGGTCCCGGTGGGTGTGGCCGGTGAGCTGTACCTCGCGGGCGCGGGTCTGGCCCGCGGCTACTTCGACCGGCCGTCGCTGACGGCGGAGCGGTTCGTCGCCGACCCGTTCGGCGAGCCGGGGACGCTGATGTACCGCACGGGCGACCTGGTGCGCTGGCGCGGGGACGCGCAGATCGACTATCTCGGACGCGCCGACGACCAGGTCAAGATCCGCGGCTTCCGCATCGAGCTCGGCGAGGTCGAGTCGGCCGTCGCGGCCGAGCCGGGCATCGCGGCGGCGGCCGTGGTCGTCCACACCGGGCCGACCGGGGTCAAGCGGCTGGTCGCCTACACGGTGGCGTCGGCCGCGGAGGCCCCCGAGCCGGCCGCCCTGCGGGCCCGGCTGTCGGCCGCGCTCCCGGAGTACATGGTTCCGTCGGCCTTCGTGGAGCTGTCGGCGCTGCCGCTGACGGTGAACGGCAAGGTGGACCGGGCGGCGCTGCCCGCCCCGGACTTCGGGGACGCGGGCGGCGGCCGCGCGCCGAAGGACGCGCGCGAGGAGCTGCTGTGCGCGATCTTCGCGGACGTGCTGGGCCTGGAGCGGGTCGGCGCCGAGGACAACTTCTTCGAGCTCGGCGGCCATTCGCTGCTGGCGATGCGGCTGGTCGGCCGGATCCGCACGGAACTGGGCACCCCGGTCCAGGTCGGGGCCGTGATGGCCGCACCCACGGTGGCCGACCTGGCCGCCCGGATCGGCTCGGACGCCCGCCGGGACGCGCTGCGGGTGCTGATGCCGCTGCGCGAACGGGGCACGGCCGCGCCGCTGTTCTGCTTCCACCCGGCGTCCGGTTTCGCCTGGCAGTACACGGGCCTGCTGCGCCACCTGGACGCGGACCGACCGGTGTACGGGCTCCAGTCGCCGGGGCTGGCGGGAGAGCAGCCCGAGGTGGCCGACGTGGCCGCCCTGGCGGAGCTGTACCTGGAGGAGATCCGAACGGTGCAGCCCGAGGGTCCCTACCACTTCCTCGGCTACTCCTTCGGCGGGACCGTGGCGCAGACACTGGCCGCGCTGCTCCAGGAGCGCGGTGAGGAGGTGGCCTTCCTGGGTCTGCTGGACGCCTACCCGCCGGAGATCGAGGACTGGTCGTACATCGACGCCCCGGACTGGCGCGAGCGCCTCGAGCGCGAGGAGAGCGGCTTCCTGCTCTCGGTGGCCGGGCTCAACCCGCCGGAGGCAGACGCTCCGGTGGACCGGGCGCAGGCGGTCGGCGCGATCCGCGACAGCCAGGGCCTGTTGGCCGGCTTCGACGAGGCGCTGCTGGGGGCGATCGTCGACACGAACGTGCACTGCGTACGGCTGCTGTCGCGCAGCCGGACCCTGCGCTACCGGGGTGACGTGCTGTTCTTCACCGCGTCCCGGTCCACTCCGGCGGCGGAGGCACCGGGGTTGGTGTGGCCCGCGTACCTGGACGGGCGGATCGAGGAGCACGTCCTGGACTGCTCGCACGACGACCTGATGTCGCCCGCGGTCCTGGCGCAGATCGGCCCGGTGCTGGCGCGTGCGCTGGCGTCGGCCGGTCCGACCGCCCGGGACTGACCCGCCGGGGTGCGGGTGGGGGCGCTGTGCGACGCCCCCACCCGCACCCCTCCCCTCCACGTCCCCTTCGAGGAAGAGAGAGCGTCATCATGACCAACGGCCCCCGCCCCGGGCCCCGCATAGACGTCGTCCACCACGACATCGCGGTGCGCACCCTGGAGGTGCTGCGCGTGCGCCGGGTGACGGCGCGGATGGTCCGCGTCACCCTCGGCGGACCGGAGCTCGACGGCTTCGTCGACCGCTCCCCCGCCGATCACGTGAAGGTGTTCTTCCCCGAGCCGGGCACTGGACGGCTCGTACTGCCACGGGTGGCGGACGACGGCGACGGGCTGGAGTTCCCGGCGGAGCCGCCGTTCGCGATCTCCCGCGACTACACCACCCGTTGCTTCGACCCCGTGGCCGGTGAGCTGGACCTGGACTTCGTCCTGCACTGCCACGGCGTGGCAGCGCGGTGGGCGGAGCGGGCGGAGCCGGGGATGCGGCTCGGTGTGGCGGGGCCGCGCGGTTCGATCGTGGTTCCGTGGGAGTTCGACTGGTACCTGTTCGCGGGCGACGAGACGGCCCTGCCGGCCGTCGCCCGGATGCTGGAGGACCTGCCGCAAGGGGTTCCCGCCAAGGTCTTCCTCCTCGTCGACGACGCGGGCGAGGAGGAGGAACTGCCGACCCGGGCCGACGCCGAGATCGTCTGGCTGCACCGGGACGGCCTCGCGCACGGCGAGGGCGACTTCCTGGACGAGGCCGTACGGGGCGTGGACTTCCTGCCGGGCCTGCCCTTCGTCTGGATCGCCGGGGAGGCCGGGGAGCTGCGGCCGATCCGCCGCTACCTGCACCGGGAACTGGGCCTGAACCGTCAGTACACGGACGTGGACGGCTTCTGGAAGCGCGGTGTCGCGGGCCTCGACCACCACGAGCCGCTGGACGACGAGGACGAGGACGCGGCCCCCGCGGACAACGCAGCCGCCACGTAGTGCCGTTCAGCATTTAATTAGGTTAGGCTTACCTAAGAATTGAGGAGGGGGCGGCATGTCCGACCACCGTGCGCCCGGCATTTCCGGGACCAGCGGATTCACCGGCAAGGTCGCGCTCGTCACCGGTGCGGGCCAGGGCATCGGCGAGGCCGTCGTCCGTACGTTGTTCCGCCTCGGCGCCACCGTCGCGGCGACGGACGTCTCGGCGAAGGCCGTCATCGCACTGGCGGCTGAACTGGACCCGGAGGCCGGGCTGGCGCCGGCCTCCGGCGACGGGGCCGTCCGCGCCTACGAACTCGACGTCACCGACCCGGCGGCCGTCGACCGGACCGTCGGGCAGATCGGGCGGGAACTCGGCCCGATCGACATCCTGGTGAACGTGGCCGGGGTCCTGCGCACCGCACCGGTCGCGGAACTGACGGACGACGACTGGGCGGCCACCTTCGCGGTCAACGTCCAGGGCGTCTTCTTCACCTCCCGCGCCGTCGTCCCCGCCATGGCGGCCCGCGGCTGCGGCAGCGTGGTCACCGTCGCCTCCAACGCCGCCGGGATCCCGCGCACCGGCATGGCAGCGTACGCCGCCTCGAAGGCCGCGGCCGTCATGTTCACCAAGTGTCTGGGGCTGGAGTACGCCCGCAGCGGGGTGCGCTGCAACATCGTGGCACCCGGCTCCACCGACACCCCCATGCAGTGGGGGCTCTGGACCGACCCGCAGGCGCCCGCCCGGGTGCTGGACGGGGACCTCGCCAGCTACCGGACGGGAATCCCGCTGGGCCGGATCGCCGACCCGCAGGACATCGCCGACGCCGTCGTGTTCCTCGCCTCGGACCAAGCGCGCCACATCACCATGCAGGACCTCTACGTGGACGGCGGAGCCACGCTGCGCTGACCCCGCGGCAGCCCCTCCGGCCCGCGCACCACGCACGATCCCCGCGCCACGCACACCACCCGCACCACCCGCGCCACGCGCACCGCCCCGCACCTGCGCACTTCCCCGCAGCCGGCGACCGCCCGGCCGCACCCACCTGCCCCGCACCTGCCCCCACCCTGAAGAGGAGTCACCGTGCCGACGGTCCACCAAGTCGCCACGCCCCCCGCACCGGCCGATCCGGTACACCCCTCCGTCGGCGCCGCCACCACGCTGCTCGACGCCTACCGCGGCGGAGCCCGGTTCCTCGCGACGCCCACCCGGACGCTGCTGGCCCAGGGCATCCGTCAGGAGGTCGCCCACTCCGCCGAACCCCTGCCGCACCGCGTCGCCCAGGCCCTGGCCGAGGCCCGGCGGGCCGGGCACCCCTACCCCGTGGTGATCGGCGCGATCCCCTTCGCCCCGGACGCGCGCGCCGCCCTCGTCGTGCCGGAGTCCCTGCGCAGCGGCCCGCCGCTGGCCTCGGACCCCTTGATCGCCCTGCCCGCCGCCGGGCCGGCGCCCGCCGACTGGGCCATCGCCTCCGTCCCCGAGCCGGACGTCTACGCCAAGGGCGTGTCCGCGGCCGTCGACCGGATGTGGCAGGGGGAGTTCAGCAAGGTCGTACTGGCCCGGACCCTGGAACTCGCCTCCGACAGACCACTGGACATACCCGCCATGGTCCAGCGGCTCGCCCGCCGTGACCCCTCCGGCTACACCTTCGCGCTCCCCACCGGCCCCGGCCGCAACCTGCTCGGCGCCAGCCCCGAACTGCTGCTGTCCCGCCGGGGCGACCGGCTCATCTCCAATCCGCTGGCCGGGTCGACCCCGCGCAGCGCGGACCTCGCCGAGGACGTCCGCCGGGCCGCCGCCCTGCTCCAGTCCGCCAAGGACCTGCACGAGCACGCCGTCGTCGTCGACGCGGTGCACCAGGCCATGGCCCCGTACTGCAGCTCCCTCGACGTCCCGGAGCGCCCCACCCTGCTCCGTACGGCCACCATGTGGCACCTGTCCACCACCGTGACCGGAGTGCTCGCCCAGCCCGACGTCTCCGCTCTGGAGATCGCCTCCAGCCTCCACCCGACCCCGGCCGTCTGCGGCAGTCCGACCGACGTGGCCCGCAAGGTCATCGAAGAGACCGAGCCCTTCGACCGCGGCTTCTTCACCGGCATGATCGGCTGGGAGGACGGCACCGGCGACGGCGAGTGGGTCGTCACGATCCGCTGCGCCGAGGCCGAGGACAACCGGCTGCGCCTGTACGCCGGGGCGGGGATCGTCTCCGCTTCCGATCCCGATGCCGAGACCGCGGAGACCGCGGCGAAGTTCCGCACCTTCCTGCAGGCCGTCGGAGCCGAACTGTGAGCCACCCCCACGACGACCACGGCTCCGCAGCAGCGGCCGCCGCGTGGCGGCCCTGGCCCGCCGAGTTCGCCGAGCGCTACCGGGCGGCCGGCTGGTGGCGGGGCGAGACCTTCGGATCCGTACTGCGGGAGCGGGCCGCGGCCCACCCCGACCGGATCGCCCTCGTGGACCCGGCCGGCGGCCCGGACGGCGGCCCGGACGGCGGCCGGCGCACCTGGAGCTACGGCGAACTCGACGCGCGGGCCGACCGGATGGCCGCGGGCCTCACCGCGCGCGGCATCGCCCCCGGCGACAAGGTGGTCGTACAACTACCCAACACCGCCGAGTTCTTCGAGGTCGTCTTCGCGCTCTTCCGGATCGGCGCCCTGCCCGTCTTCGCCCTGCCGGCGCACCGCCGCACCGAGATCTCCTACTTCTGCTCCTTCACCGGGGCGGCGGCGTACGTGATCCCCGCGGTGCACGGCGGCTACGACTACCGCGAGCTCGCCGCCGCCGTCCGCGCCGAAGTCCCCGGACTGCGCGAGGTGTTCGTCGCGGCCGCCGACCCGGGTGACTTCACGGCGCTGTCCGAGGTCCCGCTGGACGTACCCGCCGGAGGGCTCGGCCCCGGACCCGCCCCGCACGACCTCGCCTTCCTCCAGCTCTCCGGCGGCAGCACCGGTGTGCCCAAGCTGATCCCGCGCACCCACGACGACTACATCTACTCGCTGTGGGCCTCGAACGAGATCTGCGCGGTGGACGCCGACTCGGTGTACTTGGTGGCCCTGCCCGCCGCCCACAACTTTCCGCTGTCCTCGCCCGGTTCACTGGGCGCCCTGTACGCGGGGGGCCGGGTGGTGCTGTGCCCGCAGCCGGTACCCGACGTCGCCTTCCCGCTGATCGAGTCCGAGGGCGTGACGATCACCGGCCTGGTACCTCCGCTGGCCCTGCTCTGGACGGAGGCGGCCGCGCGCACCGACCGGGACCTCGGCAGCCTGGACGTCCTGCTGGTGGGCGGCGCAAAGTTCAGCGAGGAGGCCGCCCGCCGGGTCCGGCCGGGCC
This sequence comes from Streptomyces sp. NPDC091682, assembly GCF_044756625.1. NCBI lineage: Bacteria > Bacillati > Actinomycetota > Actinomycetes > Kitasatosporales > Streptomycetaceae > Streptomyces > Streptomyces sp. NPDC091682. Next base: position 48,494 of record NZ_JBIVTH010000012.1, on the reverse strand, counting down.
TGGGCTGCACCCTCCAGCAGGTGTTCGGGATGGCGGAGGGGCTGGTGAACTACACCCGCCTCGACGACCCCGAGGAGACCGTCGTCACCACCCAGGGCAGGCCGATCTCCCCCGACGACGAGATCCGGATCGTCGACGACGAGGACCGCGAGGTGCTCCCCGGCGAGTCCGGCCACCTGCTGACCCGCGGCCCCTACACCATCCGCGGGTACTGGAACGCGCCCGAGCACAACGCCCGGTCGTTCACCGCGGACGGTTTCTACCGGACCGGAGACATCGTCCGGATGACGCCCACCGGGCACCTGGTCGTCGAGGGACGCGCCAAGGACCAGATCAACCGGGGCGGGGAGAAGATCGCGGCGGAGGAGGTGGAGAACCACATCCTGGCGCATCCGGCCGTCCACGACGCCAACGTGGTCGGCGAACCGGACCCCTATCTCGGCGAACGCACCTGTGCCTACGTGATCCTGCGCGAGGGCGCAGGAGAACTGCGGCCCGCCGCAGTGAAGAAGTTCGTTCGGGAGCGCGGCCTCGCGGCGTACAAGGTGCCGGACCGGGTGGAGTTCGTCGCCGCCTTCCCCAAGACCGGCGTGGGCAAGGTCTCCAAACGGGACCTGCGCACCGCCGCACCCGCCACCCCGGCCGCCGCCGCCCCCGTCCCCGTACCGCCCCACCAGCACTGAACGGATGAACCCATGGCCCTGCCCGCCATCGCCCCCTACCCGCTGCCGACCGCCGAGGAGCTGCCGGCCAACCGCGTCGACTGGACGGTGCATCCGGACCGTGCGGTCCTGCTCGTCCACGACCTGCAGAACTACTTCCTGTCGGCCTTCGACACGGACGCACAGCCCGTCACCGGCATGCTCCAGCAGGTCGCGCGGCTGAAGAAGGAGGCGGGCCGGGCCGGGGTGCCCGTGTTGTACACCGCGCAGCCCGGCGGTCAGAGCCCGGCCGAGCGCGGGCTGCAGCAGGACTTCTGGGGACCCGGTCTGCCCGCCGACCCGACGGCCGCCGCGATCCCCGCCGCCGTGGCGCCGGGGCCGGACGACACGGTGCTCACGAAGTGGAAGTACAGCGCCTTCGTCCGGACCGACCTCCTGGAACGGCTGCGCGCGACGGGCCGGGACCAGCTGGTGATCACCGGCGTGTACGCCCACATCGGCGTGCTGATGACGGCCTGCGACGCCTGGATGCAGGACGTCCAGGCCTTCGTGGTCGCCGACGCCGTCGCCGACTTCTCCGAACGCGAGCACCGGATGGCCCTGGAGTGGGCGGCGGGCCGCTGCGCCGTGGTCACCACGGCCGACCGGGTCTGCGCGCAGCTGTGAGACCGGCCCCGCTCCGGGCCCGACCGCGGGTGGCCGCCGCGCACGTACCGCCCGTGTATCCCGTGCCGCTGCCGGTGGCCCTGCCCGGGCAGACCCGCGTGTGGGCGGCTTCGGTGGCGGAGAAAGCGGCGGCCGCCACGGCCCGGCGGGGCGAGCTCGACCGTACCGAGTCCCTGCGGGCGGACCGTTTCCGGCGGTTCGCGGACGTGGACCGCTTCTTGGTCGCGCACGTCTGCCTGCGGGACGTCCTGGGCGCCGTGCTCGGAACTCCGCCGGCGCGCCTCATCATCGACCGGGAACCGTGCGCCACGTGCGGCGGTCCGCACGGGCGCCCCTACCTGCCGGGCCGCCCCGTCCACTTCTCCCTGGCGCGCGCGGGCGACCTGGTCGCGGTCGCTCCCGTACCCGTGGGCGTCGACGTGGAGGGCCTGCCCTCGGACGCCCTGGTGCACGAGACCATGGCCGACCTGCACGAGGACGAACGCGCCGCACTGCTGGCCCTGCCCCGGCCCGCCCGGGCGGCCGCCTTCGCCCGCTGCTGGACGCGCAAGGAGGCCGTGCTGAAGTCCACCGGGCAGGGCCCGGCGCACGGCACGCGCCAGCCCCACGTGGGCACGGCCGCGGAACCGGCGCCCACCGCCAAACCCCAGGTGTACGACCTGCCGGTGTCCACCGGCGAGGCCGCCGCCCTGGCCCTGTGGACCGGCTGACGGTCCTCTCCCGCTCGCTCCCCGCCCCACGTCCCCGTTACCTGAGAAGGGTCTCCCCATGACGGAACGTCTGAACGCCGCCCGGCCCTACGCCCTGGGCCTCTTCCGGATCGTCACCGGCCTCCTGTTCGCCTGCCACGGCGCCGCTTCCCTCTTCGGCGTCCTCGGCGGCGCGCACGGCGGCGGTACGGTCCCCTTCGGGACCTGGCCGGGCTGGTACGCGGCGGTGATCCAGCTCGTCGCCGGCGCCCTGGTGCTGCTCGGCGCCGGGACCCGCAGCGCGGCCTTCCTCGCCTCCGGCTCGATGGCGTACGCCTACTTCACGGCCCACCAGCCGGACGCCCTCTTCCCGATCCAGAACAGCGGCGAGTCCTCCGCGATGTACTGCTGGGCCTTCCTCCTGCTCGTCTTCACCGGCCCGGGTGCCTTCGCCCTGGACCGGCTCCTGCCCGCCCGGGGGAACCGGACCGCGGAGAACGAGCAGCGACCCCGGCCAGCCGCCGCCTGAGGCCGTGCCCCCCGCTCCCCCTGAGCCCCGCCCCACTTCCCCGGGGGCGGGGCTCAGGGCTGCTCAGGGGCGCTCAGGGCTGCTCCAGGTAGCCGGCCAGGGCGGCTCGACTGTGCCGCAGGCCCTCGATGCGCGCGTCCATGGCGGCCAGTTCCCCGTCGAGGACGGCCCGGATCTCCTCGCACCAGGCGAAGCGCACCCCCTCGCCCCGCACGCACGGCAGCACCGCGCGGATCACCTCGGTGGACAGGCCGGCCGCGAGCAGGGCGCGCACCTTGCGCACGGCGGCCACGGAATCCGCCGTGTAGTCGCGGTATCCGTTCGGGCCGCGCTCCGCGTCGAGGAGCCCCTGCGCCTCGTAGTAGCGCAGCAGCCGGGAGCTGACGCCGGTGCGCCGGGACAGTTCGCCGATCAGCATGTGCCGTACCTCTGCATCCGGTTGACCTTCACATTGATGTCAACGTCTAACGTCGGCCCCACCGGCGGGCATTCCGCCGGCTCGAACCGCGCACCGCTGGAGTGATGTTCATGTCCGACCGCTCGTTCCTCTTCGTCCTCGGCAGCTCCCGTGCGGACGGGAACACCGAGCTGCTCGCGAGGGCGGCCGCAGAGCAGTTGCCCGCCGGTGTCCAGCAGCGGTGGGTCGACCTGGCCGGGGCGGCGTTGCCCGACTTCCAGGACGGGCGGCACGAGGCCGAGGGCTGGACGCCCTCGGAGGGCGAGGAGGCCCTGCGGCTGGCCACGCTGGAGGCGACCGACGTCGTGATCGCCTCGCCCTTGTACTGGTACGCGCTCTCCGCGCACACCAAGCGCTACCTCGACTACTGGTCGGGGTGGCTCACGACCCCCGGCTCGGACTTCAAGCAGCGGATGGCGGGCCGGACCCTGTGGGGCGTGACGGCCATGGCGGACCACGACGAGGTCCGTGCCGAGGGGCTGGTGACCAGCCTTCACCACACCGCGGCCTACCTGCAGATGGGGTTCGGCGGGGTGCTGCTCGGCAACGGCTCCCGACCGGGCCAGGTGCGTGACGACGAGCGGGCAATGGTCCGGGCCAAGACCTTCTTCGCGCAGGACGCCCCCCTCGCCCGGTTCCCGTAGGGGGTCCGTCGCTCCTCGGTGTCAGCCCGTGGTGGACCGGGGGACGAGGCGGGTACCGCAGCGGCTGCAGTAGCGGGCGTCGGCCTCGATGGCGTGCCGGTGGCACTGCTCGCAGACGAGGTGGAGCGGGCACTGCGGTGTGCGGGGTTCGGTGCGGGGCGGCCGGCCGATGGCCATGCCGGCCCGCCTGCGGTGGGCGGTGAGGAAGACCAGTCCCTCGGGGCCGGCTCGGAGCGAGCGGGCGGAGCCGCGCGGCAGCAGGGTGAGGGAGCCGGGCACGACCTCGATCCCGGCACCGTCCAGGGTCAGCGAACCGCCGCCCTGCACGACGGTGAGGAGGACGTCCACCTCGGGCTCCCGGTGTACGGCGATCTCGCCGCCGGGCAGCAGGCGCACCAGATTCGCGTCGAGTTGTCGGCCCTTGTTCCGTAGTCGCCACAGGGCGCCGCTCTGGTCGTCCGTGGCCGCCTCGACCAATCCCGTCACCGTGACACCCACGGCTTCCCGCTCGACCACCACATGTCCTTCCCGCGCGTTCGGCCGCTCCGCCGAACCTCGTGACCGCCCATGAGATCACTTCGGCAGGTGTCCGCACCAACCGCCGGGGTCGAGGTCAAGATCTGCCGGGGCACGAGTCCGTCCCGGCGCACGATGACCTCGTACGGGTGTCCGAGAGCGATTCGGCCGCCGTACCGGTTGGTCGCTCGGCCCGGTGGGAAACGCCGGCCGGGGCGGCTGACCCAGACACCCGACTGCCCCGCACCCGGGTCGTGACCCCCGGGTACGGGGCAGGTCCGTTTCCGCCCGCCAGGACCGTGGCGATCCGTCGGCCGGCGGCCGCCTCTAGGCCCTACGCGGACCGGTCCAGCGAGCTGCGCACGTACGCGCCCGGGGTCTGCCCGAAGTGGCGTCGGAAGGCCAGGATGTAGCCGTTGGTGCTGACGAAGCCCACCCGGGCGGCCACGGAACTCACCAACTGGCCCTGCTCCAGCAGGCCCAGCGAATGGTTGAGGCGGAGCCGGGTGCGCCATTCGGAGAACGCCATCCCGGTCTCCGCGCGGAAGGCCCGACGCAGGCTGGTCGAGCTCGTGTAGAGGTTCTCCGCCCACTCCGTCGCGGTGCGCGGGTCGCTCGGCGTCCGGGCCAGCTCGCGCGCCACGGCGCCGGCGGTGTGGCTGGTGGGCTGGGGCAGCGGCAGGCAGTTGCGGTGCCCCGCGGACAGCGCCGCGAAGACCTCCGGGTCCTCCTCCTGGGCGCAGGTGCTGCGCATCCGCCCGAGGACCAGTCTGCGCTGGGCGTCGGTGATGTTGATGGTGGTGACGTCCTCGTACGGCAGCTCGAACCGATCCGCATCGAAGGACTCGACCGCGATGACGGAGTCGGCTCCGAACCGTGCGCTGTGCGCGATGCCCGCCGGGATCCACAGGGCCACCGAGGCGGACAGCTCGTAGTCCCGACCGAGGGCGGTGACCACGATCCGGCCGACCGGAACGTGCAGGAACTGGTGGAACTCGTGGACGTGGAGCGGGTGTCCGCCTTCGGCGATGAAGTCGTCATCGGCCATGATCACGTCCTCCGCGCGGGTCTCCTCGAACCACACGCTGCGCAGTCCCGTCTCGGCCACAACATCCTCCCCTACCGCAGGGTCAGCGTTCTTGACCCCTGATTGTGAGCGGTTCGACTCCGGCATTGGACCGGACCCCGCTTCGGTAAGGCTAACCTAACTTCGAGCTTGAGCAGGTGAGGAGTACCCGAAGACCCATGAAGCAATCGGCTTCGCCGGCCGCACCACCGACCCCGACGCCCGCGCGGCCCCGTGCCCCGCGCACAGCCGTGGTCGTGGTGCTCGCCGGCCTGATGCTGGCCGCCGTGACCATCGCGAGCATCGGCCTCGGCGCGCGTGACATATCCCCGCTGGAAATCGTGCGGATCCTGCTGCACCCCGGCGCGGAGGGCTACAACGGCGACGTCCTGTGGACGGAGCGGATACCGCGCACGCTGCTCGGCCTGACCGTCGGGGCCGCCCTCGGCGCCTCCGGGCTCATCATGCAGGCACTGACGATGAACCCGCTGGCGGAGCCGGGCGTCCTCGGCGTGCAGCAGGGCGCGGCGGTGTTCGTCGTCCTCGGCATCCTCTTCCTCGACGCGTCAAGCGTGCAGGGGTACTTCTGGATGGCGCTGACGGGCTCGGCGGTGACCGCGGTCCTCGTCTTCCTGATCGGGACCCGTACCAACGCGGGCAGCAGTACGATCGGCCTCGTCCTCGCGGGCGTCGCCGTCGCCGCGGTGATGTCCTCGCTCATCACCCTGCTCGTGGTGCGCGACGAGGCCGTCTACGCCCACCTGCGCTTCTGGTCCGTCGGCCAACTCACCGGCCGGGGCCAGTTCCTGGGCCAGGTGCTCCCGTTCGCGCTCACCGGCCTGGTGCTGGCGCTGCCCCTGGGGCGCACCCTGAACCTGCTGAGCCTCGGAGACGAGACTGCCCGCGGACTCGGCATCCGGGTGGAGCGGGACCGGCTGGCGAGTGCGGCCGTGGCGGTGCTGCTGTGCGCCGCCGCCACCGCGGCCGTGGGGCCGGTGGCCTTCGTCGGACTGGTCGCCGCGCACACCGCCCGGATGCTGGTGGGCGCGGACCACCGCTGGTCGCTGCCGCTGTCCATGGCCTGCGGAGCCGTCCTGCTCGTCGGCGCCGACACCGCCGGACGGCTGGTGATCGACCACGTCGAGGTCCAGGTGTCGGTGATGACCGCCTTCGTCGGCACCCCCTTCTTCGTGTGGCTCGCGCGCCGCCGCGACCTGGTCCGGATGTGAATGACATGCCACAGACACACGCGCCACGGGCGGACGGGGCGCGCAGCCTCGGACAGGCCTCCCGGGACACGGCGGCCGAACTCAGGGCCGCCACCGCGGCCCGGCTGCGCGGTGCCCACCGGGCGGGCATCCGCCGGGCCCGCCTCGTCGCCTGCGTACTCGTCCTGATGCTGCTCGCGCTGCTCGTCGCCTCGATCCTGCTCGGCGGGGTCAAGAAGATCCCGGCGGGCGACGTCCTGCCCGCCGCCTTCGGGCTGCGCACCGGACTGGCCGACTACGTGATCTTCCGCATCCGGCTGCCGCGCGCCTTGGCGGCGCTGCTCGCCGGAGCCCTCTTCGGCCTCTCCGGCGCCCTGTACCAGCGGCTCATCCGCAACCCGCTGGCCACCCCGGACATGGTCGGCATCTCGGCGGGCGCCGGAGCCGGCGCCACCACGGTGCTGCTGTTCGCCCCGGCCGTTCCCTTCGGGACTTCCCTGGCCGGTATCGCTGGGGCATTCGCCCTCGTGGCGACGGTGCTCGCGCTGAGCAGGCACGGCGGGAGCGTGGACACCTACCGCCTGGTCCTCGTGGGCATCGGCCTCAGCGCCGTGTGCACCGCGTACGTGAACTACCTGTTCACGGTGGCCGGTCAGCACGGGATCGCGCAGGTGATGCGCTGGTTGGTCGGCAGCGTCAACGACGCCACCTGGGAGGGGGTGTCCACGCTGGCGGGTGCGCTCGCCGTGTGCGGGCTCTGCACCGCGCTGCTGGGCCGGTCCCTGGGCAGCATGTCCCTCGGCGACCAACTCGCCCTCGGGCTCGGGACCCGGGTGGGCGCCGTCCGGATCGCGACCCTGCTGGTCGGGGCAGCGGCCGCCGCGCTCGCCACCAGCGTCACGGGCCCGATCGGATTCGTCTCGCTGATCAGCGGGCCCATCGCGGTCCGGCTGGTCGGCGCCGACCGGTCCGTCGCCCTGGCCGTTCCGATCGGCGCCGTCATCGTCCTCGGCGCCGATGTCCTCGCCCAGCACGGCCCCGTGATCAGCCCGGTTCCGACGGGCGTCCTCACGGCACTGCTCGGCGCCCCCTACTTCGTCTGGCTGATCCTCCGGCGCAGGCAAGGAGCCACCACATGAGCGCACGACCCGTACCCTCCTCCCCCGACGCCGGCTTCCGGATCGAAGCCCGCGGCATCAGCGCCGGGTACGAGCGCAAGCCGATCATCGAGGAACTCACCCTCGGGATCGAGCCGGGCAAGATCACCGCGCTGGTCGGCCCGAACGCCTGCGGCAAGTCAACCCTGTTGAAGTCCGTCGCCCGGCTGCTGCCCGTCGCGGCCGGCTCGGTCCTCCTCGAAGGCCAGGACATCCACGCCCTGTCCACCCGCGAGGTGGCCCGCCGCCTGGGCATCCTGCCGCAGTCGCCGATCGCCCCCGAGTCCATCACCGTCGGCGACCTCGTCTGGCGCGGCCGCCATCCGCACCGCCGGTTCGGACAGCGGCGCACCGCCGCCGATGACGAGGTCATCGCGGACGCCCTGCTGGCAACCGGTACCGCCGAGCTGATCGATCGCCCGGTGGACCAGCTCTCCGGCGGCCAGCGCCAACGCGTGTGGATCGCCCTCGCGCTCGCCCAGGACACGCCGACGCTGCTCCTGGACGAGCCCACCACCTACTTGGACATCGCCCACCAGATCGAGGTCATGGACCTCCTCGCCGACCTCAACGAGCAGGCCGGAAAGACGATCGTGCTGGTGTCCCACGACCTCAACCAGGCAGCCCTGTACGCCTCGACGATCGTCGCCATGCGCGACGGCCGGATCGTGCGCCGGGGCACTCCGGAAGAGGTGCTCACCGAGGAGACCGTGGCCGAAGTGTTCGGCCTGGACTGTCTCGTCGTCCCCCATCCCCGCTCAGAGCGGCCCCAGATCTTCCCCCTGGGCCGTCGAATCCCCGCATAGGAGACACCATCATCATGTCCGTCCTGCACAGAACGCACCGTCGCCCGGCCCGAGCCCTCGCCGCCCTCACCGCGGCCGCCGCCTGTCTCGGCCTGCTCACCGCGTGCGGCGGCGAGGACTCGACCGCCGCCAAGGACAAGCCGGCCGCTGCCGGAGCCGACGCGTCCGCCGCCTTCCCCGTCTCCCTCACCAACGCGTGGGGCAAGACCGAGGTCAAGAAGAAGCCGGTGAAGGTCGCGACGGTCTCCGACGGAGACACCGCCATCGCGCTGGCCCTCGGCATCGTCCCGGTGATCACCCCGGACGTCGAGGACGGCGCCAAGGTTCCCGAGTACAAACAGCGCGCCATCGACAAGCTCGGCGCCGGCAAGCTGAAGACGTACGACGACGCCGACGGCACCGCCTACGAGGCCATCGCGGCCGAGGCCCCCGACATCATCCTCGGCATGAACACCTGGGAGATGGACGCGGACTACGCCAAGCTGCAGCCGATCGCCCCGGTGGTCACCTTCACCGACAAGGCACAGGCCGACACCATGACCTGGCAGGACCGGCTGAAGACGGCCGCGAAGGCCCTCGGCATGAGTGCCAAGGCCGACGAGGTCATCGCGGCGAACGAGAAGGCCACGTCGGAAGCCGCGGCCGCGCACCCCGAGTTCAAGGGCAAGACGTACACCTACACGGTCGTCCACCCCGAGCAGGTCAGCTTCATGTCCTACGCCGACCAGGACCCGGGCGTCTTCGAGAAGCTCGGCTTCACCAAGACCGACAAGGCGAAAAACTACGCGCCGGACAAGAACGCCGTGAGCATGGAGAACCTGGACCAGCTCGACGCCGACGTCCTCCTCGTGACCTACCCCTTCGGTGACCGCGGTGTGATCAGCGCGACCGAGCTGGAGTCCAACAAGCTGTTCCAGTCGCTGAACGCGGTGAAGACCAAGCACTTCACGGTCATCCCGTCGGACAACTCGCTGTCCTCGGCCATCGCCTACCCGGACGCGCTGAGCGCCCCGTGGGTCGTCGAGCAGCTCACCCCGCTCCTCGCGAAGGCCGCCGCCGGCCAGTGACGCCCGCGCCCGCGCGGCCCGAGGGCGGGCCCGGTTCCTCCGGGAGCCGGGCCCGCCCGGGCGGTTCCGGCTGAGCACGGCATCGTGCGCACGGGGGTGGACGACGCGCTGACACCGCCGATGGGAGACACGAACGCGGCCCTCATCGCTCCGTCCCCAGAGCCTCGCGCGCGGCCTGCTGAAAGGCGGCAAGGGGGGCCTGCTTGGCGTCGGCGGCGGACGCGAACCGCGCCCGATGGTCGTCCGCGGGGGACACGCCGTCCCTGATCGCCGCACGCGCCCAGTCCACGACGATCATTTCGCACCTCCGCATCGCCCGGTGCAGGTCCGCTGCCCTGTCCGCCGCGGCCCGCGGTCCGGCGACAGCCACTGCCGACGAACCCGTACTGAACCTGGCCCAGGCATCGTGCGTTTCGGCGAGTGCAGCCTTCCAGTCGGCCGACGTGGCCTCCTGCGCAGCCAGTTGGTCGGCAACCTTCCAGCACGCCGCGTTCAACTCGCGTGTGGCGGCCAGGTACGAGGCATAGGCGTCGCGTCTCATCTCGGCACGCCATTGCTGGTGATCGGCACTCTGCTGCTCGCGGCGCTGCCTCGACTGCCCGACCACGGACAGCCAACCACCAGTTAGCCCTCCGACCGCCCCTATGGCCGCACCGACGATGGCTGCCAGGCTCCCGTCCACAGTCGTCGATTACACAGCACGGTCGCCGCGGGCGCCAGATCGCTCCACCGGTCCGCCCGGCTTCAGTGGTGCCAGGCGTCGCCTCCGGTGTTGCGGATGAACCGCTGGAGGACCTTGAGCGTGATCACGTACTCCTCGTCCGGGATCCCCCGGTGCCGTTCCTGCCACAGCTCCGCCTGCGTCGCGGCCACCCGGGCGTAGAAGTCCGCTCCTGCGGCCGTGAGTTCGAGGCGTCCGCCCGCGTCCTGCGTGACCCATCCGCGGCCGATGGTGGCGTCGATCTCCTCGTCGAGGTCATCGATGCCCTCGGCCGCGTAGCCGCTCAGCACGCCGGTCACGCCGTCCCGGGTCGGCGGCACCTCGGCCTTCGCGATCTGCGCCAGGATCCACGCCTGCGGCTGGGTGGTGCCGATTCCGGCGAGGACGGCCCTGATACGGGTGACCACCGCATCTGAGGCGGCCCAGCTCCAGTAACCGATGGGCTGCCGCACCAACTCGGCGTCGTCGTGCGAGTACTCCATGGCGCATCCGCTCCGTTCGCTCTCTTCGAGATCGTCTGCGCACCACCGTAGGAACTCAAGCACGGTTGAGGTCCAGCCCTCGAGCCCCGCTCGGATCGGTCAACGGCGCACCCGATAACTCAGGTGAAGCACCCGGTTGCCCTGGATCACCACGTCAGGATCCTCCAACAGGTGCTGCGCGTGGACCGACCCGAAATAGCGCTTGCCCGACCCGAACACGACGGGCACGACGTCCATGCGCACCTCGTCGATCAGACCCTCGGCAAGCAGCTGGCCACCGACGTCGCCGGCGGCGACCTCGACGATGCGGTCACCCGCGAGCTCCTGCGCCTTGGCCACGGCTGCCTCGACGCCGTCGACGAAGTGAAACGGCGCCTCGGGGTCCCAGCCCTCGGGCTCCGGCCGGTGCGTCACGACGACCACGTGGTCGATACCGCCCGGAGGCTTCCCGTCCCAGCCGTCCGTCATGTCGAAGACGTGGCGGCCGACGATCGTCGCCCCGATCTGGTCCCAGTACGGCCGGGTGTGGTCGTAGGACGTCTGCGAAACCTTCAGCTCGCCGCTCCCGTCCAACGGGACGTCACCGCTGGACAACCAGTCGAACAGCGGCCCGGGCTGGTCACTCTCGTCCGCGATGAAGCCGTCCACCGACACCGAGCCGTACATGACCACCTTGCCCACGGGGCCCTCCTCTGCTCTGGGGGTGCCCCAAATTAGCGTGTCGTGAGCTGTCGCTCTCGTCACCAGGCCGGCCGCTGTGGACGGTCGCCGAGGACGCTGGCCGTAGGTGGGCCTCGAGGCCCGCGAGGCGTGCCGGGAACGCGGCCGTCCGGATTGCGCGCGGGGTGCCAGTGTCGTGGCCCGCGGGTTGGATGCGGGGCGCCCGGGGCGCCGTAGCGTGGCCGCATGCCGGATCTGCCGGACGGATGTGAAGGAGCAAGTCGGATGTCCACCCGTAGTCCCCGCCCGGTCGTCACCTTCCCCATCGTGCTCAGGGAGCTGACGGTGTTGCGCGTCTCGGACGTCACGCCCGGGATGCGGCGGGTGACCCTGGGCGGACCTCAGCTGCACGCCTTCGAGCACGCGGGCCTGACCCTACCGCCGCTGCGCACGGAGGGCTTCGACGACCACGTGAAGTTCTTCTTCGCGGAGGAAGGCCGGGATCCGGTGCTGCCCCGGCAGAACGTCAGCAGCCTGGACTGGCCCTCGGACGGACGGCCGATCTCCAAGGACTACACGCCGGTGCGGTTCGACCCGGCGGCCGGGGAGATCGACTTCGACTTCGTCCGGCACGACGGCGGGATCGCCTCGTCGTGGGCGCAGCAGGCCGCTCCGGGCCAGGTGACCTGGATCGCCGGGCCGAAGATGTCGCACGGCCACCCCGAGGGCGCCGACTGGCTGCTGGTGATCGGCGACGAGACGGCGCTGCCCGCGATCGGCCGCTGGCTCGACGAAATGCCCGACGGGACCCGGGCCCGGGTGTTCATCGAGGTCGGCGAGGAGAGCCACCGTCAGGAACTGCCGACGCGCGCGGAGGCCGAGGTCACCTGGCTGGTGCGCGCGGGCACGCCGGCCGGGCGCAGCGATCTGCTGGAGCGCGCGGTGCGCGACATGGAGTGGCTGCCGGGCACGGTGTTCGTCTGGGCGGCCGGGGAGGCCGTCACCCTCAAGGGCATCCGGCGGCACCTGTCGGTGGAGCGGGGCGTTCCGCGCGAGCAGACGCACATCACCGGCTACTGGCGGCGGGCCGAGGTCGCGCCCGGCCACACCGAGCCCGCCGACCCCGATGTCCTGGAGGGCGAGGACGCGCACGGCCGGCTCCACGAACTGACCGACCTGGCACCGGGGCTGGCGATCCGCGTGGCCGTCACCCTGGGCCTGGTCGACCTGGTCTACCAAGGCGTACGGGAGCCCGCGGAGCTGGCGCGGCGCAGCGGGACCGAGCCGCGCTCGCTCGGTGCGCTGCTGAAGTACCTCGTGGAGATCGAGGTGCTCGAGCAGGCCGAGGACGGCTACCGGCTGACGCCGGTGGGTGAGGAACTGGTCGAGGACGACCACTCGTTGGAGGAGTACGACCTGCGCGGTGCCCAGGCCGCCTTCGACCTGTCGTTGGCGGGGCTCGCCGAGCGGCTGCGCTCGGGCGCGAACGGCTGCCGGACCGCTTCCGGTGAGTCCCTGGCGGAGGCGCTGCGCACCGATGTGCGCCTCGGCGGTTCGGCCCGCACCGCGATCGAGGACGAGGCGCGCTGGGTCTCGACCGGGGTGGCCGGTGCCTTCGACTGGTCGGCGGTGAACGTCCTCGGTGCCACGGGCAACGGCGCCGGCACGGTCGTGAACGCGCTGGTCAAGGAGTTTCCCGGGCTGCGGGTTCGGCTCGCCGCCCTGCCGTCGGTGCTGGGGGTCCTGGGCGGGGAGATCCTCGATCCGGAGGTGCTGCCCCGGGTGGAACTCGTAGCGCAGACCCACCCGGTGCCGTCGGGTGCGGGGACGCTCCTGCTGTGCCGGCTGCTGGAGTGGCTGCCTGACGAGGACGCGGTACTGACCCTGACCGAGGCCGCGGCCGCGCTGGAGGCCGACGGCGTTCTGGTGCTGGTCGAGCAGGTCGAGGCGGCCGACCCGGAGGACATCGACGCGGCCTTGCACCACCTGCGGCTCACGGCGGCGTTCGGCTCCGGGCTGCGTTCGGTGGAGGACGTGACCGCGCTGGCGGAGCGGGCCGGGCTCGCGGTGCGCGACTGCCGTGACGTCGGCTGGGACCACCGGCTGTGGGTGCTCGCGCCGAGTGCCTGACCCGGACGCGGACGCGGAGTGCCGCCCGGCCGGGCACCGTAGCGCTCCATCCGGTTTGTGCCACTCTGTGCTCATGATGTCTGAGGTCACGGCCGCAGCCTGGGCCGGGCAGCAGGTCGCCGCGGTCCGCGATGACCCCGCCGGGCGGATGGCCCTGATGGAGCGTTGCTACTCCGGCCCGTTCGGCAAGGCGCCCCGGCACCTGCCGTTCCGCCGGGCGGCGATGTCGTTCATGCGCTGGCAGGTGCGGCGGGGCGTGCTGCAGCCGGCGTTCGCCGACCGGCCCGGCAGTCCGTGGTGGCGGGCGGTGAACGAACGGATCCTGCGTGACGGCTGCGAGGCGGTGGGCCTGAGCGGCGGGCTCGGCGGGCCCGCCTCCGCGCGCACCGTCGACCACTGGCTGTCCTTCGCCGACCACCCCACGGCCCGGGCCTGGTACCGGGCGCACAACGGGAGCGTGGTCGCCGCCTACCTCGAGCACCGCGACCTCGCGGAGGCGGAGAACGAGACCGAGCGGTTCTTCATGAACGTCGTCCTCTGCCGCGTCCTGTACGCCCACGCCCTCGTCGCGGCGCCCCGTATCGCCCTCGGCCGGCTGCATCCGCTCGCCCCGTTCCTCGGCGATCCGAGGGTGGAGATGACCGGGATCTTCTTGCAGCTGTCCCGCGTGCTCCCCGCCGAGTACCCGCTCCACGATTCGGTGCGGGCCCATCTCGACCGGGAGATCGGCTTCGGCCGCCTCCTCGACTTCGGTGTGATCGCGCCGAGACTGCAGCAGCTGTACGAGTGGTCGGCCCACGAACTCGCGGCGCCCGGACTGCTCGACTGCGTCCGCGACGGATCCCCGGTCTACGCCTGGGCGTTCGCCGACCGGAACGTGTGGCAGCCCCCGGATTCCTTCGTCCTGCGCGTGATCCACCGGGCGCTCCCGCCTTCCCCGCGCGCCCCGTACCGATGACGGACGACTGGGCTCCGGTTCAGCTCCGTCCGGTGGCCGGGTCCGGTGCGCCCGCCCTACGGGCGTGCAGCACGTGCGCGTCCAGAGGCAGCGGCCGGTGGCCGACGAGCTGGAGGCCCGCGTCGGCGAACAGGCGCGCGTAGTGGTCGGCCCGGCGTTCGCGGCCACCGACGTTGCACAGCATGTGCAGGTCCCAGGCGGTGGCCAGCGAGGGGGAACCGTCGACGGGCAGGAGGCGTTCCACGACGAGCAGGTCCGCGTGGGCGGGCATCGCGCGGACGCAGTGGCGCAGGATCTCGCGGCAGCGGTCGTCGTCCCAGTCGTGCAGGACGCGGGACAGTACGTAGACGTCGGCGTCGGGCGGTACGTCGGCGAAGTCGCCCGTGCGGTAGTCGCAGCGCACCCCGCAGCCCGCGGCATCGAGCAGCCGGCGGGCGGCCTCGACGACGTGCGGCCGTTCGAGGAGGACGCCGCGCAGCCGCGGGTGCGCGGTGAGGATGCGGCGGAGGAGCTCTCCATTGCCTCCGGCCACGTCCACGACGGTCGCGTCCGCGGGCGCCTGGGCCGCGGCGGTGATGACCGGGTGATCGGGGAGCGGAAGGAACATCCGTGAGCTCGCCGCCATGGACTGGTCGAAGAGGGCGGCGAGTTCGGGATCGCCGGCGAAGTGGTCGAAGTGGTTCTCGCCGAAGAGGTGGTCGAAGGCCGGCCGGCCGGTCCGTACCGCGTGGTCGAGGCCGTCGAAGGAACGGTAGAACGGGCCTCCGTACATCAGGGCCAGCGGTCGCATCGACCCGGGCGCGTCCGCGCGCAGCAGGGCGCCGAGTTCGGTCAGGCGGAACCCGGCGGGCTCCGGGGCCGGTGCCGGATCCGAGGCCGGGGACAGGGCCGGGGCCGGAACGGAACCCGGTGTGACGACGCCGAGCATGACGAGATAGCGCAGGAGCGTGGCGAGACCGCGGGGGTGGGTGCCGGTGAGCCGGGCGAGGTCCTCGGTGCGGTGTGCAGTACGGGTGTCCATGGCGTCGGGCAGGCCGAGCCGGGCGAAGGCGGCGAGCGCCTGTGTCGTCCATGCACCGGTGAGGAGGTGGAGGAGCGTTTCGGCGCACTGCCGCGCGTCGTGGCCGGGTCGGTGGTGCAGTTCGGCGTGGTCCAGGTGGGCGGCGAGGGTGTCCCGGTGGTCGCCCCGCGCGTAGAGCTCCAGCCGCTGGTAGTCGCAGGCCGCGTCGGCGGGCAGGGTGAAGTAGAGGACCGTGCCGTCCTCGTGCGGGTTGTACCCGCCGCCGTCGGGCCGTGCGCCGTGGCGGCCGAGGATCGCGCACAGGCCGCGCAGGACCAGTGGTTCGGGGCGCTCGATCTCGAAGGCGAGGTGCGCCTCGTGCCGGCGGGTGCGTTCGTGGGCGGCGATCGGTTCCAGGTCGGAGTATGGGGGCACGATCAGGGCGAACACTTCGACCGCACGCCGTTCGCCGATGGAGCCGTGCACGTGCGGGCGCAAGATCTGGACGTCGAGCTCGGCCGGGTCGCGCCGGTGGCGCCGGGCGAGGCGTTCCCGGACCACCACGCTGGGGTGGGAGGGGGTGTCCACGGCCAGTCCGCAGTCGGCGAGTTGGGACCGCAGGCCGTCCGCGTCCGGCGGGAAGAGCAGCAACCCCGCGTGGGCGAACCGGCAGTGCGCGGCCAGCGCCCGCAGGTCCGGACCGTCGAGGCCGGGCAGGAGGAGGGGGAGCAGGGCGGCGCTGTCGTGCTCGCGGACGAACCGGGCTGCCGCGCGCAGGCGGGCGGTGTCGTCGACGTCGTCCAGGAGCAACGTTTCATCGGGGAGGGTCGTCATCATCGCGGAAGTGTCCTCGGGCCGGTGCGGGGCGGAGCAGGGCGGGCAGGGCGAAGCGGTGGGCGGGCGGGCCGGGTGGTGCGGGGTGGAGCGAGCGGTGCGGGAGCGGTGCGGGAGCGGGGTGCCGCGCCGGTCACACGCCGACGTAGTTCTCGGCGAACCAGTCCTGGTGGATGCGCGAGGTGCGCAGCGAAGCGAGCCGGGAACGCCGCAGGGCGGCCTGGAACAGCGCTCCGGAACCCTGGTCCCGGTCGGGAACCGCGTGCAGGAGCCGGGTCATCCACCCGGTGAACTCCTGCGCCCGCCAGATGTGCGCCAGGCACCGGTCCGAGTACCCGTCGAGTCCTGCGGTGTCGCCCCGGGCGAGGGCGTCGACGAGGGCTTCGGCCAGGATCTCGGCCTCCAGGACCGCGAGGTTGGCGCCCTTCGCGGCGGCCGGGGCGAGCAGGCTCGCCGCGTCGCCCGCCAAGAAGAGCGAGCCGTGGCGCAGTGGTTCGACGACGTCGCACGCGAGGTCGAAGACCCCGCGTTCCAGGAGTCTGCCCCGTCGGAGGGGGCCGTGGTCCACGGCGCGCATCCGGACGTCGAGCTCGTCCCAGATCCGCTGCTCGGGCCAGGCATCGGCGGGTGTGCCGCGCTGCCACTGGAGGTAGTAGCGGGTGACGTGCGACGTGCGGGCCATGTGTCCGGCGAAGCCGCGGTCGTGGACGGCGTAGCCGACGGCATCCAAGCTCGCAGGGGTCTCGGCGAGCAGGCCGAGCCAGGTCACTCCGTGGTCGTACCGGTGGTGACGGACGGCGCCCGGCGGCAGTGAGCCGCGGGCCGCCCCGTACCGACCGTCGCAGCCGGCGACGTACCGGGCAGTCCACCGGGTGGGACGGCCTTCGGGCGTGCTCGTCGTGACGGACGGCCGGGTGCCGTCGGTGTCCTGCACGACGAGCGCCTCGGTACGGAAGCAGATGCGTCCGCCGAGGTCGAGGTAGTGGCTGAGGAGGTCCTTGACCAGGTCCTGCTGCGGGTAGACGTGATGCTGCCCGCCCTGGCCGAGGGCCCCGTAGTCGAGGCGGAACCGGCCGTCCTCCGTGCGGAACTCGCACGTGCCGTGGCGTCGGCCGTATCGGTGCAGGCCGTCGGCGAGGCCGTGGCGGTCCAGGATCCGCACGGTGTTCGGGGCGAGGAAACCCGCGCGGGCCCGCGTCTGGACCTGAGTGCGGGAGGCGCGTTCCAAGATGACGCAGTCGATCCCGGCGGCGTGCAGCAGGATTCCGAGGACGAGCCCGGCAGGGCCGGCGCCGAGAACGACCACGTCGGTCGATTCACGTAACGTGCATGGAGCGTTACTTTCCGTCATAGCTGGTGAAGCATAAGCATGCGAAGATCCACACACCTACCTGAACCATCCCTAGGCGGGAATAGAGTGACAATCGCCATGGACGTTTCGGCCCCGGAGGTACGGGGCCGGGACCGGTTCCCGCAGCCGGCCGGTGGTGCGCTCCGGGCGTACGAAGGCGGCCGCACTCTCCCCCACGCTCCGGCGCGCACGAGACCGTCGGGCCGTCGACGGTGCGCCGTCGGCACATCGCGGAAGGGGTAGCGCTCCGGACGTCCGGGAAGGCACCTCCGGCCGACTCGGCGCCATCCGCCGGGGCGCGGTCCGGAGCGCTATTCGCTGAGGGGGGAACGCCCGCGCGCGCCCGCGCTCCACACCGGCACCGGAGCCGGATCCGGCCCCCGCTCCGGCTCCGGAAGCCCGTCCAGTGCCAACCGCGCGGCGACCTCCCCCTCCTCGTAGGCGTTGGCCCGGGCCTCCCGGATGGCCTCGTGGAGCTGTCGTGCGGCCTCGCCGGTCCGACCGACGGCGGCCAGCGCCTCACCGTGAAGGGTGCGCAGGACCACCCGCCGCGGCGCCGCCAGCAGGGGCTCGGCGAGAGCCAGCCCCCGGGCCGCGTGTTCGGCGGCTTCGGCCGCAGCGCCGACCGAGATCAGGTGCTGGGCGAGGTGTTGGTGTGCCAGCGTGACGGTCTCGGTGAGCCCCTCCCGCTCGGCCAGGGCGAGCGCGTCGGCCAACAGGCCGCCGGGCCGCTGGCGGTCCCCGTGCCGCATCAGCGCGACGGCCAGGTTGATCCGCGCGACCGCCTCGCCCTCGAAGTCCCCCGCCCGGACGGCCAGATCAGGGGCCCGCTCCAATCGCGCCAGGGCTTCCTCCGGCCGGCCCTCCTCGGACAGCACCCAGCCGAGCAGCGCCGACGCACGGGACTGGGCCGCCGGATCACCGTCGAGTTCCGCGGATGCCAGGCCCTGTTCGAGCAGCGGCACCCAGCCGTCGCGGACCTGCCACACGATGAGCGGCCACTGGAGCAGGACGAGCCGCCAGGCCCGGTCGTGAAGGCCCGCCGCGATCGCGGCGTCGACCGTTGCCCGCAGAGTGCCGCGTTCGGCGGAGTACCAGGCGAGGGCTGCCGTTCGGTCGGCGAACCGGCGGATCTCGGCCGAGCGCCGGGCGCCGGGCGGGAGGGCGCAGCACGGCTCGCCACCGGGTTCCGCGGCCGCGCACGCCGCGAGCAGGGTCTGCACCCAGTGGTCGAGCAATCGGAGCAGCCCGGCGGGTTCGTCATCGGGTGCCAGGCTGCGGGCGAAGAGGCGCACCAGATCGTGCAGCACGTAGGACTGCGGGCCCGTCTCCACGACCAACTGGGCCGCGGCCAACTGGTCCAGCGCCCGGGCGGCCCGGGGCGGCGGACAGTCGGCGAGGGCGGCCGCGGTGCCGGTGTCGAGCGTGGCACCGATGTGCGGGCCCAGGTGGTGGAACAACCACCGCGCCGGTTCGGGTAGATGCCGAAGGCTGAGGCCGAGCGCCGCGGCGACGCCGGCGTCTTCCGCCCGGAGCAGGTCCAGCCGGTGCTGCTCGTCGGCAAGTTCACCGACGAAGGAGGCCAGTCCCCGGTGCGGACGGGTGGCGAGCCGGGCCGCGGCGACGCGCAGCGCGAGCGGCAGTCCGTCGCACAGGCCGGCCAATCGCGCGGCCGCTTCCGGTTCGGCGGCCACCGGTTCCGGGCCCAGCACGGCGGCCAACAGCGCCGTCGAGTCGGCGGCGGGCAACGCGCCGACCGTCACCGGGCGGGCGGCGTCGGTGGCCACCAGCCCGTCGAGCCGGTCGCGACTGGTGACGAGGGTGACGCACTCGTCCCCGCCGGGCAGCAACGGGCGGATCTGCTCGGAGTCGACGGCATTGTCCAGGACGACCAGCAGTCGCCGCCCGGCGGTCAGTTCGCGGTAGCGGGCTCCGAGGGCGGCGGGCGACCCGGGCATCCGCTCGACCGGGACGCCGAGTGCGAGCAGGAACTCGCGCAGCACGGCGGGGGTTTCACGGCCCGGGGTGGGACTGAAGCCGCACAGGTCGACGAAGAGCGTGCCGTCGGGGAAGTCGGCGCGACGTCGGTGCGACCAGTGGACGGCGAGCGCGGTCTTGCCGACGCCGGCACTGCCCGTGAGGGTGATGAGGGAGCCGGGCACCGCGGTCGTGATGCGGTCGAGGGCGGCGAGTTCGTCCCGCCGTGCGATGAAGCCCCGTGGTCGGCGGGGCAGCAGCTGGGGCGTGACGGCGGGCTCGGCGGGGGCCGCGTGCGCCGCGTGCGCCAGGGCGGCGGGCGGGCGGGCGGTCCCGTTGTCGGCGTCCGCGTGGGCGTGGGCACGTGCGCGGTCGCCGGCGTCCGCACACGCGTCGGCGTCCGGGTGGGCCCGGGCGGGTGCGTCCGTGCGCAGGAGGGTGTGGTAAGCGTCGATGAGCACCGGTGCGGGGTCGACACCGATCTCATCGGCGAGCAGTTTCCGCGTGTGGTGGAACCGGTCCAGCGCGTCCGCCTGCCGGCCCGCCCGGGCCAGGGCCAGCATGAGTTGCGCCACGAGCGGCTCGCGCAGGGGGTGCGCAGCGGCCTCGGCGCGCAGCACGGATGCAGCCGTTCCGTGGTCACCCAACTGCCCGTACGCGCGCGCCAACGCTTCCACCGCCGTCAGCCGCAGCTCCTCCAGCGCCTGCGCCGGGGCCTCCAGCGGAGCGCGGTGCACGGTCCCGGCGAACGCCGGCCCCTGCCACAGCCCCAGCGCTTCGCGGAGGACCGCCACGACCTCCCCCGGGTCCACGCTCCGCCGGACGAACCGGAGGGACTCCTCGAAGCGGTGGGCGTCCACGAGCGCCTCGGGCAGGCGCAGCCGGTACGCCGGCCCCTGGGTGAGGAGCTCCACACCGTGCGCGGCCGCGTCGTACTGTGCGAAAACCGCACGGAGTCGGGAGACGTGTCCCTGCAGCACGGTGCGCGCGTGCCGCGGCGGCTCCTCGTCCCACAGCGCCTCGGTGAGCCGCTCGACACCGACGGGCGTGTTCGGGTGGGCCAGCAACATGGCCAGCAGGCTCCGTCGTTTGGCAGGGCCGAGCGGGAGCGGACCTCCGTTCGCCGTCGTTACGGAGACCGGCCCCAACACACGGAACTGCACAGACCCCACCCTTGTCGATCCGTACTGCTTCGTGCCGTTCTGTTCATGTAGTGACGGCCCCTGCCCGAGGATAAGTCGGATTGTTCCGGCGGCATGAGTACACCCTCGGCCAAACACGGAACGCACGTTCCGCTCTCGAACACAGGGGGGCGATGCGGCATCGGCGGAGCGTTAGCGGGCCGTTAGAGCATCGTTTGCGGCGGGTGGAAGTGTTCGGAGCGTCAAGTCGTTCCGTCATCCCGATTGGGGAGTACCCACATGACCTTGGCCATCCTCCGCCGCTCCGCCCTCGCTGTCACCACGCTCGCGCTCTCCGGGGCCGCCCTCGCCGGTGTCACCGCCGCCCCGGCGCAGGCTGCGGCGCCCGCCGCCGCTGGCGGTTTCTGTCATGTGTCCGGGCTCGGCGGTGACTACATCTGCGAGTACGGCGAGGCCTGGATGACGTACCCGGCCGGAAACCGTCAGGTCTTCATCGTCGGCACCGACTTCGCGGTGTGGACCCGCTGGCAGTACGCCGGGGGCTCGTGGAGCGACTGGACGTCCATGGGCGGGACCGTGCGCAGTGGGGTCCGCATCGAAGGCAACAACACCTGGAACCCGACCATCTCGATCGTCGGCATGGACGGTGAGCGCTGGTCCCGGCACCGCCTGAACAGCGGCAGCTGGACCCCCTGGCAGAACTGACCCGCACGCCGCCCGGCGGGCCGCCACCCGCCGCGCCCAGGGAGAGAGCGGTACGCCCGTGACGGGGGTGTCCCTGGCGCGGCGGCCCCACCCCGACCTCCCGTGCCCGACCGCCGCCCCCCTGCCCGACCTCCGGCCCGCCGGGGCCGGCCGCCACCCGAGGTGGCCGCCGGTCCCGTGCCGCGCCCGCCGGTTCCGATCGGCGCCGCCCGCATCCGGATGCCGCACGCGGGCGGAAGAGGGGGCGTGGCGAGCAGCCGGTCGATCCCGAGCACCGGGGCCTCCCCGTGCCGGGTGACGTCAAGACCACGGGGAGGCCGAACGTGACATCTTCCGCAACACCTGCACCACCGCCGCACGGGGCCGGAAGCCGACGGGCTCTCGCCGCGTTCCTCGTGGCGACGTACGGCGTCGCGTTCGCCGGCGCCCTCGCCTCGGCCGACGCGGGCGAGGTCTACCGCTCGCTGGAGCGGCCGCCGTGGGCACCACCCGCCTGGGTCTTCGGCCCGGTCTGGACCGTGCTGTACGCCACGATCGCGATCGCCGGCTGGCTGGTCTGGCGCTGTCCGGACCGCCCGGGCGTACGGCGGGCGCTCACCTGGTGGTCCGCCCAGCTCCTCCTGAACCTCCTGTGGACACCGCTGTTCTTCGGTGCCCGCCGGTACGGATTCGCCCTGGCCGACATCGTCCTGCTCCTGGCCGCCATCGGCGTCACGGCGGCCCTCTTCCGGCCCCTGCACCGCACCGCCGCCGCACTGCTCCTGCCGTACCTGCTGTGGGTGGCCTACGCGACGGCGCTCAGCGCCGCCATCTGGCACCTCAACCCGTAGACCGGGGGCGGGAATCGGGAGGCGGGGAGGGGAGGGGAGGGGAGGCGGGGTCAGGGGCGTCAGAACGCGTAGAGGGCGTTGCCGTTCAGGGTCGCGGACATCACGCACGCGTTGCGGAAGGTGTGTTTCCACTCGATGCGACCCCCGCCCCATACGCCGTCCGCGGTGACGGTGACGGGGGCGTAGCGCCTCGGGCACGCCCGGCCGGCATCCTGAGCGGCCAGCAGGCGGTCGAACTCGCCCTCGGTGGCATTGAGGGCGTCGCACGCGGCCCGGGGGTCGGGGTGCGTGCCCTCGGCGGCGTAACCGCAGCTGAGGACGACCGCCCGCAGGACCGCGCCCGTGGCGGCGTCGTCCCCCTGGGCGACGGCGAGGACCATGGCGGAGGGTGTGCTCGAGCTCGCGGGGCTCGCCTCCGCCAGGCCCGCGGTGCCGGCGAGGCACAGGAGAGTGGCGGCGGAAACGGCGGCTAAGCGATGGCGCATGACAAGGCCCACTTTCGGATCGAAGGCTGATTAGCGCGCTAGAACTTCCATGTAGCGCTCAAGCGAGCCAGAGCCTGCCAGGTGTGAAGGCCCGTCGCACACGGGCGGTCGAATTACGGACAGTCCGTTCGCATGTCGGAAACCCGAGGGGCGTTCGCGCAGCTCCCGCCGGGTGTCCGCAAGGCCCGCACCGCGCTGAAGCGCGGCGCGTCGACCGGTGTGACGCGACCTCCCGCACCTGCGGCCCAGGTCGCGGGCCCGCACGGTGCGCCGAACAACCGACCAGGGTGACCGGATCGGTGCGGTGACGAGCCCGCACGCCGGCCCGGACGGCGCGGCGGCTTCCGCGCGCCCGGTCCGGCCACCCGGCCACCGGGGCCACCGGGGCCACCGGGGCCACCGGGGCCACCGCGGCCACCGGGTCATCCGGCCTTCAGACGGCGGCCGATCTCCTCGGTCATGCGGCGCTGGAGTTCGGCCAACTGCTCGTTCGTGTAACCCGTCAGGTCGCCGGGGTCCCCAGGGTGCTTCGCACCCTCCTGCTGCTGTTTCTGCTGCTCCCGGCGTTTGAGCTCCTGTTCCTCGGGCGATCCGGGCACCGCGTACGCGCACCGGATGAGCCCGCCGTCGGCGGCCTTCAGACAGGTCGCCTCACGACCGCCCACCTGGCCCTTCCCCTCCACCCGGTAGCGGACGTTCTGCTCACTACCGACGGTGGCCGTCCACGTTCCGCCCCCGGTGGGCACGACCTCGAACACCTGGTCGTCGTTGTAGCAGCAGACGTCCCGGTACTCCGCCTTGATCAGGGCGACGAGCGCTTTCGGGGACGACCACGCCGGATCGAGGCGGTGGACGGTCATCGGCGCGAGCCCGCCGCCCTGGTGTCGGGTGGGCACCGTCGACACGGCCACGACCGAACTGGCCTCCCCCTGCGGGGTCAGCGGGGTGACGTACGCACTGCGCCCGGCCTCCGCGGCGTACCGCATGGTGAACTCGGACTCGTTGCCCTCGTTGGCGCCGTCCTCGGAGGCGTCCCACCCGCTGCGCTCGAACCACCAGTCGCTGAAGCCGCCCACCGCGGCCGTCCCTTCCCGCTGGCGGGCCGCCAGGCTGATCGGATAGGACGGACCGGGAACCGCGGAGGTGTCGGTGGTGACGGTGAGCTTCCCGGTCCGCCCGTCGTAGAGCGCGACACCGGCGGGGCGCTCGGTCACCACGAGGAGCCCGGTCTGCCGCTTGAGCGGGACGACCACGACCGGTGTGCCCTGCGAACAGGTCACGTAGGCGTCGTCCGCCTCGAACCGGACCCACCGCTTCGCGGCCGAGATCTTCCTGCCGAGGTTGTGGGTGAACCAGCCGCTGATCCTCGCGTCCGCCTCGGACACGTCGAAGGGGCAGCGCTCCTGGCTGCGGCTCTCGCCGCCGAGGGGGACGTCCTGCACGAGGCCGACCTCGTACCCGGCCAGCCAGCCGCGCCGCTCGACCAGGGTGGCGAACCGGTCCGAGTCCGGCAGGTAGGTGATGTCGGAGATCTCGCCGGTGACATCGCCCAGGTGCGGGGCGGCCTGCGCCTTGCCGGCCACGTACGGCACCCGCGCCGACAGCGCGGGAACGGGCTCGGTCACGACCTGCGCCGTGGCCATGTAGGCACGGTCCTGCAGGTACGAGCCGTACACCAGCCAGCCGACGGTCAGCCCCAGCCCGACCACGGCTCCCAGGCAGCCGAGCGCGACTGCCGCGTTCTCGGCGACCACCGTGCGCCCCGCACGCCGGCGCAGCCCACGGACCACCAGCAGGCCCACCACGACGGCCGTCGCGGCCAGCAGGGGCAGGGCGAACCAGGCGAAGAGCTTGCGCAACTCCCACACCACGATCGTGGTGTAGTACGAGGCGTACCACAGCACGAACCCCACCGGCAGAACCACGATCCCCACGCGCAGTGCCCGACCCATCAGCGCCCCCGCCCCTCGGCCCACCCCAGTGCGTCCGATTCTCCACCCCGGACCGGAGCATGTCACCGGCTTGCAGGGACGCACGGGATTCCGCTGACCGCCCGCCTCCCGGGGGGCTACTGTACGAGCACGAAGAGTTGCACACGGTCACCCGAGGAGGAATCCTGTGCCATCGCCCTGTGACTCCAAGCACGCTGCCGTCGGCGATGTGGGTGCGGCGCTCATGATGATCGACTCACGGCTCAAGTCCATCTACTCCGGCAAGGCCGGGACCGACCCCGAACAGCAGCAGCTGATCGACCAGTTCACCGCGTCACTGGGCCCCGAGGAGGCCGAAGACCTGGTGGACGGCGCGTGCACGCTCATCTACATGTTCGTGCAGTGGCTGCGGATGGCCCACGAGGACCAGGACAGCGACGTCATCGAGTACGTGGTGCCCAGCTTCGTGGCCTCGCTGCGCATGATGCCCAAGAGCGTCCGCCCCGAGGTCATCCCCACCATGGTCGGCCTGGTCGTCGCGGCCGCCACCGGCCTCAGCCCCAACCTGTGGCGCAAGCAGTACGGGGACTGGACCGGCGACGAGATGAACCCCCTGGAAGCCACGGCCCTGTTGCTCGCGGAGCACATCAACCGACTCACCGGAGACCACGACTTCGCCACCCGCATGGTCACCGAAGCCCTGTCCCGCTCGAACCAGGACTGACCGGCGCCGCCTTCGCGCGTGCCCGGCGCCCTTCCGGCCCGTGGGCGGCCCCTCCGCTCCCCTCCCCTCACCGCCGCCCGTCGGTGCGGGAGCGGCGGACGGGGTGGCCGTCGGGAAATCCGGTGAGCCAGGAGCCGTCGCCCAGGGGTACCACGTCGTACGGGTGGGCCGCGCCGAGGTCGATCTCGCCGCCGACCTCGCCCGTGTGCACGTCGACGAGGTGGTGGCGGAACCACTCCTCCTCGTCCGGGCGTTCACCGGCAAGGGTGACGACGGCTGTGTCCGGGGTCAGGTAGCCGCCGCTCCATTCCACGTAGGTGTCCTCCGGGTCGTACCCGAAGGCATCGACGGACAGGGTGAACAACACCTCCCCGCCGGGGTGGTGGTGGAAGGCGACGTCCTCCTGCCCGTGGTCGACGGTCATGAACTGCTGCCCGCCCGGCGCCAGGTCGATGAGGCGGCGGTCCGGCCACGGGTACGTCACGCACTGCGGTGCGCCGTCAGCGCCGATCACGCCCCTGAGGATGACGGACCCGTCCTGACCCTCGCCGATGTCGAGGTACACGCTGCCGTCCACCGGGTGCACGGAGTGGGAACCGCCGTGCCCGACGGTCTGCAGCTCCCAATCGGCGAGGAGCTCCCCGGTGTCGGCGTCGTACACGACCCACCGGTCCGCACGCCCGCGTCCCGCCATCACGTCCGGCCGGTAGACCCACACCGTGCGGCCGTCCAGGGACAGCGAAACGCCCGTACGGTGGCCGCGGCGGACGTCGTCGGAGTGCGGCTCGAAGGCCGACGCCCACACCGGGTCACCGGCGCGCGTGAGGCAGACGACTCCGTTCGGCGTCGCGTACACGACCCGCTCCAGGTCGGCCCGGACCACGGACTCCACGACCTCGTCGCCGGCGCGCGGCCGGAAGACCGCGGTGGGCTCCAGCGCCCCGAAGGCGCCGGGGCCCACCGCGTAGCCGTGGATCTCCCCGTCGCGGTGTCGCGTGATGACCTTCGGAGGCTGCTCAGGAGTCATCCAACGAGGCTAACGCCCCGGCTCTAGACCTTCGTGAGCGGGAGGCTCCGGGGGTCGGCCGGGCGGGGTACGAAGACCGGGGAGTCCGACTGGTAGAAGAGGTCGATGTCGGCCTCCTCCCCGCCGACGATCAGGGTGTCCCAGGCGCCGCTCTCCCGCAGGGTGCGCAGGGTCGCGGGGGCGATCGGGGCGAGGTGGGAGCGGAGTTCCCCGTCCGTGGGCAGCCCGGGCAGCCGGGATCCCAGCCGGTCGCGGATGCCGGCCATCCGGTCCAGCAGCGCGTCCAGGTCGCTTCCGTCCGCGGCGGCGCCCGCGCCGGCCTCCGTGCTGCGCGCGATGACGTCCCTGATGGCGCAGGTGACGCCCTGGTCGTCGGTGGTCACCATGGCGTTCCAGGCCCGGCTCTTGTGCCGGTACTGGAGCATGGACATGGCGGCCTCGTGGCGGATGAAGTCGGCGTCCCGCAGCGGTTTGCCCTGCCAGGCGCGGCTGAGCGAACGGGCCAGCGAAGTGGCCGATGCCAGGCCGCTGTTGAGGCCGCGACCCGGCCAGAAGTGGATGGCGTTGGCCGCGTCGCCCAGCAGGAAGCCGAAGGTGCCGGGGCTGGTCGCGGTCGGTCGGTGCAGCTGCGCCGTGAACCGCGGGCGCTGCACCATGTCCAGCCGGAACGAGGTGATCGCCGACAGGTCGTCCTCGGCCACGCCGAACAGCCGCAGGCCCTGGCGGATCTCCTTCCACAGCGGGGAACTGCGCAGCAGGGCAGGCAGGAAGAGGGTGCCGTGGGTGGGGCAGCGGAACTCGTTGTCCTCCTCCTGTCGGCTCATCAGGCAGGGGCGGGCGGCGATGCACTCCTCGAAGACGTGGCGCACCGGGTCGATGCCGATGACGTTCTTGGCCTCCTCCCGGGTGAGCCGCATGTTCAAGAAGCCTTCGCTGCGCAGCGAGTTGAGCAGGAAGCGGTTCTGCGACACGGTGAGCAGCACGCTCATCGGGTCCGGCAGCTTCGACCTGACCCGCAGCCCGAGCACGACGTCCTGAAGGTGTTCGCCGTCGAGGGAGTAGATGGAGGCGTCGGCCGCGCCGAAGCGGTCGGCGTAGTGCTCGCGGGTGCGGGAGCGGCCGCCTTCGCTGACGACGAGGACGTGTTCCTGGGTGAGCCTGTTCTGCTGTTCCGTCACGTCGAAGCGTCTGGGGACGAGGCGGATCGCGGGCCGCCGGTTCGCCAGGTCCAGCAGTCGGTCCTCGATGTGGGCGATCCGGATGTTGCGGGGCGGGCGGCCGTCGACCGAGTCGGGGCCGACGGGCCACATCTCGGAATAGGAGCCGCCGTCGTCGAACAGCGCGCCGAGGACCTCCTCGGACAGGGCCAGGTACTGCCGGCTCTGGACGGTCACCACCTGCTGGCGGCGGAAGTTGCCCTGGGTCTCGTCCTTCCAGACGACCGCGGAGCCCCTTCTCGTCCAGCGCCCGTCGTAGACGGTGATGGCGGTCCTGCCGGGCAGCATCTCGTCGAGCGCAAGGGCGAAGGCGAGGCCCACCGGGCCGCCGCCGGTGATGGTGATCCGAAGCGTGCCGGGGTCCGCGGCACTGACCCGGGGGACGTCCAGGAGGGAGAGGTCCATGACCGTCTCCATGGCGTCCTGCGCCTCATAGAGGAACGTTTCGTCACCGATCCGGATGCAGTCGTTCGGGCGCAGCACGTGCCGGGTGACCCGCTGATCGTTGACGAACGTACCGTTGCGACTGTCCCGGTCGTAGAGGACGAACCCCGGTTCCTCCGTGAGGATCTCGGCGTGCAGCCGGGAGGCGCTGGGACTCACGATCACGACGCCGTTGTCGCTCTTGCGCCCGAAACTGAGGGGCTCGCTGCCCAGAACCACGCTCTGTCCGGTGAACGGACCCGTGCGCCCGACGATGACCGATGGCACTGCACACCCCTTGTGAACGACACTGCTGACGACTCGTACGACAGAAACACGCCGTCGAGAACGTGTTCGGTTCAACCAATTCTTGGAATCTTTTGAGTCCTGATGAACCGGGGGCCCGGTCCGTACGTGATGCTCGCGTCGGCCGGCGATAAGAGGAGAACCACCCCCATGTACAACGAGGAAACCGAGACCGTGACGGAGGCCGCGCTCGCGGCCACCACCCCGGCAGCGGGTCCGGTGGGCGGGGAACCGCTGATCGCGGGCCGCTACCGGCTGTTGTCCAGGCTGGGCGAAGGCGGCATGGGCACCGTGTGGCGGGCCCTGGACGAAACCCTGCACCGGGAGGTCGCCGTCAAGGAGGTGCGGGCCCCGGCGGGCCTGGGGGGCGATGACATCGCCCGCATGTACGGCCGCCTGCAGCGGGAGGCGTGGGCGGCGGCCCGGATACCCGACCGCAACGTGGTCACGGTCCACGACGTGGTCATGGAGGACGGCCGACCGTGGATCGTGATGGAGCTGGTCCGCGGGCAGTCACTGGCCGATCTGCTGCGGGAGGAGGGGGCGCTCTCCCCCCGGTACGCCGCGCACATCGGCGCGGAGGTCTTGGGCGCGCTGCGTGCCGCCCATGCCGTCGGGGTGGAGCACCGGGACGTCAAGCCGGCGAACGTACTGATCGCCGACGACGGACGGGTGGTGCTCAGCGACTTCGGCATCGCGATGGTCGAGGGCAGCACCCATCTCACGATGACCGGCGAGGTGGTCGGCTCCCCCGAGTACCTGCCGCCGGAGCGCGCACTGGGCCGCTCCTCGGGCCCCGAGTCGGACCTGTGGTCCCTCGGTGTGATGCTGTACGCAGCCGTCGAGGGGATCTCCCCGTTCCGGCAGGACAGCGCGCTGAACACCCTGCGGTCCGTCGTGGAGGAAGAACCGCCGGTACCGACGCGCGCCGGCCCGCTCACCCCGGTGATCGCCGGGCTGCTCCGCAAGGAGCCCGCCGAGCGGACCCCTGCCGCCGAAGCCTTCGAAGCCCTACGGGGCATCGCACACGATCCGGACGCCACCCCGGCCGCGTCCCGCGTCCTGCCGACCCCGGCGGAAGCCGCCGCGGCCGGGGCGACCGCCGAGGGCTCGGCGGTCGCCGCCCCGCGCCGCAAGCGACGTACGGCGGCCTTCGTCACGGCCGGCACGGCCGCCTGCGTGCTGATCGGCGGCGGGATCGCCTACGCGCTCACCGTCAACGGCTGGAACACCGCGTCCGGTCCGGGCGTACGCGTGTCGGTGGCGGGCGCGAACACGGCCTACACCGGCAGGTGCCCGATCCCCGATGGCCGGGCCCCGTCGTTCACCGCGACCTTCACCGCGTCCGAGCCGACGCTGATCTCCTACCGCTGGGTGTCCGGCGACGGCTCGGTGGTGGATCCGCACTGGCGCACCCTGTCGATCGGGGACAAGGCCAACCCGACGGGACGCGACACCGTGAGCCTGACGACCTACGCGAGGACCGGCACCCTCACGACCGGCATGGCCGTGGAACTCCAGAGCCCCGCCCCCTTCACCTCCGACCCGGTCCCCTTCTCGATCACCTGCACCAGCTGAACCCCGCACGGGCCCGGCCGGCGGGGGCGTTCGGGGCCGTCAAGCGGCCCCCGTCCCGGCCGCCTCGACGTTGGCGACCATCCTGCGCAGCACCTTGAGGGCGGCCACGTACTCCTCGTCCCCGATGCCCTGGTGCACCACGGCGCGCTGCTCGGTCACCAGCTGCCGCAGTCGCGCCCGGGCGCCCTCCCCGGCCTCGGTGAGGTGCAGGAGCCGTCTGTCGTCGGTCGCGAGCCAGCCGCGGTGGAGCAGCTGGTCCACGACGCGGGCGATCTCGTGCGGTCCTTCCGCGAGAGGGGTCAACTGGGCGACCACTTCCTCGCGGCTGGGCGCGGGAAGTCCGCTGTTCACCCGGTTGAGCACCCAGTACTGCGGCTGGGTCACGTCGATCCTGGCCATGGCGTCCCGCAACTGGCGGGTGACCGCTGTGTGGACCAGGCCGCTCCAGTAGCCGATGGGCTGGGTGGCCAGCACGTCGTCGGTGGCGGCCGGATCGGCCGGCGCCTGGTCGGTGGTGGTCGTACCGGTCACAGGTTTCATGATCCCGACGCTACACACCCCCGGGCGCCGTCCCCGTGCTGGCACACGCGGACGCCGGCTTCCGCCGGACCCGGTAACCGAACCCCGGGTGGGCCGTTCCGGTGGTCCCGTACGCGGGTTCGCCGCCGGAGCGCGAGGGGTACGGCGGCCTTCCCGGGTGCGGAGACCATCCTGGGGATGCCGTGCGGCCCCGATACTGCCACCGCCCCTCGATCCCGGCCCGCCGGGAAGCTACGGAGACCGATGTCCCCGACCGTCGCCCCCGAAGCCACTGCTGCGGCCCTGGTGCGCCGCCCCCAGCTGTGGTTGGTCCCCACGATCCTGACGGGACTGCTCGCCCTGCTGCTGTCGCTGCTCTACATGGGCAGCATCGTCAATCCCAACGCGGAACTGCGCGACCTGCCCATCGCCCTGGTCAACGAGGACACGGGCCAGCCGCCGCCGGGGCAGCGGCAGAACCTGGGCACCCAGATCACCGCCGCCATCGCCTCGGACCCCGCGGGCCGCAAGGCGGACTGGCGGGAACTGAGCCTCGCCCAGGCCCAGGACCAGCTCGACTCCGGCCAGGTCTACGGCGCGCTGGTGGTCCCGGCCGGCTTCACGGAGTCCGTCACTGCGCTCCCCACGTCCGGCGCCACGAAGCGGCCGACCATCACGGTGCTCACCAACCCCGGCAAGGGCAGCCTCGGGTCCTCGTTGGCGAGTCAGATCACGACGCAAGCCGCCCACCGCGCGTCGGGCACCGTCGGCGAACAGCTCACGGCTGCGGCCGGCGGCCGGGCGAGCGCCACCGCGAAGCTGCTGCTGGCCGACCCGGTCGGCGTCGTCACACGGGTCGGCTACCCGATCGGCGCGCACAGCGGCCTCGGTCTGACGGCGTTCTACTACACCCTGCTGCTGGTGCTGGCCGGGTTCATGGGCGGCAACGTCATCAGCAACGGCGTCGACACCGCCCTCGGCTACGCCGACAACGAGATCGGCCCCTGGCACACCCGCCGCCCGACGGTGCCGATCGACCGGACCCAGACGCTGCTCCTCAAGATGCTGATGACCGCGGGCATCACGCTGATCAGCGTTTCCCTGGTGATGCTGGCCTGCGTCGGCATCCTGGGGATGGACGCGTCCCACCTGCCGCTCCTGTGGATCTACTCCTACTGTGCGGCCCTCGCCGTCGGCCTGGGCGTGCAGGCCATCAACGCCGCGTTCGGCGGGATCGGCCAGCTCGTGTCGATGTTCGTGTTCATCGTGTTGGGTCTGCCGTCGTCGGGTGCGACCGTCCCGCTGCAAGCGGTCCCCGGCTTCTACCGTTTCCTCTCCCACTTCGAACCGATGCGTCAGCTCAGCGACGGCGTGCGCGCGATCCTCTACTTCGACGCCCGCGGCGACGCGGGGCTCACCCGCTCCTGGATCATGATCGTGGTCGGCACGGTGCTGGCCCTGCTGTTCGGTTTCGCCATGACCGCCTACTACGACCGCAAGGGCCTCAAGCGGCTCACGCCGCAGCCCGCCTGAGCCGCCAGCTTGCCGTGCACATGTCCGTCCCGCCCCGGGGTACACGAGGTCGTGAGAACCCCGAGGAGGCGACATGTCGGCGTTGTTGACCCGAATCAAGCAGTTCGCGCGCGGCCCGCAGGGGCAGCGGGCGGTCGCGTCGGTCCGGCGGGCCGCCGCCGACCCCCGCAAGCGCGCGCAGGCCGGACGGCTACTGAACCGCCTGCGCGGGCGACGGTGAGGGACGGCGCACCCCTTTCAGGCGGGCCGGCCGTCGACGTACGTGGCGACGACCTCGATGGCTCCGATCCGCGAGGGCTCGACCCGCCTCGGGTCGTCGCCCAGTACGGCCAGGTCCGCGCGCCGACCCGGGGCGAGGGTGCCCGCGCTGTCGTCCCAGTGGGAGGCGTGGGCGCCCGCCACGGTGTAGGCGTGCAGGGCCTCGTCCACGGTGATGCCCTCGTCCGGGCCGATGAGGGCCCCCGAGGCGGAGGCCCGTTCCACCATGAACTGAATGGCTCGCAGCGGTGATCCGTCGGTGACGGGGCGGTCGGAGCTGCCCACCAGGGTGACCCCGTGGTCCAGGAAGCCCCGACCCCGGTACATCCAGGGAGCCCGGTCCGGGCCGAGCACGGCCGCGTAGTCGTCGCCGAAGGAGCGCAGGAAGTGCGGCTGGACCACCGCGCTCACGCCGAGGCGGGCGAAGCGCGGCAGTTGGTCGGGCCGGATCAGGCCGGCGTGTTCGATGCGGTGCCGGGCGGTGGGGCGGGGGCGCAGCCGCTGGGCGCGTTCGATGGCGTCCAGGGCCAGGTCGGCGGCGCGGTCCCCGATGGCGTGCACGGCGAGCTGCCAGCCGGCCAGGTGACCGTCGACGATGGTGTCGGCGATCCGCTCGGGGTCGTCCTGGAACTCCCCCGCGCGGTCGCTCCCTTCGTAGGGGCGGGTGAGTGCGGCGGTGCGCGCCATCATGCCGCCGTCGGTGTAGACCTTGAGCGCGCCGAGGGAGAGCCAGTCGTCGCCGAAACCGGTGCGCAGGCCGAGGGAGAGCGCGCGGGGGATCCCGTCCGCGCCGTGTGCGGCCACGGGCCGCAGGGTGTCGGCGGCCGCCATGAGCTGGACCCGCAGCGGCAGCCGCCCCTGGTCGCGCAGGAGTTGGTAGGCGCCGAGCTCGACCGGGCTGTGGCCGAGCAGGCCGCCGCCGATGCCCGCCTCGGCGCAGGCGGTGACGCCTTCGGCGAGGCAGGTGCGGCCGGCGTGCTCGATGGCGTCGGCGATCTCCTCCTGCGCGTAGGGCAGGCGCAGCCGGCGGGCGGTGGTCATGGCGCTCTCGGCGAGGAAGCCCTCGCCGTGGGCGAGTTCGCCGGGGAGCAGGTCGAGGACGGTGGTGTTGACGACGCAGCCGTGTCCCGAGTCGTGCAGCATGAACACCTTGCGGCCGTCGCTGACCTTGTCCAGCTCGGCGGCGGTGAGGTGGCGGCCGAGGGGCCGCTGGTCGTAGCCCCCGATGTCCACCCAGGCACCGTGCGGCTTCCGGGCGACCGCCTGCGCGACGACGGCGAGCACGTCCTCGACGCGTTCGCAGGGTGCCACGCTGGGGGTGGTCGCCTTGAGTCCGGTCCAGGCCAGGTGCACGTGTGAGTCGATGAATCCGGGCAGCACGGTGGCGCCCTGGAGGTCGACGACCTCACGGGCGGGCAGCGAGGTGACGGCCCCGTCCAGGCCGACGATCCGGCCGTGCCAGATGCCCAGGTCGTGGGCGACGGGGTGGTCGGGGTCCATGGTGAGGAAGGTGGCGTTCGTCAGCCTGGTGCAGAGCATGGGTGCTGGTCCTCAGGGGGTGGGCGCCGTACGGGAGGCCGGTACCGGTACGCGGCCGTGGGCGACGATGGACTGGAGGATCTCGCCGACCCTGACGGCGGTGTTCGACAGCAGGGAGGACGTGATGCCGTGCGTGTGCTCCGTTCCTCCCTGGAGGTAGATGCCGCAGCGCAGTTCGGACTCGCTCTCGACACGGTAGTCGCGCGCCACGCGGACCCGGCCGAGGCCGTCGCGCCGGCAGTACCTCTCGACGTCCCCGAGCAGTCCGAGGCCGTCCGCCGAGCGGTATCCGGTCGCGTAGACCAGTGCGTCGGCCGCCAGGGCCTCCTTCTCCCCCGTGACCAGCGACTCGACGGTGACGCGCACGTGGTCGGGGGTCTCGGTGACCTCCGCGAGCCGTGACACCTTCAGGAAGCGCAGCCGTTCGGTGCCGAGGACCTTCTCCTGGTACTCCTGCCGGTAGAGGTCGTCGATGAGGTCGATGTCCACCACGGAGTAGTTGGTGTTGGCGTGGTACTCGATCAGCTTGCGCTTGATCTCCTCGGGGGCGGTGAAGTACTCGTCGACCGCCGCAGGGTCGAAGATCCGGTTGGCGAATCCGCTGTCGTCGGCGGGGCTGTAGCCGTAGCGGGAGAAGACGGCGCACACCTCGGCCCGGGGGAAGGTGCGGTGCAGGAAGGCCACGTTCTCGGCGGCGCTCTGGCCGGCGCCGACGACGACGAACCGGGTGGGATCCGCGCCTCCCAACGCGGCGACCCGCGTGAGCAGTTCCGAGGTGTGCCAGATCCGCTCGGTGCGGTCCACGCCCTCCGGCATCTGCGGCCGCAGGCCGGTGCCGATCACCAGGTTGCGCGCCCGGTGGACCACGAGTTCGGAGCCGGAGCGGGCGGTCACGTCCACGTACTCGATCGCCCCGTCGCGCAGGACGGGACGTACGGCGACGACCTCGGACCCGTAGGAGACCATGTCGTCGACCTTGGCCGCGGCCCACTCGAAGTAGTCGTGGAACTCCACGCGCAGGGGGAACAGGCTCTTGTGGTTGACGAAGTCGATCAGGCGGCCCCTGCTCTGGAGGTAGCAGAGGAAGCTGTACTCGCTCGCCGGATTGCGCAGTGTCACCAGGTCCTTGAGGAAGGACACCTGCATCGTGGCGTCGTCGATGAGCATGCCGCGGTGCCAGCCGAAGCAGGGCTGCTGCTCGAAGAAGTGGGCGGTGACCGCTTCCTGCGGTCCGACGCCGGCGTTGTGTTCGCTGAGCGCGATCGCCATGGCCACGTTCGAGGGGCCGAAGCCGATGCCGATGAGGTCGTGGATCAGTGGCGCATCATCGGACAGATCCTGTGACATGTCACTCCCAATCGTGCGGGGGCAGCCGATTGCCATGCATGGGGGGAACCGGGGCAGGGCACGCCGAAGGAGCAGAGCCCGAGGAGAACTTAGGGAAGGCTAACCTGACAATGTGGTGCTGTCGATGGGCAAATCAGATCGAGCCTCCATCAACCTCGAGCTGAACTCTCTTCAAAATAGGGGATGTTGCACAGTTAGGTAAGGCTTGCTTTACTCGTTCTGAAATCTGTCGCCGCTCCAAGGAGGAACCCCATGCGGGTCGTCATGTTCGGCTATCAGACGTGGGGGCACCGCACCCTGCAGGCTCTGCTGGAGTCCGAACACGATGTCGTTCTGGTCGTGACGCACCCGAAGAGCGAGCACGCGTACGAGAAGATCTGGAGCGACTCGGTCGCCGACCTCGCCGACGCCCACGGTGTCCCGGTGCTCATCCGCAACCGCCCCGACGACGAGGAGCTGTTCACCCGGCTGAGGGAGGCGGAACCGGACATCATCGTGGCGAACAACTGGCGCACGTGGATCCCCCCGCGCATCTTCAACCTGCCCCGCCACGGCACCCTCAACGTGCACGACTCCCTGCTGCCGAAGTACGCCGGCTTCTCACCACTGATCTGGGCGCTGATCAACAACGAGCCCGAAGTGGGCGTCACCGCCCACCTGATGAACGACGAGCTCGACGCGGGCGACATCGTGGTTCAGCGCGCCGTACCGGTCGGCCCGACGGACACCGCCACCGACCTGTTCCACAAGACGGTCGACCTGATCGCGCCGGTCACCGTGGGCGCCCTGGGCCGGATCGCGGCCGGTGAGACCGACTTCACCCGCCAGGACCGGTCGCAGGCCAGCTTCTTCCACAAGCGGTCGGCCGAGGACATCCGCATCGACTGGAACTGGCCGGCCGAGGACCTCGAGCGCCTCGTCCGCGCCCAGTCGACCCCCTATCCGGCAGCGTTCACCTTCCACCGCGGCAAGCGTCTGGAGGTACTGGCCGCCGTCGTCTCCGAGGGCCGCTACGGGGGCACGCCCGGCCGCGTGTTCTACCGCGAGGGCGAAGGCGTCGTGATCGTGGCCGGAGCCGACGCCCGCACCGGCCGCAACCACGGCCTCGCCATCACCCGGGTCCGGACCGAGGAGGGCGAAGAGATGCCCGCAGCCGACTACTTCACGACCATGGGCGGCTACCTGACGAGCCGCTGATCCTCGACGTCGATCCGCTCCGTCCCCCTCCTCGCGAGGGGGACGTAGTGCTAGACACGCTCGGCCGTCGATCGCTCGGAACCCGTCGCCACGGTGTCGGCGCGATCGATCCGCCCCGGCCCGCATCATGATCAATACCGGTATGGTGATACGGAAACTCCCTTATGCCATCCATCGGTTCACCGCACATGCGACACCCCACACACCGAAGCGACGCACACCCGTGAACGAAACAGACCGAGCCCCCATCGAGGACACCCGCTTCGGCGCGATCACCGTCCGCCAGGACGGCCAGGACCGCCTCGAGGTCGACGGCGCGGCGATCCCCCGCGTGAGCCTGGAGCGCGACCCGGCGACCGAAGCCGACCCGCAGATCGCCATCGGCACCCGCGACCCGGCACACCTCACCCTGCGGGTCGACGGCGCGGTGGTCGGGCTGCTGCCGGCCAAGGGCCGCCTGACCAGGCACTCCTACCGGGTGGACGTCACGTACGACGGGGCGGAGTACCGCCTGGTCCCGGACTCCGTCCCCAGCAGCCGCCTGACCCGCGACGGCGTGCACCTGGGCGACTTCTCCTCGGACGGCGACGAGACGGTCATCGCCGAATGGCGGGAGGACCGCGAGGTCCGGCCGGCGGACGCGGCGATCGGCTACGCCCTGGCCTCGGCGTTCGGCACGGGCGCCCAGCCCATGTGGATGGTGATCGTCGACGGCGTGACCAGCGCACTCCCCTGAGGATCGGCGCGCGGGCGGGGGCCGTTCAGCGCGGGATCACCCAGCCCGGCGCCCAGGTCCCGGCGGCGGCACGGCCGGCCGCCGTGGCGGCCAGATGGGCGCGGAGGGTGACCAGGGCCGGGTGGGGGTTGTCGCGGTGCCACAGGAACGAGTGCGGGTAGACGGGCGTCGGGTCGGTCACCGGGATGCGGCGCAGGCCGTGGTCGGCGGGCCAGATGAGGCGGGTGTGCTCGCCCATGAAGGTGGCCAGGGCCGGGGTGTCGGCGATGGTGTCCAGGAGCGCGTCGGAGCCGAAGTTGGGGCCGGTCGCCTCGATGGTGAGGCCGAACTCGGCGACGAGGTCGTCGTAGTAGGCGCCCCATTCGGTGCCGGGGACGATGCCGGGCATCCAGATCCGGTGCCCGGCGAGCTGGGCGACGGTCACCGACCGGGCGCCGGCCAACGCATGGGCGGGGCCGGTGAGCAGCTGGAGCGGCTCGTCGAGCACCCGGACGGACTCGATGTCCTCGGGAAGGGGCCGGCCGGGAGCGGCGACGGCGCGGAACGACGCGTCGATCGCACCGGACCGGATCGCGGCGAGGGCCGTCTCGATCTCGAACAGCATCACCACGTCGAGGTCGACCTCCGGGTACGCGCGGTGGAAGCCCCGCATCAGGCCCGCCTGCGCGCCGCGCGAAGCGATCACGTCGACGCGTAGCGGACGGCGGTCGGGGCGCACGGACGTGACCGCGCGCTCGGCAACGCGCAGCAGCTCGCGCGCATGGGGCAGGAACGCCTGACCGTCGATGGTGGGCTCCGCGCCACGGGGTGCGCGGGTGAACAGCCGCACGCCGAGGCTGCGCTCCAGTGCGGCGATGCGTTTGGAGACGGCCTGCTGGGTGATCGACAGGTCGACAGCGGCCTTCTGGAACTGGCCCGCTTCCGCAACGGCGACGAAGGTGCGTACTGCTTCGAGGTCCACGTCGATCCACCTTAGTGAACAACGGATGGTTGTGGGCAGGGGGCCGTGCAGTTGTTTGACCTGCTGCTGCGCTGCTCGGTTAGCTCTCCCGGTCAACGTCGGTTTGTTCGGGTGGGAGCGCTGCGCAGGGTGGGCAGGAGACGGTTGGGCCGGCGGTTCGGCTGGCTGTGGACGGCGTATGCGGTGAGCGCCTACGGGTCCGGGCTGGGGTTCGGCGCATTGCCGCTGATCGCCGTGCTGGCGTTGCACGCCGGTCCCGCCGAGGTATCCGCGCTGTCCGCGGTGGGGCCCGCGGTGGGCGCGCTGATCGCGGTGCCGCTCGCGCCGTGGGTGGAGTTCCGGCACAAGCGTCCGGTCATGATCGCGATGGACCTGACGCGGTTCGCGGTCATGGCGACGGTCCCGGTCGCCTACTTCTTCGGATGGCTGGGTTTCGTCCAGCTGCTCGTGGTCTCGGCCGTGGTCGCGGCGGCCAAGATCGCTTTCAGCGCGGCCGGCGGCGCCTACCTCAAGGCCCTCGTCCCGCCGGACGACCTGCTCGTGGCCAACGCACGCTTCGAGTCCACGAACTGGAGCTCGCTCGCGGTCGGGCCGCCACTGGGCGGGGCGGCGATCGGCCTGTTCGGGCCGGTCACCACGGTGGTGGCCGACGCGCTCAGCTACCTGTTCTCGGCGCTGTGCCTCACCGCGGTCCGAGGCCGGGAAGGGGCGCCGCACCCCACCGGCAAGGGCGCGGTCCGGGCCGGCGGGCTGCTGGACGGCTGGCGGCACATCATGGGGCATCCCGGTCTGCGGGCGCTCTACCTCAACCACGTGCTCGTCTCCGGCCTGGTCATGGCCACCGAGCCGCTGCTGGCCGTGCTCTTGCTGCGCCGGCTCGGCTTCCCGCCCTGGCAGTACGCCCTCGCCTTCGCCGCTCCCTGCATCGGCGGACTCATCGGGTCGCGGTTGGCCCGCCGTACCGTGGCCCGACACGGCCGGGACCGGGTCATCCGGACCGTCGGCACCCTGCGCGCCGTCTGGCTGATCGGCCTGGTCTTCGTCCGCCCCGGCGTCGTCGGCCTCCTCACGGTGATGGCGGTCCAGCTGGCGATCGTCATCAACATGAGTCTGTACACCCCGGTGCTCGCCACCTACCGGCTCGAACACACCCCCGCGCATCTCGTCGCCCGCACCCTTTCGGCCTGGTCGATCGGCCAGCAAGCGTCCGTCGCCGTCCTCACGGCGCTCGCCGGCCTGCTCGCCGACGTCACCGGCCCGCGCACCGCCCTCGCGGCCGCGGGACTGCTCGCCCTGACCACCCCGTTCCTGCTTCCGGCGGCCGCCCGTGAAACGGCTGGCCGATGGACCTAGGTCCATCCGCGTATGGCAGGGGCGGAGGCAGGTTGCGAGACTGCCGGGATGGAAGAGCTTCCCGCGTCACGCGTTGACGCGTACCTGCGGCGGATCGGGGCGCAGCGGCCCGGGGCGGCGAGTGCGGCTGCCCTGCGCGACCTGCACCTGCGGCACCTGCGGACCGTCCCCTTCGAGAGCCTGTCCATCCACCTGGGACAGGAGATCGTGCTGGAGGGGGCGGCACTGCTCGACAAGCTGCTGCACGGCGGCCGCGGCGGATTCTGTTACGAGCTGAACGGCGCGTTCGCGCTGCTGCTGCACTCCCTGGGCTACCGGGTGGAGCTGCTGCAGGCCCGGGTGCTTTCCGCCGACGGCGGGCAGGGCGTGCCCTACGACCACCTGGCGCTGCGCGTGGAGTGCGAGGACGGCCGCCCGTGGCTGGTGGACGTGGGCTTCGGCGACCACAGCCACTTCCCGCTGGCCTTCGACGAGCGCGGCGAGCAGACCGACCCGGGCGGGGTGTTCCGGATCGCGGCGGCCGGTGGCCCGGAGGGGGACCTCGACGTCCTTCAGAACGGCGTGCCGCAGTACCGGCTGGAAACGCGCCCCCGGGTCCTGTCCGACTTCGTGACCGGTGCGTGGTGGCACAGCACCTCGCCCGCGTCCGGTTTCACCCGCAAGCCGGTGTGCTCGCTGCTGACAGAGACCGGCCGGACCACCCTCAGCGACCGCGTGCTGACGGTCACGGCCGACGGGGAACGGACCGAGCGGACCCTGGCCGACGACGCCGAGGTCCTGGCGGCCTACCGCACGCACTTCGGCATCGACCTGCCCCGCGTCCCGGTCCCCCTGCACCCCCGCCCCTGAAAGGCCGGGCACGGACGGCGCACGGCACGGAGGGCGCGGACGGCGCTCACGGCGTCAGCTGCGTTCGAAGCCGTGCGAGTGGCCTATGACGGCGAAGCCGCGGCGCTCGTACCAGTGGCGCGGCCAATCCGCGGCGTCGGCGGTCAGGAAGCGGAACTCGCTGCCGTGGGCGGCGGCCAGGCGCAGGGCGCCCGCCAGGACGGCGTCGGCGTAGCCGCGACCGAGGTGGGCCTCCGAGGTGATCAGGTCCTCGATCTGGGCCGTGCCGGTCGCCCGGTCGACGTAGAGGTCGGCCCATGAGGCGACCTCGCCCGCCTCCGTACGGGCACCGATGAACCGGACGACGTCCGCCCCGCGCCGGCGGGCCTCGCGCCGGTCGACGAGCTGGCGCAGGACCTCGTCGTCGGCGTCCGGGAGGAACCCCCGCCAGCGGCGGGTCAGCGGTACGCGCAGTGCGTCGAGGTCCACCTCCTGCGCGGGTCCGGCGTCCGGCACCGGGCCCGTGTGCAGCATGACCAGGTAGGTGGAGTGGGTGTATCCGGCCCGGACCAGCGGCCCCGCGCACGCCCGGCCGGTCTCGTCGTCGAGTACGGAGATCAGCCGGTGCGGCAGGTGCGCCAGGGCTTCCTCCGCGAGGGCGGGCAGCGCCTCGGGGTCGACGGCCGCGTCGATGACGAGCTGGTTGTTCGCGTAGGACTGCGCGTACGCGTCGTCGTACACGGCGAACCCTCCGGGAAGGACCCTCGTGCGCGCGGCCTGGCGGCGGGCGAAGTCCGAAAGGAAGGCATTGACGCGCTGGAGTGCGGGGCTCGGCATGGGCCGAGCCTATGCAGCCGGGGCCGTGGGCGCCTGCGAATTCCCCGGGGCGGCCGTCACAGGCGCAGGACGACCAGCGCGGTGTCGTCGGTGATGCCGACGGCGGGAATGAGATCGGCCAGCAGCGCGTCCGCGAGGGCGTCGGGCTCGGCGGTGCGGTGCCGTACGAGGGCGTCGGCCAGCCTGCCCAGACCGACGTCGATGTCCTCGCGGCGGCGTTCGATGAGCCCGTCGGTGTACAGGACGAGGGTGGAGCCTTCGGCGAAGGCGAGCTGTTCCTGGGGACGGGGGGCGTGTTCGGGCCGGGCGCCGAGCGGGGGGTCGGTGGCCCGGTCGAGGAAGGTGACCGTGCCGTCGGGGTGGCAGAGCAGGGGCGGTGGGTGGCCGGCACTGCTGTAGGTGAGGGTGCGGCTGTTCCAGTCGATGAAGACGGACACGGCGGTGGTGGACTCGGCGCCGTCGACGGAGCGGGCGTACAGGCCGAGGACCTCCAGGGCCTGGGCCGGGCCCTCGGCGACGTGGGAGGCGGCCGACAGGGCGCTGCGCAGCTGGCCCATGACGCCGGCCGCCCCGAGTCCGTGGCCGACGACGTCGCCGACGGACACGGCGGTGCGACCGGGCCGGTCGACGAGGTCGTACCAGTCGCCGCACACGTTCAGGGCCATGGTGGCGGGCCGGTAGCGGACGGCGGCGTGGTGGTGGCCGAGCGGGCGCGGCGCGGGCAGCAGGGCCTCCTGGAGGTGGAGGGCCACCTCGCGCTCGTGGGCGTGCGCCCGGCGCAGGCGTTCGTTGACCTCCTGGAGCTCCCGGCCACGGGTGTAGATCTCGGCCTCCAGCACTTGGGCGTGGTCACCGCCGTTGCGGGAGCCGGCCCGGATGAGCTCGGTGACTTCTTCCACGCGGTGCAGGAGCAGTGCCACGGTGCCGTCGGGGGCGAGGACGGGGACGTTGACGGGGCTCCAGTAGCGCTCGTGCCAGACCCCGGACCGGTCGGGGTACTCGACGTCGTAGCGCTGGACGGCCATGGTGTCGGGCTCCCCGGTGGCCACGACCCGTTCCAGGGAGGCGCGCAGGTTGCGCATGCCGTTCGCCGCCGGATCGTTGGGGTTGTCGGGGAAGACGTCGAAGAGGTAGCGGTCGATGAGCTGCTCGCGGGTACGGCCGGACGTCTCCACGAACGACTCGTTGACGTCCAGGTACACCAGGTCAGGGGTCAGCAGTGCGACCGCGCCCGGAAGGGCGTGGAAGACCGCGTGATAGTCGATCCCTGATCCGTCCACATCCACCTGTCCGCGCGCCACCGCCGGGTCATGAGGTCGCTTCCACGATAGGTGGGGGCGTGCGGGGCGGTCCCGTCGTCGGCCCGGCATTGAGCCGTTCGGCTCAGTGCCGGGCCGGCGCGGGGCGGCTCAGGGGGCGATCGGCAGCTGTCGCTTGTGCTCGGTGAGGCGGTAGCGGGTGACGATGGCCGCGAAGGCGGTCCCCGCGACGGGCTTGCCCTCGAGGAGGTCGTCGATGTCGTCGTAGGTGACGCCGAGGGCGTCCTCGTCGGGCTTGCCCGGGTCGAGCGTCTCCAGGTCCGCGGTCGGGGTCTTGTGCACCAGCTCGGCGGGCGCGCCGAGCTCCTGCGCGAGGGCGCGCACCCGGCGCTTGGTGAGGCCGGTGAGCGGGACGACGTCGGCCGCACCGTCGCCGAACTTGGTGAAGAAGCCGGAGACCGCCTCGGCGGCGTGGTCGGTGCCGACCACCAGGCCCTCGTGCGCGCCCGCCACCGCGTACTGGGCGATCATGCGCTGCCGGGCCTTGATGTTGCCGTGCACGAAGTCCTGGTGGTGCGCGTCGCGGAAGACCGTGCCGCCGGCCAGCGCCGCTTCCAGGGCGGCGTCGCTCGCGGACTTCACGTCCACGGTCATGACCCGGTCGGCCCGGATGAAGTCCAGCGCCAGCTGCGCGTCCTTCTCGTCGGCCTGGGTCCCGTAGGGCAGTCGCATCGCGAAGAACGTCGCCTCGTGCCCGGCGGCGCGCACCCGCTCGACGGCGAGCTGGCACAGGCGGCCCGCGGTCGTGGAATCCACGCCGCCGCTGATGCCCAGGACCAGTGCGCGCAGACCCGTGGAGGTCAGCCGCTCGGCGAGGAAGGCCACTCGGCGCTCGATCTCCTGCCGGACGTCGAAGGACGCGCTCACCTGGAGATCGCGCGCGATCTCCTGCTGCAGGGATATGGACGCCAGGTCGGTCACGGTTGCTCCTCGCTCGGGCCCGTGCGCGGGTCGGCACGCGCCGCCCGGCCGGGGTCACAGTCACGTGTACGGGACGGAAGCACTCTAGAGGAAGGCCGGGAGACGAAAGCCCGTGGCCCGGGAGGCCGGGGGCCGGGGCCGGGAAACCGGGGGCCAAGGCCGGGAAACCGGGGGCCAAGGCCGGGAAGCTGGGGCCGGGAAGCCGGAACCTGAGCCGGGGCCGGGAGGCCAGGGCCCGGGGCCGCAGCCGGGAAGCCGGGCTGGGGCCGGGGCCGGGAAGCCGGGCCGGGGCCGCTCCGCCTCGGCCGGGTGGTGTCAGTGGTCCGTGCGACGATGCGAAGCATGATCGTCTCGCTCGATGCCCTGTTGCCCGCCTCCGGTCCGCACGCCTCCACCACGTACGCCGACTGGGTCGCCGCCCACGACCCGGGTGCGGCCGGGGTCGCGCGGGACCTGATCGACGACATGTACACCGAGCTCGGCCGGTCCCACGAGAAGCCCGGCCGGTTCGTCGACACGATGACGGCGCGGGCGCGGCGGCTGCCGCCGGCGCACCTGCCGTGGTTCTGGGACACGGTGGGCCATCGCCTGATCGGGTACGGGAGCCGGCCGGGCGGGCGGGCCTACGCGGCGGCGCGCGCCGCCGAGGCGGAGCACGGGCTGCCGGTGGATCCCGGCTACCGCCGGGCCAACGCCCTGCTGTTCGCGGCGGGTGGAGCCATGCCGGCCAAGGAGTTCGGGGCCCATCAGCGCTTCCTCGCCGAGACCCTCGATCCGGCGGCGGCGCACACGGCCCTGGAGGCGTTCCTGACCGCGTGGGCCGGCTCGCGGGCGGACCTGCCGGCGGATCTGGTGCGCCGGGTACGGGCGTCGGCCAAGGCGGCCGGGCACGGTGACGACGAGGCCGCGCGGATGGTGGGCGCGATCCTGTCGGTCACCCGCGGGAAGTCGGTGCCCGAAGCACTGCTGACCGCCGCCGAGGCCGTCCTGACGGCGCATCCGCCGGCGGACGCCATCCTGGCCGGACTGGTCGAGGTCTTCCCGGCCGGGGTCACCGACGGCGGGGCCTGGCTGCGGATGCTGATCGGCTGCGGAGCGACGGAAGCGATGGCGGCCGGGCGGTTGGTGCCGCAGGGCGGGCTGGCGCACTGGGTCGGACAGTTCGTCCGCATGTACCAGTACGCGCTGCAGTCCGGCGGCGGGGTCTCCCGGCAGCCGCTGCCGGCGGAACTCCTCGACCTGGTCGTCCGGCTGGGCCCGCAGCTGCGGGCGGCGGGCACCCCCGTCGCGGTGCACACCACCCGGTACCACTACCAGGGCTTCGACGCGGACGTGCTGGACGCCTGCCTGGCGGCCGGGGCCGCGGTGGTCGACCCGGGCCCGGAGGTCCGGATGCGGTTCTGGGGGGAGCGGTCCCGACGGGACCTCGTCGCGCTGGCCGCGGACCCGGTGTTCGGCCCCCGCCTGGAGGGGACGGTCCACGCCGATCTGCTCCCGGACCACTGGACCGCGCGCGGGCGCCGTACCGGGTCCGCGGTGACGCTGCTGCCGGGCAACGAGGGCATCGCCCACGAGGTGGCCGGGCGGGTCGGCAAGCTCGTCTCCGCGGTCGGGGGCGGCGGCATGGCGGGGGCCGAGGAGGCCGTGGCCGAGCTGGAGACCCTGCTGGACCGGCCGACGGTGACGGC
This sequence comes from Streptomyces sp. NPDC091682, assembly GCF_044756625.1. NCBI lineage: Bacteria > Bacillati > Actinomycetota > Actinomycetes > Kitasatosporales > Streptomycetaceae > Streptomyces > Streptomyces sp. NPDC091682. Next base: position 3,510 of record NZ_JBIVTH010000012.1, on the reverse strand, counting down.
CCTCGGCGGGATCGTCGACGCCCTCGCCGGGGCGGGGGCGGCGGGCACGCTGCGGCGTTCGCTGGCGGCCGGCCTGCCGGAGGAACTGGCCTGGCCGGCCCTGGAGTCGGTGTACGCGGGGTTCGCGGAGCCAGCCGTGCCGGCCGCTTCCGTCGAGTCCGCGGCGACCCCGCCGCTGCCGGGCGTCGCCGGGGTGACCTGCACCTGGCCGGTGCTGACGGTGTTCGGGCGGGACCGGGCGGTCGCCGTCGCCCCGGACGGGGAGCGGGGCTCCTGCCGGTTCGCGGTTCCCGAGGACGCGACCCTGTTCGCCGTGCACTACGTGGGCGGCTCCTTCCTCGTGAGCTGGACCCTCAAGCCGAACCCGTACTTCTGCGACACCGCAGTCTGGGCGGACCGCCCCGAGGAACCTTTCGAGCCCGCGGAGTTGGGCGGGATGGTGCCGTTCGGCGGCAGCCTGGACGGGGCGTACGGCTTCCAGTTCGAGAGCGCCGACGGGGGCGGTCGCCACAGCGGCCTGCGCGTGCTGCGCCCGGGGGACACCGAAGGCATCGACGGCGAGGAACTATTGCTGGGCGACGGCTCCCGGATCTGGACCAACACGATCTACGGGCGGAAGCCGTGGGAGGTGGTCGACCCGGTCACCGGGGAACGGCGGGGAGCCGTTGCGCTGCCGCACTTCCCCGGCCGCGCACCGGGCACCGATCCCGCCGCGGAGCCGTCCGAGGCGGGAATGAGCCTGGACTCGGAGGCGCTGCAGCTGGCACCGCTGCCCGCCGGGTTGTCCGACTCCCCGCTGGGCAGCCGGGACGGATTGGTCGGGACCCGGGTGCTGTTCCGCACCCGGCACCGCGACCACGCGCCCGACCACTACCTGGTGGAGAGCGTGGACGGGCGTACGGCCCGCTTCGACATCGACCGGCCGGGGCAGGAGCCGTGGGGCCTGTGGGCCGCGCCGGAGGGCGCGGTGGAAGACGTGGTCCTGGCCGAGGCGCAGACCCCTACGGGTGTGCGCGCGTACACCGCCGACGGCGTCCTGCTGTGGGAGCTGGACGGGCACCACTCCCCCAAGCACCCGCGGGTGAAGCCGGCCCGGCAGGTCACGGTGTCGGCGGGCGTGGCCCTGCCGCCCGCCTTCTGGTACCTGCTGCGCACGCGTGACGCGGCCGGGTCCCGGGCGCTGCGGAGCGTGGACGGGCAGACGGCGCAGGCGCTGCTGGCGGCCGCCCTCACCGGCGAGGAGGCGCTGCGCGCGGTCGTGGCCCGGGAGTTGCCGGAGGTCACCGACCCGGTCCTGGCCGGGGCGGTCGTGGCGGTGGCCGGGCGGGCGGCCCGGGTGGAGGAGCGACGGCGGGCCCTGCACCGGCGCGTGTCCCTGCTCGCCGAGGCCCCGCCGGTCGTGCTGCGCAGGTCCGCGCGGGACACCGAGCTGCTGCCCGCGCTGTTCGGGCTGGTCCCGGGCGGGGAGGAGGACGCGCGCGGTCGGACCCGGGACGTGGCCCTGCCGGCGACGCTCGGCGCGCTGGCCGCCGACGGCGCCTGCCTGGCCGGGACGATCGTGGAGGAAGTGCGGCGGCTGTCGCCGCCCGCGCCGCCGCACGACTGGTCGCAGCTGCTGGGCTCGATCGACGCCGTGGCGTGGCGGGCGGCGGTGGCACCCACCCCGGACGCGGATCGGGCCGCCCTGCTGGCACTGTTGGACACCTGGGCCGACCAGCCGTTCGCCCGTGCGGGCAGCCGCTGGTGGGTGGGCCGGACGCCCGGCTCCGCGGACCTGGACGGGCTGCGGGCGGGCGGGACGGCCGTGGCGTCCGCCGCACTGCGGTCCGGCGGGTCGGCGTGCTGGTTCGTGGCGCCCGCCATCGGGGATCCGGACGGCGACCCGGTGCCGGCGGCGCTCCCGCAGGCCCGCCCGGTCCGGGTGCGGCGGGACGACGCCGCCCGGCTGCGGGCCCTGGTGGCGGCGGTCGAGGCGCAAGGGCCGGTCCCGGTGCCCGAGTCGGCAGCGGCACGCTTCGCGGAACTGACCGGTGTCCGGCGGGCCGTGGCCCGGCTCGTGGTGGCCGGTCTGGTCGGCCGGGCCCATCGGGACGAGGACCGCGCCCTGGCGTGCAAGGCCCCGTACCGGGCGACCGCGCTGACGGCCGGGGCGTACGAGGAACTGCGTGCGCGGCTCGGGGGCGTCGGTCAGCGGGCCGTCCTGGCCGCGGCCCTGCCCGAGGACCCGGCCGAGCTGTGGCGGCCGGGCGGGGTCGATGCGGCCGCGGAGCGGATGGCCGGGGTGTGGCGGGAACTGCTCGGCGCGCTGCCCGCCGTACACGACGAGGCGGCGGACGCCCTGGAGACCGACCTGGGACTCGGCGAGGTATGGGCCCGGCGGTTGGCGGGTGGCTGGCAGGCCGCCTCGGACACGACCGTGAACGCGCCCGTGGAGGCGGCCGGCTGGGAGCTGGCTGCGACCCCGTACGGCATCGGGGTGGAGGTCCGGGCCGTACCCCCGGCCGAACCCGAGCTGCCGTACGGCACACCGGTGGGACTCGACCTCCTCGGGATGGCGAGCGCGCTGGTGTGGGCCTGGACGGACCGGCCCGTCGGGGATCCCGCGGTGGCCGGCGCGATGGACGTGTACGAGCGGCTGCGCGCCGAACTGGCCCGTCCGGAGCTGCTGCTGGCGCTGCCCGGCGGCCGGGTCCAGGACGCCTCGGCGCGGATCGCGGAGCGCTTCGGGCCCGGGCTGCTGCCGGTGGCGATGGACGACCGCAAGGAGGAGGGCCCGGTCCCGGTGACCGCGTACGACTCCGGACCCCTGGTGGTGTGCGCGCCGGGCGGCGCCTCGTTCCTGCGGCCCGCCGCGGTCACCGACCCCGAGGTGTGGCGGCGGGTCCGCGAGGTCACCGACCTCACGGAGGAGTTGGACCGGGTGGCACCGCTGGTGGCCGGTGGCGGGCTGGAGCGGATGATGCTGCGGGCCCGCTCCGGACCGGTGCCCGCCGGTGCGTACGAGGCGGATCCGCGGCGGTCCTGCCCGGAGCTGGTCACGCGGGCAGCGGATGAGCTCGGCGTCGGCGCGGACGCGGCGGCGCTGTACCTCCAGGTGGCGGCGCTGGCCGCCCCCACCGACCGGAACGTACGGCGGTGGAACGGCTGGTCCGCCAAGCGGCACAAGGAGGTCCAGGCGGAGCTCCTCGCCACCGGCGCGGTCATGGAGGCCAAGCGGGCACGGGCGGGCCGGACCGTGTTCCTGCCCGGGGAATGGACCGAGCTGAAGGCCCCGAACCTGCCGCTGGAGACGGTGAAGCTGGCGACCCACCAGGTGCGCCCGCTGTGGAGCAACTCGGTCCGCGCCCCCTTCGGCCGGGTGCTGCCGACGGAGCCCCTGCACGAGGTGTTCGCGCGGGCCTGGGAGCGGAGGCCTGCCTAGGCCCTGTCGTCAAAGTCCCTCCCCCAGCTACCGCTGGGAGGTGCCCCCGGGCCCGCGACGCCCGGCACCGCACCTCGCCGCGTTGTCGG
>NZ_JBIVTH010000011.1:0-302160 GCF_044756625.1 Streptomyces sp. NPDC091682 | reverse complement strand
GCACCTGGACGCTCACCACGGCCACCGCATAAGCGAGAGGGCCTCCCGGCCTACGGCCGGACGGCCCTCCAACAAGATCTTCACGAGTCTTCTAGAGCTCCGTGACCCTGCCGCCCGAGACCTCCAGGCGGCGGGTCACGTGCACCGCGTCCAACATGCGGCGGTCGTGGGTGACCAGCAGGAGGGTGCCCTCGTAGGCGTCGAGGGCCGATTCCAGCTGCTCGATCGCCGGCAGGTCGAGGTGGTTGGTCGGCTCGTCAAGGACCAGCAGGTTCACCCCGCGGCCCTGGAGCAGCGCGAGCGCGGCACGGGTGCGCTCGCCGGGAGAGAGGGTCGCCGCCGGGCGCAGCACGTGGGCCGCCTTGAGGCCGAACTTGGCCAGCAGGGTGCGGACCTCGGCCGGCTCGGTCTCGGGGACCGCCGCGCAGAAGGCTTCGAGCAGCGGTTCGTCGCCGAGGAACAGGCCGCGCGCCTGGTCCACCTCGCCGACCAGGACGCCGGAGCCGAGGGTGGCGGAGCCGGAATCCGGGGCCAGCCGGCCCAGCAGGACGGCGAGGAGGGTGGACTTGCCCGCACCGTTCGCCCCGGTGATCGCCACCCGGTCCGCCCAGTCGATCTGCAGGCTCGCCGGGCCGAAGGCGAAGTCCCCGCGCTTGACCGCGGCCTCGCGCAGGGTGGCCACCACCGAGCCGGAGCGCGGGGCCGCCGCGATCTCCATGCGCAGCTCCCACTCCTTGCGGGGCTCGTCGACGACCTCCAGCCGCTCGATCGCCCGCGCCGTCTGGCGGGCCTTGGCGGCCTGCTTCTCGCTCGATTCGCCCCGCAGGTTCTTGCCGATCTTGTCGTTGTCGGAAGCCTTGCGGCGGGCGTTGCGCACGCCCTTGTCCATCCAGTTGCGCTGCATCTGGGCCCGGCCCTCGAGGGCGGCCTTCTTGTCCGCGTACTCCTCGAACTCCTCGCGCGCGTGGCTGCGGGCCCGTGCGCGCTCCTCCAGGTAGGAGTCGTAGCCGCCGCCGTAGAGGTTGATCTGCTGCTGCGCGAGGTCGAGTTCGAGGACCTTGGTGACCGTCCGGGTCAGGAACTCGCGGTCGTGGCTGATCACGACCGTGCCGGCGCGCAGCCCCTTGACGAACCGCTCCAGCCGCTCCAGACCGTCCAGGTCCAGGTCGTTGGTGGGCTCGTCGAGCAGGAAGACGTCGTAGCGCGACAGGAGGAGCGAGGCGAGGCCCGCGCGGGCCGCCTGACCGCCGGAGAGCGCCGTCATGGGCAGGTCGAGACCGACGGTGAGGCCGAGCTCGTCGGCGACCTCCTCGGCGCGCTCGTCGAGGTCGGCGCCGCCGAGGTCCAGCCACCGGTCGAGCGCGGTCGCGTACGCGTCGTCCGCGCCGGGCGTTCCGTCCACCAGGCCCTGCGTCGCCGCGTCGAGCTCGGCCTGCGCGGCCGCCACGCCAGTACGGCGGGCCAGGAACTCCCGGACCGACTCCTCGGGCCGGCGCTCCGGCTCCTGCGGGAGGTGGCCGACGGCCGCGGTGGGCGGGGAGAGCCGCAGCTCCCCGGTCTCGGGGGTGTCCAGCCCGGCGAGCAGCCGCAGCAGGGTGGACTTCCCGGCGCCGTTCACGCCGACGAGGCCGATGACGTCACCGGGTGCGACGACGAGGTCGAGATCGGCGAAGAGGGTGCGCTCACCGTGCGCGGCGGTGAGCTTCTTGGCGACGAGGGTTGCAGTCATGATGTGCCGATCCTATCCGCGCGCGGACGGCACCCGGCATGGCCGGATAGGTGGGAAGCCCGTCATTGCGGCCATCGCGGGGGCGGCACACCATGAAGCCATGTCGTCATCGCCGCGCAACGTCCTCGTCCTCCTGTACGACGGGGTCCAGAGCCTGGACGTGACCGGGCCGGTGGAGGTGTTCGCCGCGCTCGCCCACTTCCCGGGGCGGGCCGGGTACGCGATCCGCACGGTCTCTCCCGCGGGGGAGCCCGTCCGCACCAGCAGCGGGCTGACGCTGGTGCCGGACGGGGAGCTGGCGAGCGCCCGGCCGGGGCCCGGGACCACCGTCCTGGTGCCCGGGGGACGGTTCACGGGGGACTTCGAACCCCGGCTCACGGACTGGCTGCGGAGCCACGGGAGTGGCGCGCAGCGGCTGGTCTCCGTGTGCACGGGGGGACTGCTGTTGGCCGAGGCGGGGATCCTGGACGGGCGGCGGGCGACGACCCACTGGAAGGTCTGCGAGCGGATGGCGCGGGACTACCCGGCGGTCGCCGTCGAGCCGGACCCGATCTACGTACGGGACGGGCCGGTGGCCACCTCGGCGGGGGTCACGGCGGGGATCGACCTCGCCCTGGCGCTGGTGGAGGAGGACCACGGGCAGGACGTCGCCCTGGCGATCGCCCGGCACCTGGTGGTGTTCCTGCGCAGGCCCGGCAACCAGGCGCAGTTCAGCGCGCAGCTGGCCGCCCAGACGGCCCGCCGGGATCCGCTGCGGGACGTGCAGCAGTGGATCACCGAGCACCCGGGGGAGAAGCTCGGTGTAGAGCACCTCGCCGCCCGGGCCAGGCTGTCGCCGCGGCACTTCGCACGGGCCTTCCAGGCGGAGACCGGGGTCACGCCCGGCCGGTACGTCGAACGGGTCCGGGTGGACCACGCGCGGCGGCTGCTGGAGGAGAGCGGGGAAGGGATCGCACAGATCGCCCGGGCCTGCGGGTACGGGAACCCGGAGGCGTTGCGCCGGGCCTTCGTGCGGACCTTCGGCCAGCCGCCCGCCGAGTACCGCCGCCGGTTCGGTACCTCGCGCCCCTGAGGGCCGGCCCGGGCGCACCCAGAAGAAGGAGTCGCCCCGTGCGGGGCGGCGTCGTGTTCCGACCAGAGCTCCGGAGGAGCCATGCAGATCGCCGTACTTCTCTACGACCACTTCACCGCCCTGGACGCCATCGGGCCCTTCGACACCCTCGGCCGGCTGTCCGATGCCGAGGTCGTCTTCGTCTCCGAGCGGCCCGGGCCGGTGCGGACCGACAACGGGTCGCTCGCGTTCGTCGCCGACAAGGGGCTCGACGAGGTCACCCGGCCCGACATCGTGATCGTGCCCGGCGGGCCGCATCCCGGCCGGGAGATGACCAATCCCGTGGTCATGAACTGGCTGCGCGCGGTCGACGCCACCAGCACCTGGACCACCTCGGTGTGCACCGGATCCCTGCTGCTGGCCGCTGCCGGGCTGCTCGACGGCCGGCGGGCCACCAGCCACTGGCTGTACCTGGACAAGCTGCCGGAGTTTGGGGTCGAGCCCACCGGGGAGCGCGTGGTGTTCGACGGGAAGTACGTCACCGCCGCGGGGGTGTCCGCCGGGATCGACATGGGGCTCACCCTGCTCGGCCGCCTCGCCGGCGACGACTTCGCACAGGCCGTGCAACTGATGACCGAGTACGACCCCCAGCCGCCCTACGACGCCGGCTCGCCGGACAAGGCCCCGGCCGCTCTCGTGGAGATGCTGCGGGGGAACGGCATGCCCGGCTGACGGGTGGCCGTCAGGGGGTCCAGGTGAAGCGCGGAGCCCGGCGCTCCAGGAACGCGGCGACCCCCTCCGCGGTGTCCTCGCTCCCGGCGGCCTGGTCCTCCCAGTACGCGTCCCGATCGGTCCGGCCGTCCGCGAACTCCTTGGCCGCCGCCTGCGTCAGCTGCGAGCGAGAGGCCAGGATCCTGGTGAACGCGGCGACGCGCTTGTCCAGTTGGCCGGCCGGCAGCAGTTCGTTCAGGAACCCCGCGCGCAGGGCCGTCTCCGCGTCGATCAGTTCCGCGGAGAAGAGGAGGTACTTCGCCCAGGCCGGGCCGACCAGGGAAGCGAGCCGGCGGGTGGAGGAGGCGCGGTAGACGATGCCGAGCCGGGCGGGGGTCACCCCGAAGGAAGCCCCCTCCTCGGCGAAGCGCAGGTCGCAGGCGGCCGCGAGCTGGCTGCCGCCGCCCACGCAGAAGCCGCGGATCGCCGCCAGCGTGGGCTTGGGGAAGGCGGCCAGGGCCTCCTCGGCGGCCACGGCCAGGTCCCGCGGGTCCGCGGCACCGGCGTCCCCGGCGGCCCGGGCGTTCGTGGCGTGTCCGGACTCCGTGACCTTCCCGGTCAGCGAGGAGATGTCGGCGCCCGCGCAGAAGGTCGGTCCGGCCCCGGTCAGCACGAGCACCCGTACCGCCGGGTCGTCCGCCAGGCCCGCCACCAGCTCCGGGAGCGCCCGCCACATGGCGGCGGTCATGGCGTTGCGCTTGGCGGGGTGCGAGATGACGATCGTGGCGACCCCGTCGGCGACCGTGTGCAGGAGGGTTGCGTCCGTGGCTGCGTCCATGCGCCGGATGCTATCCCGGGCGGTCATACCTATGATCAAGGGAGTCCGTCGGGGGTGCGAGGAGGTGGCACGTCCATGGGCGCAGACCGTGCAGACGGTACGAGGGCCAGGGCCGGGGGCCCGGAACCGCAGCAGGAGAAGAAGAAGCTCAACCGCAGTTTCGCGCTGATGACGGCGCTCGGGGTGCTGCTGGCGCTCGCCGGGCTGGTCGGCCTCGTCTACACCGCCGTCGCCACGCTCACCTCGATGTTCCTCTTCGGCTGGCTGCTGCTGATCGGCGGTGTGCTGGGCCTGCTGCAGGCCGTGCAGTCGCGCAGGAGCAACTACTTCTGGCTCGCCGTCGTCGTCGCCGCGATCAACCTGGCCGCGGGCTTCGTGATCCTGCGCCGTCCCGAGGCGAGCGCCGAGGCGCTGACCATGTTCGCCGCGCTGCTCTTCCTGACGGGCGGGGCGTTCCGGCTGGTCGGGGCGCTGGTGGTGCGCGGCGCCCATTTCGGGCTCGCGGTCGTCCAGGGCGCCTTCGGGATCCTGCTGGGCTTCCTGATCCTCTCCAACTGGCCCGGCAACAGTCTGTACGTGATCGGAACCTTCTTCTCCCTCGCCCTGCTGTTCGACGGGTTGAGCCTGGTGGCCATGGGCATGGGCTCCCGCCGCATCCTGGGGTTGGTCAGGGAGGACGGGGCTCCGGCGGCGGCGGCCGCGGGGGACGGACTGGGCGACGCGGCCGGGAAGCGGCGGACAGAAGATCAGGAATAGTCGAACAACTGACTCTGTCATACGCCAGCGGTCAGAAAGTGTCCGATAGACGCTGACTTCTGGTCAGCAGTCCGGCCCGCACCAGCCCGTTCCCCACTCTTGTCGCGTGGAGACGATCGAGCGTGAAGACGGGGGACGGAAGATGGATGTCAGCGGGAGCGTCCCGCCGGCCAAGGCGGGTGAGGTGGAGGCCCCGGCCCATCCCCTCGCGTACGAGGGGGTGTGGAGGTTCACCGCCCCCGCGGTTGAAGAATCCGTTCCGCAGGCCCGTCGTGCGGTCCGGGACCTGCTCGGGCGCCAGGGGGTGCCGGCCCATCAGGACCTCGTGTACTCCCTGCTCCTGATCGTCTCCGAGCTGGTGACGAACTCGGTCCGGCACGCCGCTCTGCTCTCGCCGGAGGTCGCGGTCGAGGTCGCGATCGGCCGTGCCTGGGTGCGGGTGGCCGTGGAGGACAACCACCCCTACCGCCCCAAGGCGCTCGAGGCCGACTTCGGTCAGACCGGCGGCCGGGGCCTGCTCCTGGTCCGGGAGATCACCCTGGAGGCCGGCGGGGTCTGCGACGTCGAGCACACCTCGACCGGCGGCAAGGTGATCTGGGCGGCCCTGCCGCTCACCGCCCCGCCGCTCACCGCCCCGCCGACCGCCGGGTGAGCGGCGGCCGGTGAGGCGACGGTCAACGGGAGGGCGCAGGACCGGGACGGCGTACGGGCTACCAGCCCGCCGCGTCGCCGGTCAGCTCGCGGATCGCGGGACGCGCCGCGTCCAGCACGGTCATGAACCAGGCCGAGAACGGCACTTCGGCGTGCCGCTTCGCCAGTTCCTCGGCGGTGACGAAGGCCGTGTCCTCGACCTCCTCCGGATCCGGCCGCACGACGGTCTGCGCGAGTCCCACGAACAGGTGATTGAACTCCTGCTCCACCAGACCCGACGCGGGGTCCGGGTGGTTGTAGCGCACCGTCCCCGCCTGCGCGAGCAGCGAGGGCGACAGGCCCAGCTCCTCGTGGGTCCGCCGGGCTGCGGCCGCGAACGGCGACTCCCCCGGATAGGGGTGACCGCAACAGGTGTTCGACCAGACGCCGGGGGAGTGGTACTTCCCGAGGGCCCGCTGCTGGAGCAGCAGACGACCCTGCGCGTCGAAGAGGAACACGGAGAACGCCCGGTGCAACTGCCCGGGCGCCTGGTGGGCGGAGAGCTTCTCCGCCGTGCCGATGGTGTTGCCGGCCTCGTCGACCAGTTCGAGCATGATCGGTTCTTGCGTACCGGTGCCGTTGGACGCGCTGTTCGCGGCGGTGGCTGGTGTGGTCGGCATACCCATCCTTCGCTTCGGACTTCGACCTTCAGTCTGCCGTACAAAAGAGGCTTGTCCCCACTTCGGAGAACCACGCATGTCCGCCCCCGTCGCGTGCTAGGCGACGAGGGCGGGTCACACCACGTGTCACCGCGCACGCGACCTCGTGTGCGCGTGTGCGCATGTGCGCGTCAGACTCCGAACGGATCCGGGTACCTGATCGTTCCCGCGGGCACCGGACGGGAACCGTCCAGCACCAGCGCCATCAACGCCTCGTCGGGGACCTCGAAGGGGGCCCGGATCCCGAAGCGCGACGCCGGCAGGAAACCGAAGCGCGGATAGTACTCCGGGTGCCCCAGGACGATGACCAGCGACTCCCCGCGCTCCCGGGCCGCCGCGAGCAGGGCCCGTACGACCGAGCTGCCCGCGCCCGAGCGCTGGAGCCCGGGATCGGTCGCCACCGGGGCGAGCGCGAGCGCCGGGGCGCCGTCGACCTCGCACCGGGTCAGTAGGGCGTGCGCAGCCACCGACCCGTCCGGGGCCTCGGCCACGTACGACAGCCCGGGCAGCCAGGAGCCGTCGGCGCGCAGCGCGTCCACGAGGTCGGCCTCCAGCGGGGTCCCGAAGGCCGCCAGGTTGATCGCCCGGACGGCCGCCGCGTCGGCCGCGGTCTCCGGCCGGGCGGGCCAGGCGTTGCCGTCCCCGCCGTTCACCGGGCGCAGGACGTAGCCCGTGTACCCGTATTCGTGCCCGTGGCGGGCCCGTACGTCGAGCTCCTCGCGCGTCGCGGCCAGAGCCCGTGCCATTGCCGGGCCGCCTGCCGCGGACAGGGCCCGGACCCGCTCGGCGAGCGGGCCGTAGTACTCGGCCCAGTCGGAGTCGGGCAGCTCGTGCACGCCGAGCACCCGGTAGCCGGCGGCCTGGGCGGCCGCCAGGTTGCCGGCGGTGGTGCGCAGGGCGTAGTGCGGGTCCCAGAAGGAACGGGCGCCCGCGGACGGCTGCGCCACCGACCACTGGCACTCGGTCAGGACGAGGGTGCCGCCCGGGGCGAGCAGCCGTTTCCACCGCGCGAGCGCGGCGTCGAAGCCGAGGAGGTAGGCGGAGCCCTCCGCCCAGACGAGGTCGAAGGAGCCGTCCTCGAAGCCCTCGCCCGGGAGCGCGCCCATGTCTGCCTCCACGGTGCGGACCCGGTCGGCGAGTCCGCGCGCCGCGGCGGCGGCACGGAGCTCGTCGAGGAAGGGGGCGTGCAGGTCGACGGCGGTCACCTCGGCGCCCGTGCCGGCCGCGCCCGCCTCGGCGGCGAGCAGCAGCGCGCTGCGGCCCGGACCGCAGCCCAGGTCGAGGACGCGCGGCCGCTCGGGCAGCGGTCCGCACAGGGACAACAGGTGACGGGTGCTCGCGTCGGAACCCGGAGCCTGCCGGGGCAGGCCGTGGTGCAGGGCGAAGAAGGCGTGCGTGAAGTCGTCGACGCCGTCGGGGTCGGAGGTGGCGTCGAAGGAATTGCTGTCGGTCAACGTGAACCCTTGGAACGGGGGCTCCGGCCGACGAGGCCCAGCTGTGTGATCAGGCCCGGCCGGATGCCCGGAAGGAATGGGAGATGCACCGGAGTTCGCTGCGCAAGGCCGCGACCACTACGACGGTCATCAACCCACCTCTTTCCACTCGACACGTTCAGGGGCGCGTCCACCGTAACATCCGAGCCGTTTGTGGTATCGCGCTGTGATCGTCAATGATGATCGGAACCCGGCCCGGGGCCCGAATATTCGGCTTATCGGGGCGTAAACGGGTGGTGAACCCCTGCTTCCATTCATCCGATAGCCTCTGCCGACGTGCAGCCGCCCCATGAGCGCGCGCGTTCGGAATCCGTTACAAGGAGTGAGTTCGTCTGCCGACCGTCATCCTCACCGGCCTGCCGGTCCCCGGATCACCGCTCGCGGACGAGCTGCGCTCCCTCGGCTTCGACGTCCGCCCGGCAGCCGGCCCGAAGGACGCCGCCGCCGCACTGGCGGGCGTCCCCACCGACCAGCGGGTGGCCGTCGTCGACAGCGCCTTCGTCGGGCACGTGCACGCGCTGCGCCTCGCACTGACCGACCCGCGCTTCGACGCCTGCGCCGTCACCGGTGCCCTCGCCGTCCAGGCCGGGGCCCGCGGCGCCCTGGACGAGGCCGCCGCCCGCGCGGCTGCCGACGCAGAGGCCGCCGGCCCGTACCCGGACCGGCTCGCCGCCGCCGTCGAAGCCGCCGGGACCACCGTCCAGCGACCGGAACTGGGCACGCTCGTCGCCGCCGTCCCCGCCGGCCCGACGGAGCGCGAAGCGGCGACCGCCGCCGTCGCCGCCGTCGACGACGAGGCCGTACGCCTGCGCACCGCCGTGAAGTCCCGCGACGGCTTCTTCACCACCTTCTGCATCAGCCCGTACTCGCGCTACATCGCCCGCTGGTGCGCGCGCCGCGGCCTGACCCCGAACCAGGTCACCACCGCCTCGCTGATCACCGCGCTCATCGCCGCCGGCTGCGCCGCCACGGGCGAACGCTGGGGCTACGTGGCGGCCGGAGTGCTGCTCCTCGTCTCCTTCGTACTGGACTGCACCGACGGGCAGCTCGCCCGCTACTCGCTCCAGTACTCGACGATGGGCGCCTGGCTCGACGCCACCTTCGACCGCGCGAAGGAGTACTCCTTCTACGCGGGCCTCGCGCTCGGCGCGGCCCGGAACGGCGACGACGTCTGGGCCCTGGCCGTCGGCTCCATGATCCTGATGACCTGCCGGCACGTCGTGGACTTCTCCTTCAACGAGGCCAACCACGACGCCACCGCCAACACCAGCCCCACGGCCGCCCTCTCCGACCGGCTCGACAGCGTCGGCTGGACCGTGTGGATCCGTCGGATGATCATCCTGCCGATCGGTGAGCGCTGGGCGATGATCGCGGTGCTGACCGCCTTCACCACCCCCCGGATCGTCTTCTACGCCCTGCTGATCGGCTGCGCCTTCGGCGCGCTCTACACCACCGCCGGCCGCATCCTGCGCTCCCTGACGCGCAAGGCCACCCGCACTGACCGGGCGGCCCGGGCGCTGGCCGACCTGGCCGACTCGGGACCGCTCGCCGAGCTCCAGGCCCGCCTGCTGCGCGGCCGGGCCGGGTCCTTCGGTTCCGTGTACGTGGCGGCCCTCGGCACGCTGGTGATGATCGCGGGCGCCGTGTTCCTGCCCTTCGGGGACCCCCGGCTGATCGCCGTCGCAGTGATCTACGTCATGTCGGCCGGCCTCGCCGTCGCCGCACCGCTCCGGGGCGCCCTGGACTGGCTGGTCCCGCCGCTGTTCCGGGCCGCCGAATACGTCACGGTCCTCGCGCTCGCCGTCAAGGCCGACGTCCCCGGGGCCCTCCCGGCGGCATTCGGCCTGATCGCGGCGGTCGCCTACCATCACTACGACACGGTGTACCGCATCCGCGGCGGCACCGGCGCGCCCCCGCACTGGCTGGTGCGGACGATCGGCGGCCACGAAGGCCGGGTCCTGCTGATCACGGTCCTCGCGGCCGTCCTCGTAACGCGCGAAGCGGACTTCCCCGTCGCGCTCACGGCCTCGGCCGTGTTCGTGGCACTCGTGGTGCTCGTGGAGAGCATCCGATTCTGGGTCTCCTCCGGAGCACCCGCCGTACATGACGAAGGAGAACCAGCATGATCGGCCTTGTACTCGCTGCCGGTGCCGGACGCCGTCTGCGTCCCTACACCGACACCCTGCCCAAGGCGCTCGTGCCGGTCGGCCCCGAGGGCGACGAGGAGAGCCTCACGGTCCTCGACCTGACGCTGGGCAACTTCGCCGAGGTCGGCCTGACCGAGGTCGCCATCGTCGTCGGCTACCGCAAGGAAGCCGTGTACGCCCGCCGCGAGGCCCTGGAGGCCAAGTACGGCGTCAAGATCACGCTGATCGACAACGACAAGGCCGAGGAGTGGAACAACGCCTACTCCCTGTGGTGCGCGCGCGAGGTCCTGAAGCAGGGCGTGATCCTCGCCAACGGCGACACCGTCCACCCGGTCTCGGTCGAGCGCACCCTGCTCGCCGCCCGCGGCAACGGCCAGAAGATCATCCTCGCCCTCGACACGGTCAAGAACCTGGCCGATGAGGAGATGAAGGTCGTCACCGCCGACGGTGAGGGAGTGCGGAAGATCACCAAGCTGATGGACCCCGCCGACGCCACCGGCGAGTACATCGGCGTCACCCTCATCGAGGCCGAGGCCGCCGAGCAGCTGGCCGAGGCCCTGAAGACCACCTTCGAGCGCGACCCCGACCTCTACTACGAGGACGGCTACCAGCAGCTCGTCAACGACGGCTTCACCATCGACGTGGCCCCCATCGGCGACGTCAAGTGGGTCGAGATCGACAACCACGACGACCTCGCCAAGGGCCGGACGATCGCATGCCAGTACTGACGAGGCTCATCCCCTCGCCCGTCGTCGTCGACATCGGTCGCGGGGCGATGGACGACCTGGCCGGCCTGCTGGCCGACCAGCGGATCTCCGCCTCCGGCAAGCTGGCCATCGCGATCAGCGGAGGCTCCGGCGTGGCGCTGCGCGCCAAGCTGGAGCCCGTGCTGCCGCACGCCGACTGGTACGCGGTCGTCGACGGCACCATCGACTCCGCGGTCAAGCTGGCCGACGACATAAAGGGCCGCCGCTACGACGCAGTCGTGGGCCTGGGCGGCGGCAAGATCATCGACGTGGCCAAGTACGCCGCGGCGCGGGTCGGGCTGCCCATGGTGGCCGTCGCCACCAACCTCTCGCACGACGGCATCTGCTCGCCGGTGTCCATCCTGGACAACGACAACGGCCGCGGCTCCTACGGCGTGCCCACCCCGATCGCCATGGTGATCGACCTCGACGTGATCAAGGAAGCCCCGGTCCGGTTCATCCGGGCCGGCATCGGTGACGCGATCTCCAACATCTCGGCCATCGCCGACTGGGAGCTCTCGCACAAGATCACTGGTGAGCCCGTCGACGGCCTGGCCGCCGCCATGGCCCGTACCGCCGGCGAGTCCGTACTGCGCCACCCCGGCGGGTGCGGCGACGACGAGTTCCTCACCGTGCTCTCCGAGGCGCTCGTGCTCTCCGGCATCGCCATGTCGATCAGCGGGGACTCCCGCCCTTCGTCCGGCGCCTGCCACGAGATCAGCCACGCCTTCGACCTGCTCCACCCGGGGCGCTCCGCGCTCCACGGGGAGCAGGTCGGCATCGGCGCCGCCTTCGCGATGCACCTGCGCGGGGCCGCCGAGCAGTCCGGCCTCTTCGTCGAGGTGCTGCGCCGGCACGGTCTGCCGGTCGGCCCCGAGGAGATCGGCTTCAGCGTCGACGAGTTCGTCGCGGCCGTCGAGTACGCCCCCCAGACCCGCCCGGGACGCTTCACGATCCTGGAGCACCTCAACCTGTCCGCCGCCGAGATCAGGGACGCTTACGCCGACTATGCCAAGACCATCCGTAGCTGAACTGAGGCCCGTCGTCCACCCCGCGGGCGTCAAGGACCGGGTCAGCGGCGAGCACTGGGGCGGGCGCCTCTACATGCGCGAGATCTCCCTGCGCATCACCCGTTTCCTGGTCACCACCAAGGTCACGCCGAACCAGCTGACCTACCTGATGACCCTCGCCGGCGTCCTCGCCCTGCCGGCGCTGCTGGTGCCGGGCATCTGGGGCGCCGTCCTCGGCGTGATCGCGGTCCAGCTGTACCTGCTGCTCGACTGCGTGGACGGCGAGGTCGCCCGCTGGAAGAAGCAGTTCTCGCTCTCCGGGGTCTACCTGGACCGGGTCGGCGCCTACCTGTGCGACGCGGCGGTCCTGGTCGGCTTCGGCCTGCGCGCCGCCGACCTGTGGGGCCCCGGGGGCGCCGACTGGCTGTGGGCCTTCCTGGGCACCCTGGCCGCGCTCGGCGCCATCCTGATCAAGGCCGAGACCGACCTGGTCGGCGTCGCCCGCCACCAGGCCGGGAAGCCGGTGGTCCAGGACGCGGCGGCCGAGCCGCGCGCCAAGGGCATGGCCCTCGCGCGCCGGGCCGCCGCTGCGCTCAAGTTCCACCGCCTGATCCTGGGCATCGAGGCCTCGCTGCTCATCCTGGTGCTGGCCGTCGTGGACCAGATGCAGGGCGACCTCTACTGGTCCCGCGTCGGGGTCGCCGTGCTGGCCGCGATCGCGATGCTCCAGACCGTGCTGCACCTGGTGTCCATCCTCGCCTCCAGCAGGCTCAAGTGAGCGCCCCGCTGCGGCTGGGCGCCGTGATCATCACCATGGGCAATCGGCCCGACGAGCTCAAGGCGCTCCTCGACTCGGTGGCCCGCCAGGACGGAGCCCCCGTCGACGTGGTCGTCGTGGGCCAGGGCGTGCAGGTCACCGGCCTGCCCGAGGGCGTCCGCAGCATCGACCTGCCCGAGAACCTGGGCATCCCGGGCGGGCGCAACGTCGGCATCGAGGCCTTCGGCCCCGGTGGCCGCGACGTGGACGTACTGCTCTTCCTGGACGACGACGGGCTGCTGGAGCGCACCGACACCGCCGAGCTGTGCCGGCAGGCCTTCGCCGAGGACCCCGCGCTCGGGATCATCAGCTTCCGGATCGCCGATCCGGAGACCGGTGTCACCCAGCGCCGGCACGTGCCGCGGTTGCGCGCCTCCGACCCGATGCGCTCCTCCCGCGTGACGACCTTCCTGGGCGGCGCCAACGCCGTCCGCACGACGGTGTTCGAGCAGGTCGGAGCGCTGCCGGGGGAGTTCTTCTACGCGCACGAGGAGACCGATCTGGCCTGGCGGGCACTCGACGCAGGGTGGCTGATCGACTACCGGTCGGACATGGTGCTGCTGCACCCGACGACCGCCCCCTCCCGGCACGCGGTCTACCACCGTATGGTGGCTCGTAACCGGGTGTGGCTCGCCCGCCGGAACCTGCCCGCCCCGTTGGTCCCGGTCTACCTGGGCGTCTGGCTCCTGCTGACGCTCGTACGCAGGCCGTCGGCACCCGCGCTCAAGGCCTGGTTCGGTGGTTTCCGGGAGGGATGGACCACTCCCTGCGGGCCCCGCCGCCCGATGAGATGGCGAACGGTCTGGCGGTTGACCCGGCTGGGCCGACCTCCTGTCATCTGACCAGCCCGCGTCTGGGAACATGACGCGATCACGGGCCTCGAGCCACCAGCCTGATGCCCACCTGGCCGCATCTTGAAGACGAAAGTTTCAACTTGTGAGTGACACAACCCACGACGGCGCCCTCGCCACGAGCAGGCCGCTGTCCGACGACGCGGGGCTGAGCCCCGCGGAGCTCGCCAGGAAGTACGGCCTCTCGGTCAGCGGCGCCCGACCGGGCCTCGGCGATTACGTGCGGCAGCTCTGGGGCCGGCGCCACTTCATCATGGCCTTCTCCAGGGCCAAGCTGGTCTCGCAGTACAGCCAGGCGAAGCTCGGCCAGGTCTGGCAGGTGGCGACCCCGCTGCTCAACGCGGTCGTCTACTGGCTGATCTTCGGCCTGATCCTCAAAGCGGGCCGGGAGATGCCCAAGGACGTCTACATCCCGTTCCTGGTGGTGGGCATCTTCGTCTTCACCTTCACCCAGAGCTCGCTGATGGCGGGCGTCCGGGCGATCTCGGGCAACCTCGGCCTGGTGCGGGCGCTGCACTTCCCGCGCGCCTCCCTGCCGGTGTCCTTCTCGCTCCAGCAGCTCGGCCAGCTGCTGTACTCGATGATCGTCGTCTTCGTCATCGCCATGTGCTTCGGGAACTACCCGAAGCTCTCCTGGCTGCTGGTGATCCCGACGCTGGCGCTCCAGTTCGTCTTCAACACCGGTCTGGCCATGATCTTCGCGCGGGCGGGTTCCAAGACCCCCGACCTGGCGCAGCTGATGCCGTTCGTGATGCGGACCTGGATGTACGCCTCCGGCGTCATGTTCCCCATCGGGGTCTACCTCAAGGAACAGCCGCAGTGGATCAGCGACCTGCTGCTGTGGAACCCGATCGCGATCTACATGGACCTCATCCGGTTCGCCCTGATCAACGACTACACCGCCGACAACCTGCCCCCGCACGTGTGGGCCTTCGCCGTGGGCTGGGCCGTGGTGATCGGCCTCGGCGGCTTCGTGTACTTCTGGAAGTCCGAGGAGCGTTACGGCCGTGGCTGACAACACCCAGGGGCGCGTCCCCACCGTGATCGCGGACGGCGTCCACATCGTCTACCGGGTCAACACCGGCAGCAGCGGCAAGGGCGCGGCCACCGCCGCGCTCAGCAAGATAGTCCGCCGGAAGAAGGGCGACGCCCCGGGCGTCCGGCGGGTCCACGCCGTGCGCGGCGTCTCCTTCACCGCCTACCGCGGCGAGGCGATCGGCCTCATCGGCTCCAACGGCTCCGGCAAGTCCACCCTGCTGCGCGCCATCGCCGGCCTGCTGCCCTGTGAGGAGGGCAAGGTCTACACCGACGGCCAGCCCTCGCTGCTGGGCGTCAACGCGGCCCTGATGAACGACCTCACCGGCGAGCGGAACGTCGTTCTCGGCGGTCTCGCGATGGGCATGAGCCGCGAGCAGATCAAGCAGCGTTACCAGAGCATCGTCGACTTCTCGGGCATCAACGAGAAGGGCGACTTCATCTCCCTGCCGATGCGCACCTATTCCTCCGGTATGGCGGCGCGCCTGCGCTTCTCCATTGCGGCGGCCAAGGACCACGACGTCCTGATGATCGACGAGGCCCTGGCCACCGGTGACCGCAGCTTCCAGGTGCGTTCGGAGGACCGGATCCGCGAACTGCGGCAGAAGGCCGGCACGGTCTTCCTGGTGAGCCACAACAACAAGTCCATCCGTGACACCTGTGACCGGGTGTTGTGGCTGGAGAAGGGCGAGCTCCTGATGGACGGGCCCACCGACGAAGTCGTCTCGGCATACGAGAAGGCCACCAACGGCTGACCTCCGGGTCGCGCGGCGCCCCCTTCCGGCGCTTTTCCGCTTCACCCGAAGGCCCCCGCCGCTCAGCGCGGCGGGGGCCTCAATCGTGTACTTGCATTTCGCGGCGACATTCGGTGGCGGAGCGAATACCCGGGAGGGCTCCGCGACGTTCTACAGCGTAAGCTGAGGCGGTCCTCAATCGCGGCAAGAGGGGACGATTCCCCGCAGTTGAAGGGCCTTGGGGCAGCCCGGGGAATCCCCCGGCGGCGTGTCCGAAATAGTATGTAATGGGTCGGCAGTGTAGAACGGGAGATGTGACGGCAATGGCTACGGGAATTCTCCGGCCCCCAGGCATGACGGCCGTCCCCGCCCCGGGCGGCGGGCGGTGACCCCGGGGCTCGGCATCCGACCCCCGGCCGACACGGTCCACGTGAGTGCCACCCTCGACAAGGCGGCGGCGGAGAACTTCCCCGTCGCTCCCGTCTTCCTGCCCCGCGCCTGGCGCGACGGGCTGACGGCCGTCTACGGGTACGCCCGCCTCGTCGACGACATCGGCGACGGCGACCTGGCCCCCGGCGGGCGCGACGCCGTGCTCCTCGGTCTCGACCCCGCCGCGGTCGACGACCGGCCCGCCATGCTCGACGCCCTCGAAGCCGACCTGCACCGCGTCTTCAACGGCTCCGGCCCCGTCGGAGCGCCGCGGCACCCGCTGCTGCAGGCCCTGCGGCCCGTCGTCCGCGCCCATGACCTGACCCCCGAGCCGTTCCTCGCCCTGATCGAGGCCAACCGCCAGGACCAGCGGGTCTCGCGCTACGAGACGTACGCCGACCTGGCCGGCTACTGCGAGCTGTCCGCGAACCCGGTCGGCCGCCTGGTGCTCGCCCTCACCGGCACCAGCACCCCCGAACGGATCCGCCGCTCCGACGCCGTCTGCACCGCCCTGCAGATCGTCGAACACATCCAGGACGTCGCCGAGGACCTCGGTCGCGACCGGATCTACCTGCCCGCCGAGGACCTGCGCCGCTTCCACGTGACCGAGGCGGAGCTCGCGGCCCCGTCCGCCGGCGCGTCCGTACGCTCGCTGGTCGCATTCGAAACCGAGCGCGCACGCGCGTTGCTGGACGAAGGCACCCCGCTCGTGGGGAGCGTGCACGGCAGACTCCGGCTGTTGCTCGCGGGCTTCGTGGGAGGGGGGCGCGCGGCTCTGCGAGCCGTCACCGCCGCCGGTTTCGACGTACTCCCCGGCCCGCCGGGTCCCACCAAGAGCGGCCTGCTCCGCGAGGTGGCCGCCGTCCTGCGCACAGCGCCGAGAAAGGGGTGAGCCCGACCGTGGAGGGCCCCACACACGTGTCCGCACCGGTCCAGGCCGCCTACAGCTACTGCGAGGCCGTCACCGGTTCACAGGCGCGCAACTTCGCCTACGGCATCCGGCTGCTGCCGACCGACAAGCGGCAGGCGATGTCCGCGCTGTACGCCTTCTCGCGGCGGGTCGACGACATCGGCGACGGCACGCTGGCGCCCGAGGCCAAGTTCGCCCGGCTGGAGGAGACCCGCGCCCTGCTCGGGCGGATCCTCGCCGAGGAGGTCGACGAGGACGACACCGACCCGGTCGCCGTCGCCCTCTCGCACGCCGCGCGCCGGTTCCCGATCCCGCTCGGCGGTCTCGACGAGCTCATCGACGGGGTCCTGATGGACGTCCGCGGCGAGACCTACGAGACCTGGGACGACCTCAGGACCTACTGCCGCTGCGTGGCCGGGGCCATCGGACGGCTCTCGCTCGGCGTGTTCGGCACGGTGAACGCCCCGGGCCTCGCGGCTGACGAAGCCGCGCGCGCCGCGGAGTACGCCGACACCCTCGGCCTCGCCCTGCAACTCACCAACATCCTCCGGGACGTTCGCGAGGACGCCGGCAACGGGCGGACCTACCTGCCCGCCGAGGACCTCGCCAAGTTCGGCTGCTCGGAAGGCTTCGACAGGGACCGGATGCCCGCCGGCGCCGACTTCGCCGGACTCGTCCACCACGAAGTCCGGCGCGCCCGCGCCCTGTTCGCCGAGGGCTACCGGCTGCTGCCGATGCTCGACCGGCGCAGCGGCGCCTGCGTGGCCGCCATGGCCGGCATCTACCGGCGTCTGCTGGACCGCATCGAGCGGGAGCCGGAGGCGGTGCTGCGGGGCCGCGTGTCGCTGCCGCCGCACGAGAAGGCGTACGTCGCCGTGCGCGGCCTGTCCGGCCTCGACGCACGGACCGTCTCCCGCCAGAACGCCCGGAGGCGAGCCTGATGACCACGATCCCCCGGACCCCGCACGCGCCGGCCGGTCCCGCCGCGTTCGCCGCGGCGCACCGGGCCGCGCGCGCCGGCGCGTCCGCCACCCCGCGCCCCCCGCGCCCGGCGGCGGGTCCCCACGGCGCGTCGGGGACCGCACCGGGTGCTCACCCGGTGCGTCGGGCCGACGCGCCGCGCCCGCGCCCGGCCGTCCGTCCCGGCGGGGACGGCGCCCGCGCAACCACCGCGGCGGACGCCGCGTCTCTTCCGGCGGGCTCCGGCCACGACGTCACCACGGGGGAGGGCTCATGACCGGCTTCGAACAGCACGCCGTCGTCGTGGGCGGCGGACTCGCCGGGGTCACCACCGCCCTCGAACTCGCCGGCGCCGGGCTGCGGGTCACCCTGCTGGAGGGCCGCCCCCGGCTCGGCGGGCTCGCCTTCTCCTTCCAGCGCGGCGACCTCGAAGTCGACAACGGCCAGCACGTCTACCTGCGCTGCTGCACCGCCTACCGGTGGTTCCTCGACCGCATCGACGGCGCCGCCCTCGCACCCCTGCAGAACCGGCTCGACGTACCCGTCCTGGACGTCGCCGGCCCCGGCGGGCCGCGCCTGGGCCGGCTGCGCCGCAGCGCCCTGCCCGTGCCCCTGCACCTGGCCGGAGCGCTCGCCCGCTACCCGCACCTCTCCCTCGCAGAACGGCTGGGCGTCGGCCGCGCCGCCCTCGCGCTGCGCCGCCTGGACCCCACCGACCCGGCGCTCGACGGCGTGGACTTCGCGACCTGGCTCGGCCGCTACGGGCAGTCCGCCCGTACCATCGAGGCCCTCTGGGACCTGGTCGGCATCGCCACCCTGAACGCCACCGCCGAGCAGTCCTCGCTGGGCCTGGCCGCCATGGTCTTCAAGACCGGCCTGCTCTCCGAGAAGGGCGCCGCCGACATCGGCTGGGCCCGGGTACCGCTGGGCGAACTCCACGACACCCTCGCGCGCAAGGCGCTCGACGCGGCCGGCGTGCGCACCGAGCTGCGCAGCCGCGTCGCGAACATCTCCCGCATGTCCGATGGGGCCTGGCGGATCGACACCGAGGACGAGTCCCTGGAGGCGGGCACCGTCGTCCTCGCCGTCCCGCAGCGCGAGGCGCACGCACTGCTCCCCGCCGACGCCCTCCCCGACCGCGACAAGCTCCTGGACATCGCCACCGCACCCATCCTCAACGTCCACGTGGTCTACGACCGCAAGGTGCTCAAGCAGCCCTTCTTCGCGGCCCTCGGCTCCCCGGTCCAGTGGGTCTTCGACCGCACGGAATCCTCCGGACTCTCCGACGGAGGGCAGTACTTGGCCCTGTCCCAGTCCGTCGCCCAGGACGACATCGACGAGCCCGTCTCAGTCCTGCGCGCCAAGTACCTGCCCGAGCTGGAGCGGCTGCTGCCCGCCGCGCGCGACGCCAAGGTAAGGGACTTCTTCGTCACCCGGGAGCGGACGGCCACCTTCGCCCCCACCCCCGGCGTCGGCCGGCTGCGCCCCGGGGCGCGCACCGACACGCCGGGGCTCTACCTCGCCGGTGCGTGGACTGCCACGGGCTGGCCCGCGACCATGGAGAGCGCCGTCCGGAGCGGACTGAGCGCGGCCCACGCCGCACTCGCCGCGCTCGGCCGCCACCGCGAACACCCTCTGCAGGAGGCGGCATGACGAGCACCATCAGCAGCACCGGCACCATCAGCACCAGCACCACCGCAAGTACAGGAACAAGAGGAGAGCCAGTGAACCCGGGCAACCCGGCTGTCGAGAACACGGATGCCAGTGCGGGCACAGCCGGAGGGGGCGTGGAGAAGGCGGACACGATCGTGCTCCTGGAACGCGGCCGTACGCTCTCGACCCCCGCGCTCCGCGCCGCCGTCGACCGGCTCGCCGCTCCCATGGACACCGTCGCCGCCTACCACTTCGGCTGGATCGACGCCCAGGGCAACGTGGCCGACGGCGACGGCGGCAAGGCCGTGCGTCCCGCGCTCGCGCTGCTCTCCGCCGAGGCCGCGGGCGCCGCGGCCGAGGTCGGCATCCCGGGCGCCGTCGCGGTCGAGCTCGTGCACAACTTCTCGCTGCTGCACGACGACCTGATGGACGGCGACGAGCAGCGCCGCCACCGCGACACGGTGTGGAAGGTGCACGGACCGGCCCTCGCGATCCTGGTCGGCGACGCCCTGTTCGCCCTGGCCAACGAGGTGCTGCTGGAGCTCGGCACCGTGGAGGCGGGCCGCGCGACCCGCCGCCTGACCACCGCCAGCCGCAAGCTCATCGACGGCCAGGCGCAGGACATCTCCTACGAGCACCGCGAGCGCGTCAGCGTCGAGGAGTGCCTGGAGATGGAGGGCAACAAGACCGGTGCGCTCCTCGCCTGCGCGGTCTCCATCGGCGCGGTGCTCGGCGGCGCGGACGACCGCACCGCCGACAAGCTGGAGGAGTACGGCTACCACCTGGGCCTGGCCTTCCAGGCCGTCGACGACCTGCTCGGCATCTGGGGCGACCCGGAGTCGACCGGCAAGCAGACCTGGAGCGACCTGCGCCAGCGCAAGAAGTCCCTGCCGGTGGTCGCCGCCCTCGCCGCCGGCGGGGAGGCTTCCGAGCAGCTCGCCGAACTGCTCGCCGCCGACGCCAAGAGCAGCGACTTCGAGAACTTCTCGGAGGAGGAGTTCGCCGCCCGCGCGGCCCTCATCGAGGAGGCCGGCGGCCGCCGGTGGACCGCAGACGAGGCGCGCCGTCAACACGCCGTCGCGATCCGGGCCCTGGACGACGTCGACATGCCGCAGCGCGTGCGCGACCAGCTCGTGGCCCTCGCGGACTTCGTCGTCGTGCGCAAGAGGTGATCGCCACCCGACAGCGGATATGAATCGCGAGTCGCCGGCCGGCGCCGCCACCTGAGCGTGGCGCGCACCGGCCGACGGCAGACCCCAGCACAGCAGAGGACACTGTTCTAAGGGGAAGCCATGACAGCGACGACCGACGGCAGCGCCGAGAGCGCCGGCGCCGGCAGCGAATCCACCCCGGGCGCCCAGGGCCTCCCGGCAGGCCCCGGCGTGGGGCGCGCCCGCGGTCCGGCCGCGGAACCGGGCCCGCCCGCCCCGTCCCGTGCCGGCCGGCCGGGCCCGCGGGCCGAGTACGGCCCGCCGGGCACGGCCGGCGCGCAGAGCGCCCGCTGCGCCCCGCCGACGGCCGAACCGGGGCCGTTGGCCCCGCCCGCCGGCCGCCACGGCGTGGCCACGATGCCGCCCGCGGCGAAGCCGGGCGGCCCGCCCGCGCCGAACACCGTCCGGGGCGGCGGCCGTGCCCTCACCGCGGACCCGTCCACCGGCCCGGGGCCCGACC
Source organism: Streptomyces sp. NPDC091682 (assembly GCF_044756625.1). Lineage (NCBI taxonomy): Bacteria > Bacillati > Actinomycetota > Actinomycetes > Kitasatosporales > Streptomycetaceae > Streptomyces > Streptomyces sp. NPDC091682. The sequence continues at coordinate 281,270 of NZ_JBIVTH010000011.1, read as the reverse complement.
GGCCGGGCCGGACCGCCGCGGACCTGCCCCGGCCGCCGGACGGCACCCGGCCGGGAGCGTACGAGGCCGCCGCGCGCGCCACCCGCAACCTGCTGGACCGCCAGGACCCCGAGGGCTGGTGGAAGGGCGACCTGGAGACCAACGTCACCATGGACGCCGAGGACCTGCTGCTGCGGCAGTTCCTCGGGATCCGGGACGAGGCCACCACCCGGGCCGCAGCCCTCTTCATCCGCGGCGAACAGCGCGAGGACGGCACCTGGGCCACCTTCCACGGCGGACCGCCCGAACTGTCCGCCACCATCGAGGCCTACGTCGCGCTGCGCCTCGCCGGGGACGCGCCGGACGCCCCGCACATGACCCGTGCCTCGGCCTGGATCCGGGCCCACGGCGGGATCGCCGCCGCCCGCGTCTTCACCCGGATCTGGTTGGCCCTCTTCGGCTGGTGGAACTGGGAGCACCTGCCCGAACTCCCGCCCGAACTGGTCTTCCTGCCGCCCTGGGTGCCCCTGAACATCTACGACTTCGGCTGTTGGGCCCGCCAGACCATCGTCCCGCTCACCGTGGTCTCCGCACTGCGCCCGGTCCGCCCAGCCCCCTTCGCCCTCGACGAGCTGCACACCGACGCCCGCACCCCCCACCCCGCCCGCAGACTCGCCCCGCTGACCAGCTGGGACGGCGCCTTCCAGCGGATGGACAAGGCCCTGCACGTCTACCGGCGGTTCGCCCCGCGCCGGCTGCGCAAGGCCGCGATGGCCACCGCCGGCCGCTGGATCGTCGAACGACAGGAGAACGACGGCTGCTGGGGCGGGATCCAGCCGCCCGCCGTGTACTCGGTCATCGCCCTGCACCTGCTCGGCTACGACCTCGGGCATCCGGTGATGCGCGCCGGACTGGAGTCCCTGGAACGGTTCGCGGTGTGGCGCGCGGACGGCGCCCGGATGATCGAGGCCTGCCAGTCCCCGGTGTGGGACACCTGCCTCGCCGCGATCGCCCTGGCCGACGCGGGCCTGCGCCCCGACCACCCGGCGCTGGTCAAGGCCGCCGACTGGATGCTCGACGAGGAGATCGTCCGCACGGGCGACTGGGCCGTGCGCCGGCCCGGGCTCGCCCCCGGCGGCTGGGCGTTCGAGTTCCACAACGACACCTACCCCGACATCGACGACACGGCCGAGGTGGTCCTCGCCCTGCGTCGGATCAAGCACCCGGACCCGGCCCGCGTCGAGGCGGCCATCGCCCGCGGGGTGTCCTGGACCCTCGGCATGCAGTCGAGGAACGGGGCGTGGGGCGCCTTCGACGCGGACAACACCAGCCCCCTTCCCAACAAGCTGCCCTTCTGCGACTTCGGCGAGGTCATCGACCCGCCCTCGGCCGACGTCACCGCCCACGTGGTGGAGATGCTCGCGTTCGAGGGCCGCGCGGGAGACGCCCGGACCCGGCGCGGCATCGCCTGGCTCCTCGACGAACAGGACGCGAGCGGAGGCTGGTTCGGACGCTGGGGCACCAACTACGTCTACGGCACCGGCTCGGTGGTCCCGGCCCTCACCGCCGCCGGGATCTCCCCGGGGCATCCCGCCATCCGGCGGGCCGTGCGCTGGCTGGAAACCGTACAGAACGAGGACGGCGGGTGGGGCGAGGACCAGCGTTCCTACAAGGACCGGTCCTGGGCCGGGAAGGGCGCCTCCACGGCCTCGCAGACCGCCTGGGCGCTGATGGCCCTGCTGTCGGCCGGTGAGCGCGAGGGCAAGGCGGTGGAGCGGGGCATCGCCCACCTGGTGGAGACCCAGCAGGAGGACGGCACCTGGGACGAGCCGTACTTCACCGGTACCGGTTTCCCGTGGGACTTCTCCATCAACTACCACTTGTACCGTCAGGTCTTCCCGCTCACCGCGCTCGGCCGCTACCTGTACGGGGAACCGTTCGCCCCGGCCGGAGCGCACCCGGCAGCGGCCGGGGAGTCGTGATGCCCGCCGCCGGCGGGGACCGGGCCCGCAGGCCCGACCCGCTGCTGGTGGCCTGCGCGCTGCGCATCGAGCAGGCGGCGCTGCGCAGTGCCTGCCGCGGCCCCGCGCGCGGACCGGCCGGCGGGCACGTCCTGCTGCGCACCGGGATGGGCCCGCGCGCGGCCGAGCGGGCCGTCGGCCGGGCACTGGAGCGGCCGGGAATGGACCTCGCCGCCGTCCTCGCGACGGGATTCTGTGCCGGACTGGTCCCCGGCATGCACCCCGGGGACCTGGTCATCGCCGAGGAGACCCGGGACCCGCTGGGGGCCGTCACGTGCACCGGCAGCGCCCTGCTCGCCGAGGCACTGGCCCGGGCCGTCCCGGGCCGGACCGTGCACCGCGGTGCACTGACCGGATCCGACCACGTCGTTCGCGGCCAGGAGCGCGCGCACCTGCGCGCCACCGGCGCCATCGCGGTCGACATGGAGTCCGCGGCCACCCTGTGGACCGCCACCCGGGGCGGCGGTCGTCCGGTTGCGGCCGTCCGGGTGATCGTGGACGCTCCGGAGCACGAGCTCGTCCGCATCGGCACGGTTCGCGGGGGAATATCGGCCTTCCGTGTCCTGCGTGCCGTACTGCCCGCGTTTCATGAATGGCACCGTTCGTTGCTGCTCCCCAGGAGGTGAGCCAGATGGCCATGCCGCTGCGCCAGTCCATCAGGGTCGGGACGTATCTTCTCGAACAGAAGCTCCGCAAGCGCGAGAAGTTCCCGCTGATCGTCGAACTGGAACCGCTCTACGCCTGCAACCTGGCCTGTGAGGGGTGCGGGAAGATCCAGCACCCGGCCGGGGTGCTCAAGCAGCGCATGCCGGTCGCCCAGGCGGTCGGCGCCGTACTGGAGTCCGGTGCGCCCATGGTGTCCATCGCGGGCGGCGAGCCCTTGATGCACCCGCAGATCCACGAGATCGTCCGACAGTTGGTGGCGAGGCGGAAGTACGTGTTCCTCTGCACCAACGCGATGCTGCTGCGCAAGAAGATCGAGAAGTTCACCCCCTCCCCGTATTTCGCTTTCGCCGTGCACATCGACGGCCTGCGCGAGCGCCACGACGAGTCGGTGGCCAAGGAAGGCGTCTTCGACGAGGCGGTCGCCGCCATCAAGGAGGCGAAGAGGCGCGGGTTCCGGGTGACCACCAACTCCACCTTCTTCAACACCGACACCCCGCAGACGATCATCGAGGTGCTCAACTACCTCAATGACGACCTCCAGGTCGACGAAATGATGATCTCGCCGGCCTACGCCTACGAAAAGGCACCCGACCAGGAGCATTTCTTGGGCGTCGAGCAGACCCGAGAACTCTTCAGGAAGGCCTTCGCGGGCGGCAACCGGCGGCGCTGGCGGCTCAACCACTCCCCGCTCTTCCTGGACTTCCTGGAAGGGAAAGCCGATTTCCCCTGCACGGCCTGGGCCATTCCGAATTACTCCCTCTTCGGCTGGCAGCGCCCTTGCTATCTGATGAGCGACGGCTACGTACCGACGTACCGCGAACTCATCAACGACACCGACTGGGACAAGTACGGCCGCGGAAAGGACCCGCGCTGCGCGAACTGCATGGCGCACTGCGGCTACGAGCCGACCGCCGTCCTCGCCACCATGGGCTCCCTCAAGGAGTCCCTGCGCGCGGCCCGCGAAACGATCGCCAGCAACCGGGACACGTCGGCATGAGCGGGCGGCCAGGGGAGGAAGGGGGCGGCCGGGCCCCGGGCTTCGACCTCGGTGCCCTGCTCGCCGAGCGCGGCGCGGAGCGGTACGAGCTGCACGCCCGGCACCTCAACCACCAGCTGCCCCGCATGCTGCGCACCATCGGCTTCGACAAGGTCTACGAGCGGGCCGAGGGCGCCCACTTCTGGGACGCGGAGGGCAACGACTATCTGGACATGCTCGCCGGGTTCGGGGTGATGGGCCTGGGCCGGCACCACCCGGTCGTCCGCCGGGCCCTGCACGACGTCCTGGACGCCCAGCTCGCCGACCTGACCCGGTTCGACTGCCAGCCGCTACCCGGTCTGCTGGCCGAGAAACTGCTCTCGTACAGCCCGCACCTGGACCGGGTCTTCTTCGGCAACAGCGGCACCGAGGCGGTGGAGACGGCCCTGAAGTTCGCCCGGTACGCCACCGGGCGCCCCAGGATCCTCTACTGCGACCACGCCTTCCACGGGCTGACCACGGGCTCCCTCTCGGTGAACGGGGAGGGCGGCTTCCGCGACGGCTTCGCACCGCTGCTCCCCGACACGAGGATCGCGCTCGGGGACCTCGCGGCGCTGGAGCGCGAGCTGAAGCGCGGGGACGTGGCCGCCTTCGTCGTCGAGCCGATCCAGGGCAAGGGGGTCCTGGCCGCCCCGCCGGGGTTCCTGCTCGCCGCGCAGGAGATGCTGCACCGGCGGGGGGCGCTGCTGATCGCGGACGAAGTGCAGACCGGGCTGGGACGTACCGGGGACTTCTACGCGTACCAGCACGAGCCGGGTGTGGAGCCGGACCTGGTGTGCGTGGCGAAGGCGCTGTCGGGCGGATACGTCCCGGTCGGCGCGACCCTGGGCAAGGACTGGATCTTCAAGAAGGTCTACTCGTCCATGGACCGGGTGCTCGTGCACTCCGCGAGCTTCGGTTCCAATGCCCAGGCCATGGCGGCGGGTCTCGCGGTCCTGTCCGTCATGGAGGACGAGGAGGTCGTGGCGAACGCCCGGGCCACGGGCGACCTGCTGCGCGGGCGGCTCGCCGCGCTGGTGGACGAGTACGAGCTGCTGCACGAGGTGCGGGGCCGCGGGCTGATGATCGGCATCGAGTTCGGCCGGCCGTCCTCGCTGGGCCTGCGCAGCCGGTGGACCATGCTGCAGGCGGCCCGCAAGGGGCTCTTCGCGCAGATGGTCGTGGTGCCCCTGCTGCAGAAGCATCGGATCCTCACCCAGGTCTCCGGGGACCACTTGGAGGTGATCAAACTGATCCCGCCGCTGATCGTGGACGAGGCGGACGTGGACCGGTTCGTCGGGGCCTTCCGCGAGGTCATGGACGAGGCGCACGGTGGGTCCGGGCTGATCTGGGACTTCGGCAGGACACTGGTGAAGCAGGCCGTCGCGGCGCGCTGACGGCCCGCCCACCCCGTGGGGGGAAGCCGTTCCCCGCCGCGTCAGACCAGGAGCCGGTCGCGCAGTCGGTCGAGGGTCTCGGGCGTCAGTCCGAGGCCCTCCGCCAGGTAGCGGTCCACCCCGCCCCAGATCTCGTCGATGGTGTCGAAGGCGGCCACCAGGTACTCGGCGCGGGCGTCGAAGAGCGGCGCGAGCAGCTCCATCACCTCGGGGGAGCGGGCGGCCGCCGACTCGTCGGTGCGGCGCACGCGGTAGCGGCGGTGCGGGGCGTTCGACTCCAGGTAGTCCGCCACGATCGCCTCGCGTTCCACGCCCAGCGCGAGCAGGGTGACGGCGATCGACAGGCCGGCCCGGTCCTTGCCGGCCGCGCAGTGCATCAGCGCGGGGACGCTGTCCCCGGCGAGGGCGTGCACGACCCGACCGTGTTCGGCGGTGCGCTGCCGGATGATCTCGCGGTACGAGTTCGACATCCGGGCGGCCGCCTTGCCGTCGCCCAGGATCTCGCGCAGCTGCGCGAGGTCGCCGTCGCGGACCAGCCGCCAGAACTCCCGTCCGTCGGCCGGGTCCGAGAGCGGGATGTTGACGTTCCGGACGCCGGGCAGCTCGACGTCCGGTCCCTCCAGCGCGTGGTCGGCGACGTTGCGGAAGTCGAAGATGGTGTGGAGACCGAGCGAGGCGAGGAACTCTGCATCGCTTTCGGTGGCATGTGCGAGATGTCCGCTTCGGAACAGTCGTCCCGTCCTGACCGTTCGTCCGTCAGAAGTCGGCAATCCGCCCACATCGCGGAAATTGCGCACTCCGGACAGCTCCGGCTCCTGTATCTGCTGGGTCAAAGCAACTCCTCCGCCACGTCCTGGGCCCTCTGTCCGAATTACGCTACTTGGCGCCAACTTGCCATATCCGGAGGCGAGATCGGGCACGTCCCCGTGAGCCAGATCATACGGTGACCGTGAGTGCCTGATCGCTAAGGGCGAATGGCCCCGTCGGGGCGGTCGTTGGCGGTGGGGAATGGACGCAGGGTGACGGTAATTCCGGCGGTCCCTCATGCCTGTTATTCCGTCAGGGAATTCACGGCTTGTTCCCCGCGGCCGCAAGGGATTACCTTCGCGATCGATCCGGGTGGACCGCCAAATCCTGCCGCCTCCCGGAAACCGCATCCGACCTATTCGCGCGGCAGGAGCGGGGGAACCAGGTAAGCCGCCGACCCGGAGATCCATTCGCCGGGACGGCTCGGGGTGAAGACGTGCATGTCTCCTACATGTACGTCCGGACATCTCCAGTCCGAACCCGACAGCTCACCTCGCAGGCGCCGGAGAGGAATTCGTCATGCCTGCAAAGGGTAAGCACCGCCGCCCCAAGTCCCTTTCCCTTTCCCGCGGTTTCGCCGTCGCCGGAACCGGTGGCGCGGCCCTCGCGCTGCCGCTGATCGGTGCTGCCGGCGCCCACGCGGCCGGCGCCCCGGCCACCGCGACCGCGGTGACCCCCGCGGTGGCGCCGCAGGCCCCCGCCGCCCTGCAGGCGGCCCCCGTCGCCGCCGTGCAGGCCGCCCCGACCGTCTACACCGTCGTGCCGGGCGACTACCTCTCCAAGATCGCGGCCGAGCGCCACCTGTCCGGCGGCTGGGAGCAGCTGTACGCCGACAACCGCGAGGCCGTCGGGGGCAACCCGTCGCTGATCCACCCGGGCCTGAAGCTCCACCTCGGCGGTCCCGGCGCGCCGGCGCCCGCCGAGGCCGAGGCCGGCCCGGCCCCCGAAGCCGATGCGGAGCAGGCCGCGCCGGCCGCGCCGAAGCCGGCCCGCAAGCAGGCCGAGCAGGCTGCCCCGGCGCAGCCGGAAGCCGCCGCCGAGCCCCGGGCCGAGGCCCCCGCCGCCGCGCCGCAGTCGACCGCCGGCTTCGTGGCGCCGGTCAGCGGCGGCATCTCCACCCAGTACAAGGTCGCGGGTGCCATGTGGTCCTCCGGCTATCACACCGGCGTCGACTTCATCGCCGCCATGGGCACCACCGTCAAGGCCGTCGGCGCGGGCACCGTGGTCTCCGCCGGTTGGAGCGGCTCGTACGGCAACGAGGTCGTCATCCGGCACGCGGACGGCAAGTACTCCCAGTACGCCCACCTGTCCCAGCTCTCCGTCTCCTCCGGCCAGAGCGTCACCGCGGGGCAGGCCATCGGCCTCTCCGGGTCCACCGGCAACTCGACCGGCCCGCACCTCCACTTCGAGATCCGTACGACCCCGTCCTACGGCTCGGACATGGACCCGATCGCCTACCTCCGCTCCAAGGGCGCGAGCCTCTGACGGCACCCGCCGCAGGAAGGAGCAGACACGCGTGGGGCCGGGACCCGAGGGGGGTCCCGGCCCCATGTGTACTTATTCCTTATCCCCGACGTGGTACAGATCACGGTCCGTCAACCCCTCATTACGTTGGCGTAGGTTGGTTACGGGAGTGAAGGATGGGTTCTCGTGGCAGCGACGACGACGAAACTCAAGACCATCGGCTCGTACGCGGCGATCGGGGACAGCTTCACCGAGGGCGTGGGGGACCCGGGACCCGGGGATTCATTTCTCGGCTGGGCGGACCGGCTCGCCGTGCTCCTGGCCGATCAGCGCGAAGAGCACGACTTCCGGTATGCGAATCTGGCGGTGCGGGGGAAGCTCCTCGACCAGATCGTGGCCGACCAGCTTCCGAGGGCCAAGGCCCTCGCACCGGACCTGGTGACCTTCTGCGCGGGCGGCAACGACATCATCCGGCCCGGCACCGACCCGGACGACGTGGCGGAGCGGTTCGAGGCGGCCGTCGCCGACCTCACCGGGGCCGTGGGCCAGGTCATGATCACCACCGGCTTCGACACCCGGGGCGTACCGGTGCTCAAGCACCTGCGCGGCAAGGTGGCGACGTACAGCGCGCACGTCCGCGCCATCGCCGACCGCTACGACTGCCCGGTGCTCGACCTCTGGTCGCTGAAGTCCGTACAGGACCGGCGGGCCTGGGACACGGACCGCCTGCACCTCTCGCCCGAGGGGCACACGCGGGTCGCGCTGCGCGCCGCGCAGGTGCTCGGGCTGGACGTGCCGGCCGACCCCGACCAGCCGTGGCCCCCGCAGCAGCCGCGCGGCTCGGTGGACGTCACCCGGGACAACATCCAGTGGGCGCGCGAACACCTCGCGCCGTGGATCGGCCGACGGCTGCGCGGGGAGTCCTCCGGGGACCACGTGGAGGCGAAGCGGCCGGACCTGCTGCCGCTGTAGCGGGCGAGGAGCCGGAAGCGGAATCCTTCGGGGCCGGTGTGCGTTGGGATGGTCGTAGAGCACGACCATCCTGACCCCATCCTCCCTGGAGGCGCTTTGACCGGCTCCCGTCCCCTGCGTCCGCGGCTGCGTGCCCTGCGGCCCGAAGCCTTCGGTGCGGACCCGTCCGGTGCCCGGCTGGAGCGGATCCGCCGTTCGCCGAACTTCGCCGACGGCGTCTTCCAGAACCCGGTCGGGGCCCGGAACCGGCCCTCGGGGTCGATGGCGGAGTTCGCGAAGATCTACTTCCATCGGGAGCAGCGGGAGCGGCGCAGCCCCGCCGCACCGATCCCGGTCCACCCGACGACCCTCGCGGACCTGGCGAAGCCGCCCGCGAGCGGCCTGCGGCTGACCTGGATGGGACACTCCAGCGTGCTGGCGGAGATCGACGGGCGCCGGGTGCTGTTCGATCCGGTGTGGGGCGAGAGATGCTCCCCCTTCCCCTTCGCCGGCCCCAAGCGACTGCACCCCGTACCGGTTCCGCTGGCCTCGCTGGGCACGGTCGACGTCGTGGTCATCTCGCACGACCACTACGACCACCTCGACCTGCCGACGATCAAGGCGCTGGCCGGGACGGACACGGTCTTCGCCGTCCCGCTGGGCGTCGGCGCGCACCTGGAACGCTGGGGCGTTCCGGCCGACCGGCTGCGCGAGCTGGACTGGAACGAGAGCACCGAGATCGCCGGCCTCTCGCTCACGGCCACCCCCGCCCGGCACTTCTGCGGCCGCGGCCTGCGCAACCAGCAGCACACCCTGTGGGCGTCCTGGGTCGTCGCGGGCGCCGAGCACCGGATTTACCACAGCGGGGACACCGGATACTTCCCCGGCTTCGAGGAGATCGGTGCCGAGCACGGGCCCTTCGACGCCACCATGATCCAGATCGGCGCCTACTCGGAGTACTGGCCCGACATCCACATGACGCCGGAGGAGGGCATGCGCGCCCACCTCGACCTGCAGGGCGGCGTCCCGCGCGGGACGATGCTGCCGATCCACTGGGGCACCTTCAACCTGGCCCTGCACGCCTGGGCGGAGCCGGGGGAGTGGACGGTCGACGCTGCGGAGGGGGCCGACCAGCTGGTGGCGCTCCCGCGCCCGGGCGAGCCCTTCGAGCCTGCCGGAACGCTGCCCGTGGATCCGTGGTGGCGCCCCATCGCCCGTCCGATCGCCCACCCGTGGCGTCGCCCGAAGCCGGTGGAACCGGAGGCGAGTGGGTCCAGGGCCGGTGATCTGGACCTGGCGGGCGAGCGGTGACGCCGGACGCGGAGCTGCCGCAGTCAGCGCGGTGATGGGGCAGGCTGAGCCCCGAGGAGCGCGAGCGGACCGTCCGTGACATCGACGGGTCCGCTCGCGCGGAGCGGCCGGGGGACGGACGGGGCTCTTCGCGCCCCTTCCGTTGCCGAACGGGTCACTCCGAGTGGTGGCGCAGGCGCAGATCGTGCGGATGTGAGGCTGTCGAGAGCCTCGCAGAGACGGCAGGCCGCGCGGCCGCAACGGGCTGCTCGGCCTGCGTCCTGGGCCTGCGTCCTGGGCCTGCGTCCTGTGCCTTGGACTCTAGCCCGAGCAGTTGCTGACCTGGTCGGCCGGTACGATCGCCGGGTGGTCTCCGCAAGGGGCCGCTGGTCGGCATTCCCGGGTGGGGGAGGAGCGGCATGGGGGATGCGACGCCCGGAGGGGCTGATCCGTCGCGGGCGCTGCTGATGGGCGTGAGCCGGTTCGCCCCGGCTGTTGCTGAGGGCGAGGAACCGCTACCCGGTGTGCACGGGTGGGATGAACTCCCCTTCGTGCCGGACCTGATGTCCAGGTTGGAGCAGGCCTACTCGAAGCTCGCGTACGACGTCACAGCGGTGCGAGAGCCCGACCGCAAGACCGTGCGGCGCAGTTGGACCGACGCGAGCGAAGAGCAGTACCGCATTGTGCACGTGATCTCGCACGGCACGACGATGCCGGCGGGCAGGGGGCGGACCAAGGCGGCCGAGGGCTCGGAGCGGTTGGCCATGGTGCCGTCTTGCGGCGACACCGGGGTGGGCACTGATGTGAGTCTCTGGGTCCAAGAGGCCAACGGTCTGCCGCACCCGATGCTGTTCCTGGTCGACCTGTGCCGTGCCGGACGTACGGCCCGGATCGCGCAGTTGGCTCAGATCCCCGACGATCAGCTGCACGCCTGGGTGATCGCGGCCACGAGTCCGGACCGTGCGGCCTACGACGGTGCGTTCAGCACCGCTGTGGCCGAAGTTCTGGAAGAGATCGCCGCTAACGGCCTCGATACGTCACCTCTGCTGCGTTACGTCCGGTGGGACCGGGTGACGTCGGCGATCCAGCTCCGGCTGAGCGAGATCAACAGTAGACAGAAGGTCCACTCCACCAAGGTCGACACCTCGCAGCCGCTCGAGTTGCCGTTCTTCGCCAACCCGAACTGGGTCAGCGACCCCCGGTTGGAACGGCTCCAGGCGGTCGAGCCCCCTGTGCGGGCGTTCGTCGCCGACCTGGGCGCTGAGCACTTCATGGATCGGGTCGGTGATCACTTTGTGGGTCGCACCCGGCAGCTTGCCGAACTCGCCCCTTGGGTGGACGACCCCGCCTGCGGTGGGCTGCGTGTCGTCACCGGCGCACCCGGGTCCGGCAAGTCGGCCCTGCTGGGGTCGCTGGTCTGCGCCGGGCACGAGGAGATCGTCCGGGCTGCACCCGACATCCGCAAGCACCTGGCCGCGCAGCAGCCCGACGGTGTTCCCTCACCGAACCCGATGCTGGCGGCGATCCACGCGCGCAACCGCGACCTCGAAGCCGTAGTCACTTCCTTGGCCCTGCAGTGGCGGCTTGCCGGCCGCGACACCGGGAGCGCCGAGCCGTGGACCGTACCCGATCTGATCGAGGCGCTGGCTCTGCTCCCGGCCGTGCCGCCGCTGATCTTCGATGCCCTGGATGAGGCCGACGACCCCGTCGACCTGATGCAGCGGCTGCTGCTGCCGCTGGTGGAGGGCGTACGCCCGGATGGCCAGCCCATCGTCCGGCTCCTCGTCGGCACGCGGCGCGGCACGCGCTTTCAGCCGCTGTTGGGGCAGGCCGCGCGGCGCGGGACGCTGCTCGACCTGGACGACGTACCGGTGGACGAGCTGCGGGCCGACCTTGCCCACCACCTCGTGCTGCGTCTCGCCGGACTCCCCGATTACTGCGATGCATCCCGGCGCTCCGTCCGCACCACGCTGGCCCAGACGATCGCCGCCACCCTCACGAAGGACCCCCGGGCCACACAGGAGTGGGGTCCGTTCCTAGTGGCACGCATCTACGGCCGGGCGCTGGAGACGCTTGAGGCGCCGGCAGACGTGGAAGCCGCCGAGGAACTGGGCGCGAGCGTCCCCCTCACGCTCCCCGGCGTGCTGGAACTCGACCTGAGCCTGCACCCGGAAGGCCCCCGCCTGCGGGCCGTGTTGGCCGCAGTGGCCTGGGCCAAGGGGGAGGGGTTCCCCACGGACGCCGTTGTCTGCGTCGCGCCCGAGTTCGACCCCGAGGTCGGCGATCACAACGTCCGGATGCTTCTGGAGGCAGGCCGCTTCTATTTGCGTACCGGCGTCGAGAGCGACGGGTCCACGCTCTACCGGCTCTTCCACCAGGGATTGGCCGACTACCTCAAAGCCCTTCCCTACTCCACCGGAGGACCGGAGTGAAGATCGTCGGAATCCACGGAATCGGCAACCACCGGCCGGGGGAGTCGGCCGAAACGGCCACCCGGAACCTTTCCGCCGTCTGGGCCAAGCACCTGGGCGTCGACGACGCAGACGTACAGGTCGTCTACTATGCCGATCTGCTGCGCGAAAAGGGCCGCCAGAGCGACGACACGGAACTGGAGGACCTTACGCAGGCGGAGGAGGAAACGCTGCGCGGGCTCCTCGCAACCCAGTCTTCGAACAGCGGCGCCGAGTCCGGACGCCTGGCTCAGGGACTGTTGACCACCCTGCTGCGAGACGGCATCGCCGACATCGCGGAGAGCTGGGCGTGCCCCGAGTGGCTCATGGAGTGGCTCATGGTCCGTTGGGCCAAGGAGGTCACCGCCTACCGGACCCCCGGCCCGGCACGAGAGGAAGTGCAGAGGCGGCTGCACGAAACGATCGTCGAGCATCGGCCCGACGTTCTCATCGCTCATTCCCTGGGATCCGTCGTGGCGTACGAGACGCTGCACCAGGAGGGAACACCGCACGTCCCGCTGTGGGTGACGGTGGGCTCGCCGCTCGCCGTTCCCAAGGTGATCTTCGATCGGTTGGTTCCCACTCCCGAGGGCGGCATGGGCGTGCGACCTCGGGCGGTGGGTCGCTGGGCGAATCTGGCCGACCCCGGAGACCCGGTCGCCATTCCCATCAAGGGGATCTCACGCAGCTTCCGCGGCGTCGACAGCGACGAACACGGTGTCATCCACCAGGGGTTCAAATTCCATCACGCTGAGTACTACCTGAAGTCGACCGAAGTGGCCCGACTTCTGGCCTCGGCGGCATGAACGAAGCACGAGCCGGCATGAGCGAAATCCAAGGGGAGGCGTCGGAGGAACTCCAAGGGGCGGAGCAGGCGGGTCCCCGTTCGGTCCAGGAGAAACGCCTGCGCTCCATTGCCTCCCGGGTTTTCGGCCGACTCACCGCCCCCATCGATGTGGACAACACCCCGCGCTGGGACCTCGCCTCGCCGTACCTGCTGCGGCACGCCGCCGAACACGCGGCAGAGTCCGGTCAATTGCGGCGGCTCTTCCAGGACTGGGAGTTCCTCGTCCACGCCGACCCCCACTCGGTACTGGGCTTCGGAGCCCTGCTGGAGGCCGAGACGCCGACCCAGGCGCTGCCGGTCTACCGGGCTTCACTCAAGGAGCACGTCTCCGTCGGACCGGATGCGCGGCGCCACATCCTGGCGGTCGACGCCGCCCGCCACCAGTGGCCGGACATCAGCCGCCGGCTCTACCACCCCCGCCACGCGCCGCCCACGCCGTGGCAGTGCCGCTGGTCCACAGCGAGCACCATCAGTTTCGCGCTCCGGGCCGCCCTCGCCCACGACACGGCGGTCTCGTCGGTGGCCACCGGAACCGTCGACGGGTGGTCGTTCGCGGTGACCACCTCGGTGGGCGACAAGGTGGCCAGAGTCTGGGACCTGACCACCGGCACCCTGCACCACGAGGCGCACGGGCACACTGCGCCGCTGACGGCCGTCGCCGTAGGAGGCCCCCACCCCTTCGTCGTGGTCACAGCCGCAGAGGACGGAATCCTGCGCTGCTGGGATCCGCGCAGTGGTGCGATCTTGTGGGAGGAGGTTGCTCATCAGGGCGAGGTGCGCGAGATCAAACCGTGCGACCTGGACGGCGCGTTCACGCTCGTGACCTACGGCAGCGACGGCACGGTGAGCATGCGCGACCCGGGCACGGGGACGGCCCATCAGCTCTTCACCGCCGTGCCCTCGCCGGGCGCCGTGGTCGTCACCGACACCGGCGCGGACGACGTCATCGCCGTCGTAGGCCAGGGGCAACTGCTGTCACTTGACCCCAGAACGGGAGCGGAACGGCAGCACCGGGTACGGATCGGCGACTCCCCCGTCACCGCTGTCGCTGCGGTTCACGTAGGCCAGCGACCAGCCGTGTTCGTCGCCCATGCCGACGGCACCGGGCGTGTCTTCGACCTCCTCGGCGGCGACCTGCTCACCACCCTGAACTGCTCGCCGGATTCCATGGCCACGCTTGCGGTCGTCGACACCGGGGCCGACTGTGTGGCCGTCACCGGTGGAGCGGACGGGACGATCCGATTGTGGGAACTGGAACGGGGCGGACGACCGCTGCGCCAGCTCGCCGGACACTTCGGTGAAATCAGCGCGCTGGCTGCGTACTTCACCCCCTCCGCCCGGGCATCCGACCCGCCGCACAGCCGAAACGCGGACGTCCCCACCCCGCCGAAGGGCACCAGACAGCGCATGCGACACGGAACCGAGCGAGACCGCAGGGCTCGGCTGCTCGACTCCCTGTCCGGATACGTACTGCTGTCAGCCTCCGCCGACCACACCCTGCACGAATGGAATCTGGCGGACGGGAGCCTACGGCAGACGTTCACCGCCCACACGGACACGCCGCGCGAGATCAGCGTTGCAGACGTCGCGGGTCGCCCGGTGGCGGTCAGTTCTGGATACGACTCCACGGCGCGCGTGTGGGCGCTCGACGACCGTCGTGCTCAGACCGCAGGCAGCATCACGTTCCCGCTACCGGTCAACTCCCTTACCGTCGAGAGAGTGAACGGCCGGATCCTGGTCGCCGCCGGGTGCGGCGACGAACGACTGCGGGTGCTGACCACATCGGACGGCAGGTCCGAGGGGATCCATCTCAACGGCACGGCCAAGGTGACGGCAGTGGGTCTCGGCCCGACGCGGGAAGGCCCCGTCGCGGTCGTTGCCACCGACGACGGAAGGCTGACCGCCCGTAGGCCTGAAACGGGTGAGCGGAAGTGGCAGCGTGCTCCATCGAACTCACCACTCTCGGTCCTGGTGGTGGGCGGGTCGAGGCGGCGCCCCGTCGTGCTGGCCGTCGACCCGGGCGACGGCGCACGGCTGCACGTCCACTCGCTCACTTCCGGACGCCCGCTCCCTGGCGGCCTGCAGGGCCGGGAGGGTGTCTCAGCCGTTGCCGCTGGCCGGATCCGGGAGAAGCCGGTGGCCGTCATCGGCCACCACGATGGCGCCGTCGGACTGTGGAACCCCGTATCCGGCACTCTGCGCAGAAACCTCTCGGCGGCAGGCGCGGGCGTGCTGAGCGTCGCCCTGGGCGCCACGGTAGGCGGATCTTTGGTCGCTGCCGCGTACGACGACGGACGGCTTCGCGTGTGGGACGCGGAGACCGGCCGGCCGCGGTGTTTCGTCCCGGTCGGCCATGCGCCGATCATCGCTGTCGGCGATTCGTCCGGCCGCCCGGTAGTGGTCACCGCCTCCCCGCTCGGCAACACCATCCGCTTCTGGGACGCCGACACCGGCGAGCCGCATGCCACCGTGACCTTGCCCGACGCAGTGGGCGCCCTGTCTATGACAGAGGGTGTTCTCGCCGTCGGGTACGGGCGGGAGCTGGCCGTCTTCAGCGCCGTCGACAACCCTGGGCCCTGGGACGACGCCGACTCGGCACCGGTGGCACCGACTCGGCCTGAACAGGGGGTCGCGGAGTCCAAGGAGCGGTACGGGCGGCGAGGTGGGCGGCTGTTCCCCTGGGAGTTCGCGGTGCTGGCGCACATCTGCCGACAAGGTGTCCCCCTGGGGTTGTCCGACCTGAGGGCAGCGTTCGACCTGCACTTCAACCGCCAGACGATGAAGGCCATCCTGCGCTCACTGATGTCCAAGGGCCTGCTCTGCCAGGGGGAGAGCCGCGGCCACTACATGCTCACGGAACAGGGCCGGGATCGCGTTGAGAGGGCCATCAGGAGCAGGGGGCTACCCAAGAGGCGCGGCCAGATGGACGGTTGATGGGGCAACCGCTTGACGCGCGATCACCCTAGATGCCCGTTGGCCCCTGGCTGCGCGCCGACACCGGGGCAAGCAGCACGAGGCTGCGCGAGTAGTGGTCGTTGAGGATGAGGTGCCGATCGGGGCCGGGCCGAGGCGGACGACCTAGCCGTGCTGTGCGCTCCAAGAGCCAAGAACGACACGACACGACACGACACGACGTGACGTGACGTGACGTGGCGTGGCCGGATCCGGCCGGGGTGGTTTCGGGCCCGGCCGGGTCATGCGCGTACCGGCTGCTTCGGCCGGCGGCCGTCCACACTCAGCCCGGAGAGCAGGTCCGCGGTCTGCCGCACCCCCGCGGGCGCGCGGTCCCGAGCCGGACCCCGCGTATTGTCCGGATTCGGCCGCGCCGCCGGCAGTACCTCGCTACGGTGCTGAACATGAGCGAGCACATGTACGTGCACGTTCCCGCCGGCCTCCGGGCCCTCCTCGAAGAGGACGGGTTCGACGAGGTGGAGGCCGGGGTGTCGTACGGGGAAGGGGCCCTGGACGTCTCCGCCAACCTGGTGGGCGTGTACCCGGCCCGAGAACAGATCGCCGACTCCGTCCGGCGGACCGCGGCCTTGCCGGGACCGCGTACCGGGGAGGCCGGACCCCCGGTGTTCACCGGCACCGCGGGTCCGCCCGGCTCTGCGGTGCGCATGGAGATCAGCTGCCCGCCGGGCCACGACGGGACCCCCGCGCGGGACCCGGCGGCCTTCGCCGGCACCATCGTCTCCGTGCTGGCCGCCGTCCGGGCCCCCGCCGCATCGGACGCCGCCGGGTGATGGCTCTGTTCGGCCGCGCCCGCACCAAGAAGAGGGAACGGGAACGGGAAGCGGTGCACCGTGCCCTCCTGGACCTGCGCCAGCGCGGCCGGCAGCAGGGGGCGGACGCGGTCGTGGCCGAATCGTGGCAGCTCATGAGCCACTGCTTCGCCGAACTCGGCCGTGGCGACGAGGAGTACGCCCCGCTGCTCGTCGAAACCGCCCGCACGTCCTTCGGCCTGCACGCGTTGTGCGGGCAGTGGTTCCCGGCGACCTGCTCCGCCCTCAACTTCTGCACCGCAGTGGCATTCGTCGAATCTCGCTGCACGAGCCTTGCACTGCCCTTCCCGGAAGACTTGCTGCCGGGTGTGCAGGTCATGCTCGACACGTCGCTGGACGTCGCCCACCGGGCCGGCATCCCGCTGGCCGCCTGCATCATTGCGGAGGCCCTGGCCACCATGCAGCTCGGCGCCCGAACCCGCGCACGCGAGATGTCCGCCGTCCTCGGTGGCGAGGACGCGCTGCGGCGACTGCAGGCGATCCGGCGCAGCCAGCAGGAGACGATCGCCCGGGAGAGCCGGGAGCCGGCCGTGTCCGTCGACGGCGTCGCCGCCCTCCGCAGCCAGGCTGACGCCATGCTCCTGCAGGATCTGACGGATGTGATCGACGGGTCACAGAGGTGGCCCCTGCACGCAGGGGCCACCGTCGCACCCGCCGTGCTCGCGGCCAGCCTCACCGGCCGCTCGGTCGTCTACGTCGTCCCCGGCGCGGGCGCCGGCACCGCGGTCCGGCTGGAGGCTACGGAGACCGGCCGCACCCTGTGCGAGAGCATCGCGCTGCCCCTGCTCGGCCTCGACGCCGTCCGGGTGCAGGCGAAGCGCGTCAGGGACGTGCTGAACTCCGGCGAGCGACGGCCGAGACTCAGGGACTTGGCGGCCCGGTCGGTGTTCGAAGCCGTTGCGGCCTCGGTGTGGCGGCCCGTACTCGACGCGTGGCCGGACCTGGAAGGCGGACGCGTCGCCATCATCCCCGTGGGCGAGAGCGCGCTGCTGCCGCTGTTCACCACCCCCGTTGACGGCGTACCGGTCTGCGCCAGGACGGACCTCACGGTCGTCCCCTCCGGCCGGGCCCTGATGTTCGCCGGCACCTGGCCGCGCTCTACCCGTACCCGGCGCAAGACCCTCGTCGTGGCCGACCCCTGGTACCACGACGGGGCCGGCGGAGTCCCCATCAAGATGGCGGTGTCCGAGGCCCGCGAGGTGGCCGCACTGCACGGGGTGGACCCCGTGATCCTGCGCGACCCCGACCCGGGGGCGGGAACCGGCCAGGCTCCGCAGCGGGCAGCGGACCCGCTCCCGGCCGCCGTTCCCGGCGGGCTCGTCGCGCGGATCGCGGACGCCGACCTGATCCACCTGGCCGGCCACGGCATCCTCGACCTCGAGGCCCCGCTGAACTCCACCCTTCTCCTCGGCCGCCCCACCCCGCTGTCCGCACTCCTGCCCCGCGACCTCCGGCGGGGAGCCACCGTCGTCCTCTCCGCCCGCCACCTCGCAGGCCTGGGCACCGCCCGATCCGCCGAACAGGCCGACTTGCCCGCTTCCGTGCTCGCCATGGGCGCAAGCTCCGTCATCGCCGCCCTGTGGCCGGTCCCGGACGTGGACAAGACGAAGCTCCTGATGACCCACCTGCACGAGGAACTGCAACGGAACACCCCGCCCTCCGTGGCCGCCGGCCGCGCCGTAGCCCGCCTGGCCCAGGAAAGGAACACGGCCCACATCTGGGGTCCCCTCACCCACTTCGGCGCTTGAACACCCGGCCGTCGCTCAACCAGCGGGCGGGCGGGCGTGCCGTGACGGGCCGCAGGGCAGTACGGGGGAGGGGCAAGAGCCGGCCGGCTCCTGCCCGCGCCTTCTGGGGATCAGCTCGCTTGCCGGAACTGCGGGTCGGTGTACTGGGCGGCGTACTCCTCGTCGGGCGGTACGACGGTGATGACGTCGATCAGCACGCCGTCAGGGGCGGCAACGATGAAGTGGCGCTGGCCGAAATCTTCCGTGCGGAGCGGGAGCACTTCGGGCAGGCCGGCTTCGACGACGAGGCGTTGGTGCTCCGAGTCCGCGTCGTCCACCTCGAAGTTCAGCAGCAGGCCGCCGCGGAGCGCTGCCCGGTGGCCCTCGGGGACGGTCGGGTGGGCGTGGTCGAGGAGGGCCAGTTCGTACTGCGGGGCGTCGGGGCGGCGCAGACTCACGTACCAGTCCGCCGCGAAGGTCACCTCGAAGCCGAAGTGACGGGTATAGAAGTCGCGGGAGGCCGCCACGTCTCGGGTGGCGAGCACGGGGTAGAAGCTGCCGAGTCCGGTCGTGGGCGGGGCCGTGGGTTCGTTCGTCATGGCAGGGTCCTTTCAGCTCCATTTCGCATACCCGGGGTATGTGAATTCTGGCGTTAGCATACCCTCGGTATGTGAAATGGGAAGGGTGATGAGCGCGATGGCGGTCTCCAGGGCGGAGCAGCGGGCGGCCACGCGGCGGGCGCTGCTGGCCGAAGGGCAGCGGCGGTTCGCCGCCGACGGCTACCACCACGTGGTGCTGGCCGAGGTGGCGCGGGCCGCCGGTGTCACCAAGGGGGCCGCTTACCACCACTTCGACAGCAAGGAGGGGCTCTTCCGGGCCGTCGTCGCCGAGGTCCAGCAGGAACTCGGACAGCGGGTCGCGGCCGAGGCCGGGCAGTACGAGGACCTCTGGGAGCAGCTCCGTGCCGGCTGCCGGTCCTTCCTGGCAGCGGGGACCGACCCGGCGGTGCGGCAGATCCTGCTGGTCGACGCGCCCATCGTGCTGGGCTGGGACGAGTGGCGGACCATGGACGAGGAGTCCTCCGCCCGGCACCTCGCAGAGGCCCTGGCGGCGCTCGCCGCGGCCGGGATCATCGCCGATCAGCCGGTGGAGCCCCTCGCCCGGCTGCTCTCGGGAGCGATGAACGAGGCCGCGCTCTGGATCGCACGGGGCGGAGACCCGCAGGCCGCGGAACAGGCGCTCGACCGCCTCCTGGCGGGGCTGCGCGCCCCGGCCTGATCCCCCACGCCGATGCCCGGCGATCATTTGGATGCTGGTACGCGAACCGGCGTCCTCCTGAGTCGGCGGTCAGCGGTTCGGCAAGCCGGCCGCAGCGGTCCCAGTACGCCGCCCGGATCGGCGAAGCCCATCGCTCGAAAGCCTGGGCGTCCGGTACTACGACGCGGAAGCCGTCGTCACAAGCGGCTTCGTGAACGGAACCGTCCATCTCGGGTTCGACTCCGAGGACCTCTCGGACTGGGGTCGGCTTCTGGACGCCCTCGAGGAGAACGAGCAGGAGGCCGACCTCGACGAGCCGTTCATGGCGGACTGGCCCCGATCCGGCCGCACGGCCTACCTCCGATTCATTGCCGACGACCCCTACGTGGTCGAAGTCCATGACGGGCCCAGCACCCAGATCGTCGTCTCAGTCCCGCTCGATATGGGCGAAGAGTGGATAGCCGAGTCCAGGGAGCGTCTGGCGGCTGCTCGAGCCGTTCTCGGCGTCGGCACAGAGGATCGCCACGGCGTGCGTCCCTGACCATCAGCTCGCCTTCCCGCACCACTCCGACTGCTTGACCACGACGATTGGGAATCAGTCACACCGGTTCTGATCGAGCTCTTCAGTTGGCGGGTGAGCGCTTCACTCGGCGAGCTGAGTGCTGGGCGCCGATCGTCGGGTCCGGTCGCCCGGGACGAGTGGCCGAGTACGTCCGCCCGGAGCAGGGCGGGGTCGACCTCGTTGACCCGGCGGGCCGCCCTCGCGCGAGCCGTCCGGGCCATGGGCTGGCATGATCGCCGGGTGAGAGGTGTTCGCCGCCCGCAATTCCGGGGGTCGGTGCAGTTGTGCTGCGGGGGTGGTTGCTGATGGCTCGGTGGTTCCGCCGGCGGTCGGAGTCGGACGAGAAGCTGGCCGAGCTGACTACTGCGGCGGAGCTGGGTGACGACGTGGCGATGGGGAACCTGGCGGCGGGCCTGCACGCGAAGGGTGACCGGGACGGCGCGCTGCACTGGTGGGGCCGGGCATGGGCGGCCGGGAACGCGGTTGCCGGCTTCAACCTGGGAATGTTGCACGCGGTGGCCGGTGACGCGAACCGCGCGCAGGTGATCTGGGAGAAGGCCGCGGTGCTCGGCGATCCGGACGCCATGCTGGGCCTCGTCAAGCAGGCGCTCGACCGTGGCGATGCGGCTGGTGTCGAGCGTTGGGCTCCGGTCGTCCTTGCGCAGGACGAGGCGTTCCCGATCACCGCGCTGGGCGTGGCCTTCCGGGACTGCGGTGACCTGGAGCGGGCCGTCCAGGCGTTCCTGCGCGCCGAAGAACTGGGCGACGGGTACGCGATGGAATACCGGGCGCGGATCCTGGCTGCCTGGGGCCGGCACGAGGAGGCCGACGCGCTGCGCACCCGGGCGGCGACAGCCGAGCGGATGCTCTGAGACGTTGGCGCGCGGCGAGCGGGCTCCCGTCCACCGGCGCGGACCGCCCGGCGGACGCCCAACTCGGTTTCTCCAGCGGTGTGGTGACGGCTGCCGAGGGGCGCCGCCGGGGTGGTCCCAGGGGGCCGACCGGCGCATTCGGGCTGCTGTACGAGCGCTCCACCGGGAGCGGGAAGCACCCCCGCGAAGTTCGCCAACTGGCGCTCCGGGGTGCTGCGATGGGGTCTAGCGTGGGTATTCGGTGATCAACACCGGGCCCCGGGAACGCTGGGGGCCGGGCCCCACGTACCGAGGACGCACATGTCCGGACTCCGCGCCGCCCGCCATGCCCCGTCGAGACACGCCGTCTCGGGTCCCGCCCGGCAGATACGCCCCCAGTTGGTGCGCGCCGCCCTGCTGCCCACGCTCGCCGCCGGGCTCAGCGGCGCCGCCGCGGTGATCTTCACCCTCCAGCTCGGCGGGGGAGCCGGCGACCGCGACGCCCGGCTGTGGCCGGTACTGACCGGCTGCGCCCTCCTCGTGGTCGGCGCCCTCGCCGCGGCCCTGCTCGGGGCCCAGCGCGCCGCCAAAGCCGTACGGGACCGGTGCGAGGCGCTGCGCCGCTCCAGCGTGCGCGGCCGGGGCGAGCTGCGCACGGCCGCCGACCGGCTGGAACGGGGCGAGAACCCGCCCCTCCCGGTGCGCGGTGGACCGAGTTCGCCGCTGCCCGGCGCGGACCCGGCCGGGATGGACGAGTTCTGGCTGCTCTCCCAGGAACTGCGGGGCGCCCGTGAACAGGCGCACACGACCCTCCTGCGGTTGGCCGGACCGGCCGCCCCGACCGACAGCGACCGCAAGGTCGAGGTCTTCGTCAACCTCGCGCGCCGGCTCCAGTCCCTCGTGCACCGCGAGATCTCGCTGCTCGACGACCTGGAGGACACGGTCGAGGACCCGGACCTGCTCAAGGAGCTCTTCCACGTCGACCACCTCGCCACCCGCATCCGCCGGCACGCCGAGAACCTCGCCGTGCTGGGCGGCGCGGCGTCCCGCCGCCAGTGGACCAGGCCCATCGACCTGAGCGAGGTCCTCCGCTCCTCGGTCGCGGAGGTCGAGCAGTACACCCGGGTCAAGGTCGTGCCCCCGGCGGGCGGCAGCGTCCGCGGGCACGCCGTCGCGGACGTGGTGCACCTGCTGGCCGAACTCGTCGAGAACGCCACGGTCTTCTCCGCCCCCGACACCGATGTGGTGTTGCGCGCCGAGCGGGTCACCGCCGGGATCGCGGTCGAGGTGGAGGACCGTGGACTCGGCATGCCGGCCGAGGAGCAGCACCGGATGAACGCCCTGCTCGGCGACCCCGACCAGATCAGCGTCCGGCACCTGCTGGCGGACGGCCGGATCGGCCTGTTCGTGGTGTCGGCGCTGGCCCGCCGGCACGGGATCGCCGTCGAGCTCAAGTCCAACATCTACGGCGGCGTGCTCGCCGTGCTGGTGCTGCCGCAGGAGCTGCTGGGCGCGGAGGCGCCCACCGCGGCCGACGCGGCGGGCGGCTCGCGGGCCACCTCGTGGGGGACCGGGCAGGGGTCTGCGATGCCCGCCCTGGAGCCGGTACGGACGCCCCTGCCGACGTCCCGGCCGGAGGCCGGGCAGGCTTCCGAGGGCCCGGGGGCCGGGGCCCCGCACCACCCCGAGCCGCACCCCGCACCCGCATCGCCGTCCCACGCCCCGTCCGCCCCCGCCCACGCCTACGTGTCCGTGCCCGTGGCCGGCGCCGGCACCCGGCCCGGGCCCGGAGCGGCGACCCCGTCGGAACCCGCGTCCCGGCCCGTGCCCCGCCCCCGGCCGGAGCCTCGGCCCCAGCCCCGCCCCGCGTCCCTGCCCGCACCCCGGTCCGGGGCGACGGACGGGTCCGGGGCGGTGTCCTGGTCGGCGCCCGCGGCAGATCCCCGGGTCGGTTCCGTGCCGGATGCGCCGACCGGAGCGGTGGCCTGGTCGGCGCCGGAGCCGGCCCCGGCGCCCGGACCGGTGCCCGCGGCCGATTCCGCACCGGGCAGGCCCGCCACGGGCGACCGGCCGCGGCTGCCCCGGCGCCGCGCTCAGGAGCACCTCGCGCCCCAGCTGCGCGGGGCCCCCGCCCCCCGGCGGGCCGCGGACCCCGAGCAGCCGGTGCACGACCCGGGCCTGATGGCCGCCTTCCAACGGGGCTTCGGCCTGGCCCAGTCGGAGAACCAGGTATGACCCCGACCCCTCACCCCATCAGCAAGGAGCGCACCCCCATGGGCGGCGAAGTGGCGACGAAGACCGGCGGCCGGCTCTCTGACCTCGACTGGCTGCTCAGCGGCCTGGTGCAGCGCGTGCCGTACACGCGAAGCGCCGTACTCCTCACCGCCGACGGGCTCGTGACCTGCGTCCACGGGATGGATGCCGACAGCGCCGACCACATGGCCGCGCTCGCCTCCGGGCTGTACTCCCTGGGCCGCAGCGCAGGGGCCCGCTTCGCGGACGGCGCCGAGGTGCGGCAGGTCGTGGTCGAACTCGACAGTGCGCTGGTCTTCGTCTCCGCGGCCGGATCCGGAACCTGTCTCGCCGTCCTCGCCGACCGGGAGGCCGACGCCGGGGTGCTCGGCTACGAGATGGCGATGCTGGTCAAGAGCGTACGTCCGTACCTCGCGGCCTCGCCGCGGCGGCCCGTCGCCGACACGGAGCGATGAGGGCCCGCGGGACGGGGGCGTACGCGAAGGGACGGGACACACCGTGGCTCGACGATTCGGCGGGCCGCGTGATGCGTCCCTACACCGCCAGCGGGGGGCGGACCAGGCCGGGCTGCACGCTCGACCTGCTCTCGCTGGTGAGCGCGACCGGGGTGCGGCCGCACGTTCCGCTCGGGGCGGAGCACACGCTCGCCCTGCGGATGTGCGCGGGCGCCACCACCGTCACCGTCGCCGAGGTGGCCGGGCAGCTGCGGCTGCCCGCCGTCGTGGTGAAGGTGTTGCTGTCCGATCTGATGGAACACGGGGCCGTCATGGCGCAGGCGCCGCGGTTCCCGGGCGGGAACTCGTGCGCCGCCGACGACCGGTCCCTGCTCCTGGCGGTGCTCGATGGCCTACGTAAACGACTGTGACGCCCCGGCCCCGGCCCCCGCTCCGGCCCTGGCCGCCGGAGCTCCGCCCGCGACCTTGAAGATCCTGGTCGCGGGCGGTTTCGGGGCGGGCAAGACCACCTTCGTGGGCGCGGTGAGCGAGATCGAACCGCTGAGCACGGAGGAACTCCTCAGCGGACTCGGTGCGGGCTTCGACCCGCTGCACGGGGTCCAGGAGAAGACCACGACGACCGTCGCGCTCGACTTCGGCCGGATCACCCTGGACGAGCGCCACGTGCTCTACCTCTTCGGCACTCCGGGACAGCACCGCTTCTGGTTCCTCTGGGAGGAGCTGTGCGCGGGCGCGCTCGGGGCGGTGGTGCTCGCCGACACCCGCCGACTGGAGGACTGCTTCCCCGCCGTGGACTTCTTCGAGCGGCGCGGGATCGGCTTCATCGTCGCCGTCAACGAGTTCGACGACGGTCACCGCTACGGGCCCGACGAGGTCCGCGAAGCGGTGGGGCTCGGGCCCGAGGTGCCCGTCGTACGGTGCGACGCGCGCCTGGCGAGCTCCGGGACGGGGACGCTGGCCGCCCTCGTCCGGCACCTGATCTGCATGTCCACGGTCAGCTCTTCGTCTTCGGAGTCGGGGGAACCGCCATGACGTACTACGAATCGAACGGACACCTGCTGCTCACGCCGGTCGACCGGGAGGCACCCGCACGTGCGGTCCGGCTGCGCGAGCTGGGCCTGGGGGAGCGTACGGACGCCGAACTGGACGCCTTCGCGAGGCGCGTCGCCGACGCGCTCGGCGCACCGTACGCGGGGGTGAACTTCATCGGCGAGGAACGCCAGTTCTTCGCCGGGCTGCACCACGCCGCCGGGGCCCCGGCGAGCGGGTACCCGGCGCGGGTGCTGGCCCGCGACCACGGCTACTGCCCGCACGTGGTGGTGCGCCGGCGGGCACTGGTACTGGAGGACGTGCGGGACTTCGCACGCTTCGCGGGCAACGCGGTGGTGGACGAGAGCGGAGTGCGGTCGTACGCGGGCGCGCCGCTGACGGACCGGCGCGGGATCGTCCTGGGCACGGTGTGCGCGGTGGACGTGGTGCCCCGCAAGTGGGGCACGGAGGGACTCGCCGCGGTGAAGGAGCTCGCCGCGGACCTGGTGGCGCTGGTGCACGAGCGGGAGGACCGGCGGGGGTGAGCGGGTCTGTCGGTGCCGGGGGCTACGGTCGTTCGGACAAGGGTTCACCGGTGGTTGGAGAGGAGAACCGGGATGGCCGTGACCGCACGGGACGTCCGCCTGATCGCACTGTCGCTTCCGGACAGCAGCGAGAAGCCCGCCTGGGGCATGCCGACCTTCCGGGTGGGCGGGAAGATCTTCGTCTCGCTCGCCGACGACGACACCTCGATCGGGGTGAAGTGCCCCAAGGAGGACCGGGCCGAGCTGATCGCGGCGGAGCCGGAGAAGTTCTTCTTGCGGGCGGGCCACGACGACCGCTACGCCTGGATCCGGGTCCGGCTCGCGGCCGTGCGGAACGCGGCCGAGCTGCGCACCATCCTGACCGACTCCTGGCTCCAGGCCGCTCCCAAGCGCCTGATCGCCGCCCATCCGGAGCTGACCGTGGACCCGGGCTGAAGCCGGCGACACGGCCGCACGGACCGGACGTGGAAAAGGTGCGCGCAACCACCCCACGAAGTGCGGTATCGTTCTCCTGCGCGTTCAACCAGGGGAAACCCCAGGTCAGCGCGCATCGGGACGTGGCGCAGCTTGGTAGCGCACTTGACTGGGGGTCAAGGGGTCGCAGGTTCAAATCCTGTCGTCCCGACTCGTGAGAGTCGTAGGTCGAAGGGCCGCTTCGGAGGAATCCGAAGCGGCCCTTCGATCGTTTTCGGACCTTCCCCGGGTGCTCCGGCCGAGGTCAGGCGGTCATGCCCGCATCGGCCTCCCGTTGCATGCCCGCACACAGCGCCCAGACCACGAACAGGTTGACGGCGATCAGGATCACGGCCCACCACGGGTAGTACGGCAGCCACAGGAAGTTGGCGATCGCGCCGAGGCCGGCTATGGCCACGCCGAAGAAGCGCGCCCACAGGGCTCCGGTGAACACGGCGCAGCCGGCGAGGACGAGGACGATGCCCAGGATCAGGTGGACCCAGCCCCAGCCGGTCACGCTCCACTCGAACACGTAGTGCCGCGTCACGACGAACAGGTCGTCCCTGGCGAGTGCCGCGATCCCTTCGAAGATCGCCATCGCGCCCGCGAAGACCATCAGGGCGCCCGCCGTGATGGTCGTACCCGATGTGGGTGCAGTCCAGGAGCTGGGCTGCGATTGACTGGTCCGGGAACTGCTGGCGTCACTGGCCATGTCGATCTCCTCGATGGCAGAGCCGGTCCGGCGTGCCGGAGTCGGCGTTCCCCCGATTCAGCGTGGCACGGTCACCCTCCGTCGGCACTCCGGCCCGGGTCCTGCCGCGTGGCCTGCCGGGCTCGGCGTGCCCGGCCCGACCGACAAGACGCCCCTAGTGGGGACCGCCGTGCAGGAGGACGTCGAGGTCTGCCGGCTCGCCAACGCCTCGTGCCACGTCGTGGGACAGATCCCGCCGGACGAGTCCGTCGAGCACCTGCTGGGCCCGGGAGGCGGCGCCCGGCCCACCATCCTCACCGGCAACCCCAGCTACCTCGGTCAGATGGTCACCGCCGCCCGGCGGCGCGGCTACGGACCCGACGACTTCGCGCTGCGCGCGATCTACGCCGGCGGGGAGATGCTGTCGCGACGCCTGTCGGAGGTCCTGCGCGAGACCTTCGGGGCCCTGACCGTCGGCGACGCCTTCGGCATGACCGAACTGCTGCCGGTCGGCGGACGCACCTGTAGCGAGCGGCACCTCCACATCGACCCCAACACGGGCTACACCGAGGTCCTCGACCTGGCGACCGGCGAGCCCGCCGCCCCCGGCCGACTGGGCGAACTGACGGTCACCCCCTACTTCCCCTACCGGGAGTGCATGCCGGTCCTGCGCTACAACACCGGCGACGTGGTCCGCACCCTGGAGGGCCCGCCGGACTGCGAGCTGGCGGCCGTGCCCGCCGTCTCCCACGTCCTCGGCAAGGCGGGCACCCTGCACCGCACCATCGACGGCATCGTCACCCCGCGCGACGTCCTGGAGGCGCTGGACGGCACGCCCGGCCTGCCGTTCCCGCTGCGCCAGCCACCGGGCGGAGGTCGGGGCCGACGGCCGGCTCCACGTGGAGGTCGCCTCCAAGGAGGTCACCGAAGTGGCGGTGGCCGAGCGGCTGCGGGCCCAGGGCGTCGACGCCCGCGTCACGGTCCTGCCGGTGGACGAGGAGGAGGCCGCGCGCCTCTTCCCCCTGCGCTGCGACCTGTCGGAGCACACCTTCACCCGGAGCCACGCGTGAGCGTCTTCTTCCAGCTCGCGGTCACCATCGCCCGGGCGGTCGGCGTGTGCGCCGGGGCGATCGCCTACTTCCGCGCCGTCCGCACCCCGAGGCCGCCCGTCGGCGTCTTCAACGGCAGCGACATCTTCCTGATGATGGGCTTCGTCCTGGCACTGCCCTACATCTACCTGACGTTGCCCGGAGCGGTCCTCCCGGTGGTGCTCGCCCTCGTCTTCGCGGGCGGGCTGTCCGTCGGCTACCAGCCACTGATCGGGAACGGCCGGCTGCGCCGGGCGCTGATCGCCGTACTGATCGCGAGCGTCCTCGTCGCGCACCGGGCCTTCGGCGAGACCGCGCCGCCGTACTGGGTGGCGAACAGCGCCGTCGTCGCGCTGATCGTCGTCTCCGCCACGAACCTCAACGTGCAGGGGGGGGGCATGCGGCTGAAGAACGTCGCGTGGTTCCTGCTCGCGCTCACCGCGTACGACGCCTTCTTCGCCTGGGTCGTACCACTGACCCAGCAGCTGTCCGAAGCCGTCCAGGGGTATCCGTACGCCCCCGCCGCGGGCCTGCGCATCGGCGAGGAACTGGGGGCGGTGGTCGGCATGGGCGACCTGCTGGCGTACGCCCTGTTCACCACCACCGCCTACAAGGCGTACGGGAAACGGGGACTGCGGACCGGGATCGCGCTGGTCACCCTCTTCGGTGCGGTGGCCCCGGTCGCGACGCTGCAGGTCCTCGCCGCGGCCACCGATCAGGCGCCGACGCTCGTCCCGGCCCAGGTGTTCTTCGGCCCGGCGGCCTTCCTCGGCTACCGCTACCTGCGCCGGAGCGGCCCGGAGCGGCGGATGGCCGACGTCGTCTTCCGGGGGACGCGCGGCGTGCGCGGGGGAGCCGTCCCGCAAGCCCCGGCCGGCCGCGGTGCCCCCGTCGAACCCGTGACGTGAGGGCGCCGCGCCGTCCGGCGGCGGCTAGCCTGGAACTGCGGTGCACCGGCGTGATCGGAGGACCAGATGACCGCCGTCACTCCTGGTAGCGCGCGGCCGGGGAGCCGGTACCGTGACACACGCCGACTGGCTCCTGCTCCCCGCTGAGCGCGGCAACCGGGCGACGCGCCTGGACCGGCGCCGCCACGACGGCGCGGCCTGGTCCACGGGCAACCACGTACGGCCCCTGGTCCACGGCGCCGTCTACTTCGCGGAGCTCCTCGCGGCCGTCCGCGCGACGGGTCCGGGCGATCTGCTGTTGTTCACCGACTGGCGCGGCGATCCCGAAGAGCGGCTCGACGGACCCGGCACGGAGGTCGGCTCCGTGCTGTGCCGGGCGGCCGAGCGCGGCGTCCTCGTCAAGGGCCTGCTGTGGCGTTCGCACCTGGACGGTCTTCACTTCAGCCAAGAAGAGAACCTCCGCTTCGGCCAGGAGATCGCACGGGCCGGCGGTGAGTGCCTGCTCGACATGAGGGTGCGGCCCGGAGGCTCCCACCACCAGAAACTGGTGGTGCTACGCCACCGCGACCGCCCGGAGCTGGACGTCGCCTACGTCGGAGGGATAGACCTCTGTCGCAACCGCAACGACGACTCCTCGCACCGCGGTGACCGCCAGTCGCTGCCCCTGGCCGCCGCCTACGGGCCGCACCCGCCCTGGCACGACGTCCAGCTCGCCCTGCGCGGGCCGGTGGTCGGTGACGTCGAGGCCGTCTTCCGCGAGCGGTGGGAGGACCCGGCTCCGCTCAGCCGGAGCCCGCTCACCCGGCTGCGGCAGCTGATGCACCGCGAGGACGTCAGTGCGGACCGGCTGCCACCGCAGACACCCGACCCGCAGTCCTGTGGCACGCACACCGTCCAACTGCTGCGGACCTATCCGAACCGTCTCCTGTACGGCTATCCCTTCGCCCCCGACGGAGAGCGCAGCATCGCCCGCGGGTACACCAAGGCGCTGCGCCGGGCCCGGGTACTGGTCTACCTGGAGGACCAGTACCTCTGGTCCCCCCGGGTGGTGGACTGCTTCGCCCGGGCGCTGGCCGGGCACCCGGGGCTCCGGCTGATCGGGGTCGTCCCCACCGTCCCGGAGCAGGCCGGCCGGCTCACACTGCCCATGAACCTGATCGGACGGATCAACGCCCTGGAGGAACTGCGCCGGGCCGGCGGCGACCGGGTCGCGGTGTACGGGCTGGAGAACCGGGCGGGAACACCGGTCTACGTCCACGCCAAGGTGTGCGTGATCGACGACGTGTGGGCCTCGGTCGGCTCCGACAACGTCAACCTCCGTTCGTGGACGCACGATTCGGAGCTCGGCTGCGCCGTGTACGACGAGCGCCCGGACCCGAGGCGGCCGGCCGACCCGGGCGGTCTCGGAGACGGCGCCCGCGCCTTCGCCCGGGAGCTGCGCCTGGAACTCATGCGCGAGCACACCGGGGCCGGGGCGGCGGACGAGCTGTGCGACCCGGTGTCCGCCTTCGACGCCTTCGCCGCGAGCGCGCGGGCCCTGGACGCCTGGCACGAGAGCGGCCGCCCCGGCCCCCGGCCGCCCGGCCGGCTGCGCCGGTACGTGCCCCCGGAGCTCGCCGTGACGCAGCGGCTCCTCGTCGCCCCGTTGCACCACGTGCTCGTCGACCCGGACGGCCGCCCGCTCGGGATGCGGCTCCGCCGCAGGTTCTGAAGCACGCTCTCTCGGCAAACCATTGAAAAAACGTACAAATTCATGTCACATAGTGCCCGTTCCCGACACGGTGGGTACCGCTTAAGTGACCAAAATGGCGGCGGGTTAGCATATGAGCACCGCCTAGCTCGAAAGATAATCCTGTGACTGTCAATGAGGACTCGTTCACCAGCTGGAAGAACCGCGAAGAGATCGCGGAGTCGATGATCCCGATCATCGGGAAGCTGCACCGGGAGCGGGACGTCACGATCCTGCTCCACAGCCGCTCCCTGGTGAACAAGTCGGTGGTCAGCATCCTCAAGACCCACCGCTTCGCCCGGCAGATAGCCGGTGAGGAGCTCTCGGTCACCGAGACGCTGCCGTTCCTGCAGGTGCTCACCACGCTCGATCTCGGCCCGTCCCAGATCGACATCGGCATGCTCGCCGCGGACTACAAGAGCGACGACCGGGGCCTGTCGGTCGCCGAGTTCACCGCCGAGGCCGTCGCCGGCGCCACCGGCGCGAACAAGATCGAGCGCAGCGAGGGCCGCGACGTCGTCCTGTACGGCTTCGGCCGCATCGGTCGCCTCGTCGCCCGCCTGCTGATCGAGAAGGCCGGCTCCGGCAACGGACTGCGCCTGCGAGCCGTCGTCGTCCGCGGGGGCGGCGAGGCCGACCTGGTCAAGCGCGCCTCGCTGCTGCGCCGCGACTCGATCCACGGCCAGTTCCAGGGCACGATCACCGTCGACGAGGCGAACAGCACGATCATCGCCAACGGCAACGCCATCAAGGTGATCTACGCGAACGACCCGTCCGAGGTGGACTACACCGAGTACGGCATCAAGGACGCCATCCTCATCGACAACACGGGCAAGTGGCGCGACCGCGAGGGTCTGTCCAAGCACCTGCGCCCCGGCATCGACAAGGTCGTGCTGACCGCCCCGGGCAAGGGCGACGTCCCGAACATCGTCCACGGCGTCAACCACGACACCATCAAGCCGGACGAGCAGATCCTGTCCTGCGCCTCCTGCACCACCAACGCGATCGTTCCGCCGCTCAAGGCGATGGACGACGAGTACGGTGTCCTGCGCGGCCACGTGGAGACCGTCCACTCGTTCACGAACGACCAGAACCTGCTGGACAACTACCACAAGGCCGACCGCCGTGGCCGCTCCGCGCCGCTGAACATGGTCATCACCGAGACCGGCGCCGCCTCCGCCGTCGCCAAGGCGCTGCCCGACCTCAAGGCGCCGATCACCGGCAGCTCGATCCGCGTCCCCGTCCCGGACGTCTCGATCGCCATCCTGAGCCTGCGCCTGGGCCGTGAGACCACCCGCGAAGAGGTCCTCGACTACCTCCGCGACGTCTCGCTGCACTCGCCGCTCAAGCGCCAGATCGACTTCACCACGGCTCCCGACGCGGTCTCCATGGACTTCGTCGGCTCGCGCCACGCCTCGATCGTCGACGCGGGCGCCACCAAGGTGGACGGCGACAACGCCATCCTCTACCTCTGGTACGACAACGAGTTCGGCTACTCCTGCCAGGTCATCCGTGTGGTCCAGCACGTGTCCGGCGTCGAGTACCCGACCTACCCGGTGCCGGCGGTCTGATCCGTCGCACCACCCGCCACACCGCTACACCGTTCGGCCGGCTGATCCGACAGGCGGGGCGGCGGTGGGCGGGCCCCCGACGCCGACCGGCGGCGGGGCGCCCCGCCCATCGCCCCCCGCCTGTCGTGCGTCCGGCCCGCGCCCGTGCGGCGCCACGAGGTGCCGGGCCAGGGCGATCACGGCCAACAGCGCCACGAGCGCGCACACGCCCTGCCAGCCGGCCCGGTCGTAGATCCGTACGCCCAGCCAGGACCCGCCGCTGCCGCCCAGGTAGGCGCAGGTCATGTACGCGGTGTTGAGCCGGCTGCGGGCATCGGGCCGCACGGCGTACACCCGGGCCAGGTTGGCGACCGTGCCGGACTGCATCGCGACGTCGAGCAGCAGCGTGCCGCCCGCCAGCGCGGCCAGTCCCGCCGCCCCGCCGCCGGCGCCCGCCGCGAGGACCGCCGCCGAGACGAGCACCCCGAGCAGGCAGACGAGGTTCACCCGGTCCGCTCCCGCGCGGTCCACCAGGCGCCCGGCGTACGGGGTGCACAGCATCGTCACCGCGCCCACCAGGGCGAGCATCCCCACCGCGTGGGCGCCCAGGCCGTACGCCGGGCCGGTGAGCAGCAGCGCCAGGCAGGTCCAGACCGCCGAGAAGGCGCCGAAGACCGCCGCCTGGTAGAGGCAGGAACGGCGCAGTTCCGGCTCGGTGCGCAGCAGGCGCAGCGGCTCGGCCAGCAGAGCCGGGTACGGTCGGCGCGACGTCGGGACGGTGATCGGCAGGGCGCGGGCCAGGACGGCCGCCAGCAGCAGGGCCACGGCCCCGGCCGCCAGGTAGGGGGCCCGCCACCCCAGCCACTCACCGAGCGCGCCGCCGAAGGTGCGGGCCAGCAGCATGCCGCCGGTCGAACCGCTCAGCAGGGTGCCCAGTACGGCTCCCCGGCGGTCGGCGGCCACCAGACCGGCCGCCAGCGGACCGATGACCTGCGCGGCCACGGTCGTCACACCGACGACGGCCGCGGCGGCGAGGAGCGGCGCCAGCCCCGGCGCGCAGCCCGCGGCCAGCAGGCCGGTTCCGGTCAGGGCGAGCAGGGTGACGAGGAACGGGCGGTGCGGGAGCCGGTCGCCGAGCGGCACCAGCAGGAAGATCCCGGCCGTGTAGCCGATCTGCACCGCGGTCACCACCAGGGCGGCGGAGCCGGGCGACGCGCCCAGGGCCGTGACGACCAGCGGGCTGACCGCCTGCGGGAAGTAGACGGTGCCCACGCCGACGGCGCAGGTCAGGGTGAGGAGCAGGAGCAACCGGCGGCTCATCCCGGACCCGCGGTGAACGGCGCCCGTCGTGCAGGGAGTTGTCATGGGGGGAGTTCACGGCACGTCCCCGCCCGCGACAATCGATGTAGCGTATGCCTTCATGATCAGCTTCGAACTCGGCGTCGAGGACCTCGCCGACACCCGGTTCGCGCTCTCACCCCTGTACGAGACCGTGCTCAGCCTGCGCGTGCTGCGCGAGCCCGGGCTCTCCGCCCTGCACCTCCCGTGGCGCAGGTCGGTCCTCGGCGCACTGGACGCGCTCGACGGCCTCGACGGCCTCGGCGGGCTCGACACCGAGCTGTTGATGTCCGTGGTCGCGGTACGGCGCACCCTGCCCGACTTCCTCACCCCGCGCCCCACGAGCTTCGCGCCCTCCTTCGAGGAGGAACTGGCCGCCGTCGGCCGGACACCC
The DNA here is from genome assembly GCF_044756625.1 of Streptomyces sp. NPDC091682. Taxonomy (NCBI): domain Bacteria; kingdom Bacillati; phylum Actinomycetota; class Actinomycetes; order Kitasatosporales; family Streptomycetaceae; genus Streptomyces; species Streptomyces sp. NPDC091682. Next base: position 247,771 of record NZ_JBIVTH010000011.1, on the reverse strand, counting down.
CCCGACCTGGTCCGCCGCGACCTGCTGGCCGCGCACGACCCGGACCCGCTCCCCACCCCGCTGCTCGCCGCCCTCGCTCCCGACGACGGGCCCGTCGTCGCCCTCCGCGACGACCTCTGCGCGCTGCTGCGCCGGTACTGGGAGATCGCCGTCCAGCCGATGTGGCCGCGGATGCGCCTCTTGCTGGAGGCCGACATGACCTACCGTGCGCGGCGGCTGGCCATGGGCGGAGCCCGCCTCCTCTTCGCCGACATCCACCCGAACCTGCGGTGGCAGGACGGCGTGCTGCACATCGGGCAGATGATCAGCCGGCACCGCGTCGTGGCGTCCGGCCGCGGGCTGCTCCTTCTGCCGTCCGTGTTCGCGCACAAGCCCGCGCCCCCGGTCAGTCCCGAGGAGGCGCCGACGCTGGCGTACCCGAGCCGCGGCGTGGCGACCCTCTGGGTGCGCGAGCCCGTCGCCGACCCAGCCGCCCTGGTGTCCCTGTTGGGCGCGCCCAAGGCGAGACTGCTCGACCTGCTCGACGAGCCGCTGCCCACCGTCGAGCTGGCCCGTCGCCTCGGGGTCACCGCGAGCGCAGTCTCCCAGCACCTGGGCGTGTTGTACGCCACCGGCCTCCTCTCCCGGGCGCGCGACGGACGGCAGGTCCTCTACCGCCGCAGCCCGCTCGGCGACGAGCTGAGCGGCCGGGGCCGGCCGGGGTGAACCGCGGCCACCGTACGCGGCCGCGCGCACGCGCGTCCGTGCTCAGGCGCGCACCCGCACGGGCCGGCGCAGCAGGTAGCCGGCCGCGGCCGTGACCAGGACGGCCATGCAGGCGATGAACACCAGCCCGGCACCCTCCAGGCCGATCGGGCCCACCAGCAGCCCCACCCCGATCACCGGCAGCGAGATGCCCGTGTACGCCACCACGAACAGCATCGAGATCACCGCCGCGCGCCGGTTCGGCGGCGAGGCCGCGGCGACGGAGGCCAGCGCACCGCGGAACGCCAGGCCCTGCCCGGCCCCGCCGACGACGGCGCTCGCCACCACCAGCGCCAGCAGGTCCCACCACAGCGCGCCGGCGAGCAGCGCCAGCCCGGCGAGCAGCCCGGCGCAGCCCAGCGGCAGCGACCGGCCCACCCCGACCCGGCCGACGGCCAGTTGCCCGGCGGTCGAGGCGAAGAAGGCCAGCGCGACGATCAGCCCGCTCACCGCGCGGTTGTGCACGCCCAGGGACTGCGCGAGGAAGGCGGGGCTGACCGAGGTGAACACCCCGAACAGCGCGAAGCCCACGAAGGAGGCGATCGCCGCGGGCACGAACACCGACCGCACCTGAGGGGGCAGGCCGGGCCGCTGCGGTCGTACGGCGCGCAGCGGCTGCCGGTCGCGCACGGTTTCGGGGAGCCGCACCAGGACGGCGGCCGAGACGGCCACCAGCGCGAGGTGCACCGCGAACGGCAGGTACAGCGGCCAGGCGGCGTACTGCGCGAGCACTCCGGCGAGCAGCGGGCCGCACCCCAGCCCACCCATGTTGGCGGCCGTCGCCACGAACGTGGCCCGCGCGGCGCCGCCGCTCGGCGCCAGTTCCATCACGTAGGCCGTGGCGGCCCCGGTGAACAGCCCGGCGGAGAGTCCCGACAGCAGCCGGCCCGCGTACAGCCAGCCCATGCCGGTGGCGCACAGGAAGCAGACGGCGCTGGCCGCGGAGAAGGCGAGACCGGCCAGCAGCACGGGCCGCCTGCCCACGGTGTCCGAGGCGTTGCCCGCCAGCAGCAGCACGCCGATCACCCCGAAGGCGTACACGGCGTACACGACGGTCACCACCAGCTCGGAGAACCCGAACTTCTCCTGGTAGAGCCCGTACAGGGGAGTGGGCAGCGTGGTGCCCGCCATGCACACGGCGAACACCGCCCCGCCGAGCAAGCACTGGCGCCACCGTCGGCGATCACCGTCCATGCCGCCGACGGTAACCCCGCGGCCGGGGCCCGGCGGCGGGGCCCGCCGGTCAGGGGCGGCCCGCGTGGAGTTCCAGCGGGCCGGCGCCCGTGGCGCGGGCGGTCAGGCAGGCGGTGATCTGGCGCCGCAGGGCGGGTTTGACCAGGCTCGGGAGTTCCGCGGGGGTGACGGTGCGCCACTGGAGCAGCTCGGCCCGGTCCAGCCGGATCCGGGCGAGGGTGGGGGCATCGAGGACGCCGCCGTCGTAGAGGAAGCGGATGCGGGCCGGACGGCCGGGCTTGTGGGACCAGTTCACGGCGAGCAGCCGACCCGGGGCGAGGTCGAGGCCGAGCTCCTCGTGGACCTCCCGCCGGGCGGCGGCGCGCGGGATCTCACCGAGGTCGCTGTCGATGCCGCCGCCGGGCAGGTTCCAGCGGTCGGACCTGCCGTACGCGGGCTGCACCAGCAGGATCCTGCCGTCGGAGCCGGTGAACAGCACGCTCGCCGCGGTCACCGCCTTGGGGCGGCTGGCCCGGTGGCTGGCCGGGTCGAGGGTGCCCGAGTGCTCCAGGGCCACGCGCCGGGCCGGGTCCAGACCGGCCGGGGAGCCCGGCTGGGGCACCCCGTCGACGAGGTGGGCGAAGGAACCGGTGTGCAGGGCGGCCAGTGCGGCGCGCAGCCGGGGCGCGACGGGGGCCGGCAGTAGCGCGCAGGCCGCCTCCGGCGGGAGCCAGCGCGCCTCGGTCGTCGCCCCGACGGGGAAGGAGATCGTCGAGGCCCGCGACGCCGGGAGCGGGCCGACGAGGTGGACGTGGACGATCAGGGAGCGGCCGGGCGGGCGGGGCGTGCCGGGTGTGCCGGTCGTGGCGGGCGGCCGGGAGTCCACCGCCAGCAGCCGGCCGGCCGGCAGCTCGAGGTCCAGCCCTTCCCGCAGCACCCGTGCGAGCCCCTCCTCCGGGGTCTCGGTGTCGTGGACCGCGCCGCCCGGCAGCTCCGGGTCCGTCCGGCCCGGGGTGGTCAGTACGAGGACCCGCCCGCGCGTGTCCAGGACGACCCCGGTGGCGGCCACGAGCGGGGAGGGACGGTCGGGCACGGCGGGCTCCTGTGGATCGGGTCGGCGGCCACAGCACTATGCCCCGGCCGCGGCGGGTGCCCGGCGCCGACATGCGGGCCGGGGTGTCTTGCAGGTCAGGCCGGCCCGCCCGGCAAGACACCCCCGGGTGCTGTCGTCACGTTCCCGTCGGCCCGGAAAGATCCGGAAGAGACGGCCTAGGCGCGGGCCAGCAGCAGGCCGCCCATGGTGACCATGGTCGCAGCGACGAGCCCGTCCAGGACCCGCCAGGCGGCCGGGCGGGCCAGCAGGCCGCTCAGCAGCCGTGCTCCGTAGCCCAGACCGGCGAACCAGGTCAGGCTGGCCAGCACGGCCCCGATGGCGAAGGCCCAACGCAGGTCGCCGCGGTCGGCGGCGAGGGAGCCGAGGAGCAGCACGGTGTCCAGGTAGACGTGCGGGTTGAGCCAGGTCATGGCCAGGGCGGTCAGCACGGCCCGGCGGGCGGACCCGCTCGTCGCCCCCTCCGTGGTGAGGGCGGCGCCGGGGACGGGCCGCAGCACCCGGCGGGCGGCCAGGACCCCGTAGCAGATCAGGAACCCGCCCCCGGCCAGCCCGACCACCGTCAGGGCGGCCGGCCAGGCGGTGACGAAGACGCCGACGCCGGCGACGCCGAGGGTGATGAGGACCGCGTCGGAGACGGCGCAGATGGCGACCACGGCCAGGACCGCGTGGCGGCGCGCGCCCTGGCGCAGGACGAAGGCGTTCTGCGCGCCGATGGCGACGATGAGGGAGAGTCCGCTGCCGAAGCCGGCCAGGGCCGCGGTGACGATGCCGTAGTTCATGACGTCGACGGTAGGCAGCGAGGTCGGTTCAGTACAGCTAAAGATTTTTACGTACCATTAGCGCTCGTGATGGACGAGCTACCGCTGGACCAGGTGCGCACGCTGCTCGCCGTGGTGGACGAGGGAACCTTCGACGCGGCGGCGGCCGCCCTGCACGTGACGCCGTCCGCGGTCAGCCAACGGGTCAAGGCGCTGGAGCAGCGGACCGGGCGGGTGCTGCTGATGCGGACGAAGCCGGTGCGGGCGACCGAATCCGGGGAGGTGGTGGTCCGCTTCGCCCGGCAGCTGGCCCGCCTGGAGCGCGACGCGCGCGCCGAGCTGGGCATGGCCGACGGGATGGGGCCGGTGCGGCTGCCGATCGCGGTGAACGCGGACTCCCTCGCCACCTGGTTCCTGCCCGCCCTCGCGCGGGTGCCGCAGGATCCGCCGGTCTGCATCGAGCTCCACCGCGAGGACGAGTCGCACACGACGGCGCTGCTGCGGGAGGGACAGGTGATGGCGGCGGTGACCTCCTCGCCCGATCCGGTGGCCGGGTGCAGCGTACGGATGCTGGGGCTGGCCCGGTACCTGCCGACGGCGAGTCCGGCGTTCGCGGCCCGGTACCTGACGGGGGAGCCGGAGCGGGACCTGCGCGAGGCGCCGACGATCGTCTTCGACCGGAAGGACGACCTCCAGGACGCCTTCGTCCGCGCGCTCACGGGGGACCCGGCGGCCGGTGCAGGGCCGGTACGGCACTACATACCGACGTCGGAGGGGTTCCGTGACGCGGTGGTCGCGGGGCTGGGGTGGGGTCTGGTGCCGGAGCAGCAGTCGAGACCGCTGGTGCGGACGGGGCAGCTGGTGCTGCTGGAGCCGCTGCGGCCGATGGACGTCCCCCTGTACTGGCAGCAGTGGAGGCTCGACTCGCCCGCGCTGTCGACGGTCGCGGAAGTGATCGCGGCGGCGGCCCGGGAGTCGCTCCGGCCCCCGGCGGCCTGACCGGTCCGGCCCGGGTCAGACCTGCACGGGCCCGGTCCGGCCCGATCGACGGCACACCCCCTAAGCTGCCGACCATGGAGTCCTACACGATCGGCCAGGCGGCCCGGCTGCTCGGCGTCAGCGTCGACACGGCCCGGCGCTGGGCGGATGCCGAACGGTTCCCCACCCACCGCGAGGGCACGCGGCGGATGGTGGACGGGCCCGACCTGGCCGCCTTCTGCGTCGAGGCCGCGCAGGAGGGCGCCGAGGGCGAGGAGGCCCCGTACACCTCGGCCCGCAACGCCTTCCCCGGCATCGTCACGGGGGTGAAGCTGGGCACGGTCGACGCGCAGGTGGAGATCCAGGCCGGACCGCACCGGATCGTGTCGCTGCTCACGCGGGAAGCGGTGGAGGAGCTCGGTCTCGAGGTGGGCGCGCGGGCCACGGCGCGGGTGAAGTCGACGAGCGTGTTCATCGACCGGATCTGACGCGGGCGGCGGAGGTCCGGCCGGGCGGTGAGCCCGGACGCAGGCGTTCCGGCGGCGATGGCAGACTGGCCGCTGATCCGCCGAAGGGGAGTACGCCGTTGTCCATGTTCAGCAACCTGCGCCGGGTCGTGCGGCGCAGCTACCGGAGGGCCGTCGACCTCAGCCACCCGGCCCGCTCCCCGCTCGGCAGTGCGGTGGTCAACTGCATCGTCTACCGCGACGGCGTACGGCAGGAGGACTGCGCCGAGGTCGAGGAGGCGCTGCGCCGGGTCCGCAAGACGGGTGACGGCTTCGTCTGGATCGGCCTGCACGAGCCGACGAGGTCGGAGCTGGCCGGACTGGCCGAGCTGTTCGGCCTGCACCCCCTCGCCGTCGAGGACGCCGTCAACGCGCACCAGCGCCCCAAGGTGGAGCGTTACGACGACACGCTGTTCTCCGTCTTCAAGACCGTGCGCTACGTGGAGCACGAGGAGCTGACCGCGACCAGCGAGGTGGTGGAGACCGGCGAGCTGATGGCCTTCACCGGCCAGGACTTCATCATCACCATCCGGCACGGCGGCCGCGGCACGTTGGGCCCGGTCCGCGAGGAGCTGGAGCGCGCCCCGGACCAACTGGCCAACGGGCCCGCGGCCGTTCTGCACGCCATGGCCGACCACGTGGTCGACGACTACGCGGCCGTGACGGACGCGGTGCAGAACGACATCGACGCCGTCGAGACCGCGGTGTTCAGCGAGGACGGCGGCCGCGGCGACGCGGGGCGGATCTACCAGCTCAAGCGCGAACTCCTCGAACTGCGGCGGGCGGTGGCACCGCTCGGCCGCCCGCTGCAGCAGCTGGCCACGCAGCCGATACCGGTGATCCCGCCGGAGACCCGCGCGTACTTCCGGAACGTCGCGGACCACCTGACCCGGGCCACGGAGCAGATCGGCGCCTACGACAACCTCCTCGACTCCATCCTGCAGGCCCACTTGGCGCAGGTGACCGTCGCCCAGAACGAGGACATGCGCAAGATCACGGCATGGGCGGCGATCGTCGCCGTCCCCACCATGGTCTGCGGGGTGTATGGCATGAACTTCGACCACATGCCCGAACTGCACTGGACCTACGGCTACCCGCTGGTCCTCGGCGTCATGGTGCTCGCCTGCTTCGTCATCCACCGGGGCTTCAGGCGCAACGGCTGGCTCTGACCGGACGGGTCCGTTCCTTGGGGTGCGCCCGGGTATTGAGCCGTCGTCAGCTCTGGTAGTAAAGTTTCCTAACGAAGCTGGGACGCCTCAACTACCAGATGGAGGCCTTGTGTTCACCCCCCGCCGCAAGATGCTGGCGATCGGAGCACTGCTCGGCAGTGCGCTGATCGCCGCCCCCGTCGCCGCCCACGCCACCACGACTCCCGCAGTCACGGCCCCCGCCTCCACGGCGGAGACCGCAGCGGCAGCGGCCGTAGGACTCGACGATCCGGCGAAGAAGGAAATCGCCATGAAGATCGTCTCCAGTGCGGAGAACTCCTCGCTGGACTGGAAGGCCCAGTACAAATACATCGAGGACATAGACGACGGCCGCGGTTACACGGCCGGCATCATCGGATTTTGTTCCGGCACCGGCGACATGCTCGACCTCGTCGAGTACTACGCGCAGATCAAGCCGGGCAACGTCCTCGCCAAGTACCTCCCCGCCCTGCGCAAGGTAGACGGCAGCGACTCGCACGCCGGCCTCGATCCGAACTTCACCAAGGACTGGGCGAAGGCGGCCCAGGACGCGGACTTCCGGAAGGCCCAGGACCACGAGCGCGACCGGGTCTACTTCAATCCGGCCGTGAACCAGGGCAAGGCCGACGGGGTCGGCGTACTGGGTCAGTTCATCTACTACGACGCCATCGTCATGCACGGCGACGGCGGCGACTCCACCAGCTTCCGCAACATCCGCAAGCGCGCCCTGTCCAAGGCCAAGCCCCCGTCCCAGGGCGGCAACGAGACCGCTTACCTCAACGCCTTCCTCGACGCCCGGGTCTGGGCGATGAAGCAGGAGGAGGCGCACAGCGACACCAGTCGGGTCGACACCGCACAGCGGGTCTTCCTGAAGAAGGGCAATCTGAACCTCAATACGCCGCTCGACTGGAAGGTCTACGGGGACCCCTTCCACATCGGCTGACGGCCGCGACGCCGTTGTGGCCCGGGCCGGAATGTCATCTTCTGTCCCGGGCCGCGACGGCTCAGGCTGCGGTGAGGTAACGATCCGTAAGTGGATCAAGCCGGGTTCGGCGGGGCGGGCGCGTTAACACGTCGGACATTGAGGGCTTTTCGCCACCCCCGGGTGGCCCTGCGCTTCTCAGTGGGGCCCCCGCCCCTCTTGAACGCGGGCCATTTCGCCACGCCTTGTGGTCAAAGGTGATCCATGGGGCTCAAGTAACGCCAGATACAACAGCGTTTGGCTGGAGAAGCGAAGGAAAGTTCCCGTTTCGACCGGTTGTGAACTGGCTTGACCGCGACGTAAGGGGGGCATAAGTTCTGCCCCGGCTTGCTCCAGCAGGACGGGCCCGAACGATCGTCCTCTGGGGGGACCCTCATGAACCACTACACCGATGTTCTGAAGAAGTACGCCGTCTTCTCCGGCCGCGCGCGCCGCCAGGAGTACTGGATGTTCGTCCTCTTCCAGGTGGCTGCCGTGATCGTCCTCGCGATCCTGGACACCGTCATCGGCGCCAACATGATCATCGTTGGCCTGTACTTCCTCGGTACCTTCGTTCCGACGCTGGCGCTCCTCGTCCGTCGTCTGCACGACCTCGGCAAGTCCGGTGCCTGGTACTTCATCATGTTCGTCCCCCTCGTCGGCTTCATCTGGCTCATCGTCCTCCTGGCCACCGCCGGTCAGCCGCAGCAGAACCAGTACGGCCCGGACCCGAAGGCCTACGCCGCCTGATCTGCCGTACGGGCCTGATCAAGGCCCGAACGCCTGAGCGCCGCCCCCGGCCGGAAACAGCCAGGGGCGGCGCTTCCGCCTTTTCCGGGGCCCGCCGGGGCCCGCGTGACACGCGTCTCCCGGACTGGCGGCAGGGGGCTGTCCAGAGAGGCCCGATCACGAGATATCTTGATGTCGAGCAATGTTGCAGACGAGAGACGCAGACTGTGGAGCGGAGCATCCGGTGACTGACTCGACCATCATCTACACGCACACTGACGAGGCCCCGGCCCTCGCGACGTATTCCTTCCTGCCTGTGATCCAGGCGTACGCGTCGACGGCCGGTGTGAATGTCGAGACCCGTGACATCTCCCTGGCCGGTCGGATCATCGCCGTCTTCCCGGAGTACCTCCAGGAGAGCCAGCGGATCGCCGACGCCCTCGCCGAGCTCGGCGAGCTGGCGAAGACCCCGGAAGCCAACATCATCAAGCTTCCGAACATCTCGGCCTCGATCCCGCAGCTGAAGGCCGCGGTCGCCGAGCTCCAGGGCCAGGGCTACGCCCTCCCGGACTACCCGGACGACCCGAAGACCGACGAGGAGCGCGACATCCGCGCCCGCTACGACAAGGTCAAGGGCAGCGCCGTCAACCCGGTCCTGCGCGAGGGCAACTCCGACCGCCGCGCCCCCGCCTCGGTCAAGAACTACGCCAAGACGCACCCGCACCGCATGGGCGCCTGGACCACCGAGTCGAAGACGAACGTCGCCACCATGGGCGAGAACGACTTCCGCTCCACCGAGAAGTCCACCGTCATCGCCGAGGCCGGCACCCTGCGCATCGAGCACGTCGCCGCCGACGGCGCCACCACCGTGCTGCGCGAGTCCGTACCGGTCCTCGCCGGTGAGGTCGTGGACGCGTCCGTCCTGCACGTCGACGCGCTGCGCACCTTCCTGAACGACCAGATCGAGCGTGCCAAGGCCGAGGGCGTCCTGTTCTCCGTGCACCTCAAGGCCACGATGATGAAGGTCTCCGACCCGATCATCTTCGGCCACGTGGTCCGCGCCTTCCTCCCGAAGACCTTCGCCCGCTACGGCGAGACCCTGGCCGCCGCCGGCCTGTCGGTCAACGACGGCCTGGGCGCCATCCTGAACGGCCTGGGCGCGCTGCCCGACGGCGACGCGATCAAGGCCTCGATCGACGCCGAGATCGCCGAGGGCCCGGCCCTCGCGATGGTCGACTCCGACAAGGGCATCACCAACCTGCACGTGCCGTCCGATGTCATCGTCGACGCCTCGATGCCGGCCATGATCCGCACCTCCGGCCACATGTGGGGCCCGGACGGCGCCGAGGCCGACACTCTCGCCGTCCTCCCGGACAGCAGCTACGCCGGCGTCTACCAGGTCGTCGTCGACGACTGCCGCACCCACGGCGCCTTCGACCCGTCCACCATGGGCTCGGTCCCGAACGTCGGCCTCATGGCGCAGAAGGCCGAGGAGTACGGCAGCCACGACAAGACCTTCGAGATCGCCACCGCGGGCACCGTCCGTGTCGTCGACGCCGCGGGCAACACGGTCCTGGAGCAGGAGGTCGCCGCCGGTGACATCTTCCGCGCCTGCCAGACCAAGGACCTCCCCATCCAGGACTGGGTCAAGCTCGCCGTCACCCGCGCCCGCGCCACCGGCGTCCCGGCCGTCTTCTGGCTGGACGAGAACCGCGCCCACGACGCGCAGCTGATCGCCAAGGTCAAGACGTACCTCGCCGAGCACGACACCGAGGGCCTGACCATCAAGATCCTCTCCCCGGTCGAGGCCACCGCCTTCTCCCTGGAGCGCATCCGCCGCGGCGAGGACACCATCTCGGTGACCGGCAACGTGCTGCGCGACTACCTGACCGACCTCTTCCCCATCCTGGAGCTGGGCACCAGCGCCAAGATGCTGTCGGTCGTCCCCCTGATGAACGGCGGCGGCCTCTTCGAGACGGGCGCCGGCGGCTCCGCCCCGAAGCACGTCCAGCAGCTGGTCAAGGAGAACTACCTGCGCTGGGACAGCCTGGGCGAGTTCTTCGCGCTGGCCGCCAGCTTCGAGCACCTCGCGACCACCACCGGCAACGCCCGCGCCCAGGTGCTGGCCGACACCCTGGACCGCGCGACCGGCACCTTCCTCAACGAGGACAAGTCGCCGAGCCGCAAGCTGGGCGGCATCGACAACCGCGGCAGCCACTTCTACCTCGCCACCTACTGGGCGCAGGAGCTGGCCAAGCAGACCGACGACGCCGAGCTGGCCAAGGCCTTCGAGCCCGTCGCCAAGACCCTGTCGGAGCAGGAGGAGACCATCGTCGCCGAGCTCGTCGCGGTGCAGGGCTCCCCGGCCGACATCGGCGGCTACTACCAGCCCGACGCCACGAAGGCCGCGGCGATCATGCGCCCGTCCGCGACCCTCAACGAGGCGCTCGCCCTCCTGGGCTGATGCCGACAGTCGTACCCACGCGTCCCTGACGACGTGATCCGCTCCGCCCCGGCCGGCCCCGTGCCCGGCCGGGGCGGGGCCGTGTCCGGAGCCGTGTCCGGGGCCGCGCCGCTCGGCCCGGGTGTTCGGCGCCTGCGAGGCCGAGGTCCTCAGGGGACTCCTGGCCGAGGCGTGGGCCCTGCGCTAGCGTTCGGGGTCGGTGCCCCGGGGGGCTTCGCCGAAAACGCTCTGGGGGTTCTGTGGCACGTCGTTCCGACACGTCCTGCGGCGGTACCGGCTGCCTGGCGGTCCTGCTCGTTCTGTTCGTCCTCCCCACCGTCGGCTATCTGTTGGCGGTGCCGCTGGCACTGCCCGATCTGCTGGCCGAGCAGTCACCGCCGCAGCAGCTGCAGGGCTTCGGTCAGTACCTCATCGTCTACGCCATTCCGGTCGTCGTGGCCCTGCTGCTGGCCCTGTTCGCGTCGCGCCGCCGGACCGGCGCCCGGTGGCTGGTGCCTGCCCGGGCGGCGGCCCTGCTGGCGCTCGTCGCCGCGGCGCTGTGGTGGACGCAGGGCAAGGTCGGGGAGTACCCGGTGTGGAACGTCCGGGCCACGGCCGAGAGCATGGCCGCCGGGCTGGTGGCGCTCGCCTTCGTCGTGGCGGTCCGCCGGTGGGACGCCTCGCGCGGCGGCCCGCGCGTCGCCGTCGGCACCCACCGGCCGGCGCCGGGGGAGATCTGGCTGGCCATGGTTCCGCTGCGGGAGGACCCGGCGCGGCAGCTGCGGCACTACTGCGTGGTGCTGGCCGTCCATCCCGGCCACGCGGAGGTCGCCCAGATCACCACCAAGGACAAGGACGGGCGCACCGACCACATCCGGATGCCCAACGACGGGTGGGACAAGGCCTCCGGCCGCGCGCACTGGGTGGAGTTCGGCCGTCCACCGCGCCTGGTCGAATACGGGATGTTCCTCAAGTCCCGGCCGCAGGGGCGCTGCCCGGCCCCGGTGTGGCGGCAGCTCAGCCGGCAGCTCGGCTGACCCCGGCGGCGACGTCCACGGCTTCGTCCGCCGCCCGTCCGCGGAGGTGTCCGCGGCCACCCGGAAGCCGATGTTCAAGAGCCCCCGCACCGGAGCCCTCGCACCGGAGCCCTCGCACCGGAGCCTTCGCGTCGGAGCGGGCGGAGCGGAGCCGGTGGATCAGAGCCGATGGATCCGCTCCTGCTCGAAGGCCAGCGGGGACCGCCCGGCCGCCAGGATCCGCAGCCCCGGCGCCACGGTCAGTAGGTTCCGCAGCCAGGCCAGGGCGTCCGGGCCGAGCTGCTCCGCGCCGTCCAGGACGAGCAGCATGTCCCGTTCGGCCAGCCACGAGGCGGTGTGCGCGGTCCCGCAGGCCGGTGCGGGCATCCCCGGTACGCAGCCCAGTTCGGCCGTCAACTCGCGGACTCCGTAGCCGCCGTGCTGCGGGTTCATGGCGACAACGGCCACCCCGTCGTAGAAGTTGGACGCGATCCGCCGCGCGATCTCCCGTACCAACAGGCTCCGCGGCTCCCGGAAGGCTCCCGCCACGGTCAGGACGCGCCCCCGCCGCACGGTGGTGAGCAGCCGGGACATTTCGGCGGACGTCGCCGGCAGCGTTCCGGTTAAACCTTCGTCCTTCATCGACCCGGCTTCCCCCATGGCCCCGGATTCCCTCATCGGCACGATGCCCCCCATTGCATGCGTGACCAAGTGCGGCAAGAGGGTTTTTTCGAGCCGCGTGACGATGATTATGCGCCACTTGCGACGTAAGGCTAGGGGAATGTCGCATTCCGAAGAACGCGTTCGCTGCGCCCCAGGTGGGGACTTCGTCCGAGCCGCCGGACGGGCGGCGTAGTTCCCGTGGTCCGTGTGACGTACGCACCCGAACTCCGGCTCCTGGGAACGGTTGTCCGGAAGCCGGGATTGGGCTCTACTGCTGTGCAGCCCCTCGTAAGGGGCATATTCGCGGGAGGAACCAGAATGACAGCGGACCGGCGAACGGACCGGCGAGCACGGCACCGTGCCGGCAGGCGGACACTGCGCGGGGGCCGGGCGGCCGGACCCGTGTCGCACCGGCGCCGGCCGGCCTTCCGGGGGCGCAGGTCGCTGCTCGCCACGGTGCTCTCCGGCTTCCTCCTGGTCGGTGTCTGCGCGGCCACCGGAATCGCCTGGGACCCCCGCGACGCGGGTTCCGTGCAGGACGCCTCGGCCCCCGGCGGGAGCCTGCCGGCGGCCACCGCGACCGGCGGCGCTCCCGTCACACCCGGCGGGGCCACCCCCTCACCCACCGGGCCCCCGACGCTCACCGAGGGCGCGGCCACCAAGGGCAACCCCAAGGAGGCGGTGGACTCCGGGGCCGAACGCCCCACCGGAGCCCTGCCCTTCGACATGCCCTCGCAGGCAGCCCTGCGCTCGGGCGGTGCGGGCAAGAAGCTGGTGTTCGCCCACTACTTCACCCCCTACCCGCTCTCCCTCGACAACGCGGCCGCGGACCGGGACTACTACACCCGCAACTACCTGAAGCCCGACGGCGAGAACGGGAAGCACGGCCGGTACGGCGGCCTGCTGCGCGACCGGCCGCTGCCCGTGCCCACGAAGAGCGGCGACTGGGAGTACGCCAACCTCCAGCAGGAGGTGCGCACCGCCCGCGCGGCGGGCATCGACGGCTTCACCCTCGACCTGCTCTCCCTCTCCGGCAAGAACTGGGACCGCTGCAACCTGCTGATGGCGGCGGCCCGTTCGGTGGACCCGGCCTTCAAGATCATGCTGATGCCGGACATGACCTCGCTGAAGACCGACGACCCCGCGGTGCTCGCCGAGGCGATCGCCACGCTCGCCGACGCATCCGCCGCGCACCGGCTCCCGGACGGCCGCCTCGTGGTCTCCCCCTTCAAGGCGGAGGAGAAGAGCGTGGACTGGTGGACCGAGGTCATCGCCCGTCTCAAGTCCGAGCACGGCATCCGCACCGCCTTCGTCCCGCTCTTCCTCGACTTCGGCGCCCACAGCGGCGCGTTCGCCCCGATCAGTCACGGCTTCTCCGAGTGGGGCAGCCGCAGCTACGTCGGCCAGGAGAGCTCGACGCGCGACGTCCAGCGGGCCCACGACATGGGCAAGATCTGGATGCAGCCGGTGTCGGTCCAGGACGCGCGCCCCAACCAGGGCATCTACGACGAGGCGGGCAACACCGCGACCCTGCGTTCGACCTGGACGCACGCCATCGAGGACGGCGCCGACTGGGTCCAGCTCACCACCTGGAACGACTACTCGGAGGGCAGCCAGTTCGCCCCCTCCCTGCACAACGGCCACGCGTACCTGGACCTGACCTCGTACTACCTGACCCGGTTCAAGACGGGCAGCTGGCCGAAGATCGTCCGGGACACCCTCTACCTCTCCGCGCGCACGCAGTTCGCGGACGCGGACCCGACGGGCGACCAGTCGCTGGTGATGTCGCTCCGCAAGGGGAGCGCCCCGCCCCGGGACAAGGTGGAGGTGCTCAGCTTCCTCACCGGGGCCGGAGCCGTCCGGACGGCCGTCGGCACCGCGGACGGCAGTTACGAGGCCCCCGCCGGGATCCACTCGCAACTGCTGCCGCTGAGGGCGGGCACCAGCTCGGCGCAGGTCGTCCGGGACGGGAAGGCCGGCGTGAAGGTCGACCTGCCGTACCGGGTGGACCACAAGGTGGAGGTGCAGGACCTCCAGTACTACGCGGCCACCAGCGGCCGGGACTCCTAGGAGGCGTGTTGGCGATCGGTTCTCCTGCCACACCCGGCAGCAGGTGGTGCCGATCCGACCCGCCCCCCTGCGGTCGGCCCGTGATGATCGAACCGCGCAGTCCGCGCACGCCGGTGCGCAGCACCCTGCTCTACCCGGTCCGGCGAGCCGCGCCTTCGCGGCGCCCACCCCGACGCGCCGTACGACGGCGGTCTACCGGAGCCGGCGGCGGCGGGGGATGATCCGGGGGACAGCCGCGCCGCATCCCCGGAGGAGCAGTGACCGAGCCGATACGTCCCGCCGGGTCCGCCCAGGAGTTCCCCGGCGGGCCCGCCCTGTTCCGTCTCGACCCCCGGGTCGCCCACCTGAACCACGGCTCCTTCGGCGCGGTGCCCGTCCCCGTCCAGGAGGCCCAGGCCGCGCTCCGCGCCGAGGTGCACGCCGACCCCGACGCCTTCTTCATCGCCGTCCCGGACCGCCTCGCCGCGGCCCGTACCCGGATCGCCGCACACCTCGGCGCCGACCCCGACGGCATCGCCTTCATCGCCAACGCCACCGAGGGCGCCAACCTCGCCCTGGACGCCGTCCCGCTCGCCGACGGCGACGAGATCCTGGTCACCGACCACGGCTACGGCACCGTCGTCGCGGCCGCCGCCCGCCGCGCCCCCGTCACGACCGTGGCCATCGACCCCCACCTGCCCGACGAAGACGCCGTGCGCGAGGCCGTACTGGCCGCGCTGACACCCCGTACGAGGGTGGCCGTGCTCGACCACGTCAGCTCGCCCACCGCCCGGATCATCGCCTCCCCCCGACTCCTCGCAGACCTGCGCGAACGCGGGGTCACCACCGTCGTCGACGGCGCCCACGCCCTGGGCATGCTCGCCGACCCCCTCGCGGGCGGCGCCGACTTCTGGTTCGGCAACCTCCACAAATGGGGCTACGCGCCCTCCGGCAGCGCGGTCCTGGCCGTCGCCCCGCAACACCGCCACCGGATCAGGGCCCTCGTACCGTCATGGGAGGACCAGCACGGATTCCCGCGTTCCGTCGAGAACCGCGCCACCGCCGACTACACCGGCTGGCTCGCCGCCCCCGAGGGGCTGGACCTGCTCGAACGGCTCGACGCGGCCAAGGTCCGGGCCCACAACAGCGCGCTGGCCGCCCACGGAGCGGCCCTGCTCGCCGAGCTCCCCGGTCTCACCCCGCTCCCGCACGGCGAAGCCCTCGCCATGCGCACCCTGCGCCTGCCGCCCGGGGTCGCCGACACCCCCGACCGGGCCCGCGAGCTGCGCGAGCGGATCGCGGCCGAGCAGGGCATCCGGGTGCTGATCTGGCCCTGGCCGGGCGGCGGCGGCATCCGCGTCTGCGGCCAGATCTACAACCGGCCCGAGGAGTACGAACGCCTCGCCGCCGCCCTCCCGTCCTATCTCAGCCGCGCCTGAGCAGGTACGTGTCCATGATCCAGCCCTTGCGGGCGCGGGCCTCGGTGCGCAGCTCCTCGATCCGCCCGGCGACCTCCGCGAGCTTGCCCGAGACGAGGATCTCGTCCGGGGTGCCCACGTAGGCTCCCCAATAGATGAAGAGGTCCTGGTCCAGATGGGCGGTGAAGGCGTGCCGCGCGTCCAGCATCACCACCACGTCGTCCACGTCCTGCGGCCAGCCCTCGGCCAGCCGGCGGCCGGTGGTGATCTGGACCGGGCGCCCGACCCGGTTCAGGTTGGTCCGGTGCCGTGCCAGCAACGCGGAGATGCTGCTGATGCCGGGTACGACCTCGTGCTCGAAGGCCACCCGGCCGCGCTCCAGCACCTCGTCGAGGATCGCGAGCGTGGAGTCGTAGAGGGAGGGATCGCCCCAGACCAGGAACGCCCCCCTCTCGCCGTCCGCCAGGTCCTCGGCGATGAAGCGCTCGAAGAGCTCGGCCCGCGCGCTGCGCCAGCCGTCCACCGTCGGGGCGTAGTCGGCGGGCGTCCGGTCCCGGTCCGGGTCGCGGCCCTCCACCAGCCGGTGGCCCGGGCGGGCGTGCGCATCGAGCATCGCGCGCCGCAGCCCGGTCAGATCCGCCTTCTCCTCGCCCTTCTCCAGGATGAGGAATGCGTCCGTCGCGCCGATCGCCCTGACCGCCTGGAGGGTCAGATGGTCCGGGTCGCCCGCGCCTATGCCGATCACTGAGAACTTCTTCACCCGGCTATTGTGCCCATCATGCGAGCAGCCCTGTTCGTCACCTGCGTCAACGACGCGCTCTACCCGCGGACCGGCATCGCCGTCGTACGCCTCCTGGAGCGCCTCGGGGTCGGCGTGGACTTCCCGGCGGCCCAGAGCTGCTGCGGGCAGCCGCAGTACAACACCGGATACCGCTACGAGACCGAACCACTCGTGCGGCGTACCGCGCGGGCCTTCGCGGGACACGAGTACGTGGTCACCCCCTCCGGATCCTGCGCCGCGATGATCCGCCAGCACTACCCGCGCATCGGCCGGAAGGCGGCGGCCGAGGGGCGCGGCAGCGAGCTCGCCGAGGCGGCCGCCGCGCTCGCGCCGCGCGTGTACGAGCTGACCGAGTTCCTGGTCGACGTGCTCGGGGTGACCGACGTCGGCGCCCACTTCCCGCACACCGTCACCTACCACCCCTCCTGTCACGGCCTGCGCGGCCTGGGGCTCGGGGACCGGCCGCGGCGGCTGCTGGCCGCGGTCAAGGGCCTGGACCTGGTCGAGCTGCCGGGCGCCGAGGAGTGCTGCGGCTTCGGCGGCACCTTCGCCGTCAAGAACCCGGACGTCTCGACCGCCATGGGCACCGACAAGATCACGGCAGCGGCCGGCACCGGCGCCCAGGTGCTGTGCGGCGCCGACAACTCCTGCCTCGCCCACCTGGGCGGCCTGCTGCGCCGCGCGGACAGCCCGCTACGGACCCTGCACCTCGCCGAGATCCTGGCCTCGACCGAGGAGGAACCGCTGTCGTGACCGGCACCTACCTGGGCATGCCCGCCTTCCCCGACTTCCCTGCCTTCCCCGCCGCCGCGCGGGAGGCCGTACGGGACGAGGTGCTGCGCGCCAACCTCCGGCACGCCACGCACACCATCCGCGACAAACGGGCGGGGGCCGTCGCCGAACTCGCCGACTGGGACCGGCTGCGCGCCGCGGGCAAGGCCGTCAAGGACCACACCCTCCGCCATCTCGACCGCTACCTGCTGCAGCTCGAGGAAGCGGTCACGGCGGCCGGCGGCACCGTCCACTGGGCCGCCGACGCGGACGAGGCCAACCGGATCGTCACGGAACTGGTCCGCGCGACCGGCGAGCGCGAGGTCGTCAAGGTCAAGTCGATGGCCACCCAGGAGATCGGGCTGAACGAGGCCCTGGAGGCCGCCGGGATCGCCGCGTACGAGACCGACCTCGCCGAACTCATCGTCCAGCTCGGCCACGACCGCCCCTCCCACATCCTGGTCCCGGCCATCCACCGCAACCGGGCCGAGATCCGCGACGTCTTCCGCACCGAGATGGCCCACTGGGGCCGGCCGGCGCCCGAACCGCTCGGCGACGACCCGCGGGAACTCGCCGAGGCCGCCCGACTGCACCTGCGCGAGAAGTTCCTGCGCGCCAAGGTCGCCGTGTCCGGGGCCAACTTCATGGTCGCCGAGACCGGCACGATGGTCGTCCTGGAGTCCGAGGGGAACGGCCGGATGTGCCTGACCCTGCCCGAGACCCTGATCTCCGTCGTCGGCATCGAGAAGGTCGTCCCGACCTTCCGCGACCTGGAGATCTTCCTCCAGACGCTGCCGCGCTCCTCGACCGCCGAGCGGATGAACCCGTACACGACGATGTGGACCGGTCTGGGCCCTTCAAGAGGGGCGGAAGGCGACGGGCCCACCGCCTTCCACCTCGTCCTCCTCGACAACGGCCGCACCGACACTCTCGCCGACGAGATCGGCCGCCAGGCCCTGCGCTGCATCCGCTGCTCCGCCTGCCTCAACGTCTGCCCGGTCTACGAGCGAGCCGGCGGCCACGCCTACGGCTCCGTCTACCCGGGCCCCATCGGCGCGATCCTCAGCCCCCAACTCCGTGGCACCGGCAGCACGATCGATGCCTCGCTGCCCTACGCGTCCACCCTGTGCGGAGCCTGCTACGAGGTCTGTCCGGTCGCCATCGACATCCCCGAGGTCCTGCTCCACCTCCGCGAACGGGTCGCCCAGGGCGGCCCGGCGACCCGCTCCGGCGTCCGCGTCACGCTCCGCCCCGCCGACGGCCACACCGCCGAACGGGCTGCCATGCGTGCCGCCCGGCTGCTCCTGGACCGCCCGGGGGCCCTGCGCGCGGGGGAGCGCCTGCTGGCCAGGGCCCGACGGCTGGCCCCCCGCCGGCTCCCCGGAGCCGGGCGGGCCTGGACCGACAGCCGCGAACTGCCGACCATAGCGGCGCAATCCTTCCGCGACTGGTGGGACCGGGAACGGAGCGACCCGCGATGAGCAGCAAGGACCGCATCCTCGGCCGGATCCGCCGGGCGCTGCGCGACGACGCGCCCGAAGTGGCGATCCCCCGCGACTACCTCCCCGTCCACGGCACCCGGACCCCGGCGGAGCGGGTGGACCTGCTCGCCGCCCACCTCACCGAGTACCGGGCCGTGGTCCACCGCACGGACGAGGAGGCGCTGCCCGCGCTGCTGACGCGGCTCCTGGACGCGCGGGGCGCGCAGTCGGTGCTCGTCCCGCCCGGCCTGCCCCCGCACTGGCTCCCGTCCGGGGGCCCCACCCGCGTACCCGACCGGGCGGCCTCCACCCCGTACGAACTGGACCGGGTCGACAGCGTGGTCACCGGCTGCGCCCTGGCCGTCGCCGAGACCGGCACGATCGTCCTCGACGGCGGCCCCGGCCAGGGACGGCGCCGCATCACCCTGATCCCGGACCACCACATCTGCGTGATCCGGGTACCGGACCAGGTGGTGGACTCCGTCCCGCAGGCGCTGCCGCTCCTCGACCCGGCCCGCCCGCTGACGTGGATCTCCGGCCCCTCCGCCACCAGCGACATCGAACTCGACCGGGTGGAGGGCGTCCACGGACCCCGCACCCTGGAAGTGGTCCTCGTGGGCACACAATGAGGGCATGCCCTCGCACATCGCCCTCACGGCCCTCCTCGTCAACGACTACGACGAGGCCATCGACTTCTACACCCGCGCCCTCGGCTTCGACCTCGCCGAGGACACCGCCCGCTCGGACGGCTCCCGCTGGGTCGTGGTCCGCCCGCCCGGCGCCACCGAATCCGCGCTCCTCCTGGCCCGCGCCAAGGACGAGGCCCAGCGCTCGCGCGTCGGGGACCAGACGGGCGGTCGCGTCGGCCACTTCCTGTACACCGACGACTTCGCCCGCGACCACGCCCGGATGAGCGCCGAAGGCGTCCGCTTCCTGGAGGAGCCGCGCCACGAGCCGTACGGCTCCGTCGCCGTCTTCGAAGACCTGTACGGCAACCGCTGGGACCTCCTCCAGCCCGCCGCCTAGGGGGTGCGGCAGCGGAACCGGTCGGCCACCGCGCGGAAGGACTGCTTGGGTGCCCACTGCCCGGTTTCCGCGTAGCCGCGCCGGGTTCCGGACGGATACGTCCTGACGAGCGCGAAGCTGGCGATGTCCAGGTCGTGGCAGCGCTGCGGCGAGTACGGGGAATCGGGCGCGATGAAGTTGTAGACGAACGCCCCGTACACGCGCTCGGCCGCGTAGAGGTCCAGCAGCGCCCCGACCTCGGCGGCCTGCTCGCGCTCGTCGCGCACGTAGCCGTCCTTGACGACGGGGGGTTCCCGCTCCCAGTCCACCGCGGTGAAGCCCGAACCGCCCAGTTCCCCGGCCCCCGTGAAGGTGCAGCAGCCGAACTCGGTGATGACGACCGGTTTGCCGTGCCGGTGCAGCGCGGGCAGGGCCCGGGTATAGCTGGTCCTGTTGTCGCCGTTGCGGTACAGGTTGGCGCCGACGACGTCGAAGCCGTGCCAGTCGACCTGTTCCCAGTCGCCGGAACTGTAGGTGACCGGCCCGTGGAACAGCGGCCGGACGGTCCCGACCGCCCGGCCCAGGAAGGCGTTCAGCCGCTGCTGGTAGCCGGCCGACTCCGGGCGCCCCAGCGCCCGGCCGCGCTCCGCGTAGTCCTTTCCCGGCACCAGGCCGGACATGAAGATGGTCAGTTCCGTGCCGACCGAGAGGCCCACGCAGGGATACCGGGTGCGCAGCGACTCTGCGGCGCGTGCCACCGAGCCGAGGAAGGCGAGGGTCTGCTCGGCGTCCTGGTCGAACTGCCGCGGCTCGAACCAGACGAACAGGCCGTGCGCGGCGGCGATCGACGCGGCCTCGGTCAGCCGGTCGAGCCGGTGGCCGAGCAGCAGAACGGCGTGCCGTGCAACTGCTCCTTGACGGCCGCGATCTCCCGGCGCACGTACTCCGTCCGCCAGACGTCACGGTCGGTGTCGAAGTTGACTCCCTTGTGGGTGAGCGATGCGGGTGTCCGGGCACGTGCGGTGCCGGTGCCGGCGGCGGTGGCGCAGAGGGTGGCTGCGGCCGCGACACCGGCCAGCAGGGTCCGGCGGCCGATCGGTGGTGAGGTCATGCGCCCAGCCTCTGCGGAGGGCGGGTCCCGGGCCATCGTCCGTAGGCATCGCACGCCGAGACCAAAGTCGCTCCGCGCCGCTCGGACGGTCCCGCGGCGCGCTGACCACCGCGATCCGCTTCGCCGCCCGCTTCATCAGGTCGGTGAGGCGATCCGGCCACAGCACTAGCTCGGGGCGAGCCTCGGTGCCTCGCGCGCGGCATCGACGGCCGGGCCACCGTCCGCCACCCGGCCGGCCAGCTCCCCGGCCCACCGGACCAGGCCCGGCACGTCGACCCCGTACGGCCCCCCGTCGAGCCCCTCGACCGCGGCGGCCCCGCGCCGCAGCAGCCGGGCCCCGCCCACCGCGTTGCCGCGCGCGGCGTGCGTCAACCCGACGGCGAGCTGCGCGAGCCCCCGCCACAGCGGGGCCGCGGCCTCGGGACCCGACTTCCAGGCGTCCTCGAACACCTCGTGCGCATGGAACGGCATCCCGGCGTCCAACAGCCGCTGCGCCTCCCGCACGGTCTGCTCGGCGGAGCGCACCACCCCTTCGGGTTGCCGTTCCACCCCGGGCACCCCGTAGGCGAGCGGCCGCCCCAGCCCATCCCTGGGCCGCGCACTGCGCGCCCGCCCGTCGACGTCCCGATCCCGTGCGTTCATCACCCCATCCTCCCCCCTCACCGATTACCCGTGCATGCACACCCCTCGCCGTGGGGTAATGTTCTGCATGTGCCGCCGAGCAAGGGGAAACCCCAGGTCGCAGGCACAACGGGACGTGGCGCAGCTTGGTAGCGCACTTGACTGGGGGTCAAGGGGTCGCAGGTTCAAATCCTGTCGTCCCGACTGTGCTTTACGCAGGTCGGAGGCCGTTCTCTCATCCATGGGAGGACGGCCTTTCGTGCGTCCGGCGCCATGGTGGTCGCAATGTGGTCGCACGTCCAGCCTGTGGCCGGTTGGCCGTGGCGCTGAAGGCCGGCGGCGCGGGGGAGCGGGGGAGCGGAGTCCACGGAGGGTTTCGCGGAGCTGCTGCAGGTGGTCGCGTGGTGGTCGCAGCCACGCCGGGCGGCGGGTTTCGGTGCCGGTGTCCTGGGCTCCGGTGAGGGTGCGGTCGATGGTCTCGACGGCTTCTCGGGCTGCCTGCCGGGTGAGGTGGCTGTAGATGTTCGCCGTGGTCGACAGGGTGGAGTGGCGCAGCGTCTTGGACACCACGGTCAGCGGTACGCCGGCGGAGATCGTGATCGTGGCCGCCAGGTGGCGCAGGTCGTGGACCGTGATGCGCGGGACGCCCGCTTCTTCGGACAGCTGGTGGAGCCGGTCGAGGACCTGGTGCGGTCCGAGCGGTCGCCCGTCGGATCGGCAGAAGACGAGCCCCGCGAACGGATCGTCAGGGTCGCCTCGTGTCCGTGGGGTTGTTCGTGCGTGGTGCCGGAGAGCGGTGGCGACGCGCGGTGAAATCGCGACCCAGCCGCGGCTCGACCGGGTCTTCGGTGCCGTGATCACGAGGTGGTTGTTGTCGATGGCGGAGAGGGTGCAGCGCACGTAGAGGACGCCCTCGCCCAAGTGGACGTCGTCCCAGTGGAGCCCGAGGGCTTCGCCCTTGCGCATGCCGGTGCCGATCAGGAACTCGAACAGGTCGGCCATCTCGGCGTCGGCCTGGTGGCAGTAGGTGAGGAACCGTGCGGCTTCCTCCGCCGTCCAGATCTTCCGCTCCGGTGCCGGCGGTCGGCGCAGGACCGGGGGAGAAGCGGGGTTGTGGGGGAGGCGGTGTTGGCGGACGGCGTCGCCGAGGGCGCTGGAGAGGGTGGCCAGGCAACGGTAGAGGGTGGTGCGGCCGCGTCCGGCGGCGAGCTGGCAGGTGACGAAGGCGGAGATGTGCCGGTGGGCCAGCTGGTCGAGTTTCAGCGTGCCGAAGGCCGGGATGAGGTCGTTGCGGACGTAGTCGCGGTAGCGGGCCATCGTGGTCGGCTTCAGCACCAGGGCCTTCGCCTCCAGCCAGGCGTTCAGGTAGGCGGCGACGGTCTGGCTGGGGTCGGCGTTGTATCCGCCGGCCTCGCCCTCGAGGAACCGGCCCAGGGCCTGCTCGGCGGCGTCCTGGGTGAGGAATCCTCCGCGTCGGACGGTGGTGCGGTGGTGGTCGGGGGTGGGGACGTCGACGGCGAAGTTCCAGGTGCCGTGGTGGCTGTCGGTGCGCAGGTGGGGGCAGTGGGTGCCGAGCTGGTGGTGCTGGGGGTCTCTGCAGCCGCAGCGGCGGTAGATCCGGCCGCGGCCAACGCTGGTACGCATGGAGATCGCCTCCAGGAGGCGAGGGAAGGCCTGACACCCTCAGCGTGCGACCACACGCGACCACCACGCCCGTCAGAGAGGCCGCGACCAGCGAGTTTCCCTTGTCGGTGCGCCAAGGGCAGCGCCTTGACTTACCTTCGCAGACGCCCAGGAGATTCTTCGTCTGCTGGCGGTACAGACGCCGCACCAGGCTGACCAGCCATAATGGCGGACGCTGGGCCAAGTTCCCGCCTCCTGGCCCGCGAATGGTCCGGATCTTGGGGGGGGCGATACGAGCAGCGCCAGCGTGGTCAGCAGCACGCCGTACGGGCACGTGCCGCGCATGGGTGACGACGTACTCGGGCGGCCCCGCAGGAGAAGTGGCTAGCTGCCGAATCGGCCGGCGGCGGGCACGACGGGAATCGGGATCTCGAAGCGGACCGTCCCGTAGGTGCTGACAATCGCCTCCGACATCGAGGTGCTGGCGCGGTTCGGCCGCGCCCTCGCCGACCCGATCCGCTGCCGCATCCTGCTCGCCCTGTGTCAGGCTCCGGCCCATCCCGCCGAGCTGGCCGACGCGCTGGGCATCTCCCGGACCCGGCTGTCGAACCACCTGGCCTGCCTGCGCGACTGCGGTCTTGTCGTCACGGTCCCGGTCGGCCGCCGCACCCGCTACGAACTCGCCGAAGAGCGCCTTGGCCACGCCCTGGACGACTTGCGCACCGCCGTGGTCGCCGTCGAGGCCGACCGTGCGTGAGTGGACGCCGAGGAGAAGGGTTGCTGTTGAGATGGCTGCGGAGATATCCATCGGCCCGGCCCCGGCCCGCCGTGACGCCCTCGCGAAGCGGATACGGCTGCTGGTCGCGGCCACCATCACCTACAACGTTGTCGAGGCGATCGTCGCCATCACCGCTGGGGCTATCGCCCCCTCCACTGCGATGATCGGTTTCGGCCTGGACTCGGTCATCGAGGTCTCCTCGGCCGCCGCGGTCGCCTGGCAGTTCTCCGGCCGCGACCATGCTGTCCGCGAGGCACGGGAGAAGACCATCCTACGGATCATCGCCTTCTCGTTCTTCGCGCTCGCCACGTACGTCGTCGTCGACGCCGTCCTGCCGCTCTCGGCACCGGAGAGACCGAGCGGTCCATCCCCGGCATCGTGCTCGCCGCTCTGTCCCTGGCCGTGATGCCGTTTCTGTCGGCCGCCCAGCGCGAGGCCGGGCACGAACTCGGCTCCGCCTCGGCGGTTGCCGACTCGGACGCTTCCAGGGTGCGACCACAGGCGACCACCGAGCTCCCGAGGCCGCCGCGACCAGTGCCTTTCCCTTGTTAGCGCTCGCTGCCCTGCGCAAGGGTTCACGATGTCCGGTCGTAGGCACCGGCTAAGGATGGCGGCTTCGGATCGCAGCGGCCGGAGTCCGGAGCTCGGGGCGCAGCAGGCCAGGTGCGTTTGGTCCCGAGGCCGTCGACGATCACCGTCTCCGGTCGTCTCGCCGGTACAGCGGCCAGGTCCGGCTCCGCCTACCCCGCGCAGCGGTACTCGCAGCGGGCCGGCGTCACCAGCTCAAGGCCCCGGGCCGTCGCCTCGGTCTACGGACGGCCGTGGCGCTCGACGGGTTGCGGGTGTGGCCGCCGTCTGTTCGTCGGTCAGGCGGGCCCGCCAGTCGCTGACGTAGTCGTCGGGCATGGACGCCAGGCGGGCGATTTCCCCGTCGCTGCGCCCATCGGACCAGGCCAGGATCCGTGTCACGGTGCGGTTCCGTGCCGCGCGGAAGTCCTTGAGCATGTTCTCGAGGCGTTCGACTTCCTCGGCTTCGCGGACGAGCTGCTGGTCGACGGCGGAGCGTTCCTCGGCGCGCAACCGGCGCAGATGGGCGTCCAGGCCCGTCAGGACCAGACCCTCCTCGTGCGCGGAGTTCTGGAACCCTTCGGCCAAGGCCGCCAGCACGCAGTCGGGGACGTCGGCGAGGGTGGCCCCGGGGGGCTTGGCCGCCTCCCAGGTGCCCCGACCCGCCTCTGTCGTCTCCAGCCAGACGCGGGCGTCTGTCGGAACACGGTCGCCGCACGCCTGCGCGCGATAGGCGTACAGGGCGGCACGGTGGCCGTAGAAAGTGAAACCGTCCTCGATCTGCCGGTCGGCGGCGCGGCACATCCGCCCCGGTACACCGCCATAGCCGCTCTCGGGACTGTAGTCGGCGTAGGCATCGAGTTCCGCGTCCGTGGCCAGGCCCCAGGAGGGATCGCACAGACCGGGGTTCATGGCGAGGAACGCGCCGACCTCGACACGCCAGGCAGGGATCGGTGTCGTGCGCAGCCTGGGCCAGCGGAGATCGCCGGAGGGATCGAAGGTGTGGGTCGCGGCCTGCTCGATGTCGTCCCAGGCGGTGGCGGCCTCGGCCGACCACTCCAGTTCGTCGTCCGGTCCGATGCGGTGGATGGAGTCCACGAGTCGCTGCACGGCGGGGAGTATGCGCAGGGCGAGCGCGTGCAGTTCCTCAGCGGTGAAGAAGCGCCAGGAGCAGCCGCGCTGTTCGTCATGGGTCAGGTGGCCGAGCAGCTGCACCATGCTTCCGGAGGCCGGGACGGCCCCGTCGCCGAGTGCCCTGCGGGGGAGGCCGGGGAGCTGGCTGCCGAGGTCTTCGGACGGGGCCCGCCAGTCGATGTCGCCGAACCATACGGCGCCGTCGCGTGCGTCCACTGCCAGCCACTGGTGGTAGCCCGCCCCCGGGCCGTAGCGCTGCTCCTGCTGCTCGGCATGCTCGTCGTGCCATACGTACTCGCCCGGAGGCGGGTCCAGCTCCACGGCCATAAAGCCGTCCTCGGGGCGGTAGCCGGTGAGGACGCGGGCCGTTCGCGGCGCACTGTCGGCGGCGGTCATGAGGGGTTTCCTCTCGCTGGAACGTCAACCACCGCAAACGTAGGGCGCCTGTCACACAATAGTTTAACTTTCAGCCACCGCGTCCGGTAGTCGGACAAGCCGGGAGACCTGGCGTCACCACCCGGTCTACGCGCGTGCGGCCGCCGTCAACTTGGCGCATTTCACGTGGGTTCACGCTCCGTTCGCCTCCGGTAGCCGCCCGCCGCAGCCTCATGCGAGCGCGGCCAGCGCTTGCGCGGCGAGCATCTGCTCCAGGTCCAGGACGGCGCGCGGGGCGTGCCGGGTGTCGATGCGGACGGCGTAGATGAAGCGCGTCAACTGCGGCTCGGCCAGGGGGCGGGCCACGACCTGGGTGTTGGCGCGGGGCAGGGCGAGTTGCGGCATGACGGCCACGCACAGGCCTGCGGCCACGAAGCCGAGCACGGTGTTGAAGTCGTCCCCCTCGTATTGCAGGCGGGCCTGGAAGCCAGGCGTCTTGGCCATCTGGGAAAGCAGTTCCAGGCGCAGTGCGGCCTCCGGAGCCGCGATCCAGGTCTCGGACGCGAGGCTGGCCAGGTCGATGACCTCCCTTTCGGCCAGGCGGTGGTGTGCCGGGACCACGGCCACCACCGGATCCCGTGCGACCAGCGTCCGGCGCAGCATGCGGGGTGGCGGGACGGGGATGAAGTCGTAGTCGTAGCTGAGGGCCAGGTCCATGTCCCCCCGCTTGAGCCGGTTGTAGCAGGCCTCGGGTTCCAGTTGGCTGAGGCTGACCTGCAGGTGGGGGTAGGCCGCGTGGAGTTGGGCCAGCGCTTGCGGAACGATGCTGGTGGCGGTCGAGGCGAAGGCGCCGAGGCGGATCCGTCCGGCCGTACCCGCGCGCATGGCGTCGAGTTCCACCGATGCCGTCGCCAACGCATTGCGGACGCCCTGCTCGGCGTCGAGAAGGACTTCGCCGGCCGGTGTGGCGCGCACGGGCCGGCGCTCCAGCACTCTCAGGCCCGCGCGGCGTTCGAGTTCGGCGATCTGCTGGGAGACCGCGGGCGCGCTGTAGCCGAGCTCGCGTGCGGCGGCGTTGAAGGAGCCGTGCCGCACGACGGCTTCGAGGGTGGCGAGCAGGCGGGGGTCGAGTCCGTGCACGGAGTTAAGGCTCACTTATCTGTCGCGAAGATGTGTTTTCTTGTGATTGCGGATGAACGCCAGCAGGATTCTTGCTCGCGGCAAGAAAAACGCAAGCCCGCGCTCCCGGATCGTGACCGCCCCTCCACCTTGTCGCCGGGGCGCCCTCCGCCAGTGCCCCGTCCGCCTTTTCTGCCGCAGCCCGCCGTGGCCGGGGACGTCCGGCGGGGCGGGTGTGCACCCGGCCGTAGACGATCACCCCTCACGCCCTGAAAGGAAGTGGTATGCCCCAGCCACCACTCATCGGACTCACCACCTACCTGGCCGACGCCCGGTGGGGCGAGTGGGACCTGCCCGCCGCAGTGCTGCCTGCGGCCTACGCCGGCTGTCTCCAGGCCGCGGGCGGCCGGGCCGTCCTGCTGCCGCCGGACGCCCCGTCGGCAGCGGCCGATGTGGTCGCACGTCTGGACGCGATCGTCCTGACGGGAGGCGAGGACGTGGATCCCGCCCTGTACGGCGCCCGGCCCCACCCGCGCACGGGGCCGCCGGTCCGCGAGCGCGACCGGTGGGAGCAGGCTGTACTGGCCGCCGGTCTCGCCCGCGACATACCCGTGCTCGGAGTGTGCCGGGGTATGCAGCTGATGAACGTACACGCCGGAGGCACCCTCATCCAGCACCTGCCCGACAGGGTGGGCCATCACGGCCACAACCCCTACCGGGGCCACTTCTGTGCCCACACCGTCACCACCGCGCCGGGGACCCGGATCGGCGCCCTCCTGCCGGGGACCCGCGAGGTCGCCACGCACCATCATCAGGCCGTGGATCGCCTCGGTTCCGGGTTCATCGTGGCAGCCCGTGCGGCGGACGGCACCGTCGAGGCGATCGAGAGCACCCGGCACCGCTTCGCCGTGGGCGTCCAGTGGCATCCGGAGATGGGTGTCGACACGCCGGTGGTGCACGCCCTGGTGGATGCCGCCGCTTCCGCCGCAGACACCGATCGGGCGGCTTCGGTGGCAGGACGGAAAGTGCGCACGGTACGAAACTCGCCGGGCCGGACTTTCCCGACACAGGTGTCTTGACACCCTCCGGCGCACCCACCAGGATCACACCGTGAACCTGTCAGACAGCCAGACAGGTGGTCAGGCCCCGCGGCGCGTCAGCGCGATGGAAGCGGTCTTCGGCCACCTGCGCAGCGCCATCGAGCGCGGTGAGTACGTCGTGGGCGACAAGCTCCCCTCCGAAGCCGAGTTGTGCCGGACCCTGGAGGTCAGCCGGCCCGTGCTGCGGGAGGCGCTCCGAGCCCTCCAAGCCATCGGCCTGACCGCCTCCAAGAGCGGAAAGGGCACGTTCGTCCTGGCGAACACGGTCGAGGACCCCACCTTCGGCGACTACGTCGCCAGCGACCTGCTGGAGGTGCGCCGGCACGTCGAGATCCCGGTCGCCGGGTACGCCGCGCTGCGCCGCACCCCGGAGGACCTGGACCATCTGGGCCATCTGCTCGACCGGATGGAGCAGGAGACCGACACCACCGCGTGGGTGGCGATGGACACCGTCTTCCACCTGGCGGTGGCCGAGGCATCCCGCAACCCCGTCTTCCGCCGCGTCATCGAGGAGATCCGCGACGCACTGGCGCGTCAGTCGACCTTCCTCAACGAACTGGGCGGCCGGCGCGAGCAGTCCAACTGCGAGCACCGGGCGATCCTCGAGGCGCTGGCCGACGGTTCCGAGCACGACGCGGTGGAGGCCATGTCCCACCACCTCCTGAGGGTCGAGACGACCCTCACAGAAATCGTGCGCCCCCAGCGCGCGGCCACCTCCACGGAAGGCAGACCCGAGGCGTGAGCGAGCAGTTCCTCAAAGACGAGAAGCGCCCCACGACCCGTCACGTGGACGCCGGGGACACCGGCTACAGCAAGTCCTTGACACCCCGGCACGTCAACATGATCGCCATCGGGGGTGCGATCGGCACCGGGCTCTTCCTCGGCGCGGGCGGACGCCTCGCCGACGCCGGCCCCTCACTGTTCGTCGCCTACGCCGTCTGCGGGATCTTCGCGTTCCTCGTCGTACGCGCGCTCGGCGAGCTCGTCATGTACCGGCCGTCCTCCGGCGCCTTCGTCTCGTACGCCCGGGAGTTCCTCGGGGAGAAGGGCGCGTACACCGCGGGCTGGATGTACTTCCTCAACTGGGCGACCACCGGCATCGCCGACATCACCGCCGTCGCCACCTACACCCATTACTGGCGCCTGTTCTCCGACGTCCCGCAGTGGGTGATCGCGCTCATAGCCCTGGCCGTGGTCCTCACCGTGAACCTCATCTCGGTGCGGATTTTCGGCGAACTGGAGTTCTGGTTCGCCATCGTCAAGGTCGGCGCGCTGGTCGTCTTCATGGCCATCGGGATCTTCTTCCTCGTGACCCGGCACCCCATCGACGACGCCGTGCCCGGTCCGTCCCTGATCACCGACAACGGCGGGATCTTCCCCAACGGCCTGCTGCCCATGTTGCTGATCATCCAGGGCGTCGTCTTCGCCTACGCCTCCGTCGAGCTGGTCGGAGTCGCGGCCGGTGAGACCGAGAATCCCGAGGAGATCATGCCGAAGGCGATCAACTCGATCATGTGGCGCGTCGGCCTCTTCTACGTCGGCTCGGTCGTCCTGCTGTCGATGCTGATGCCGTGGAACAGCTACAGCGCCGGCCAGAGCCCGTTCGTGACCGTGCTCTCCCACATCGGCATCCCGGCGGCCGGCGACGTGATGAATCTGGTCGTTCTCACCGCGGCCATGTCCTCGCTCAACTCCGGCCTCTACTCCACCGGCCGCATCCTGCGCTCGATGGCCGTCAACGGTTCCGCCCCGCGGTTCACCGCCCGGCTGAGCCGCACCCAGGTGCCCTACGGCGGCATCCTGCTCACCAGCGGCATGTGCGTCCTCGGCGTCGGGCTCAACTTCGTCGTTCCGGCGGACGCGTTCGAGATCGTGCTCAACCTGGCCGCCATCGGCATCCTCGCCACCTGGGGCATGATCATGCTCTGCCACCTCCTCTTCTGGCGGAAGACCCGTGACGGCGAACTGACCCGTCCCTCCTACCGCCTGCCCGGGTCCCCGTGGACCGAACTCGTGACACTGGCCTTCCTCGCCTCCGTCCTGGTCCTCATGTACGCCGACGGAGGAGCGGCGCGCACCACCGTGCTGTGCGTGCCACTGATCGCCGCGGCGCTGGTCGCCGGCTGGTACGCCGTCCGCGGCCGCGTGGCGCGCGCCGCCGCGAAGAGCGAGGGCTGAGCCGGGCGGCGGGCGCGGCCCGTCCCCCCGGGCCGGGCCTGCCGCCGGCCACCCCGGTCAGCAGCAACCCACCACCAAACGAGGCAGTGATGCGCAGCAGTCTCCTCGCGGACGCGCCCGCGGATGGCGAAGATCGGCATCTCCGCCACGTGATCCTCACCGTAGCCGCTGCTGAGCGTCGTGCCGACTGCGGCGGTGTACGCGTCGCCGCTGTCGACGCCAGGTTGTGTACCGGGCATCGGTCAGGCGTCCGCCACCGCGGCCATGACGAAGTGCGAGACGGGTTCGGTGCCTCCAGAGACTTCGATACGGTAGAGGCCGGGCTGGGTCAGGATGCATGTGGCGGAGAGGGTGTCCGCGTTCTCGCGGTCGCGGCGGAGCTCGGCGGGGACAGTGGCGCGCGATCCCGTCACCTCTTCCACCGTGCAGTTCACGGCGGCGGGGTTCGAAGTGCCTGCGAGCCGGATGGCGAACTCCTCGCCGACCCCGATGGCCTCGGGCGCATCGAGGCCGAACTTGCCGTCGCCGAGGATGTCGCCGAGCTCCTCCATCCCGCGGATGCGACTGAGCGCGGACACGGCCATGGTGCGCACCAGATTGCCGGACATCAGCGTTCCGTGCTTGCGTGCAACGGGGATCTCGCGGGCCCCGCCGTGCTGTGCGGCGGCGGTGCAAACGGTGCCGTCGCCGCCCAGGACCTGGTGCATTGGGCTGCCGTCCGGATGCTGCAAGGGCATTCCTTCCTTCCGTCTCGGCAGTTCCTCGGAAGCGACCGCTTCTCCGGAATCGATGTGCATGCTGGCGGGCGTGGGCTGTCGGACGCCGACCACCAGACTGTGTTCACGAAGCTGAACGCCTGCCAGTTGCTGCTGCCAGGACAGCGTGTCGGCCGCCAAGTCCGGGTCGCCGCCGATCGCCACTATGTCTGCGGCCGTCAGACGCCTGGTATCGCCGCCCTCCCACAGGCACCGGTAGCCGGGCAAGAGGTCGTACAGCCCCGGCATGGTCCGCCCGATCCCGCGCAGTTCCTCGCGGGGAAGCCACGGAGCGCCGTTCCGGCCGGTGCTGAGGACGACGGCCGCCTTCACGGAGCCCGCGAAGGGAGTGCCCGCAGTGAGTACACCGGCCACCTCGTCTGCCGCCCCCGGCGTCGCGAACACCTCGCGGACCAGCAGCCCGCCCATCGAGTGTGCGACGAAGAGGAGTTGACCGGGCCGCTCTTCTCCTGAACTCATCATGTGCTGGTCGTGCTTGGGATGAGCACGCCATGCCGTGAGGTGACGGTTGGCGAACTCGGCGAGTTTGAGGCCATTGTGACGAACCGAAAGTCGCCAGTCGTAGGCGAAGGTCGCCACCGCATGGGGATGGACAGCATGGGCTCGGAGGTCACGGACGATCTTGCTGTACGGCTCGATCCCGCCAAGGTTGGGGAACCACTCATGGGCGGAGAGTAGTCCCCCCGGCCTGATCCGCCCGATACGCCCAGCCCGTTCGTCGTCGGTCAGGGCCAACGACCTGAACCGGTCGAGCTGCATCCGAGCCGTGTACCGGAAGAGGTGGGGCGCACCCCAGAGCACCTTGCCGGTCACCGTGTCGACCAGCTCACTGCCCATGATGCCAGGGACGACCACCACCGCGTCGTGCAACAGCCGCTTCTGTCCTGCCACTGCCACTGAAGGTCTCCCAGAGCTCAACTGTCGGTTCGCTCATTATCCTGGCGATCCATTGCGAACGGCCGGGATTCGGCCAACATCCCGATGACGTGTCGCACTTCGCGGGAGCTGAGGAGGGACGGTGCAATCGGCCAGTTGCGCCGTGGTCCAGCCAGTGACGGCGAGCTCACGCAATCGGCTATGGAGCAGAGCTGATGCCCCCCGTCCTCGGCCGCGACCTGCGCCTGGCAGACTTCCCCGCCGTTGGTGTCGAGGTGGACGGTTCCCCGTCGGCCGTGCGGAACGGCGCCAGTCCGTCGCCGCCGCTGCGGAGCACACCGCATCGGTGCGGGGTCCTCGGCCCGTTCACGGCCGGTGCCTGATCGACACGTGCGCGCGTGGATCCTGGAGTCGTGCCACCGGTGGATCGCGCCGTGAGGCGTGGGCGGACCCGTCCGCAGCAGCGGCCACAGTCTGTCCTTCCCGGGCCGGGACGGCGCTGCCGCGATTGCCGGCCCTTTTGACTGGGCGGACGACTTCCACTCCTGCGGAGCCACTGTCGCCCGCTCCCGCGGCAGGTGGGGCGTACTGAGGGCAGACGGTACGCAAGCCGGCCTGGTCTGGCGGTTCGAAACGCGGGAGCAGGCGAAAGGCCACGTGCTCAAGGGGCGTGGCGTTACCCTGCGCCTCGCAGCATGTCGGCGACGGGCCGTGGGGGAGGTACCACTACCTCCTAGTACAGGAAATGCGACGCGTTCCAGAAGTACTTCACCGCGCTCGCCCTGCGGCTGACTCGGACCATCGGCCTGTACGGGGTGAAGGCGGTGCACTCGTACCTGCGGGCGTGACAGCTACCGGCCCGTGGAGGTGCTCGACGTTGAGGATTCTCGGCTGGCTGGTCGTGTGGATGCCGGGCCGTACTGTTGGATTCCCGGGTTTTCCCGTACGCACGACAGCAGGCGCGCGCCTGGGGCCACTCAGACACCGCAACGATCAGCGCACGAGCAACGCCTTGGCCGGGCAGTTCTGGTGCGGTGAACGTCTTGCAGGAAGCAGACGTCTGGGCCCGTCGTGTTGGGATGGACGAGAAAGTATGTGACGCCGACGAGGCTGCCATTCAACCTCGCCCCCAGGGCGTGCAGACGTGTGTCCGCCTGGAACCCGCGTCGTGCCCCGGTCTTACCTTTCTGGCGGCTCGCAGGTGCAAGGCTATGTATTCACTTCGTGAGTGGCGGATTGCCTGGTGTCTTGTTGCTGCCCTGGCCGTCGCGGGAGGCTACGGCCACGGCGCTCTGCGCGGTGTTGGCGGCGGCCCGAATGCCAAAATACGCAGTGGTTATCGAAGCTATTGCGGTAAATGCGCTGGTGAGGATGGCGACCGACTCGGTGCCCATCTTGAGATGCAATGCAATCAGAATTGCGGATAGGGCTATACCGAGATCGCCGATAAGAACTACTAGGACGCCGGCCCAGGCCCGCGTGGTTTGAAGCTCTTTCTGATCCCTGCTGTCCATCATCGTGATCCTCCAGCGTCGCAACTAGTGCTTATCTGCTCGGCTTAGAGACCCCCGTGAAGGTGCAACGTGTCACTTCCAGGCTGACACGAAAGAAGACTGCTCACATCTCGGCGCAGGGCGGGTCGATCATGAGTGGTAAGTACGCCTTGAATTGTTTGAAGAGGCACCAAGTCTGCTATCGGGCCGTGCGCGATAGGCTCCAGTGGGATTTGGTCCGGTCGGTACGGGTGTGGGTATGCCGACCCGGAACCGGCCGAGTGCCGGCTCCCGGCCGAGTGGTCGGCCAATCCGTCGGACGCTCGGCGGACCTGGCCTCCGGCAGGCCGGATCCGCCGGGCCGCGAACCGGGAACCGCGAACCTGCGGGGCCCGGGTCAGGCTGCCCGTCGCCCTCCGGGCTGGTCTTTCGCCCACCACAGGAACGCGGCGGCGTGCTGTCGGTTCGCGAAGCCCTCGCCGGCCAGGTCGAGCAGCAGGTCGTTGCTCCACAGGATGAGCCGGCCGCGGGTCCGGTTCACCGATTCGGGGGACGGCAGTTCCAGGCCGTAGACCATCCGCGCGATCTCGCGCTTGCCGCCGGCCCGGGTCGTGTACTTCAGGATCGTCAGGAAGCGGTCGGGGTTCGTCACGCAGAGGACCCTCGTGAGGAGGGCTTCCTTGAAGCCGGTCATGGCGAACGGCTTCGAGCCGGACAGCAGGTGCTCGAGCCGGTCTTCGAGCGGTACGTCGGAAGGTCCGCGTAGGAGGTACTCGATCGTCTGGCGGGTCGCGTCCCCGGCCGCGGTGTCGCCCATGTCGTTCCACGCGGAGTTGAAGGTGGCCTGGTTGCCGGGGTGGGCTCCTACCTCGGAGTTGGCGAAGTCCTTGAGGGTCCTGGGGTCGCAGGTCCACAGCCCGTCGGGGGAGAAGACCTGCTGGTACTTCGACCAGTAGGCCGCCACGTCGGGGTCGAGGTCCGGTTTGACGGCGAGGTACTGCTCCTTCAGCAGGGCCGCGCGCTCCAACTGCTCGCGATCGACGTCCTCTGCGTTCGGAAAACGGGCCTTGAGGTCGTGGAAGGAGCGGGGCGGGTCCCTGCGCGGGACGGTGGGCTCCCTGTGCTCCCATTCATAACCGCACCGGTGCTTCACGAGTCGACGTCCGCCGCCGAACGTGCCGATCACTACGACGTCTTCGTCGTCGCTGCACAGTGGACACATGGGCAACGCCATGGCAATCCCTCCGTCGGTGCTCGTGCCCCGCTGTGAGCCGACGCACTCTCCGGCCAAGAGCCGCATTCTCGCATCGGGGCAGGGCGGGCGGGGTGCGATCGCAAGTACCCCGGCGGATCTCGACTTCCGCGGCGCGGACGGCAACTCCCCGCCGCAAGCAGTGAATCCGAAGTCGACGCGATGCCCGGCATCGATCAGTCGGTCAGCCGGAGCACCCGGTCGTCGTCCGTCACCTCGTACACGTCGATGCGCAGGAGCTGTCGGACGTGGGTCGGGACGCGTGCGGCGGCTTTGAGGGAGGAGGACGGCACGACGAGGGCGTAGCGCGTGTGCGGGTCCGGGCTCGTCATGCGGCGCAGCAGTTGGCCGTAGGCGGTGTCGGCGTCGGTGCCCTTCTCGCTGGTGCGGCCCTTCGCTTCGCAGATCAGCCGATCCCGGCCGCGTACGGCTTCCAAGTCGGTCCACCGGTCGGTGGGATCGACGGGTGTCCAGCCCTCGGCCAGTAGCCAGGCGCGGAAGGTACCGGTGACCCGGTCCTCGTCACTGGCACGGGCCAGGATCTCCTTCAGCGCCGCCAGGTCGGCCGCTTCGTTGCGGCGCAGTCGTCCGCGGCCGTCCGCATCCAGGTCGGCGGGGCGGACGAGGACCAGGCGCAGCCCGTGCGCGGGGATCTGCTCCTCGCGCCGGGCGTCGTACAGGGCGCGCTGTTCGCCGCGGTGGACACCGCTGACGGTGAGGCGGTCCGGTTTGTCGAAGTGGGGCATCGGCCGGTCGTGCTGCAGTTCGCGGTACTCGACCACCAGCCGATGCCCCGGCCAGTAGGCGTCGACTGGTAGTTGGACGCGTCGGCCGCCCGATCCGGGATCTCCGAGCAGCCAGTCGAACCTGTGCTGCGTCAGGGCGTTCTCCCCGAGGATCCGCTCGCACAACCCAACGACGTACGCCTCATCGCTGTCATCCCTCGTTGCCATGAACGGGCATACTGCCACCTCCCGAACCCGAACGGGCCCTCACCCCGTGAGCGGGGCGCCGCGCCACCCGCAGGCGTTGAGCTCCTGGCGCCAGGAGGGTCCGGGCACGGTCCGTCCGGGCACGGTCCGGGATCACCCCCGCCGGTGAAGGAGTACCAGGGGAGTTCGGCGAGAGGTTCAGCCCTTCGGCGGGGGGCAAGCGCAGGCGCAGCTCGGGGCCGGGAGATGTCGCTACAGGCCGACGGGCCGGACCTCATGACGGGTCATTCGCTCGCCGCCGGTGCGAGGGAGGCTTTCCAGAAGGCGGCGTAGCGGCCGCCACGGCGCAGCAGCGCGTCATGGCTGCCCTCCTCCACGATCCGGCCGCCGGCCACGAAGATGACGCGGTCGGCGCGTCGGACGGTCCGCATCCGGTGCGCGACCATCACCACCGTTCGGCCGGCCATGAGGCGTTCGATGCCCTCGTGGACGGCTGCCTCGTTCACCGGGTCGAGCGCCGAGGTCACCTCGTCCAGCAGCACGACGGGCGCGTCCTTCAGCAGCGCCCGCGCGATCGAGACGCGCTGGCGTTCGCCGCCCGACAGCCTTGTGCCGCCCTCGCCGACATGCGTCGCCCAGCCGCCGGGCAGCCGCTCGATCACCTCGTCCAGCCGTGCCGCGCCGGCTGCCGCCCGCACCTCGGCTTCGTCGGCGTCCGGGCGGCCGAGGCGTACGTTCTCCTCGATCGTGCCGTCGAAGAGGTGGACGTCCTGGAAGACGATGGCGAACTGCGCCATCAGCACCTCCGTGTCGATCGCGCGCACGTCCACACCTCCCACGCGCACTGCGCCGGCGTCCACGTCGTAGAACCGCGCAAGCAGGTGCAGCAACGTGCTCTTGCCCGCGCCCGACGGTCCGACGACGGCGAGCCGCTGTCCCTCCGGCACGGACAACGAGGTGTCGGCGATCACGGTGCGGTCGCCGTGCCGGAAGGTGACGGATTCGAACTCCAGGTCGTGGCGCTCCGGCTGGAGCGGTTCGGCCGGTTCCGGTAGCGGCTCGGTGTGCAATACCTCCTCGAGCCGCGCCAGTTCGTACCGTGCGCCGCGGAGCCGACCGCCGATGTCCGACAGTGACAGCAGCGGGTCAGCGCAGCGGGCGGCCAGGACCAGGATCGCCAAGACCTCCGCCGCACCGGTGCTCCCACCGAGCGCGAGGTGGGCGCCCAGCGCCAGCACGACGGTGAAAACCGTCTGCACCGCGAGTGCCAGACCGACCACGCCGGGCAGCGCCGCCAGCACCGTTCGTCGGGAGGCGCGTTGGACCTCCCGCAACGAGTCGTCGAGCAACCGGAAGCGTTCCGCGGTCCGGCCGCCCGCGCGCAACACCGGCTGGGCCTGGAGGTACTCGACGACCCGCCCGGTGGCTTCGTGGTCGCGCGCGTGGCGCTCGGCGTCCGTGGCGGCCATCGAGCGTCCGGTCCGGACCTGGATCGCCGCTACGATCGGTACGGCGGCCAACGCCGCGAGTCCCAGCTGCCAGTTGAAGGCCAGCATCACCACCAGAATGACCAGCGGGGTCACACAGGCGGAGATGAACGGTGCCAGTAGATGCGCGATCACGCTCATCGCCTGCAGGACGCCGCGGCCGGCCAGGACGGACACCTCCCCGATGCGGCCCGCGTCGTACCAGCCGATCGGCAGCCGGGCCAGATGGTCGCCGAGACGGTGGTACGTGCCGCGCAACAGCGTGCTCCCGGCAAGGAAGCCGGACCGGTCGCTGACGTAGCGCAAGCCCGCGTAGACCGCGACCGCGGCCCCGAACGCGATCAGCCAGGGCCAGGCGTCTTCGGGCGTGCCCCCGAACAGCGCCCGCAGCACGGGAACCAGCAGTGCGTAGGACACACCCTCGACCACGGCGGTCACCGTCATCAGGGCCACGGTGCGACGCACCGGCCGGGCGTACTCCTGCCCCAGCACGCGCAGCAGCGTGCGGATCATCGGGGATCGCCTCCTTGCGGTACGCCACTGTGGGCTTCGGTCCGGTCGGCGATCGCCGACCGTCGGGCTTGCCAGAACGCGGCGAACCTGCCGTCAAGTGACAGCAGTTCGGCCGGCGCACCGCGTTCGACGACTGCCCCGTCGTCCAGCATCACGACGGCGTCGGCGTCGGCGATCGTCTCCGGGCGATGGGCGACGACCAGGATCGTCCGGTCGCCATCCCGCGCTGCGAGGGCCCGGCGCACCGCCCGTTCGGTCTGCGGGTCCGCGAAGGCGGTCGCCTCGTCGAGCACGAGAACCGGCGTGTCGGCGAGCAGGGCGCGCGCGAGCGCGATCCGCTGTGCCTCACCACCCGACAGCCCTGCGTCTTCGCCGATCACCGATGCGTATCCGCGGGACAGTTCCAGGATCCGATCGTGCACGTTCGCCAGCCGGGCGGCGCGCACCACGTCGTCGAGGTCGGCGTGCGGTACCGCCAGTGCGATGTTGTCCGCGACCGACGAGCGCAGCAGCCGGACGTCCTGGAAGACGAAGGAGACCTTCCGGTAGAGCTCCCCGCTGTCGAGCTGACGCAGGTCGACACCGCCCAGGGTGATCGAACCGTGGGTCGGGTCGAAGAACCGCGGCAACAGCTGGACCAGCGTCGACTTCCCGCTGCCCGACGGCCCGACCAGTGCGGTGGTCGTCCCCGGTTCGAGCACCAGGTCGACCCCGCGCAGGACCTCGTGATCGGCTTCGTAGCCGAATCGGACGCCACGCAGTTCCAGCCGGTGACCCTGCGGTGCGACCGGGTGCGCGGGCTCCGGCAGCGACCGCACCGTGAGCACCTCCCGGATCCGGCCGACCGCGCGCCGGGCGGCCTGCACGTCGTCGAACCCGTGGCTGAGGGCCGCCACGGGAGCGGTCAGGCCCAGTCCGAGCAGCAGGAAGGGCAGCAGGTCGGCCGGAGCCATGCCACTGGTGGTGATCAGGGCCGTACCGCCGATCAGGACGGCCAACAGCACGAACGGCGGCGACAGGGCCACTTGCATCCCGGCGGCGATCCCGGCGAGAGAGCGCACCATCCGCAGGAAGCTGCCGACGAAATCGTCCACCGCCGTGCGGAACCTGCGGTGGGCGCGCCCGGATCCGCCGAACGCCTTGACCACCGAGATGCCCTGGACGAACTCGACGACGGAACACGAAATCCGTCCCATGGCCGCGTCGAAGTCCTCCTGTTCGCGCAGCCGGGTCGGCGTCATCATCAGGGGGACCAGCACCACTGCCAGCGCGACCGGGATCAGCGTGATGAGGGTGAGCCGCCAGTCGACGGTGAACAAGTAGACCAGCGACGCCAGCGGCACCACGAAGGCGGCGACGAGTTCGCCGGGGGTGTGCGCGATGAAAGGGTGCACGGCGCTGACGTCCTCCCCCACCACCTTCGCCAACTCGCCGGTCCGGCGCCGGGAGAACCATCCGATCGGTACGCGCCCCAGCTGCGCGGCCAGTTGCCGACGGAACGCCAGT
The DNA here is from genome assembly GCF_044756625.1 of Streptomyces sp. NPDC091682. Classification (NCBI taxonomy): domain Bacteria; kingdom Bacillati; phylum Actinomycetota; class Actinomycetes; order Kitasatosporales; family Streptomycetaceae; genus Streptomyces; species Streptomyces sp. NPDC091682. Next base: position 208,553 of record NZ_JBIVTH010000011.1, on the reverse strand, counting down.
TGCACCCGGCCGTCGACGACGTGCCCGATTCCCGAGGAGGCGGCCGTGAACAGCAGTCGGAGGAACAGGCCGACCGCACCCGCGATCACGACGATCCGGACATGACCGTGATCGATCGGGCCGGGCGCCAGCAGGGTGCGCCCCAGTTCGGCGACCGCCAGCAGCGGCATCAGACCCGCCAATGCTCCGACGACCTGCAGGGCCACCACGGCGGCGAAGCTCGTGTAGAAGGGGCGCAGCAGTCCTGCCACGTCCGCTCCCGCCGCGCCGTCCACCCCGGTCCGCCGGGCCCGTGACGGTGGACCGGTTCTGCGCAGGACGGCGAGGGCCACGAGGACCGCGGCGATCACGAGCGCGGCGCCGAGGGTCAGCCCGAGGGCGTATCCGTCGTTGAGCGTCCCGGGCGTGGCCGTCCCGCCGGTGCGGTGATGCGCCGCGGCGCCGAGGGCGGCGAGGCCGAGCGAGGCGCCGATCTGGCGCGAGCTGTTGAGCAGGCCAGCGGCGGCGCCGCTCTCGTGGGGCGCGACGCCGGCGGTGGCGAGGGAGACGACCGGACCGAGGCAGAGCCCGAAGCCGGCGCCGGCGAGGAGCGAGGGCCCGAGGACGTCGGTGGTGAAGCCGCCGTCGGGGCTGATCAGGCCGAACCGGGCGAGCCCGGCGGCTGCCAGGAGACCGCCGGTGACCAGGAGCGTGCGGGGTGCGAGGCGGTAGCCGAGCTTGACCGCGAGCACGGAGCCGGCGACCAGTGAGAGGGCGAACGGAAGGAACATCATCCCGGTCCGCGCCGGCCCGGTTCCGAGGACTTGTTGGAGGTAGAGGGACACGAAGTAGAAGCCGGATGTCATGGCCGCGCCGATCAGGAGCGTGTAGGCGTTCGCGCCCGCGACCGAGCGGTTGGCGAACAGCCCGAGTCGGATCAGCGGTTCACGGGTGGTGGTCAGCTCGACACGGATGAACGCGGCCAGCAGTGCGGCGGCCACCGCCAGGGTCGTCAGGGTGACCGGCGAGGTCCAGGCGTACCGATCGGTGCGGACGACGCCGAACACGAGCAGGGTCATGCCCGCCGTGACCAGGGCGGCACCGAGCACGTCCGGGCGGCCACCACGAGCGGTCGGCGGCCCCCCGGCGACGCCGCGCCAGGCCAGGGCCAGCGCGCACACCGCCATCGGCACGTTCACGAACATGACCCATCGCCAGGTGGCGTACTCGACGAGCACGCCGCCGATCATGACGCCGAGGGCGCCGCCGGCCGCGTTCGCCGCACTCCACACCCCGAAGGCCTTGATACGGGCCCTGCCCGTGGGGAACGTCGCGGTCAGCAGTGCCAGTGCGGCCGGAGCGAGCGCGGCGGCCCCCACGCCCTGTGCCGCTCGGGCGGCGACGAGGTGGCCGGGCTCCTGGGCGAGGCCGCCGAGGAGGGAGGAGAGCCCGAACAGTCCGAGCCCGAGCAGCAGGATCCGCTTGCGGCCGTACCGGTCGGCGGCCTTGCCGCCCAGCAGCAGCAACCCGCCGAAGGTGAGGGCGTAGGCATGGATCACCCAGGTCAGGCCCACCGCACTGAAGCCGAGGCCGGCAGCGATCTGGGGGAGTCCGACGTTCACCACCGACAGGTCCAGCGACACCATGAACTGCACGAGCGCTACCGCGGCGAGCGCGAGCCCCGGCCGGACACCCGAACTATTCGTCATCACGAACTCCCATCCCGACGCCGTCTGTTGCGCTGCCTAATGAGTTTCGGAACATGTTCCGAAAGTATCATCGGGCAGGCCGTGGTGAAACGCGAAGGGCTGCACCTGCACCCGTTTCACCGCGGAGGACGGCGGGGCGGCATGATGGGAAGATGTCCCGAGCGCCCGCGCCGCACGGCCGCACCGGCCGGCCGCCCCTGACCTCCCGTGCGCAGATCCTGGTGGCCGCCCGACGGCTCATCGACCAGGGCGGCTGGGAGAAGCTGACGGTCCGCCGTCTCGCCGCCGAGCTCGGCATCGGGCCGACGACCTTGTACCACCACATCCGGAACAAGGAAGACCTGCTGCTCCTCCTGCTCAACCAACACATCGAGCAGATGGGACGCCCCCCGCTGCCCGATGACCCGAGGGAGCGCATCGTCACGGCCACCACAGCGATGCACGACGCCCTCGCGGCCTGGCCGTGGGCCGCGGAGGTCCTCTCGGCCGACGGCTTCGTCGGCCTCCTCGACGAATCCGCGATGTGGATGGTCGAAGCCATCGTGGCCGGCGCCGCCGACCACGGATGCACGCCCGAGCAGAGCGTCGACGTCTTCCGCGGCATCTGGTACTACACCGTCGGCGAGGTCCTCGTCCGCGCGCACTCCGGCCGTCGACGGGACGAAGGGCAACCCTTCGCCTACCGCGACGACCTGGACCCGACCCGGCTGCCCCACCTGGCCGCCATCGGCGTCCGGTGGGCCGAGCTGGCCGCGCGGGACATCTACCCCGAGGTGCTGCGCACGTTCGTCGACGGGTTGCTCGCACGAGCCGTCCCCCGTGCCGCCGACTGAGCGCGGACCGGCTGCCGCACCGACATGTCTCCAGGTCCTGGTGCGGGCGCGCCCCCGTACGCGTGTCACCCTGGTTCCGAGTCGAGGGCGGGCGAAGGCGCGTGCCGGGATCGGGGGAGCAGGGTGGCGGATCGGGAAGCACCGCAGGACCGCCTCGGCGGCTATGCCGACATGCTGCGGGACGCAAGTGCCACGGGGCGTCGCCTCACCCGCGCCGAGCTCGACTCCCGCCGCGGCGAAGGACAGCGGGCGGCGGAGGACGGTCTGCCGCTGCGCGGGCTCATACGGGACCATCTGGCCGCCGCCCAGAACGTCCCGACCCGGTCACCGGCGCTCCTGCTCGCCGCGGTCGAGCAGGCGGTGGACGCGCGTTCGTCGAGGGGTACGAGCGCTCCCAACGCTAGGCGGTCCGTCAGGAGGAGGCGGCCCGCCGCGAGTTCATCGACGACCTGCTGTACGGGCGCAGCGGACTGGGCATGTTGGCCGAGCGGGCCGAACGGTTCGGGCTGCGCCTGTCGCAAGCCCACGCGGTGGCCGTGGCCGCCGGACCCGAGCCGTACGGCGACGGCTACCCCGTGGCGCGCCGCATCGAGGAGGCGGTCCTCGGCCGGTTCGGGAACCGGCAGATCCTGCTGGCCACCAAGGACGGCAGCCTCATCTGTGTGGCCCCCGGCGATCAGCCCGATGTCCTGGCCTACTTCGCCAAGCAGGCGCACGCGGCGACGGACGGCGGGCGGGTCGCCGTCGGCCGCTCCCACCCGGGCCCGGGCGGGGTCGTCCACTCCTACGAAGAGGCCCTCAACGCCCTTGACATCGCTGAGCGGATGGGGCTGGAGGGGCCGCTGCTGCACGCGTCCGACCTGTTGGTCTACCCGGTGCTCAGCCGCGACCGGCAAGCCATGGTCGACCTCGTGGAGAGCGTCCTGGGTCCGCTCCGCCAGGCGCGCGGCGGCCCCCAGCCCCTGCTGGACACCCTCACCGCCTACTTCGACAGCGGCTGCGTGGCCACGGAGACCGCCCGCCGCCTCTCGCTGAGCGTGCGCGCCCTGACGTACCGGCTGGGGCGCCTCCACGCCCTCACCGGTGCGGACCCGGCGGACCCTGCGGACCGGTACACGCTCCAGACCGCGGTGATCGGATCGCGGCTGCTGGGCTGGCCCGACGCCACGGCGTGACCGGGGGCACCCTGCCGGACCGCGGCGTCAAAGAGTCGTAAAGATTGCCGAAGGCAGGCAATGTGTGGCACCTCCGCGCGCTGGCACGATGCGGTTGTCCGGCGGAAATGCCGGCCGAGCGGGGGAGGTGCTCATGGACTTGTTTCTGGGTCTCGGCATCGGGGGAGTCGTCCTGCTGGCCGGCTCGCTGGTGTTCGACGGGGTCCTCGAAGGCGTCTTCGACGGTGCCCTCGACGGACTGTTCGACGGATGGCTGTCGCTCCCGGTGGTCGCGGGCTTCGTTTCGATGCTCGGTTTCACGGGGGCGATCGTGCTCGGGACCACGGGTCTCGGGCCGGGAGCGGCAGCCGCCGCCGGGGCTGCGGCCGGTGCGGGGGCCGGCTGGTCGACGTACCGGCTGAGCCTTGCCCTCGCCCGGAACGGCAGCGGGGCCGCCCCGCGCCACGGAGAGCTCGTCGGGTCGGCCGGCACCGTGGTCACCGCCATTCCGGCGGGCGGGTACGGCGAGGTCCTGCTGAGGCTGGGCGGCCAGCCGGTCAAGTACGCCGCGACCGCCGACGGGCCGGTGGCCCTCGGCGCCGAGGTGTGGGTGACGGCGACGCCGTCGTCCACCTCGGTCGGCGTGCGCGCCGTCGAGCGCTGACCCCAGCCGCTGCCCCGCGCGCCCGCGATGGTCCAGATGCTGGTCGAGGTGCTCCCGCAGGTGGTCGCCAAGGCGGCCGAACCGCTCAGCGCCATCGACAAGATGACCGTCATCTCCACCGACGGCGCGAGCAAACTCTCCCGCACCGTCACCGACAACGTCGCCCAGGGCATGGAACTTCTCTCCTCCACCACAGGCGTCGACCTCGCCCGGCTCCTCAAGGGGCTCACCACGACCACGACCTCGACCGCGACCGAACCGGCGGGGCCCGTCCCGGCCAACGGCAAGATCGCGATCACCGACTGACGTCCGGTTGCCGTCCCCGCCGGGGGCGGCAACCGGTCACATTTTCCGGTCAGATAAGGCACCCTCGATCAATCAAACCTACCCACTCCGTTAACATGTCCGGTCTGACAATGTTCACGTTGGACCACGATAAGCGGCCGGAAATTGACATCTTCGATATCGCGGGTTCTTTCTCGAATAGGCGACGGCACCAGGTCCGCCGCGCGTCCCCGACCCCGGGTCGTGCTGTGGACCGCGGTGGGTGTGATCGGCCTAGGATTCCTCGTTGCACTGGAGCTGGCCGCGCGCCAGTACGGCGTGCCGGGTCCGATCACCGTCCAGACCCGAGAAGTGATCTTCGCCCCCCAATCGGGCACGGTGTTGTACGCCAGCATGGCGCTGATGATGGTCGTGCTCACCTGGCGGCAGCGCTTCATCGGGCTCGCCGCCGCGATCGGCATCGACCTCGTCTTCTGGCTCGTGCGGTGGGTGGTCGGCGCCCAGATGATGTTCGGCAACGGCGCGTTGCTGGTGACCTTGGCCTGGGCCGTCATCGCCGTCACGCGTCGCACCGGACGGGAGCGTCTCCTCCTGCTCAAGGGCGTGGGGCTGGCCCTGCTGCTGGTGACCGGCCGCAAGACCGGCTACACCTGGCTGCTGATCACCTCGAAGTCCCGCCCGATGGTGCTCGACCAGTACGTGGCGACCGCCGACCACGCCCTGGGCAATCCGTCGTGGGTGGCCGGCAAGATCGTCGAGGCCACCGGCACGGTCGGCTTCCGGGTCCTCGAATTCGTCTACATCCAGCTCGCGGTCGCCGCGGTCGCCGTCGCCCTGTACCAGCTGCGCCACGTGGCGGCCCTGCGCCGCTTCCCGAGCCACCACCTGGTGCGCACCTTCCTGGTCATCGGGCTGCTCGGGCCGGGCATCTACATGATCTTCCCCGTGGTCGGACCGATCTTCGCCTACGGCGCCGACGGCGCGCAGTGGGCGGTGGCCGACCTGTGGCCGAACACGCCACCGCCGCTCGGTACTCCCGGACCGATGCCCTTCGACGAGTTCACCCCGCGCAACTGCATGCCCAGCCTGCACACGGCGTGGGCCACCGCGATCTTCATCCATTCCCGCAGGGCCCCTCGGGCGCTGCGCTACGCGGGCACGTTCTGGCTGATCGCCACGCTCGGCGCCACCCTGGGCTTCGGCTACCACTACGGCGCGGACATCATCGCCGGCGTGGTGTTCACGGTCACCATCGAGACGGCGCTGCGCTCGCTCGCGCGCGGCTGGGACCGGTCCGGCATCCTGCTGACCACCTACGGCACCGCGGTGTTCGTCGCGTACCTGATCTCGTACCGCTATCTGTCGGTGCAGCTGGCCGCGTATCCGTGGGTGTTCGGGCCGCTGCTCCTCCTCGCCATGGCCTCGGTGATCTACGGCTACGTACGGATCACCAAGAAGTGGGAACGGGAGGCCGCCGCGGAGACGGCGGTGCGCCTGCCGGAACCGCGACGCGAACCGCAGCCCGAACTGGTCTGAGCGCGCGGGGCGCGGCGGCCGGCTGGCTCGGCCGCCGCCCCGGGCGAATTCCGCTGGGGCCGGTGATCGGCGCCGAGTAAGGTCGGTCCGTCGTGTTGGACGCGGGGGACGGGCAGGTCAGACATGGAGCAGGCGAAGGCAAAGGCCAAGGCGAAGGCGACGTCGAACGGGCTGGCGCCGGTGGAGCTGGTGGAACTCGTGGGCGGGCGGGTCCGGCTGGAGCCGCTCGAGCTGAGGCACCACGACGGGCTGTGCGCGGCGGTGCGCGACGGCAGCCTGTGGGAGCTCGCCGTGACGTCCGTCCCGCACCCGGACGACGTCCGCGGCTTCATCGAAGAGGCAATGGCGGCGCGTGCCGAGGGCACGCAGATCCCGTACGCGACGGTGGACGCGGCGACGGGGCAGGTCCTCGGCTCCACCCGACTGATGATGATCAACACCGCGCAGCGGCGGCTGGAGATCGGCTGGACCTTCCTCGCGGAGTCCCGTCAGCGGACCGGCGTGAACACCGAGGCGAAGTTGCTGATGCTGACGCATGCCTTCGAGGCGTTGGGGATGAACCGGGTCGAGCTGCTGACAGACGTACGGAACGCGAAGTCACGGGCGGCGATCGCCGGGCTGGGTGCGACGCACGAGGGCGTACTGCGGCACCACATGGTCATGCGGGACGGCTGGATCCGCGACACCGCGGTGTACAGCCTCACCCGGCCGGAATGGCCGGCAGCGAAGCTCGTACTGGAAGCGCGCGGTGCGGGCCGCCCCGCAGCACGCGCCGCGGAGTGACCGCCCCCGAGTGGCCGCCGGGGAGCGACCGGCCGGGAAGTGAACGCCGGGAAGTGAACGGCGGGAGCGAGCGCCGCGGCGTCCGTCCCGGGCCGGCCCTCAGGGTGCGTTCGTGGGGGGCGTCGCCGGGGGTTCGGCACGGATGCCCGTGATGACCACCGTGATGAGGCAGAACGCGATGACGGTCTCCGCCCAGAGGAAGGCGATGTAGTCGAGCAGGCAGCCGATGGGCGGGGAGCCCGGGGCCGTGTTCCGGAAGGCGGCCAGCGCGAAGAGTGTCGCGGCCATCCAGCCGAGGGCGGGCCAGGTGAGGCCCTTGCGGCGGGTGACCAGGTACCAGCCGCCGATCAGGACCGAGACGGCGAGCGCCCACATGGCGAGCATCATGAAGATCGCGAAGACGAACACGCTGTTGGACCGGTCCAGCCCGATGTCGAGGACCGCGATGCCCTGCTCGGTGGAGGCGTCGACCGTCGCCGAGAACAGGACGTCGTTGTTGGAGAGCGTGACCCGGACCGGGACCCTTTCGCCGCCGAGCACCGCGCTGAACCCGACGTCCGCCCCGTAGGAGTCGAACGGGTAGTCCGTGATCGAGCCGCCCGTCAGGGCCACGGGCACGTCCATCGTGGAGATGCGCTGGTGCGCCTTGAAGGTGAGGTCGCCCCGGGTGGCCGTCGAGGTCTGGACGGTGAGGTCATCGGCGGGGGAGACACCGTCGGCCTCGGCCAGGGCGCCCCTGGGGGTGACCCGGACGCGCAGCGTCATCTCGCGGCCCGCGGCGTCGACGCGCTGGATCGTGGCGTTGACGTCGATGCGGTCCCGGTCGGCGCGCCCCGCCGTGTACACCGTGTCCAGGGCCTGGCGTTCCCCGAACTGGAGCCACGCCCCCACGATGACCGCCGCGACGATGGCGATCAGGATCAGGCCCGGCACCAGCGGGACGCGGCGCGCGGGGCGCGCGGGGCGTGCGGGGCGGTGGGAGTTCGACACGGTGGCTCCGGTGGTGCGGGGTGCGGGGTGCGGGGTGCGGGCGGGGGCACGGGCACGGGCGCGGGGCGCGTGCGGGACGGATCAGGCGGCGGGCTTGCCGGGCTGGTCGTGGGTCGAGCAGTGGATGCCGCCGCCGCCCGAGGCGATGGTGTCGATCTTCACCATGACGACGTCCCGCTTGGGGAAGTGCTCCCGCAGGATGCCGCGGGCGCGGTCGTCCGCCTTGCGGTCGCCGAACTGGGGCACGAACACCGAGTCGTTGGCGACGTAGAAGTTGGCGTAGGTGGAGACGAAGTCGTCCCCCTCGCCCGTGATCCGGTTCAGGTCGGGCTGCGGGAGGTCGATGACCTCGAAACGGCGGCCGCGGGCGTCCGTCGCCTTCGACAGGACGGACTTCGCCTGGTCGGCGGAGCGGGACCAGGAGTCCGGCGGGGTGCTGGGGTGGGCGCGGTCCAGCAGCACCACACCGGGGGCGGTGAAGCGTACGAGGCTGTCCACGTGCGCGTCGGTGATGTCCTCGCCGCGCACGCCGGCCAGCCAGATGACCTTCTGGACGCCCAGGGTCTGCTTGAGCTCGGCCTCGATGGTGTCCCGGGACTTCCCCTTGTTGCGGTTGTCGTTGACGATCGAGCTCTCGGTGACCATCAGGGTGCCCTCGCCGTCGGTCTCGAAGGAACCGCCCTCGGCGACGAGCGGGGCCTGCACCCTGGGGATCTGGTACTTCTGCAGCAGCAGGCGCCCGACCTGGGCGTCGTTGGTGTGCTCCTGCTTGTTGCCCCAGCCGTTGAAGTTGAAGTCGACGCCGACGACCTTGGCGCCCTCCTCGACGAACACGGGGACGGTGTCGCGGGCCCACAGGTCGTCGACGGCCAGGGGGATCACCTCGACCTGGGAGCCGACGGCCTTCTGGGCCGCGGCCACCTGGTCGGGCCGGGCCATCATGATCACTTCTTCGTAGTCGCCGACGGCCCGGGCGATCCGCGCGATGTCCTCGCGCACGTAGGGCAGGTCCTGCTCCCAGACCGAGGCGAGGGCCGGCCAGGACATGAAGGTGCGGGTGTGGATCTCCCACTCGGCGCCGAACCGGCGCTTTCCGTCCGCGGCGGGCTGGGAGGAGCCGGCGGCGCCGGGCCGCGTACCGGATTCGGCGGGCCCGCAGGCCGCGGCACCGAAGACGGCGGCGCCGATCCCGGCGAAGGTACGGAGGACGGACCGGCGGGTGGGGGGAGTGAACGACACGGGGGACTCCGATCGTGTGCTGGCGGAGCGAGGGGCGTCCGGCCAGGGCGGGCACGGGAGGCGTGGCACAGGCCGGCGGGCCGGGCCCTATCCAAAGGCTGCACGCTTTGCACCGATAACATCCGGTACGCACGGGAAAGTGGTGCGGGCCGGATGTCGTCCACTGGTGCACTGACTGGAATTTCAGTCAATTTGCGTGGCGAGGGAACCGAGCCGGTCGACCTCGACTCCGATCGCCGCGCGCATCAGGTCGCGGGCGTGCGCCACGGGCAGCAGGCCGCTCAGCCAGCGGCCGCTCAGTCCCTCCAGGAGGGCGGTCAGTCGCTCGGCGGCGGCGCTGACGGCGGCGCCCGGCGCGGCCGGGCACGCGGCGGCCAGCAGGCCGGCGACCTCCTCCACCCAGGCCGTACCGGCTGCGGCGAGTTCCTCGCGCAGTTCCGGGTCGAAGATCGTGTGGGCCCGCAGCTCCCCCCAGGCCGTACTGTTCTCGCGCACCTCGGGCAGGTCCTGGAATTCGAGCAGCAGGATCCGCTCCAGGAGCCGGCGCGGGTCCGTCGCGGGGAGTGCGGCGCCCACCTCGTCGGCGGCACCCGTGTAGCGGTCGGCCCGGTCGCTGATGAAGGCCAGGGCGTGCCGCAGGATGCCGGTCCGGTCCTTGAAGTGGTAGTAGATCAAGGCGGTCGACACGCCGGCCTCGGCCGCCAGGTCGCCCACTCGCAGTCCGCGGACCCCGCGCCTGGCGATGACCCGGGCGGCGCCCTCCAGGATGGCCCTTCTTCGATCCGACACCGGGTGATCCTCCCTTCTGGCGGCGTGCGTCTCGCATTGTCACACATTGACTGAAATTTTAGTTAGCGACACGATGCGCCCCAGGTCATTGCCGCATCGTTGAAAGAGCCACCGCATGTTCGCTCAGCTTCCCGGCGTACAGTCCGCCCTCACGGCCCTGTCCGCCGACGACCCCCACGAGATCGGTGGCTACCGCCTCCACGCCCGGCTCGGCTCCGGCGGCATGGGGGTGGTCTACCTGGCGTACACGTCGGGCGGCCGCCCCATCGCCCTGAAGGCCGTCCGGCGGGAGTTCGCGGCGGACCCGGAGTTCCGCGAGCGCTTCGCCCAGGAGGTGGCGAGCGCGCGCCGGATCCACGGCCTCTTCACGGCGCAGGTGGTCGACTCGGGCGAGGACGACCACACCCCGTGGCTGGCCACGGCGTACGTGCCCGGCCCCTCGCTGCACCAGGTCGTGCAGCGGCACGGGCCGCTGCCGGTGCGCACGGTGCTGCTGCTCGTCGCCGGCATCGCCGAGGCCCTCCAGGAGATCCACCGGGTGGGCGTCGTCCACCGGGACCTCAAGCCGGCGAACGTGCTCATCGCGGGGGACGGGCCGCGGGTGATCGACTTCGGTATCGCGCGCGCCGCCGACGCCGCCGCGCTGACCGGCGTGGGCCTTCGGATCGGCACCGCCGCCTTCATGGCGCCGGAGCAGGCGCTGGGCCACCCGGTGACGCCGGCGACCGACGTGTTCGCGCTCGGGGCGCTCGCCGGGTTCGTGGCGGCCGGGGTCCCGCCCTTCGGGAACGGGCCGGAGTCCGGCGCCCTGTACCGGGTGGTCCACGAGCACCCGGACCTCGGCCGGATCCCGCCCGAGCTGCACGACCTGCTGTCGTGGTGCCTGGCCAAGTCCCCGCAGGACCGTCCCACGACCGCCGAACTGATCGCGGCCGTCCGCGCGCACCCCCTCGTGGGCCAGCGGCCGGAGTTAACCGACGGCTGGCTGCCCCGGCCGGTGCTGGAGGAGGTCGGGGGCCGGGCGGACGGCGGCCCGGCCGGGGAGTCCGCGGCCCCGGCCGGCCCGTCCGCGGGGTCCGGCAGGCCTGGGCCGCCCGTGCCCGTACCCGTACGCGTACCGGAGCACCTCCAGGCGACCAGGGCGGCGGCCGCGCATCACGCCCCGGCCGCCGGGCGGGGCGGAACCATGCCGTACGCCCCGGCCCCGAGTCCGGCCCCCGCCCCGAGCCCGGCCCCCGCCCCGAGTCCGGTCCCGGTCCCGAGTCCGGCCCCGGTAGCCGCCGTGCCCCCGGTGGCCCCTGTGACCCCCGTGGCCCCTGCGCCCCCGGCGCGCCGTGAACGGCGGCGCGACCGGAGCCGGCTACCCGCGGTCGCCCTGGCCGCGGCGGCGCTCCTGGCCTGCGGAGGCGGTGCCTACTGGTTCGGCCTGCCCCCGGAGGAGGGCGACGCCCCCGCCGTGGAACCCACCGCCGCCCCGCCCCGACCGGCGGCCTCTGCGTACGTGCCGGGATACGCACAGGCCGAGCTGACCGCCCCGGATTCCGGTTACGAGTTCGACCTGCGCGCCGGGAAGGTGGTTCCCGTCGAGACGGCCGTCTGGTACCTCGCGCGCGACTCCGACGCCTTCCTGCTCCCCGAGGAGTCCGACGCCTTCGTAGCCGACGGAAGCGGAGAGCTGACCCCGGACGACTGTGCGCGGGGCATCGAGACCCGGCCCGTGACGACCCTGCCCTTCAAGGCGCTCGCGAAGGAGCGCCCCTTCTGCGTACGAAGCCCTGACCAGCGGGAAGTCGCGATCGTACGGCTCGTCGAGGCGACCTCTGCAGGGTCCGTGACGATCGCCGTCGACCACTTCCGCAAGAGCTGATCTCCGGAAGCGGAATCGGGTCCAGATGGCAGGTCCGACACGCAGGGAAGGTTGACTGAATTTTCAGTTAAGGCAAGGATGCCGTCCATCCCGCCCCTCCTCATCAGGGAGTCACCATGGATATGAACCCCCGCACCTCTCGCCGCCGAGTGCTCCAGTTCGGCGCGGCGGCCGTGCCGCTCGCGGCCCTCGGCTCCGCCCTCCCCCCGCTGGTGCAGACGGCCTCGGCCGCCCAGAACGGCACCGACATGCTCCGCATGCCCGCCGAGACCGACCGGCACATCCGGACGTACATGGCCTGGCCGGCCCTCTCCTCGGTGTGGGGCAGCGGCCTCTCGGCGGTGCGCAGGGACATCGCCGAGGTGGCCCACACGATCTCGCGCTACGAGCCGGTCGTGGTGCTGGCCCGCCCCGGCCAGGTCGCCGAGGCCCGCTACCAGTGCGGACTGGGCGCCTACTACGGCATCCAGGTCATCGACATCCCCAATGACGACCTCTGGATCAGGGACTTCGGCCCCACCTTCGTCGTCGCCCCGGGTGCCGTCGCCGGTGTGGATACCAACTTCAACGGCTGGGGCAAGGCCGGTACGAAGTTCGCGCAGCCCTTCGCCAACGACGCGGCGGCGGCCCGCACGCTCCTCGCCGAGTACGAGGTGAACCGGATCCGGGCCGGCTTCGTCGGCGAGGGCGGCTCGCTGGAGACCGACGGCGAGGGAACCCTGCTGGCCACGGTCAGTTCGATGGTGAACGCCAACCGGAACCCGGGCATGAGCCAGGCCCAGGTCGAGCAGGCCATGAAGACGGCGCTCGGCATCGACAAGGTGATCTGGGTGCCCGGCCTCGCCGGCGAGGACATCACCGACTGCCACATCGACTGCCTGGCCCGCTTCATCGGTCCCGGCCGCGTCATCCTCGACAAGCCCGGCCCCGTCGCGGACAAGAAGTGGGTGGCCGTCTACGAGGAGACCAAGCGGGCCCTGCTGAGCGCCACCGATGCCCGGGGCCGCCGCCTGTCCATCACCGAACTGCCCGGTCCGGACCGGCGCGAGATCACCGGCCGGGGCGACGAGTTCCTGTCCAGCTACACCAACTACTACACGGCCAACGGCGCGGTGATCGCGCCGCGGTTCGGTGACGGCCATGCCGACGGCGTCGCCTACGCCATCCTCCAGGCCGCCTACCCCGGTTACCGCGTCGAGCAGCTCCCGATCGACGGCATCGCCTCCGGTGGCGGCGGAATCCACTGCGCCACCCAGTCCCACCCGGCCGCGCCGCCGGCGCTCTGATGGCGGGGCCGCCCCGGCCGGCGCGGACGGACCCGCCCGCCGGGGCGGCCCGCGCGCCGTCCGGCACTGCTGGTGACGGGCCGCGTACGTACCCACCCGATCATCCCGGTAAGGTGCGGAGCATGTCGTCTCGTAGTACTCAGATCCTCGAAGCCGCCGCCCGGGTGATCGCCCGCCGCGGTGTACGCGGGCTGCGCGTGGAGGAACTCGCGGCGGAGGCCGGCGTCTCCACCGCCCTGATCTACTACCACTTCAAGGACCGTACGGGCGTACTGCGTCAGACGCTGGAGTTCATCAACGACCGCGCCGAGCGGTACACCACCGACCGCGATCCGGACGAGCCGCCGCTGACCCCGCGCGAAGAGCTGGAGGAGACCCTCCTGCTGGAGCTCCAGGACACCGTGGAGGTACGGGAGAACAGCTCGGCCTGGGGCGAACTGCGGGCGAGCGCCGTCTTCGACGAAGTCCTGCGCGAGGACCTGGCGCGGGCGACCCTGGTGTGGGTCCAGGAGGTGGCCGCGCTGCTGGGTCAGGTCCAGCCGATGGTGCCGGCATCCGCGCTGGCCGGGGCCGCCGAGCGGCTCACCGCCCTGCTGGAGGGGTTGAGCATGCGCTGGCTGAGCGGCGGCATCAAGATCGGCCACGCCCGCGAGCTGATGCGGGGCGCCATCGACGCCGAGCTTTCGGGTCTCGGGCAGAACTGACACCCGCGGGCCGGAGGCCGTTCCGCGACCCCCGGCCCGCCCCGGCCTTGCCCGGGTACTGCCCGGATGCCGCCCCACCCTTGGCCGTGGCCCCGTGGCCCCGTGGCCCCGTGGCCCCGTGGCCCCGTGTACCCCTCGCCGGTCGCCGGTCGCCGGTCGCCGGTCCCGCACCCGACTCCGGCCCGACTCCCGCCCGACTCCCACGCGTTTCCTGCCCGACTCCCGGGATTCCTTGCGGATCCGGGTCCGTTCAGCCTCTTGACTGAATTTTCAGTCAATGCCAGAGTGAGGATTCCGAGCAGGGCGGAGCGAATCTCCCGCCCTTCGGACCGCCGACCGGCCCGTGCAACCTCACGGCCCGCACTCCTCGACGTACTCCTCGATGCACCCCTGGAGGCGTCCCCGGCGCGCCACCGGCCATCGGCCGCCGCCCCGCGCACCACGCATTCGGACGGCGATGCCCCGGCCCCGGCCGTACCCTGGCCCGCCTTCCGGAGGAAGGAATGACCATGATGGTTTCGACCGGCCCTGCCGCCGGGCGGGACGGTCGGGGGACGTCATGCCCCGCCGTCGACCCGGCGCCCGTCCGGCACGCCCGGGGCCCGCGGCTCGACCCCGAGGCGACCGCCCCGATCGCGGACGCGGCGCGGGCGAGCGCCACCCCGCACTTCCCCTTCTCCTTCCCCTTCCCCTTCCCCTGCTTCGAGGTGAACCCGCGGTTCGACTTCGACCGGGCGGCGGCCCACGGGACGCGACCGGCGGTGGCCGCCGGTTCCTCCACCCGGTTCGAATCCGGTGCCACCGCCGAGGTCGGGTTGGTCCCCGTAGGGGGAGTCCGGATCGCGATCGGCTTGGCGGGCCCAGTCGGCGGGTCCCGGGTCGTACCCGGAGCCAAGGCGCTCGCCCTGGCGAGGGCGGCCGCCTGCGGCCACCTCGGCGTCACTGTCGGACACGAGGGCGGGGGTCGAGCGTGAGGAAGAAGACCTCGCACGGCGACCACTGCGCGCCGGGCGGCCGGCACATCGATCCGCACGCGTACGCGTTCCTGGCCGGATGGTGCTGAAGCCCGGCTTCCCGGCTCACGGGGCCGACCCCCCCCGGTCGGTGCGCACCGCCCGGCGCCCCCGACCTCTCGCTCGCCTTCGTCAGTCGCGCTGCCGCCCGATCGGGCCCCTCCGGGATCCCGGCCACCCGGCGCCGCCGGACCGCCGTGCGCGGTACGCCGTCCGTGGGCCGCCGTACGCGGTACGCGGTCCGCGCGGCACTCGACCGAAGGCGCGGTCGTCAGTGCCCGCCTCCGCGAGGTCGACGTGGACGCCCGGACCGGGCTCGTGACGCTGGACGGCGAGCCCCTGCGCTCCGCTCCGGCCTGGCAGGGCCCCCGACCCCCTCCACTTCCCCTAGTCGCTTCCTCCAGTCCTCCCGTGCTCCCACCCCTGTCCCACCTCTTCGCTCTTGACTGAATTTTCAGTCGAATGGAAGACTCCACCCACGCAAGAAATGAGACGTCTGATGACCGAATTCCGTATGCCCGCCGAGTGGTCCCAGCACGACGGCTGTCTGATGGCCTGGCCCACCCGCGAGGACCTGTGGGGCAGCGTGCTCGCCGACGTGAAGGAGGAGTACGCGAACGTCGCCCGCGCCATCGCCGCGTTCGAGCCCGTGACGATGGTCGCCCCGCCCGGCTTCGGCGAGGACGCCCGTACCCGGTGCGGCGACGGCGTCACCGTCATCGAGCTGCCGCTCGACGACTCCTGGTTCCGCGACTCCGCCCCCCTCTTCGTCCTCGACGGCAACGGCAACCGCGCCGGAGTGGACTTCCGCTTCAACGCCTGGGGCCGCAAGCACCACCCGTTCGACGCCGACGACCGGATCAGCGGCCTGCTGCTGGACCACCTCGGGGTCGACCGCATCCCCTCCGGCATGATCCTCGAGGGCGGGGCCGTCACCGTCGACGGCGAGGGCACCCTGATCACCACCGAGCAGTGCCTCCTGCACCCGAACCGCAACCCCGGCATGACCCGCGACCAGATCGAGGCCGAGCTCAAGGCCCGGCTCGGCGTCACCAAGGTCATCTGGCTCCCGTACGGCGGGCTGCTCGACACCGAGACCGACGGTCACGTCGACGGTGTCTGCGCCTTCGCCGCCCCGGGCACGGTCGTCATCTCCCTGCCCTCCGACCCGGACCACCCGGACCACGCCCGCATGCGCGCCAACCGTGCCGTGCTGGAGGCCACCACCGACGCCCGCGGCCGCCGCCTGGAGATCATCGAGGTGCCGCAGACCGCCTTCGCCGACCTGGCCGACGGCGAGATCGAGGTGTCGTACCTCAACTACTACGTCGCCAACGGCGGCGTCGTCGTCCCGGTGGCCGGAGTGCCCCAGGACGAGGAAGCCCTCGCCGTGATCGCCACGGCCTACCCGGGCCGCAAGGTCATCGGGGTACGGGCCCTCGCCATCGCGTTCGGCGGCGGCGGCGTCCACTGCATCACCCAGCAGATCCCCGCAGTGCGGACCACCGTCTGACCCGGGAAACCGGCCGCTCCCGGCGGACCGCTCCGGCGGTCCGCCCGCTCCTCCCCCCGCATCCCTCACGGAATAGAGAGCGCGACGATGACCACCACCCCGCCCCGCACCGGCAGACGCTTCCGCAGCCGGCGCGGCCGGCTCAGCCCCGTTTCCGCAGCCGCGACCGCCGCCCTGGCGTCCGTCTCCCTGCTCGCGGCCTGCTCCGGCCCGCCGAAGGAGAACGCCGGCGGTGTCACCGACGTCAAGCTGTCGGCCTCGACGCCCGAGGCCCGCGGCGACATCGACTCCTTCACCTGGGCCGTCTACGCCGAACCGCCCACCCTCGACTACACGGTGGCCTTCGACTACCCGCAGAACACCGTCCTGTCCAACGTGTGCGAGAGCCTGATGCGTTGGACCCCGGGCCTGACCACGGAGCCCGGTCTCGCCCAGAAGGCGTCCAACCCGGACCCCACCACCTGGGTCTACGACCTGCGACCCGGCGTCCGCTTCCACGACGGCAAGGAGATGACCGCCGACGACGTGGTCTTCAGCCTCGGTCGCCAGCGCGACCCCGACAACGCCGCCGCCTGGGCCCAGGTGTTCCAGAACGTCGCCTCGATCACCAAGAGCGGCCCGCTGCAGGTCACCGTCAAGCTCAACAAGCCCGACTCGCAGTTCCCCCAGTACATGGCCACCGCCGCCGGTGTGGTCGCCTCCAAGGCGGCCGTCGAGGCGGCCGGCAAGGACTACGGCACCACGGGCGGCCTCGGCTGCAGCGGCCCCTTCGAGCTCGGTACGTGGAACAAGGGCCAGTCGATCGAGCTGGAGCGCTTCGACGCCTACTGGGGCAAGAAGGCCAAGGCGAAGAAGGCCGTCTTCCGGGTCCTGACCGACCCCTCCGCCCGGACGAACGCCATGCTGAGCGGGGAGGCCGACGGCGGCTACCTGATACCCACCGAGAGCTACGCCCGCCTCAAGAGCAGCGGCACCGGCACCCTCTACTTCGGCGAGGGCCTGAGCACGGTCAACGTCAACGTCACCAACATGCATGGCCCCCTCGGCGACGTCCGTGTTCGCCGTGCGCTGTCCCTGGCGCTGGACCGCTCCGGCTTCGTCAAGGCCGGCCTCGGCGGGGCGGGCACCGTCACCAACTCCCTCACCACCCGCGCCGCCTGGGCCGCCGCCCCCGAGCGCACCCTGAAGACCGCCTTCGACAGCCTGCCGCCCACCGGCCAGGACATCGAGAAGGCCAAGGCCCTGGTCAAGGAGGCCGGCGCCACCGGCAAGACGCTGACCGTGGCCACCAGTTCCATCGGCCAGGACGTCTCCCTCCTCGCCACCGCCCTCCAGGCGGCCGGCACGCAGATCGGCCTGGACATCCAGCTGAAGACGATCGCTCCGAACGCCTTCACCGCGCTGTTCACCGACCCCCAGGCGCGCGAGGGCATCGACATGTTCCCGCTCACCTACTACGACTCGATCACCGACCCGCTCGACCTGCTGCAGAACTTCAAGACCGGCGCGTACATGAACTTCGCCGGCTACAGCGACCCCGAGTACGACAAGCTCGTCGACGAGGCGAGCGCCGTCTACCCGGTCGAGCAGCGGGTGGACATCGAGGCCAAGCTGCAGCACCACGCCTCGGAACAGCTGCTGTGGATCCCGGTCGCCGAATGGCCCACCGCACTGTTCATGAACAAGCGGATCACCGGCGCCCCCACCACCATCTCGTACATGTACTTCCGCGTACCGATCGAGGACGTCCGGCACACCCGCACCTGGATGGCCTGGCCGGACTCCACCTCGATCTGGGGCAACACGCTCGGCGGCGTCCAGCAGGACATTGCGCGCATCGCACGGACCATCGCCAAGTACGAGCCGGTCTACGTCTGCGCCAACTCCGGCAGCGCGGCCAAGGCCCGCTCGATGTGCGGCTCCACCGTCACCGTCATCAGCGCCATCCCCGTCGACGACTGCTGGATGCGCGACACGGGACCCGTCTTCCGCACCAACGGATCCGGCGGGCTGGACGCCGTCGGCCTCAACTTCAACGGCTGGGGCAAGAAGCAGGCCCACTCCCGGGACAACCTGGTCGCCGGCCGGATCGCCTCATACGTCGGGGTCCCCTTCACCGCCGCCGCCCTGGTGGGCGAGGGCGGCGCGATCGAACAGGACGGCGCCGGCACCCTGATGGCCACCCGCAGCAGCCTGGTGAACAAGAACCGCAACCCCAACAAGACGCAGGCGCAGATCGAGGCCGCCATGCTCGCCGCCTACGGCGCCTCCAAGGTCATCTGGTTCGACGGGGTCAAGGGCCAGGACATCACCGACGACCACGTCGATGCGACCTCGCGCTTCCTCGCCCCCGGCCGCGCCGCCGTCCAGATGCCCCTGGCCTAGGACAACGACGTGTACGCCAAGGACGCCCGCCAGCAGTACCAGATCCTCTCCGCGTCCACCGCCGCCGACGGGACGCGCATGACGGTCGACCAGATCCAGGGCCCCGACTACAACAAGATCCGCTCCGCCAACCCGGACTTCCTGGCCTCCTACGCCAACTACTACCTGTGCAACGGCGCCGTCATCAGCGCCCACTTCGGCGACACCCGCGCCGACACCGCGGCGAAGGCCACCCTGGCCCGGCTCTACCCCGGCCGCACCATCGAGCAGCTCAACATCGACCGGCTCGGCACCGGGGGCGGCGGGATCCACTGCGTCACCCAGCAGCAGCCCGTCCCGTAACCGGCAGCCGCACACCACGGCGCAAGCTCTCCACGGGGCCGTTCCGAACCGATCCGGAACGGCCCTCCGCCGCTCCCGGGCACCGCTGCTCGTGGCCGAACTCCTGGCCCGGCGCCGCGCCGACCAATGCTCACAGGTCGCGGAGCCGCGCCGACTCACCGCGGGCTCCCGGTGCGAAGCCAACTTGCCGATCGACACGACGGTCACGTCGACGTCCGTACCAACTAACGCACCGGACCGGCTGCCCGCCAGGCCCCGGGAACATCCCCGCAGTCGCGGGGAGCAGCCGGTGAGCGACTTCACGGGACCCGGGAGGTCGGGAACATCCCTGCAGGCGCTGGGAGCAGAACGGCCACGATCTGTACCTGGCCAACAAGTGGGGATCATCCCCGCAGGTGCGGGGAGCAGTCGACCTCGGGCTGCGCGCGGGGCAACACGATGGGAACATCCCCGCAGGCGAGGCCCCTACCCGAGTTGAGAGCTTTCCGCGGAACATCCCCGCAGGCGCGGGGAGCAGTCCACCGCGAAGTACGGGCCCCGGAAGGTCGAGGGAACATCCCCGCAGGCGCGGGGAGCAGGGTGGTGAGCAATGCCTGCGGGAAAGGCTCGCGGGAACATCCCCGCAGGCGCGGGGAGCAGCGTCGCGGCCCGGCGGAGCCCACGCGCACGCTAGGAACATCCCCGCAGGCGCGGGGAGCAGGGCCTGAAGGACATCACCCGCAAGCCGGTCCAGGGAACATCCCCGCAGGCGCGGGGAGCAGGGTGGCTGACCTGGGGTTCTGGAGGCGGAGGCCTCGGGTTTGGCTTACTTTCGCTGGATCGGACATTTGGGGCTCTTGGTCTGTTATCCGTTTCCGAAGCGTCGTCGCTTCGCGGCCTTGCTCCAGCCTCGGGTCGTCGGTGAGGTGGTGGATGCGCGCTCGTTCGGGCGGTGGATCAGTGTGACGCCTTCGCGGTCGGTGGGATTCCACTTGTGGTCGTGCGTGTCGAAGGCGAAGCCCTGTTCGTTGTCCGAGCTGTACGCCAGCAGGGCTCGGCCGTTGCCCGCGTACTCGCAGACCTCGGCCCACAGCGTCTCGCGGATTCGTGCCGAGGGTCCGCCGATGAAGACGCCTGGGGAAATCTCAAGGAGCCAACGAGTGAGGAACCCTCGCAGACCGACGGGACAGTGGGTCAGGACGATCACCGTCACCAGGTCACCTCGTCTGCGTAGTTGCGGCCCGCCGGAACGACGACGTCACGGTCGGAACGGAGACCGACCCGGTCCGGGTTTTCCGCGGGGTCGGAGGGAGCCTCGGCTTCCGGACGCCCCACCAGGAGCAGCCCCTTGATGTCGTCGACGCAGCGGTCGAGCAGACGGGCTTTGTTGATCTTGTCCCGCAGTGCGCGCCGGGTACGGGAACCGACGTCCTCGGCGCTCTCGGCCGCTACGTCGAATGCGACCGGGATGCCGATCTCCGTCTTGTACAGGTCGGCCACGTCCAGGACGAACGACAGTTCGTGGCCCGAGTGCACGAAGCCGAGCCCGGGTGAACAGCCCATCGCCGCGACGACGGCGTGCGCGATCCCGTACATGCACTGGGCGGCCGCCGTCACCGCTTGGTTGGGGGCGTCGCCCGCGGTGAAGTCCCCGGGGACGTACTGCCGGCCGCGCCAGGGCACTCCCGTACGGTGTGCTTGGACGCGGTAGCAGTCCTTGACGCGGCGGCCCTCGTGTCCGAGGAGCTCCTGCCGGTTCAACCCTGCCGGATCCTCGTCCGGGAAGCGCAGCCGGTACATGGAGCGCGCCACCTCCAGGCGCGTCCGCCGGTTCGCCCACAGGGTGGCCTGGGCCTCCACAAGCGCGGCGGAGCGGTTGAGGGAACGGCCGCCGGCGTAGAAGCGGACGCCCTGTTCACCGACCCATGCAACGGCGGCACCGCTCTCGCCGAGCACGCTCATCGCTTGGTGGGTGATGCGGGTGCCGGGTCCGAGTAGCAGCGTGCCGATGGTCGCCGACGGGATGTGGGTGGTTCCGTCGGCGTCCTCGGCGGTGATGGCGTTGTCCTCGCGGTGGATCGTGCACCGCTCCAAATAGATGAAGGAGATGCGTTCCGCGACACGGGTGAGCTCGCGCGGGGACACGGCGCGGCGCTGAGCGATGCTGGTGGCCACGTCTCACGCGGCCTTGGCCAGGGTCATCAGACCGCACCCGTACGCCTTGGCCTTGCCGAGGCCCAGGGTGAGGGTCCGTCGGAGGGCGTCGGGGTCGGTCACCTCCAGGCGGCCATCGAAGGTGACGGTGACGAGAGGGACGCGGTTGGCCCGGCCTCCCACGGGGTCGGCCTTCTCGAAGCGGTGCCTGTGTTCATCGCGTACCGCGAGCTGGTACTCGTCGCCCTGCGGTAGCCGCCGTTGCTCGGGGGGAGTGGTCAGGATCCGGAAGCCGGCGGCTTCCTGCCGTGCGAGCAGCCATCCCATTTGATGCCGGGGACCCACGTGCGCCGTGCGCTTGGTGGGTTCGCCTTCCTTTCGGCGGATGTGGTGGACCGGGTTGGCGGTGAGGCGGAACGCCCAGGCGTCGCCCGTGCGGAGCCCAGCCAGGAAGGTTCCGTACTCGTAGGTCTCCCAGGCGGCGGTCGTGGGCCAGCCTGCCTGCTCCACCAGGTGTGTCAGGTCAGGGCGTTCCTCGCTGACGATGTACAGCAGGACCTCCGCCTTGGCGTTCCGGTCGAGCCGCCACAAGGGCCGTGGACGGTCTGTGTCGCTGGGCAGCGCGCCGGCGAAGGAGGACATCACGGCGGCGTGCAGGCGTTGGGGTGATGCGAGGAGGCTACGGGCACCGAGCCGAGCGGTGTTGATTCGGAAACGGGTCAGGTGCATCGGAGACCGTCCATCCGGGACAGCAGGGCCTCGGGCTCGTGACGAGGCACGGGTACGGGAGGGCGCCGGTTTCGGGCGGGCGGGTTGAAACGGGGGTTGGGTACGTCGATCGAGGTGGAGACCACGCTGCGCAGGGCGTAGCGGCGGTGGCGCGGGTCGAAGCTGATCGGCTGGTCCCTGAGCGTGTCGCCGAGGCGGCCGTCGGTCGTGTCGTCACCCAGGATGGTCAGGTTGACCGTGCGGTCGTGGCGGCGCTGTTGGCGGTACCAGTCGGACGCCTGCCACTCCTCCGCCTTCAGGGCCTCGACCGGATCGCCGACGTCCCTCGTGCCCAGGTCGAGGGGTCCCTGCGGCGGGCATGAGCGGCGGCCGAGGTAGGGGAGGTGGACGGGAGCCCGTACGGCGGCGTGCAGCGCGCGGATCAGGGCGTGATCGCCCCCGACTGCGGCGACGAACACTGCGTCGGCGAGGTAGAAGCGGTCCGACACCGGCATCGCCTTGTCGGTGTCCGCATGGCGGGCGGTCTGGAAGTCCCGCAGCCGGGTGCCCGGCTGGTCGATCCGTACGGCGAAGCGCAGTGCGGCGAGGTCCGTGAGGTTTGCGGTGCGGTCCCGTCCGAGGGCGGCGGCGAGCAGGCCGATGACGCCGCTCTTGGTGGGGGCGCTCTCCGTGGTGCGCCGGGCGAATCGTGCCGAGGCCCCCCACGACTGCAGGGGGCCTGCCAGACGCAGGGCCAGGACGCTGCTCATGCCCCCTTCCCCAGGCGTTCCGCGACGGCCCCGCCCACCGCGGTGACCAGCGGGCGAAGGTCGACGGGGGTTCCGAGCGGGACCAGGTCGTCGGTGTGCTCGCCGACGCGCAGGATCCAGGTGCGGTCGGCGGTGGCCCCGAAGGCCTTCTCGACCGCGGGGACGTGGTCCGCCAACGCCTTGCAGGCGGCGCGGACGTGCCCTTCACCAGTGTCCTGTTGAACGACGGGCTTCTCGAAGGCCCCCACGAAGCTGACGGGACGGGAGGAACGGAGCTTGACGATCACGGCGTCCGGGAGGGTGTGATTGCCGAAGGTGTTGGCCTTGCCGGTGGGCATCGACATCACGAAACCCTCGATGAAGGCCTCTACCGCCCTGCGCACCGGTTCGCCGGTGCGTTCGCCGTCCGCGAGGCCGGCATCGAGGTTCCGCGCCAGCAGGTCCACGTCCACGGCGGCGTAGCGGTACAGCGTGGCCGAGTTGAAATCGACCGTGCCGATCATTCCGGCGCCGGGCTCAGCGCTGGTGTTCCTGTCGTCCACGGCCGTGAAGTAGTCCGACTCCATGTCCACGGCGTGCACGCTGAGGGCATGGGCGACTTGGGCCGCGGCGTCGACGTTGATGTCCGAGGCGTCTGCCACCATACGGCCGAAGAGCGCGATGTCGACCGAGTGACGGGTGGAAGCGATCTGCTTGGTCCGCGCCTTGACGTCTTTGTCCTTCACGAACACCTTGGGCTCGGTGCCCCTGCCGATGCCCTCGACGGCCAGCTTCGCCAGCCCGTCGAGTTGGTGTGCGCTCAGGAAGAGCAGGTAGGAGGACTGGGGGGCCAGTGGCTCGTCGTCCTTGGGGTCCTTCCCTGCGGATTTCCGGCTGGGTGTCTCGCTTTTGGCGCCGGTAGCCGTCTGAAGCAGCTCGGCTGCCATCGGCCACACGTGTTCGGGCGTCAGCGAGGGTTCGAGGGCCGTGATCCGCGTCGTCAGAGCATCGACCACCTTCTTCGTCCGGACTCCCAGCTCGGCCGGATCCAGCAAGTCGTCGAAGGCCTTGCGAGTGGCACGCTTCCATGCCTGGCTGGAGACCCTGGAGCGGCGTACACCACCGTAGACGGCACTCTTGGGGGCCCCGGTGTCGTCTCGGTTGATGTTGCTCGGCGGGACGGTCTGCAGGATGTGTACGTCGAGGATGGTGCGGCTCACTCGTTTTCCCTCATCTCGTTCGCTGCGGTCTCAAGCTGCACGACGGGAACGTCTCCGTCCTTCGCCGTTCTGGGATTCGGGGCACGGTACGCGTGGAAGCTGCGTCCCCAGGCCTGACGGACCTGACCGGGGCCGCCGGGCCGCTGCCATTGGTCGAGCTGCTCGGCGAGCAGGCCGTAATCGAGGGGGACCTCCGCCGCGCGCAGCAAGGTCACCAGGTCCCGCAGCCTCTGGGCCAGCACATCGAGGCTGCTGGCGGTTCCCGCGCGTACGAGTCGCTTGCGGACGGGATCGTCCGCATCGGTCCCCGACATCAGCCGGCGTACGGCCGTTCCCAGGGACGGTCCGCCGGCCACGTGCATGCCCCTGGACCGGTTGGACTGTTGGTGCACGGCCCACAGGGTGACGGCGGCGTGCGCGGAGCGCTCGGCCCGGAGGGTCTCGGCTTCACCGGCGGGCCGCCCCCGCCGGGCGAGGTACGCCGTGTGGAAGGCCTCGACGCCGACCATCCCCCATAGGTCCGGTGTCTCCGTCGGCTGACGGCCTACGCCCCGCCGCAGGCGCGCGAGGGCTTGCACGGAATGGGCGCGGTCAGCGGGATCGATGTACCCGCTCTGCAGAGTCCGGATGTGCCGGCTGACGGCCAGACGGAGGGGGCCGGACTCTTCGACCGATGCCGATGCCGATGCCGATGCCGATGCCGATGCCGGCGTCGGTGGCGCGTCTCGCGACTGGTCGGGAGCCGGGACCGGAGGCGCGTTGTCGGTCATGGGGACACTCCTTCGCTGATGCCGGCCCCCTCAGGGGCCGGCACAGGGTCGTGGCGCAGTGGGAACGCCCTGTTGAGCCGAGCGCGGAACACCCGCTCGGAGGCGGCGTTGTCCAGCCAGCCGTTCTCACCCGAGGCAGCCAGTTGCCGGTCAGCCGTCTCCCGCAGGATCCGGTGGGCCGCCATCTGCCACGCCCTTCGGGCCGCCCCCGGATCGATCGCCGTGCCCAGGCCGGCCAACCACTGTCGGTAGGGGCCGTCCAGTAGGCCGAAGCCCAGGTCCCGGGCCGTCCCACGTGGTGCTTCGGGATCCCGGCCCGCGGCCTTGGCGAGGTCGGCCGCCAGGTCACCCAGGGCCCGCACCCCGGCGTTGCTGTCCTCGACAGCCCCCAGTGCCTCGGTCGCGTACCGCTGGTCCTGCTCGTGGAGCAGGATGACCGACATCGTGAGGCCGTCGTCGACGATCTCGTCGATGACCGACTGCTGGGTGCCGTACGCCGCACCGATCAGACGGGGTCTGATGAGCGTGTCCTGAGGCAGCAGACGTTCGTAGGTGAGCTCGGCGACCCATTTGAGCACCCCCGCCCGCAGTTGGTCGGCCGGCTCGGCTCGCTGCCCCGGACCTTGCTCGGCCTCGGACATGAGCAGCGACGCGAGGCCGCGCCACGCGGCGCGAGTCGGGTCGTGCTCGCGGGGCATGTAGACCGGTGTGCGGCCCAGCTTCTTCTCCTGGGGCCGGCTGCGCCGCCAGCCGCTCATCGGCTCGTACACGTGCTTGTCGGGCGCAGACAGAGGATCGCCGTACGACAGGACGACGCCGAGGACGGCACGACCGTCGTGGTGCAGGCGGATGCGTCGCGATTGCCAGGTGTACAGGTCCCGCGGGCCGGTGGGCCGGGACTCCAGGCCCTGCTGCACATCCGGCCCGCACTGTTCCCGGCGCCAGGCCGGCCTGTCGTCCTTGTCCACGGTGACCGCGTGCGCTTCGGACGCCACCAGGTTGAGCAGCAGGGTCTGTCGGAGGCTGTCGCCCTCGACGAAGACGCCGCCCAGGTTGCCCGCCCACCCGACTCCTTGCGGGTAGCCCTTGCCGCCCTTGACCCGGGGGTCTCCCACGGCACCCGACTTGATGCCGGACGTGTCGAAGGCGTGGGCATGTACGACCCATCGTGCCGCCTCCGCGAACGAGAGCTGCTCGACGCCGGGTTGGCGCATCGTGAAGAAGGGGTCGCCGTTGGGGACATCGGCGACGATGCGGTTCAGCGAGGTGACCTCGTCCTTCTGCGTCCTCAGGCCGGCCACCTGGAAGAACGGCCGAGTGGGGTGAAG
The DNA here is from genome assembly GCF_044756625.1 of Streptomyces sp. NPDC091682. Classification (NCBI taxonomy): domain Bacteria; kingdom Bacillati; phylum Actinomycetota; class Actinomycetes; order Kitasatosporales; family Streptomycetaceae; genus Streptomyces; species Streptomyces sp. NPDC091682. Next base: position 182,574 of record NZ_JBIVTH010000011.1, on the reverse strand, counting down.
GAGGTCGAACCTGTCGCGGTGACGGTCGAGATAGGCCGGGATGCCGGCGAACGGCTCCGGGCTGTCGTGCAGCTCCTGCCAGGCATCGAGGTCCTCAGGCCCGTCCACGGCATCGTGCAGGATCGCCAGCAGGAGCCTCAGCAGGGCGAAATCCTGCGACGGTACGTCCCCCACCAGTCTTCGCACCTCGCCGGCGCGTACGAAGACTTCCTTCAAGGAGAGCTCCGTTGCGGTGCCGTCGCCTAACTGGACGGGTAACCAAGGGCGGGAGACCAAGTCGAAACCGGGCACACCTTTCACCAACCTCACGTCCTTGGCCCCGGCCGGGTTGATTTCCAGCCCGTCGGCCACGCTGTAGTTCACTTCGAAGCCTGCCAGCCGGGTCTGACAATCCTCGTCGAGGACGAGGACCAGTTCGCCGGCCAGCCAATGGCACTCCGGTGTCTGCCACGCTCGGGGCCCGAATCTCTCGAGCTCCTCGATGGCGCGGTCGATCACTCGAGGCTTCGAGAAGTGGTACGGAAGGCGCAGGGCGCTGGCCGCGACTGCACGGGCCGTGCGAGGGGGTGGTACCGAGTCGACCGGCACGTCCAGCCCGCCGCGCCCCCGGTCGAGCCAGGGCAATGTCGCGTACGTGCCGTCGTCGCGCCGCTGGATGACGAGGACTTCCAGGCTCTCGTCGCTGTCCCGCACCTGGGCGCGCCCGGCCCGGGTGTCGTCCGCGTCGCCCACGTCGGCGTCGATCCAGCCCACCAGGGACCGCCCCGGCTTGCGGACCTCGGCGATCCGGAACACCTGCGCGGCGCGTTGCTGCTTGGCGACGGCGATTTCGTGCTCTTCGGCGGCGGCGGCCATCGCATCGGCCCAGTCGTCCCGGGGTGCACGGAGGCGGTCCGCGTAGGCGGTCTGCACGAGTGTGCTGATGTCATCCGGAAGTACGACCGGCCGTGCCTTCCAATACGGGAGGAGTACGGCGAGGGAGCGCAGCAGGGTGTGTCGACCGTAGACCGACACCGAACCGTTGACCGGCGCCGGAGGCGTCGCCTCCCAGTCGACGCCCGTGACCAGACACCGCGGCACCCGCAGACGAGGCGGGCGGTCGGCCTGGCCCAGGCCGCGCTGGTGCCGGTGGAGCCGCCCCAACCGCTGTAGGACGAGATCGACGGGAGCGAGGTCGGTGACCAGGATGTCGAAGTCGATGTCGAGCGAAGCCTCGGCGACCTGGCTGGCGACGACGACGTGCGGCCCCGTCGGCCGCGAACCCGTAGGGCCGAACCCGGTCACGAGCCGGTCGTCGTTGCGCGCCCGGTCCAGGTCGAGAAACCGGGAGTGGGCGACCGTCACCGCCCCTTCACCGAACCGTTCGCGCAGGACCTCCGCCGCCTGGAGGACGCGGTCGACGGTGTTGCGCACGACCAACGCGCAGCCGCCATCGCCCAATTCCTCCCACAATCGGTCCGAGAGAACGCCCAGGTCGTCACCGAGCTGCTCCACCACGACTTCTGTACGGCGGTCCGCGGCTGCTGGCGGTGCGCTGACGACAGAATTCCGGCCGGGGGTGATCATGCTGATCAGCGGGTAGGAGACGGCGGCCTCCAGTTCAGGACGGGGATCCGCTGTGCCTGCGTAGGCCTCGGCCAGCTGCCGGCGGCGCCCCGAGGGCAAGGTGGCGGACAGCATGACGACGGGCACCTTGTACGCCCCGAGCCAGGACAGCACGCGTTCCAAGTACTCGTTCATGTAGGCGTCGTACGCGTGGACCTCGTCGATCACGACGACTTTCCCGGCGAGAGCGAGGTGCCGAAGGGCCAGGTGCCGGCTCTTCAGCCCGGCGAACAGCAACTGGTCGATGGTGCCGACGACGAAGGGCGCGAGCATTCCCTTCTTCCGGCCCCGGAGCCATTGATGGGCGACGAGCTGACCCGGGGCGGCGCACACGTCTTCGCGACGCGAGGACGCGACACAGGACACCGCGTCGAGGTCGACCGCGGCAACGGTGCGGGCGCCGGCCCGCATGTCCCTCGCGAAGTCGTCGTTGAGCGAACCCTTGGAGTGGGCGAGGAAGACCGTCAGGTCCACGTCCCCCGGTAGACGCTCCAACCACCGACGCACGCGCCCGTACATCGCGTTCGACGTGGCACGGGTCGGGAGCGCGACGAAACACCCCCCGGCCCCCGAACGCGAGGCGAAGACCTCCGCCACGGCGAACGCGGCCTCCGTCTTCCCCTCGCCCATCGGCGCTTCGATGATCATCAAGCCGGGCGCATCCGACTCCTGGGCGACCCGGACCGCTTCCTCCTGCAAGGGCCGGACGGACGGCAGACCGAATCGCGTGGCGAAGAGCTTCTGCGCCGTACCCTCCGTACCCTCTGGAGCCTTCGTACCCTCCGGACCCTCCGTGCTTTTTGGAGTCTCCGTACCCTCCATTGACCAGGGGCGTGGAAGACCGATACCGCGCCACGCGGCATCGATCCGGTCGGCCTCGTCCCGGTGTTGGTCCTCAGGGAAGAGGAGGAAGAGATTCGGATTGCTGGCGATCCAGTCGGCGACGATCACCACGGCGGACAGGATGGCCTGGACGGGCTGCGACAACTTCACGCCCTGCCACAGGGAACTCCGCTCCCGCATTCCGTACGCAGCCGCACAGGCATCGAGGAGCTCGGTTTGTACCGCACGCCAAAGCCCCTCACTGGAACCCGGCGTCCGCAAGAGCTCGCTGTGCCGGCGCAGATCATGGAACTGCTCGTGCGTCGGAGGGACCCCGTGATGCCCGCCCACCGGTACCGCGAACGCCATGACGTTACGGGGCGGCCAACCCTGCCGCTCCAGCCACTCCTCCAGGAGTACCTGCCCCGCCAGACCGTGCGGCGCACGGCTTCGCGTGGTCCCGAGCTGCTCGCGGGTGGGCATCTTCAGCCCGCGATCGCTCATTCGGCCGGCAAGCACATCGACCTGGCAGGCAAAGGCCGGTGTCGCCTTTCCGATGTCGTGCACGGCGGCGAGCCAGACGGCGAGCGTCTTCGCGTCCTCGGGGCCGCCGGGCAGGTCACCGGCCACGAGTTCGCGCACCTGACGCGGAACCCACGCGTCCCACAACCGTCCCGCCACGGCCGCGGAATCGGCCATGTGACGCCACAACGGGAGCCACTTCTCAGTCTTCCGGTCGTGCTTGGCCCACACCACGCGCGCCTCGGACGTGAGCTGCGCACTCCAGTGCGGCGTTGTGCTGCCCTGCATCGAACCCTTCCCCAGAGCGCTGTTCGCGCTCTTTGCGCTCTTTGCGCTCTTCGTGCTGCTCGCTGTCGACCGACCGTGCCATGGCGCCCCGCAGGGACGGTCCCGGAGCCCTGTTCGAACACCGGGACCCATGAACGGGTGGCGCCCTACTGTGTGCTGGCCACGGCTTCTACGCGATCCCTCGCCGGAGTGAAGTGCGGACGACCGCCAGCACGATCACGATCACCACAGTGAGCCGGACGCCGACATCCACGGGCAGCTGAGCAGCTGAGACCCTCCCCCTCCTGCCAGTACGGCGACGAGAACGGGCAGCAGCCACGACTGTGGCTGCTGCCCGCTACTGACCTGGGGGTCCATGGGAGGTAACACGAGAACGCCCCTTCAGGAGTGTTCGGGCCGGACCCGACACGTCGCGCGAGGACACGGGTTCGGCCTGAGCTGTTGCGTCTGACTGGACGGAGTCATGAGGTCGTGAAGCTCCGTCAGGAGCGGCACGTTACACGAACGGCGATGCGTGCAAGTGGGCTTCTACTGAAAGGCCTTGTGCGGCTCCGACCTGAACAAGGAGAGTTCCAAGTCGCCTTGAAACCCTGCCCTGCGATCGGTTGTGTCCCTCTGCCCCCCAGAGGTAGGGGGCAGGGGTCGAGGGCCCCCTCGACCAGTGCACGCACAGGGGTCATCCCTGCAGGGCAGGGAGCAGGATGACCGGCCCGAGCTGTCGGCCACGAGCATGCGGGACCAAGCCGGCGGTAGGTGCCGGCCGCAGCAGCCGTCGTGCACAGACCGGCCCCGGCTCCACGGCGCGCCGCCACGATCGCCTTCTCCGTCAGGCCGTGTCCGACCGGTCGTGGATCGCTGGGGCGCGAGCGACGTGGTGCGGCAATGATGTGTGCACGTTCTAAGAACATCCCGGTGAGTGTGGCTAGCAGGACGACGATGCGTTCACTGGCAGCGAGTCGGGCTCCTGCGTTCTCCGGTACCGCCCGGTGCGCACCCGTCTGAACATCGGTTGGCTGAAAGCCAGCGGGTCGCACTCGGCGCCGTCGCCACGATGTTCGTGGAGAAGCTGAAGGCTGTTAGGGAGGCCCAGCGGATGGACGTCCGTCTCGACGTAGACCCGCTCGTCGTGTTGGTCGCCACCGCACCGAAGCCTTTCGGTCGGTTTGCCGTTCTCTTCGCTTCGTTGCGGCGTCGGTAGATCTCCCAGTCGAGCCCTACGGGGCGGCCGCCTGTCGTCTACCGGTACATGCTCGACAAGTGCATCGAATCGCCCACACCTACATCCAGCCGGGCTCCTTGCACTTCAACGCCAAGGTTGAACGCTTACGACGCATCGACGCAGAGGAGTCCCACTGCATGCTCGCCGCTGTCATTGTCGACGATACTGGCGCCCTGAACGACGAACTCCGTGAGTGGGAGGACTGATGCAACCATCACTGCCCAGCGGCGCTCTCGACGGCCCGACATCGTACGAACGCCTTCAAGTAGAAGGCCCAGACCCCGATGCAGCCAAGTTCCGGAAGGCGCAGAGTGGTCGGGGGCGTGTCGTGAGCCTGCTGGCCTTCTTCGGCTCTGAAGCGTTTGAGATGAGCGCGTTACGTGTGACAGTTGCCCTAATGCCCGGAGTGTCGGTTTCTCGGGAAGTGCTGCAAAGCGGCCCGCGACCGCCATAAAGTGCCAGGTCAGCCAGTCTGCTCCCCGCGCCTGCGGGGATGAACCCGACAAGGCGTCGGCGCTCGCCGCGCAGACCCACTGCTCCCCGCGCCTGCGGGGATGAACCCCCGGAGTTGTCGCCCACCGCCGCGCCGCCGCCCTGCTCCCCGCGCCTGCGGGGATGAACCTGATCTTCGCGGAGGCGAGCGCGGCGCGCGCCACTGCTCCCCGCGCCTGCGGGGATGAACCCGGGCCCGCCCACGGCGCGTAGGCCCGTGGGTCCTGCTCCCCGCGCCTGCGGGGATGAACCCGACGCTTTGGCCACGGCCATCAAGCGGCGGGACTGCTCCCCGCGCCTGCGGGGATGAACCCCCGTCGGGGCGGGCGTCGTAGTCCTGCTGGATCTGCTCCCCGCGCCTGCGGGGATGAACCGCCGTCCCGCCGGCGCAGTGCCATAACGGCGTCCTGCTCCCCGCGCCTGCGGGGATGAACCCTCGTCGGCGATGGCTTCGAGGTTGGCGATCAGCTGCTCCCCGCGCCTGCGGGGATGAACCCGCGTTGCGCACGGCGAAGGCGGCCGAGGAGGCCTGCTCCCCGCGCCTGCGGGGATGGACCCACCCGCGCCGAGGTGCTCCTGGCCGAGGCGATCTGCTCCCCGCGCCTGCGGGGATGCGCCCCGATCTTCTGATCGGGGGATAGGGGATCAGCGGGCGCGGGTTGTTTCCGAGGGGTTGGTTCGGCATTGGCGGCGGCGGGATTCACTCCGTCACGCAGCAGCAGCGGCCCGTCCCGTAAGCGGCAGCCGCACACTCGGCGCGAGCTCTCCAGGGGGCCGCTCCCGGGCGCGAACGGGTACGAGGTACCGCCATCCGGGGAAAATCCTTGGACCGCGCGGCCAGCGCCACGGGACACTTCCGGTTCCTGCAAACCGCCCGCACACGACAGCACAGGGTTGCAATGGGAATGCCTGAACCGCCCGAAAGTCCACCGGGCAAGGGCCCGGTCATCCTCGCACTTCGCTACTACGGAAGGGAGTTGGTCCGCCTTCGATGGCTGACCGCACCCGCGATGCTGCTCCCGGCGCTGGGCAACATCGGAATCAACTACATCGCGCCGCTGATCGTCGCCAAACTCGTCGGCCGCATCGCCGGGGGTGGCAGCACCGCCGTCGACGCGATGCTGCCGTACCTCCTCGGCTTCGCCGGGGTCCTGCTCCTCGCCGAGGCGCTGTGGCGCCTCGGCCTCCACTGCCTCAACCGCCTCGACGCCCGCGGCATCGAGCACCTGTACGTGGTCGGCATGGACGAACTGTTCGCCAAGGACGCCGCGTTCTTCCACGACAACTTCGCCGGATCGCTGACCAAGCGGGTGCTCAGTTTCGCCTCCCGCTTCGAGGACCTCGTCGACACCCTGACCTTCTCGGTGATGGGCAGTTTCGTACCGCTGGTGTTCGCCTCCGTGGTGCTGTGGCAGTACGACCCGCTGCTCGTGGCCGGACTCCTGATCCTGATCGCCGTGACGGCACTGGGCGTGGCGCCCCTGATCCGGCGCCGCCAAGGACTCGTCGCCCAGCGCGAGGAGGCGATCGCCAGGATGTCGGGCCACGTCGCCGACAGCCTGATGAACATGGATACCGTCCGGGCCTTCGCCGCCGAGGAACGCGAGGCGGCCGAGCACCGATCGCGCGTCGCGGAGTCGCGCCGGCTCACCCTGCGCTCCTGGGACTACGGCAACCTCCGCATCGACACGCTGGTCGCGCCGATGTCCGTACTGACCAACGCGCTGGGCCTGCTGCTCGCCGTCACGCTCGGCGGGGGAGAACACGGCGTGGAAGCGGTCATCGTGGCCTTCACCTACTACGCCAGCGCGACGCGGATCATGTTCGAGTTCAACCAGATCTACCGCCGGATGGAGAGCTCGATGACGGAGGCCGCGCAGTTCACCGAACTGCTGCTCACGCCGCCGACCGTACTCGACCCGGCATTCCCCGAGCCGCTGCGGCCCGGGTCCTCCGCCATCCGCTTCGAGCGGGTCAGCTTCGCCCACGGCGGCGGCAAGTCGCTCTTCGACAGCCTCGACCTGGACGTGCCCGACGGGACGAAGATCGGCCTCGTCGGCCGGTCCGGTGGCGGCAAGACCACGCTCACCCGGCTGCTGATGCGGATGACCGACATCGAATCCGGCCGGATCCTGATCGGCGGCCAGGACATCACCCACTTGCGCCAGGCCGACCTGCGCAGCCTGATCGCCTACGTCCCGCAGGACCCGGCCATGTTCCACCGCACCCTGCGGGACAACATCGCCTTCGCCCGGCCGGACGCCACCGAGGCCGAGATCCGCCGCGCGGCCGAGGCGGCGCACGTCACGGAGTTCACCGACACCCTGCCCGACGGCTTCGACACCATGGTGGGCGAGCGCGGCGTCAAGCTGTCCGGCGGACAGCGCCAGCGCGTCGCGCTCGCCCGCGCGATCCTGCGCGACGCGCCGATCCTGCTGCTCGACGAGGCGACCAGCGCCCTGGACTCGGAGAGCGAGATCCTCGTCCAAGAGGCGCTGTGGCGGCTCATGGCGGGCCGGACGGCCCTCGTGGTGGCGCACCGGCTGAGTACGGTCGCGACGATGGACCAGCTCGTCGTCCTCGACCGCGGACGCATCGTCGAACGCGGCACGCACGAGGAGTTGCTCGCCTCCGAGGGCGCCTACGCGAAGTTGTGGCAGCACCAGTCGGGGGGCTTCCTCGACGACACCTCTGCCGCGCGCGTGGACCTCGGCTGACCGCGGGCCCGGCCCGCCGGGCCCGCCCCGTGATCCGCTGCGCGACGTCCTCGTTGCGCAGCGGATCACGCAGCGGGTACGAACTCGTGCACCAGGCGGACGAACTCGTCCTCCTTCTCGAAGAACGCGACGTGCCCGGCGTCGATCTCGGCGTAACGGCTGTTCCCGATCGCCGCGTGCAGGGCGAGGCTGTTCTCCACCGGGACGGTGATGTCCTGGGTGCAGCCGATCACCAGCGTCTCGGCCTGGATGCGCGGCAGCAGGTCGCGGATGTCGATGCGGGTGTCGAGGTCGACGTGGCGCAGGGTGCCGGGGGTGGGCGGCATGTTGGGGATCAGCAGCTCCACCTGCTCGCGGCCGATCGCGTTGAGGAATCCGCGGCTGAAGCCGGTCATGGCGACGGCGCGGCCGAAGGCGGCCGGGTCGGAGGCGCCGAGCTGCTTCCACAGGGTGAAGAGGTTGCGCAGGTACTCGTCGCCGTCGGTGTGGGCCCATCCGGCGACCAGGACCAGGCGGCGTACGAGATCGGGGCGCAGGGCGGCGACGGCGGCGGACACCGGCGCGCCCATGGAGAAGCCCAGCAGGTCCACCGGGCCGGCGTCCGCGTCCTCGATGACGGCGATGACCTGGGCGGCCAGGCCTTCCACGGTCAGCGGCGCCCCGTCGTCCACGGTGCGCTCGGTGCCCGAGAGGTCAGGGGTGATGACGGTTCGGTCGGCGGTGAAATGCGGCAGCAGCCGGCCCCAGTTCACGGCGGAGCCGCCCGATCCGGTGCCGTGGACGAGTACGAGCGCGGGGCCCGAGCCGGCGCGGTCGTAGTGGACCCGGGCGTCGACGACCTGCACGGTCGCGGTACGGGGGGCGGTCGTGGCGGCGGTGGCGGTGGCGGTGGCGGTGGGGGTGGGGGTGACGGTGGCACGGGTGGTCATGGCGGCTGCTCCTTCTGGGGCGGTGGGCGCCGGGCCCTTCGCTCCGGCTCCGCCCACATTGCCGCCGCCGTCCCGCAGGCGGCAGAGCCCGCTCGAACCTAGGACCGGGGATCCCAGGCGCGCCCCGGCCGGCACGTGGACCCGGCCCGCACGTGGACCCGGCCGGCGCGCGGCTCCGTCCGGCAGAATGATCAATATGACGATCGATCGCTGGAACCTCGCCGACTTCCTCCGCCGTTCGCGTGACCGCGTGCGTCCGTCGGACGTGGGCCTGGCCGAGGGGCCGAGGCGGCGGACGGCGGGGCTGCGGCGCGAGGAGGTCGCCCAGCTCGCCGGGATGTCGGCCGACTACTACATGCGGATGGAGCAGGCCCGCGGCCCGCAGCCGTCACCGCAGATCCTTTCCTCTCTGGCCCGCGCCCTGCGGCTCAGCGACGACGAACGCGACCACCTCCACCTGCTGGACCAACTGCCCGGCACCGCTGCCCAGGTACTCGGCGACCTGGGCGACGTCCTGGCCCAGAACGACCTGGCACGGTCCCTACTGGGCGGCGTGTGCACGGTCTCCGAGCACGGCCGCAACGTGATCTGGCGCTGGTTCGCCGACCCGGCCGCGCGGGACGCGTATCCGACCGAAGAACACGACCATTACAGCCGGTTGCACGTCGCGGACCTGCGCGCCGCCGTCGCCCGCCGGGGCTCCGCCGATCCGGTGGCCGGCCGCCTCGTGGACCGTCTGCGCGAGGCCAGCGAGGACTTCGCCGGCCTCTGGGACCTGCACGAGGTCGCCGTCCGGCGCCGCAGCCGGATGCGGGTCATCCACCCGGTCGTCGGCCCCGTCGACCTCGACTGTCAGGTGCTCCTCGCCCAGGAGGAGGACCAACGCCTCGTGCTCTTCACCCCGCCGCCCGGCTCGGACACGGCCGACCGCCTCGCCCTGCTCCGGGTGCTCGGCACCGAACGGTTCCCCTCGGAAGTAGGTTGACCGGATGTCCACACCGTCCCTGATCCTCCTGCTGTCCGGCAGCCTGCGGACCGGCTCCTCCAACGAGTCCGTGCTGCGCACCGCACAGGCCGTGGCCCCCGCGCAGGTGCGCACCGTCTTCTACGAGGGCCTGGCCGCCCTGCCGCACTTCAACCCCGACGACGACACCGACCCGCTGCCGGCCCCGGTGGCGGAGCTGCGCGCGGCGATCGCCGCGTCGACGGCGGTCCTGATCTGCACCCCGGAGTACGCGGGCACCCTGCCGGGCTCGTTCAAGAACCTGCTCGACTGGACGGTCGGCGGCACCGAGATCTGCGACAAGCCCGTGGCCTGGGTCAACGCGGCCGCCGCCGGCCGGGGCCGGGGAGCGGAGGCCACGCTGCGGACGGTACTGGGCTACACCGGCGCGGACATCGTGGAGTCGGCGTGCGTGAGCGTCCCGGTGGACCGGGGCGCGATCGGCGCCGACGGGGTCATCACCGACGCAGGGGTGCGCGAGCAGCTCGGCACGGTGCTCGCCCGGTTGCTGACGCCCCGCTGAGGAGGCCCGCCCGAGAGCGGCGCCCACCCTTTGGGAGCGGATGTGCATATTTTGTTCTGATATGAGCATTCATGTGGAAAGCCATGGCCGGCCGGGGCGGCGCCGGCTGCTCCGGGTGGTACTGACCGGCACGGTGGCACTGGGGGCCGGCCTGGTGGCCGGTTCCCCCCGTACCCCGGACACCCCCGTCGCCGGGGGCCCCGGACGGACCCGGCCCGCCACGCCCGCGTCCGCGCTGCGGGAACTGGAGACGGGCAACGCGCGCTGGCGGACCCTGCACGAGCGGCACCCCGACGAGACGCGGACCGTGCGGCAGACGTTGGTCGGAGGCCAGCACCCCTTCGCCGTCGTCCTCGGCTGCGTCGACTCCCGCGTCCCCCCGGAGCTGGTCTTCGACCAGGGCCTGGGCGATCTGTTGACCGTACGGTCGGCGGGCGAGGTCCTGGACGAGGCGGTGCTCGGCAGCATCGCCTACGGAGTCCTCGAACTGGGCATTCCGCTGATCGTCGTCCTGGGCCACCAGTCGTGCGGGGCGGTCGCCGCGGCCGTCCGGGCCGCCGAAGAGGGAGCCTCGCTGCCGGGCCACATGCAGTACCTCGTCGATCAGATCCACCCGGCGATCGACCGCGCGCTGCGCGGGGCCGCGCGGATCGACGCCGCGATCACCGCGAACGTACGGCTGGTGCGGGCGCGGCTCGCCGCGGAACCGGAGCTCGCCGCCAAGGTCGCGGCCGGGGCCCTGGCCGTGGTCGGAGCCCGGTACGAGCTGACCAGCCAGCGGGTGCGCCGGCTCGACTGACCCGCCGGCTCCGGCTCGGCTGACCCGCCGGCTCCGGCTCGGCTGACCCGCCGGCTCCGGCTCGGCTGACCCGCCGCGTCCGGCTCAGCCGCACGGCCGGGTCCGGCTCGGCACGAATCCCAGTTCGTCAGCCTCGGGAGGCCCACACCGCACGTCCGGGTGGTTGTTCCCCGCAGGGGTGCCTTTGGGCGCTGAAGGCCCCGACGGGCCGGGAGAGTTGGTACATGATCATCGAACCCGTGCCCGCGCCCGACGCCACGCCCGGCCCCTCCGGCGAGCCCGCCCCGGCGTCCTCCCGCCGCCCCTCCCGCCGCAAGGTCATCGCCGGCGCAGCCGCCGTCGCGGGAGTCGGCGCCCTCTCGGTCGCCGCCGCCTCCGGAACCCCGCAGGCCCCGTCCGGTTCGGCCAGCCCCGATTGGGAGACCTGCCTCACCATCGCCCGGGCCGTCCTCGTGCGCGACGAGGACGACGAACCCCTCGTTCCCCGCTACTCCGACATCCTGCTGAAGAACGGTCTGCCCCGGTCCCGCACCCGCAAGAAGGTACTGATCGTCGGCGCCGGGCCCGCCGGGCTCACCGCAGCCCACCTGCTGCGCGAAGCCGGGCACCAGGTCACCGTCATCGAGGCCAACGGCAACCGGGTGGGCGGCCGGATCAAGACCTTCCGCACCGGCGGCCACGAGAAGTCCGCGGCCCCCTTCGCCGACCCGAAGCAGTACGCCGAGGCCGGCGCGATGCGCATTCCCGACAGCCACCCCCTGGTCACCGGGCTGATCGACAGTCTCGGGCTCAAGCGCCGGCGCTTCCACCTGGTCGACGTCGACGGGTCCGGCCGCCCCGCCTACCGAACCTGGATCTTCGTCAACGGCATCCGCGTCCGCCGCGCCGACTACGCGCGCAGCCCGCAGGCCCTCAACAAGACCTTCGGGGTTCCGGCGGCCTACGAGGCCCTGCCCGCCGCGCAGATCGTCCGCAACGCCTTCGCCCCCGTACGCAAGGAGATCGAGGGCAAGAAGGACAAGCAGCTCGTCGAGGGCTGGGCCCGCGTGATCCAGCGCTACGGCCACATGTCGATGTACCGCTATCTGACCGAGGAGGCGAAGCTCGACGAGCGCACGATCGACCTGATCGGCACCGTCGAGAACCTCACCTCCCGCCTGCACCTCGCCTTCGTGCACAGCTTCATCGGGGCCTCGCTGATCAGCCCGGACACCGCCTTCTTCGAACTGCCCGGCGGCACCGCCACCCTGGTCGACGCCCTCTACGCCCGCGTCGACGACCTCGTCCGGCTCGACCGCCGCGCCACCCGGATCACCCACGGTGAGGGCGGGGTCAGCATCGAGACCGTCTCCGAGGGCCGCGGCGGCAGCACCGTGCGGCGCGAGACCTTCACCGGCGACACCGCGATCATCACCGTGCCCTTCTCCGGGCTGCGCCACATCCCGGTCGCGCCCGCGCTCTCGTACGGCAAGCGGCGCGCGATTACCGAGCTGCACTACGACGCGGCGACCAAGGTGCTGCTGGAATTCAGCCGCCGCTGGTGGGAGTTCGACGAGGCCGACTGGAAGCGCGAGCTGGAGGCGGTACAGCCCGGCCTGTACCGCAAGTACCAGCTCGGGCGGACCCCCGCGGACGGCAGCCTCCTGGGCGCGCACTCGTCCGTTTCCGACCGCGGCATCTCCAGCGGGCAGCGCGCGCACTACGCGGCCTGTCGGGCGGTCACCCGGGACCAGCCCGAGGCGGCCCACGTCATCGGCGGCGGCTCGGCCACCGACAACCCCAACCGCTTCATGTTCCAGCCCTCCTACCCTGTCGAGGGCAGTGCGGGCGGGGTCGTGCTCGCCTCCTACAGCTGGTCGGACGACGCCCTGAAGTGGGACTCCCTGGACGACGAGGAGCGCTACCCGCGCGCGCTCGCCGGGGTGCAGGAGGTGTTCGGGCAGCGGATCGAGGTCTTCTACACCGGCGTCGGGCGCACCCAGTCCTGGATGCGCGACCCATACGCCTACGGCGAGGCCTCCGTGCTGCTGCCCGGCCAGCACACGGAACTCTTCCCCCACGTCCGCAAGGTCGAAGGGAACCTGCACTTCGCCGGGTGCCACACCTCCATCAAGCCGGCGTGGATCGAGGGGGCACTGGAGTCCGCGGTGCGGGCCGCCCTGGAGGTCCACTCGACGCTCTGACCGGCCGGCGGGGGCCTTCGCTCGAGGCCCCCGCCTGACGCCCCCGCCTGACGCCCCCGCCTGACGCACCCGGCTGAGGCCCCCCACCTGAGGCCCAGGCTTCCGCCCCTGCCCCTCCTCAGTTCTCGGCGAGCACGATCAGCCAGTCGTGCTCGCCGAAGCGGACCGGCTGCCCCTTGTCCGGATTGAGCCGCACACCGTACGCAGGGCCCGTGGCGGCCTCGGCGCGCAGCCGGTAGCCGACCGCGCATTCGCGGCGCCGCCGCGCCGACTCGACGAGCGTCGCGAACGTCACCTCGCGATCGGTGTGCACGTAGTCCGCGACCGGCTTCAGGTGGAGCTCGTTCCCCTCCGCCTCGAACAACTCCTGGAAGACGGCGGCGAGATAGGGGCTCTCCGAGATCTGGGTCATGAGCAGACTGATCAGCCGGCCGCTGACGATGAAGTCCGCGCCCTCCCGGGCGGGCGCCAGCAGCCGGTTGCCGTCGTCGGACATTTCCGTGGTGAGCGACGGCTCCCGCCCCGCCGCCTCCCCGATGGCCCGCAGATGGAGCAGGGTGACCAGTGTCCGGTCGTCCGTCTCCGTCCCGGTCTCCGGGGCGAGGCCGAGGTCGATCGCGCGGGCGGGCACCGGTGCTGCCGCATGGGGGCCGGTCCCGTGGCCCGTCTCGCCGATGACGATCACCCGGTCGTACGCGGGCACGTCCAGTTTGGCCAGCAGCTCGGGATCGGTGATGTCCCCACTGCGGAAGGCCACTTCGAGGTGGCTGCGCGCCCCCGCGACGCCCGAGGCGGGGCGCGTCCGCAGCTCGTCGGCCAGCGAAACGACGTCCAGCGTGCTCCCGGGGCCGACGAACTGGTCGAGCTGCTCCACGACGAGCGGCGCGCGCCGGTTCCAGCCGAGGAGGAGCAGCCGTTCGGGCTCGGGCGCCCCGGGGCGGGCCGTGACGATCGCGTCCTCGTCGACGCACGAGGAAGCGTCCGCCGGTACGGCAGTGTCGTCGTCCTCGGAGATGAGGATGATGCGGTCGTCCGTGCCGATCGTCGTACCGGGGTCCGGATTGAGCGCGACACCGCCGTCGGCGTGCAGCAGACCGACCACCGAGGACGTGCTGAACGCCAGCAGGGCCTCGCCGAAGGTGCGGCCGGCGAGGCCCCGGGCGGCGGCGGCGTAGAACTCGTCGCCCGCGAAGTCGAGCAGTTCCTGGTAGACGAGCGACAGGCCCGGCTCGCGGGCGGTCTGGACGAGGAGCCGGGCGATGATGTCGTCGACGCACAGGACGTGCCCGCCGGGCCCGGCGGCCAGCCGGGCGGTGAGGTGGTTGCGGGTGTCGCGCACGGCGGCGACCACCACCGCCCCGCCGGGTTCGCGGACCGCCGCCTCGAGGGCGAGCAGCGTCTTCACCACCTGGGCGTCACCGGTGTCCCCCTCTGGGGGCAGTACGAGCACGGCCTTTGCGGTCCGCGGACTCACCCGGGACAGCGCCGTGGGGTCGGTGGTGCGGCCGTTGCGGCAGATGATCCGCGTCGTACCCCTGCTCCTGCTCCTGCCGCTGCCGCTGCCGCTGCCGCTGCCGGTACCGGCAGCGGTTTCGGCGATGGAGGTTGAGATCTCCTCCTCCATCTCCACGTTGTCCTTCGGCGCGAGGACGGCGATGGCGGACCGGCGCTGGTTGGCGTTCGCGGCCACCAGCTCCCCGACCACCGGGAAGATCTGGTCCGACCAGCCCAACAGGACGGTGTGCCCGGACTCCAGCACGGTGGAGTGGCCGCGCCGCAGCAGCATCATGCGCCGGTTGATGCCGGTGGTGATCAGACCGACCAGCGTGGAAACGAACAGCAGGGCCACCAGGGCGAGCGCCACGGAGGCCAGCACGTAGAGGGGTGACCCGACCGCGCCTCCGATCTTGAGCGTCTGTCCGACGCTGACCCATATGGCGGCGAGCCTGCCGGAGAGGGTTGCCGGGGCGGCCCGGTCGGCCCAGACGAGCACCGTGCTCGCCGGGACCACGACGGCGAGGCAGGCCAGGGCGAACCAGCCGATGAGCGCGGTGGTTCCCCCCGCCATCAGATTGTCGAACCGGTACCGCAGGCGCAGTGCCAAGGACGTCGTGTGCCGCTGCGCCATGAGAACCCCCTCGCCTTCCTCGCTGCTAACCCGCGGGCGCCCGCTCGGTTACGGGTGAACCGCCCCCGGCCGCGGGGCCGCTGCGGGAAGCACCCGGGGATCTGCCGGTCAGGAGTCCAGGGCCGCGATGATCTCGTCCGTCGTGCTGACCCTGCCGATGCGCGGGAAGATCTTGCCGAAGGTGTGGGCGTGGGAGTCGGGGTCGGTGTCGGCGGTGGCGTCCTCCGCGAAGACCAGGTCGTAGCTGAGTTCCCACGCCGTACGGGCGGTGGACTCGACGCCGACGCTGGTGGAGATGCCGGCCAGCACGATCCGGTGGATGCCGCGGCGGCGCAGCTGGAGGTCGAGCTCGGTACCGGTGAAGGCGCCCCAGTGGCGTTTGGTGACGACCACGTCCCCGAGGGCGGCCAGCTCGGCCGGGATCTCGGAGAAGGCGGCGGGCGGGGCGGCGGCCGGGCCGGGGCGGTCGACGTTCGCAGTGGGCAGGTCGCCGCCGTCCGGGGACCACGCCACCTTGACCAGGACCACGGGCAGCCGGTGGGCGCGGAACGCCTCGGCGAGCGCGATCCCCTTCCCCAGGATCTCGGGGGTGGGCTTCGCGGCGGGCCGCTCGAGGATGCCCGTCTGGAGGTCGATGAGGACCAGGGCGGTGTCCCCGCCGAGAGTGAGGCGGTGGGGTTCGGCGGTCATGAGGTCTCCTCCGGCAAAGTGGGGCATGGCGCGCAATTTACAAGGCGGTCCGCCGATTTCCCCGGCCCTCCTGGCCCTCCTGTCCCTCTCGCCGGATTCACCCGCCCCTAAGATGGGAACGTGAGTACGAATACAAGGGAATCCCGGCCCGCCCTGACGCCCGCACTGAGCGGGACCGAGCTGCTGCGCTGGTATTGGACGCTGGCCGAACTGGGCGCCCTCGCACGGGAAATGGGCCTCCCGGCCCGCGGTGGCAAAGCAGTCGTCACCGCACGGCTCGCCGCCGCCCTCGACGGACTTCCCGCGCCCGCCGCCCCGGCGGCCCCCGCACCCCGGCGCGCCGGGCGCCAGCTCACCGCCCCCATCAGCGGCGCGACCGTGATCCCGCCGGGCCAGCGCTGCAGCCAGGTGCTGCGCGCGTACTTCGTCCGCGAGATCGGACCCGGCTTCCACTTCGACGCCTTCATGCGCGACTACATCGCCCAGCACGCGGGGCACACCCTCGCCGAGGCCGTCGCGCACTGGCACGCGACCCGCACCCGGGCTGCCGAACCCCAGGAGGTGGGCGTGCAGTTCGAGTTCAACCGGTTCCTGCGCGCCTGGCACGCCCAGCACCCGGACGGGGCCCGCGCCGAGGCCCTGGCCGCGTGGCAGGACCATCGGGCCCGCCCCCGCGACCGGGCCGCGACGGCCTAGTGCTGTGGCCGGAAAGGTTCACCGGCTCACGACGCCCGGTACGGCACCTCGCCGCGTTGTCGGACCGCGCAAGTACGTCCAGTACGAGCCGCGGCCTTCCGCCTTGCGATGCACCGCACCGAACGCCGCGAACCGGCAAACCTTTCCGGCCACAGCACTAGGCGCGCTCGTAGCGCAGCAGGACGACGCCGTTGCCGAAGGTGTGGGTGTCCGTGTGCCGCAGGGTCACCGGAGCGTGGTCGAGGGTGGGGAAGAGCGGCGTGCCGCGCCCGATCCGCACCGGGTGCACGTAGATCCGGTAGGCGTCCACCAGGTCCTGGCGAAGGAAGGAGGCGGCGAGATCGGCCCCGCTCAGCGTCAGGTCGCCGCCCGGGGCCGCCCTGAGCGCGGCGACCTCCTCGGGCACGACGTCCCGCACGACCGTGGTGTTCCACTCGGCCGACCGCAGGGTGCGCGAGTACACGTACTTGGGCTTGGACCGCCAGATCTCCGCGAACTCGGCCACCGTGCCGGCGTTCGCCGGATCGGCGTCGGCGGTCGGCCAGTAGTCCGCCATCAGCTGGTGCGTCACGCGCCCGCTGAGGAAACCGCCCATCGGGCGGAGCACGTCGTTCATGTGCTGGTGCAGCTCTTCGTCGACCTGGTGCCAGCCGATGTCCCGGTCCGGCCCCTCGATGAACCCGTCGAGCGACACCCCGGCCATCAGCACGATCTTCCGCATGGCCGACCACGGTACGCCCCGGGAGCGCCCGATGCCGGGAGCGGCGCGGGCCACGGTGATACTGGCCGGTGTGAAGACCGAAGACGCGCAGGCCGAAGACCCGCGGGCCGAAGCCCCGCAGCCCGACGACGCGGACACCGTGCTGCTCCACATCGAAGGCCGGACCGGGGTGGTCACCCTCAACCGCCCCAAAGCCCTCAACGCCCTCACCCGCCCCATGGTGATCCGCATCGACGAAGCCCTCGCCGCATGGGCGGCCGATCCCGCCGTCCATCAGGTCCTGATGCGCGGCGCCGGTGAGCGCGGCCTGTGCGCGGGCGGGGACATCCGGGCCATCCACGACGACGCCAAGGCCGGGAACACCGCATCCGCCGGTTTCTGGCGCGACGAGTACCGGCTCAACGCCCGCATCGCCCGCTACCCCAAGCCGTACGTGGCCCTCATGGACGGCATCACCATGGGCGGCGGCGTCGGCGTCTCCGCCCACGGATCGGTCCGGATCGTCACCGAACGCTCCCGCGTGGCCATGCCCGAGACCGGCATCGGCTTCGTGCCCGACGTCGGCGGCACCTACCTGCTCGGCCGTGCGCCCGGCGAACTCGGCACCCACCTCGCCCTCACCGGCACGGCGGTCGGCGCCGCCGACGCGCTGCTGTGCGGGCTCGCCGACCACTTCGTACCGGCCGACCGGCTCCCGGAGCTGACCGCCGCCCTGGCCGGGGCACCCGCCCGTGAGGTGCTCCCGCGGTACGCCGCCACCCCCGGGCCCGGTGAACTCGCCGACCGGCGCGGCTGGATCGACCACTGCTACGCGGCCGCCACCGTCGAGGAGATCGTGGAGCGGTTGCTCGGCCAGGGGGAGCCCGCCGCCGAGGAAGCCGCCGAGACGATCTTGGCCAAGTCCCCGACCGCCCTCAAGGTCACCCTCGCCGCACTGCGCCGGGCCGCGGAGCTCGGCCCGCTGGAGCGGGTGCTGGCCCAGGAGTTCCGGGTCTCCTGCAACGGGCTGACCGCGCCCGACCTGGTCGAGGGCATCCGGGCGCAGGTCGTCGACAAGGACCGCGATCCGCACTGGTCGCCGGCCACCCTGGCCGAGGTGACCGACGCCGACGTGGAGCGCTTCTTCGCCCCGCTCGGGGAGGACCGCGAACTGCGTCTGCCGCCGCCGCAGGACCTCGGTCGAGGCTGAGCCGCGCCTCCGGGCCGTCCGGGACCCGCTGGAGTCCGTGGCCGAAGTGCTCCTCGCGCAGCTTCCACGGGTGCGCCGTGGGCGCGTCCGTTCGTCTGCTGACGGGCGGCCGGCCCAACCGACGCTGCGGACGCCGTGCGCAGCGTACGCAAGGCGTCCGGCGTCCGGCGCCGGGCTACGAGCCCACGTACTCCCGCAGGTGACGGGCGGTCAGGGTGTCCGCCCCGGCCACCAGGTCCGCCGGAGTGCCCTCGAAGACGACCTCGCCGCCGGCGTGGCCGCCGCCCGGGCCGATGTCGATCAGCCAGTCGGCGTGCACCATCACCGCCTGGTGGTGTTCGATGACGATCACCGAATTCCCGTCGTCGACGAGCCGGTCCAGCAGGGCCAACAGCTTGTCCACATCGGCCATGTGCAGGCCGGTCGTCGGCTCGTCCAGGATGTACGTCGAGGACTTCTCGGCCATGCTGATGGCGAGCTTGAGCCGCTGCCGCTCCCCGCCCGACAGGGTGTTGAGCGGCTGCCCGAGCCGCAGGTACGAGAGTCCGACGTCGGCCAGCCGGCCGAGGACCGCGCGCGCCTGCCCGGTGGGGAAGAACGCGTGCGCCTCCGCGACCGGCATGTTCAGCACCTCGCTAATGTTCTTGCCGCGCAGCCGGTACGTGAGCACCTCGGGCGTGAACCGCCGGCCCTCGCACTCCTCGCAGACCGAGGCGACCGCGGCCATCATCGCCAGGTCCGTGTAGACCAGCCCGAGGCCGTTGCACTTCGGGCAGGCGCCCTCCGAATTGGCGCTGAACAGCGCCGCCTTGACCCCGTTGGCCTTGGCAAAGGCCGTCCGGATCGGCCCCAGCAGCCCTGTGTAGGTGGCCGGATTGGACCGGCGCGAGCCGCGGATCGGCGACTGGTCGGCCACCACCACCCCGTCCCGCCGGGCCAGGTACCCGTGGATGAGCGAGCTCTTGCCCGAACCGGCGACCCCGGTCACCACCGCCAGTACCCCCAGCGGCACCTCCACACTGACGTCCTTCAGGTTGTGCAGATCGGCGTCCTTGATCGACAGGTGTCCGCGCGGGGTGCGCACCGACTCCCGCAGCCGCGCCCGGTGTCCGAGATGGCGCCCGGTGAGGGTGCCGGAGGCGCGCAGCCCGGCCACGTCCCCGCTGTAGCACAGGTGCCCGCCGGCCGTGCCCGCGCCGGGGCCGAGGTCGACGACGTGGTCGGCGATCGCGATGACCTCGGGCTTGTGCTCCACCACCAGCACGGTGTTGCCCTTGTCGCGCAGCCGCAGCAGGAGGTCGTTCATGCGCTGGATGTCGTGCGGGTGCAGGCCGGTCGTCGGCTCGTCGAAGACGTACGTGACGTCCGTGAGCGAGGATCCGAGGTGGCGCACCATCTTGACCCGCTGGGCCTCGCCGCCGGACAGGGTGCCGGAGGGGCGGTCCAGGCTGAGGTAGCCCAGGCCGATCTCCACGAGGGAGTCGAGTAGGCCCCGTAGGCCGGTGAGCAGCGGGGCCACGGCGGGGTCGTCGATCCGGCGGACGAACGAGGCCAGGTCGCTGATCTGCATCGCCGAGCACTCGGCGATGTTCAGCCCGTCGATGCGCGAAGACCGTGCCGCTGCGGACAGGCGCGCGCCGCCGCAGTCGGGGCAGTCGGTGAAGACCACGGCGCGGTCGACGAAGGCCCTGATGTGGGCCTGCATCGCATCGCGGTCCTTGGACAGGTACGTCCGCTGGATCTTCGTGATCAGGCCCTCGTAGGTGTAGTTGGTGGAGCCGGACTTCACCTTCACCGGGCCCGTGTGCAGGAGGTCGGCCCACTCCTGCTCCGTGAAGTCCTTGAGCTTGATGTCGGCGGAGTAGAAGCCGGAGTTGACCATGTTCTGCCAGTACCAGGTGTCCACCGCGTAGCCGGGGACGGTGATCGCGCCCTCGTTGAGGGAGAGTTCACGGTCCACCAGCTGGTCGACGTCGATGTCGGAGACCTGCCCGATGCCCTCGCAGCGCGGGCACATGCCCTCCGGGGAGTTGAAGCTGAAGGCGGTGGACGCGCCGATGTGCGGGACGCCGAGGCGGGAGAAGACGATCCGCAACATGGTGGAGGCGTCGGTGGCGGTACCGACCGTGGAGCGGGAGTTCGCGCCCATCCGCTCCTGGTCGACGACGATGGCGGCGCTCAGGTTGTGCAGCCCGTCCACGTCGGGCCGGCCCTGACTCGGAAGGAAGGACTGGATGAACGCCGTGTACGTCTCGTTGATCATCCGCTGCGACTCGGCGGCGATGGTGCCGAAGACGAGGGAGGACTTGCCGGAGCCGGAGACACCGGTGAAGACGGTGAGTCGGCGCTTGGGGATGTCGAGGGAGATGTCCGTCAGGTTGTTCTCCCGCGCTCCGCGGACCTGGATGACCTGATGGCTGTCGGCGGCGATCTGCACGGAACTCCTCGCGTGGCGGTGTCTGGAGCTTACTTTCTACACTGTACTCTATACGTCGTACAGTGATTTATGGGCCACGCGCTTGGAGGACCGCACATGGCGAAGGACCGCAGTGGGGCGGGCGACCCCGTCCGTACGCTGGAGCTGCTGTGGCGGGAGCGGGGGCAACAGTCGGCCCGGCCGGGCCGGCGCGGCCCGCGGCAGGGCCTCACCGTCGACGCCGTGGTCCGGGCCGCGACCGAACTCGCCGACGAGGCCGGACTGGCCGCGCTCACCATGCGCGCCCTGGCCCAGCGGCTGGCCGTGACGCCCATGACCCTCTACACGTACGTCCCCGGCAAGGCCGAACTCCTCGACCTGATGCTGGACGGGGCGTACGAGCGCATGGAGCGCCGGCCGCCCGGCGCGCGGGACCCGTGGCAGATCGAGGTCACCCGCGTGGCCGAGGACAACCGCGACCTGCTCGCCCGCCACCCCTGGATCGCGGACCTGGCGGTCACCCGCCCGCCGCTGGGGCCCGGAGTCATCGGGAAGTACGAGTACGAGCTGGCGGCCTTCGAGGGCATCGGCCTCACCGACGTCGAGATGGACGCGGGCCTGGCCCACCTCCTCGGCTTCGTCCACGCGCACGCCCTGGGGGTCGCCGACGACGCGGCGCACAACAGTCGCCAGAGCCAGGAGGACTGGTGGGCCGTCAGCGAGCCGCTGCTGGCCCGGGCGCTGGACCCCGAGCGCTACCCGCTCGCCGGAAGGGTGGGTGCGGCGGTCGCCGGATACCACCCGCAGACGCTCTGGACCTTCGGTCTCCAGTGCGTCCTCGACGGCCTGGCCCGCCTCGTCGACTCCCGACCCGCGCGCTGACCCGGCGTCCTGCCCGCCCGCGCCGGTCCGGGACGGGCAGGAACGGGCGGGACGGACCGGTCAGCGGTAGCCCGTGGTGTCCGCGGGGCGGTCCGGGTCCTGGACCTCGACCATGTAGCGCCAGGCGTCCGGGCGGCTGCCGTCGAGGTCCGTGAAGCCGTACTCCCGGGCGAGCTGCCCGCTGGAGAGGGACCGGCCGTTCCAGCGGGCCACCTCCGGGTCCGTGGCGAGGGCCGCGACCGCCCGGCCCACGTACGACGGGGTCTCGGAGATGGCGAAGTGCGGGACCTTCGCCAATGCGTCCCGCCAGTTCGCCTCCGTCACCCCGAAGGTGTCGAGCATCATCTCCGAGCGCAGCCAGCCCGGCGTCAGTGCCACCGCCGTGGCGCCCCGCGGCCCCAGCTCGTGCCCCAGCGCGAACGCCATGCGCAACACCGAGGACTTGGCGATGTCGTAGAAGAAGGACACCCGGTAGCGACTGGCGTTGTACTCGGCGGTTCCGTCCGTCATCTCCACCACCAGCCCGCCCGGCTCGCGCAGCAGCAACGGCACCGCGAAATGGCTGGTGATCGCGTGGGTCTCCACGGCCAGCCGCATCAGTCGCAGCCCCTTGTCCAGGTCGTGCTCCCAGACCGTGCTCTCCCACTCGAAGAGCAGCTCCCCGCCCCAGACGTCATTGACCAGGACGTCCAGCCGGCCCTGTTCCGCGTCGATCCGTCCGACCAGGGCCTCGACCTCCGCCGGCACCAGGTGGTCGGCGACCACCGGGACGCCCCGGCCGCCCGCCGCGGTGACCAGCTCGGCCGTCTCCTCGATTGTCTCGGGCCGGTCGTACTCCGAACGTCTGCCCCGGGTGCTGCGCCCCGACACGTACACGGTCGCACCCCGCGCACCCAACTGGACCGCGATGCCCCGGCCCGCGCCGCGCGTCGCCCCGGCCACGAGGGCCACCCTGCCTTCAAGAGTCCGCTGTGTTTCCGGCATGCCCCGACCCTATGACGGACACCGCCGCTGCCGACGGCAAACGGCCCGTCGGCCACCAGAGCCGCCGGGTCCCATCGCCCGGGCCGCCGCCACCGCGGGTGCCGCCTCCGGCCGGTTCTGGGACGGGACGGCAACGGACTTGTCCAACCCGCCCCCGAGGCCGCACTGTTGACCGAGTCTCGTCCATCAGATCAGGAGAACCGGCTTGTCGTCCCACATCTCACCCGTCCCGCAGGGCCAGAGCACCCCCTACGTGATCGACCCCGCCGGCGGCTGCCCGCACGCCCTCAACGCCCGGCTGCGCGCCGAGCACGGCGCGGTGGCGGAGGTCGTGCTCCCCGGCGGGGTCCCGGGAGCGGTCGTCCTGGGACACGACGCGCTGAAGGAGTTCCTCGCCCACCCCGACGTGGCCAAGAACGCCCGGCACTTCCCCGCCCTGCACGACGGCACCATCCCCGCCGACTGGCCGCTGCGGGTCTTCTCCAACGCCCAGGGCATGCACACCGCGGACGACGCCGACCACCGCCGCCTGCGCGGGCTGGTCGGCAAGGCCTTCACCGTCCGCCAGGTCGAACGGCTGCGGCCGCGCGTCGAGGAGCTGACCGCCGAACTCCTCGACGACCTCGGGCGGGCCGCGGCCGGATCCCCCGACGGGACCGCCGACCTGTACGAGCACTTCGCGCTCCCGCTCCCGATGAACGTCATCTGCGAGCTGCTCGGCGTGGACCCCGAGCACCGGGGCCGGCTGCACCACCTGGCCAACCAGGTGGTCATCGCCACCGACCTCACCCCGGCCGAGAAGATGGCCGCCCTCCAGGAACTCATGGCCCTGACCAGCACGATCGCGGCCGCCCGCGCCGCGAACCCCGGCGAGGACCTCACCAGTGCGCTGATCGCCGCCCGCGAGGACGACGGGGACCGGCTCACCGAGATCGAACTCATCGGCACCATGCGGCTGATGCTCGTCGCGGGCCACGAGACCACCCTCAACCTCATCGTCAACGCGGTCCGCGCCCTGTGCGCCCACCGCGACCAGCTCGCGCTGGTCCTGGACGCCAAGGCGACCTGGTCGGACGTGGTGGACGAGACCCTGCGCTGGGACACCCCGGTCAGCTGGTTCCCGTTCCGCTACCCCACCCGCGACCTGACCGTCGACGGCACCGTGATCCCGCAGGGCACGCCGGTGCTCGCCGGATACAGCGCGGCGGGCCGCGACGCGTCCTTCCACGGGCCGGACGCCGACCGCTTCGACATCACCCGCCCCACCGCCGCCCGCAGCCTCGCCTTCGGCCACGGCGCCCATTACTGCACCGGCGCTCCGCTCGCCCGGCTGGAGGCGACGATCGCACTGGAGCGGCTCTTCACCCGCTTCCCCGACCTCGACCTCGCGGTCCCGGACGCCGAACTCCCGTACCAGAACAGCTTCATCAGCAACAACGTCCGCTCACTGCCGGTCCGCCCCGGCCGGCCGGCCACCGCCGCTTCCTAGCGCCCGGACGCGCACGTCCACCGCGTGCCACCCCGTCGCCCCGTCCGGCACGGTCCCGGTGCGGACGCCCGTTTGCACCGTGCCCGTGCCGTCCGTCGCGCGGACCTCCAGGATGTGCGGCCCGGGGGTCGCCTGCCACGGCCACACCCACTGGCGCCAGGTGTCGACGCCGTCCGCCGTCCCGAGCCGCGCCTCCTGCCAGGGGCCGTCGTCCACCCGTACCTGGACCCGCTCGATCCCGCGGTGCTGGGCCCACGCCACCCCGGCGACGGGCACCCGGCCCGGCGGCAGGTCGGCGTACGGGCGCGGGGTGTCGATCCGCGACTGCGTCTTGACCACGGCCTGCTGGGCCCAGGAGCGGCGCACCCAGTAGGCGTCGTAGGCGGCGAAGGTGGTCAGCCGCAGCTCGGTGACCCATTTGCAGGCGGAGACGTACCCGTACAGGCCCGGTACGACCATCCGGACCGGGAACCCGTGGGCGAAGGGCAGCGGTCGGCCGTTCATGCCGACGGCCAACAGCGCCGCCCGCCCGTCCATGACCGTCTCGACCGGTGTGCCGATGGTCATGCCGTCCACCGAACGCGCCACCAGCTGGTCGGCGGGCCCGCCCTCGGACGGCGGCCGCACCCCCGCTTCGCGGAGCACGTCCGCGAGGCGTACGCCGAGCCAGCGGGCGTTGCCCGCGTACGGGCCGCCGACCTCGTTGGACACGCAGGTGAGGGTGATGTCGTGCTCGACCACCGGGCGGGCGAGGAGCCCTCGCAGATCCAGGGTCAGGGGCCGGGCCACCCCCTCCCCGTGGATGCGCAGTCGCCAGCTGTCCGCGTCCACGCGCGGGACGACCAGCGCGGTGTCCACCCGGTAGAAGTCCTGGTCCGGGGTGAGGAAGGGGCCTAGCCCGGGCACCCGCAGGTCCGCGCCGGCGGGCACCGGCGGCGCGGGCACGGTGGGCCGGGGGAGGACGAAGCGGGCCCGGGAGGCGGTGGCGTCGGCGCTGCCGTGCGCACCGAGCTGTCGTGCCCCGAGTCCGACCCCGGCCGACGCCGCCAGGACGGCGACCACCAGCCGGCCGAAGCCGCGCCGGTCCATCGACCCGGCGCCGCCCGGCGCAGCTTCGGCCGGGCGGGCCCGCTTGCCGGCTGTGACCAGCAGGTACAGCACCCCGGCCGAGACCAGTGCGCCCACCAGGGAGGGCAGCGCGTCCCGCCAGGAGGCCTCCGGCCGGCTGAGCGCGGCCAGGGCCCCCACCAGCCCGAATCCGCCCGTGACGGCGATCGCGGCCGGGAGGTGGCGTACGGCGAGCAGCCCGGTGCCGACGGCGACCGCGGCCAGGACGAGCAGGATGCCGAGGCCCAGCACCAGCTTGTCGGAGGTGCCGAACAACCGGATCGCCCATTCCCGGACGGCCACGGGCGTCAGGTCCACCACGGCCCCGCCGACGGCCGTGACCGGCGAGGCTTCGGGCCGGCCGGCCGCGGCCGCGGCCAGCTGCGCCGACGCCAGCCCGGCCACGGCCGCGACGATCCCGCTGACGGCGCCCATCGTGCGCCTCGGCCGCACAGAACGGCTCGGGACTGACTCCACACGGCCAGTGTCCCGCGCCCGGGCGGCTCCGCGCCGCCGGCGTGCCGCCGGGCCCGACCTTGCCGTGCCGTGCCGTGCCGGGCCGGGCCGGGCCGGGCAGTGCCGGGCAGCGCCGGCGTCGTGCGCCCAGGGCGAAAGGATCATGCCCCGAGCGAACGGGCCGTGGCGACGGCCGGGCGCGCGGCAACGATGACGACAGGTCCCCCGTCGTTCTCCGAAAGCGTGGACACCGTGCCCCTGAAATCCGACCGGACCATCCGCACCTCCCCCTACCGGCCCGTCCTCACCCACCCGACGCTGCGCCGCCTGTTACCGGGGTTCACCGTCTCGTCCCTCGGCGACGGCATGGCGGTGGTCGCCGTGAGCTGGCTGGCGATCGAGATCGCACCG
Source organism: Streptomyces sp. NPDC091682 (assembly GCF_044756625.1). NCBI lineage: Bacteria > Bacillati > Actinomycetota > Actinomycetes > Kitasatosporales > Streptomycetaceae > Streptomyces > Streptomyces sp. NPDC091682. The sequence goes on along the minus strand of NZ_JBIVTH010000011.1, from coordinate 156,303 downwards.
GCGGCGGAGCGCGGCATGTGGGTGGCCCTGGCAGCCGCCGCCTACACGCTCTCGGGCGCCGTGGGGGCCCTCCTCCTCGGGCGGCTCCTGCGCCACCGCCCCCCGGCCCGACTGGTCGCCTGCGACGCCCTGCTGCGCGCCACCGCCCTGGGCGCGATCCCCGTGTGTCACGCCCTCGGAACACTGAGCACCGAGCTGTACGTCGCCCTGCTCGCCCTGTCCTGCGTCCTCCATTCGTGGGGCCAGGCCGGCGTCTACACCCTGCTGGCCCGGCTGCTGCCGGAGCGCGACCACCTGGCCGGCAACGCCGTCCTGTCCGGCATCGGCTCGCTCTCCACCGTCTTCGGCCCGCCGCTCGCCGGCGCCCTGATCCTGTGGGGTGGCGCGGCGACCGTGATCGCCGTCGACGCGGCGACCTTCCTCGTCCTGGCCGCCACCTTCTTCTTCGGCGTGCCGCACGACGACCCGCCCGCACCCGAGGAGGGCGCTTCCAAGGCCGCGGGCTTCGCCGTCATCCGCCGCACCCCGGCCCTGCTGGGCCTGCTCGCCCTGAGCTTCGCCTTCTTCTGCCTCTTCGGTCCCGTGTACGTCGCCCTGCCGCTGTACGTGTCGGACGGTCTGGGCGCTGCTGCGGGCCTGCTCGCGGCCTTCTACACCGCGTTCGGTGTCGGCGCCGTCCTCGGCTCCGTCCTGACGGGATACCTGAACCGCCTGCCGGTGTGGCCGGTCACGACCGGCATCGTCGCCGCCTTCGGGGTGTTCCTGCTGCCGACGGGGCTGGGGGCGCCGACGGCGTTCGCCGTCGCCGGGTTCGCCGTGGCCGGGCTGCTCTGGCCCCCGTACGCCTCGCTGTCCACCGCCCTCTTCCAGCGCGCGGCCCCGCCGGAGCTGCTTCCCCAGACCCTGGCCGCGAGCTCTGCGGTCCGGGTGCTCGCGGTGCCGCTCGGTACCGCGCTGGGCGGCCCGCTGGTGGCCGGGTTCGGAGCCCGGGAGACCCTGCTCGCCTCGGCCGCCTCGATCGCCGTCCTCGGTCTGGCGGCTGCCGGGGCCGCACGGGCAGGGCGCAAACGCAGCCAGTGAATCGGCGCCGGGGCCCGCCCGGAGTCCGGACGGGCCCCGGCGCGGGTCAGTGGGCGGCAGCCGCCGGCAGGGCCGCGGCGATCCGAGCGGCCAGCCGGTACGGATCACCGTTCGGTCGGTTCGGATGGCGGGTGGTGCGCCCCGCCCACTCCTCCTCGAAGGCGTGCCAGTCGATCGCCCGCGGCGCGGCCCCCTTCACCAGCGCCTCGTCCAGCGACGCGAAGTAGCGGGCCCACCGGGGTGCGTACAACTCCGAGATCAAGCCGTTCCATTCGCGGTTCGCGTAGTCGTGCAGGAAACCGCCCTCGCTGGTGCTGCGGCGGCCCCACACGCTGAGCAGCGAGCGGGCGTCGTACTCGTACCGGTCCCGCTCGGCCCCGTCCGCACCCCAGGAGCGGGCCGCGGAGAGCCAGGTGCCGAGGAGGAAGGCCGGATCGGATCCGGTGACCGCTTCCAACATCCGCATCCCGTCCTGCCATTCGGCCGTCAGGGCCCGGAAACGGGTCAGGTCCTTGGCGTCGTAGGCCGCCTTGATCTTGGGCAGCAGCACCCGCGAGTGGTTGGCGAGTGCCTGTCGGGCGGTGTCCACCAGGTCGAAGCGGTAGGCGCTGGAGCCGCGCAGCGCAGGATCCACCTTCAGCAGGTGTTCCAGGGCCCCGCGCACCGAACCGGCTTGATAGCGCATGGACTTCGGGCTCCAGTACGCCGCCCCGGTCGCCGTCAGGCTCGGCCGGGCGGTGAACAGGCTGTCCTGCGACTCCGACCACAGACCCGATGAGGTGCTGTACGGGCCCTTGCGGAGCTCCTCCCAGGCCGCGGCCGCCGCGGCGTCCGGGCGGCCGTACCGGCGGGCCGCGAAGTCGGCGAACCACCGGCGCTGGTCGATCGGCCCGCGCTCCCAGGCCAGATCGGTGAAGAGGTCGAAGGCCGCCGGATTGGTTCCGGTGGCCTCCGGCAGGTAGGCGATTCCGGCGAGCGCGCTGTTCGCCTTGGACCGCCAGGGGCCGAACCGCTCGATCCACACGGAGCTGTTCGCACCGACCGTGGTGTGCCCGCCGAAGTTGTAGATGGTGCCCATCGCGTACGGGGCCCCGCCCCAACGCGCCTCGCGGTCGAGCCGGTTGTACCGGTCGGACAGCCCGTCCAGGATCAGCAGTTTCGAGGTGTCCACCCCGGCCAGCAGCTCCGCGGTGGGGTCGTCCTGCCAGCCCAGCACCGCCCACAGCGCACCCGGGTGGGCGGCGTGCAGGGCGTCCTGGATGGCGCCCGCGGCCGCGCCGACGTCGACGGAACCGGTCTGCCCGCCCTCGTGCAGCGGGCTCATCCGGTACATCGTGCTGTCCCCGAACACCTCGCGCTGCTCGGCGTAGTACGCGGCGGCCAGCCTCCCGAAGACGGGCGAGGCGGGGTCGAGCCAGTCCGGGCGGTCGAAGCCCGCCCAGTCGCCCTGCGGGACCGTGGCCGCGCCGGTGTTGCGGGCGGCGAAGCCGGGCGGCACGGTGCCGAAGTACCCGGGCAGGACCGGGGTCATGCCGAGCCCGCGCAGCTGCTCGGCGATCCGCCCGCCCACCTCGGCGCGCTCGCGCATCAGCCGCTCGGTGACCGGACCGCCGAATCCGCTCAGGTTCTGCAGCAGCCACCAGCTCTGGTGGCCGGGGCCGGGGATCCACTGCCGCAGTTCCTCGGCGGAGTAGCCGAACCCCTGGAGCGCCCGGTAGTACGGGTACTCGGCGCCGACCTGCACGAACACCTCGTTGATGCCGTGCAGGGCGAGCAGGTCGATCTGCCGCTGGTGCTCCTCGAAGGAGCGGTACGGGCCGGAGTACCCGTCGTCGGTGTCGTTCAGCGCGTACCGGTGCGGGACCTGCGCGCTGTGGGTGACCGGTGCGGGGACCGCCGGCAGCCGGCCGGGCAGCATGCCGATGCTGTCACCCGGCCAGCCGATGTCGACCCCGGCGACGTGTTGGAGGTACCAGCCGACACCGGTGAGCAGGGTGGCCCCGGTGCTGCCGCGCACGGTGACCGCGCCGGCGGTTCCGGACACGGTGAAGGTGTCGGAGGCAGTGGTCGTGTCGGGTACCAGGGTGAACTGCCCCCAGTGGCGCGGGAGCAGCCGCTGGAGGGCGGCCCGCGCGGGCGCGACGTCGAAGGTGCGGGCCCGGCCGGGACTCCGGGCGGCACCCGGGTGCGCGTCCGGGTGCGCGTCCGTCGGTACGGCAGCCCGTGCGGGCGACCCCGTGCCCGGGGCGGTGGCCCCGGGCGCGGGTCCCGCGCAGATCAGTGCCAGCAGCGCCGCGGGAAGCGCGGCGAGGGCGAGCGGGCGCGGGGTCCTGGACCTGCGCCCGCCGTGATGCGTCGGGTTCCTCATCCGTTCGCCCGGCCGTCAGACCGGCAGGGCCCAGGCCTGGTCGACCCGGTGGTCGCCGCAGTCGGTCAGCCGCAGCCGCTCGGCCGGGGCGGCGGCCGCGGGAGCCGTCAGGCACATCCCGCTGACCTCCTCCACGAGGGCTCCGTCGCGGCGCTGCGACCAGCTCTGTCCGGGCTGCTCCTGCGGACGGTTCGCACAGTCGGCCAGTTCCACGATGCGGTCCTCACCCGCCGACAGGCACTCGCCGGCCAGCCGCAGGGTCGCGTCCTTGCCCACGGTCCAGCGCTGGTCGGGGGCTCCGGTGCAGGCGGCCATCACCACGGCGCCGACGCCGGTGGTGTTGGCGCCGTCGGCACACCGGGCGCCGTCACCGACGACCTGCCCGGTCGGCACGGCCTCGGCGCAGCCGCGCGGGGTGAGCCGCCAGACGCCGGTGTCGTGTCCCGCCACCTTCCCGGTCAGCGCTGCGGAGACCGTGCGGCGCGTACCGGTCCACAGGTCCTGGGCGTCGGCGCCGACGGTGCAGGCGGTCAGGCCGATCTCGTCGAGCGGCACGTTGATGTCCCGGGTGGCGGCGGAGCGGTTGAGCACGGCGACCGCGCGGTCGCCGTTGGCGAGCGGTCGCACCAGGATCTCGAAGGTGGCGTTGGAGGAGACCACGGAGCCCTGACGGCCCATCGGGTCCTGGTCCAGCTGGATCATCCGGGTGTTGCCGAGGGCCGCCAGGCCCGCCGGGGTCAGCTTCGAGACGTCGGAGGAGAGGATGAAGGGGGAGGCCATCATGGCCCACAGGGCGACCTGGCTGCGGCTCTCGGCGGCCGTGAGCCCGGGGGCGCCGGCGATCAGGAAGTCGGGGTCGTTCCAGTTGCCGGGGCCCGCGTACCGGCCGAGCCAGCGGTTGTAGCCGTAGTTGCCCAGCACCGCGCTCCACCGCGAGGTGGCGGGTGCGGCCGGGTTGTAGACCTTGATGTCCTTGCCCTCGCGCCACAGCTGGCCGGTCTCGCCGACCCAGCCGAGGACCTTGTGCCAGTCGGAGCCGCCCCACTCGCCCTGCTGGAAGTAGGCGGGCGCCGAGGCCGACAGGACCATGTCCCGACCGCTGTCCCGCAGGGCCTTCGCGACGGCGCTGTAGGCGTCGCGGTAGGCCTCCTCCTTGGTCGCGCCCTCCGGGACCCAGAGGTTGCAGCCGTCCATCTTGACGTAGTCCACCTTCCAGGAGGCGAACTGGCGGGCGTCCTGCGCGTAGTGGTCCGCGCCGCCGCCCTGGGGGGCACCGCTGCCCGGGTACTTCTCGCAGGTGAGGGAGCCCGCGTCCTGGTAGATGCCGAACTTCAGGCCCTTGGCGTGCAGATGTTCGCCGAGCCAGGCCATGCCGTGCGGGAACTTCTTCGTGTCGACGACCAGACTGCCCTGCGCGTCGCGGCTCTTGGTCATCCAGCAGTCGTCGACGGTCACCGTGTCGTAGCCCTTGGCGGCGAGCCCGGTGGACACGAGCGCGTCGGCGTTGGCCACCACCTTGGCTTCGTCGATGTCGCACATGTAGTGCGCCCAGTTGTTCCAGCCCATGGGAGGGGTGAGCGCGAGCGGGGTGTCCGAGGTCGCCCGGGGCTCGGCCGCCGCCGGGGCGGGGGAGAGCGCGAGGGCGAACAGGGCGGCCGCGGTCAGGCAGGGGAGCGTTGCACGCAGGCGAGGCGGCACGGAGTCTCCTTGACGTGGGGGCAGTCGTGGGCCCAGTGCAGCGAGACGATTACCCAGTGTCAACAGAAGTCGCTGATTGTCGACCGATGACCAGCAATATGGCTGCAATCGCTGTCACACGAAAGTGCAGCTGCGTTGTGTGTTACGTCGTATGTTACGATGTATCTCATGCCGCGAAGATCAGCCGCCCTGGACCGCGCGACCCCGGAGGTCATCGCCGTCGCCGCCCTGCGGATCCTCGACGAGCAAGGGCCCGACCACCTGAGCTTCCGCAGCCTCGCCGACCGGCTGGAGGTCTCCCACGCCACCGTGCAGCGCCGCTGCACCGACCTCGCCGGCCTGCTCGACCTGTGCACCGAGCACCTCGCCGGGCAGCTCCCCGAGATCCCCGCCGGCACGGACTGGGCGCGGGCCACCGAAGAGCGGTTCCGCGCCCTGTACCTGCTGCTCGTCGCCCACCCCGGACTGCTGGCGCTGCGCGGCAGCCGGCCCTGGCTGGGGCGGCAGCTGCTGGCCCGGCTCGTCGAGCCCGCCCTCGCCGACAGCGTGGCCGCCGGGATGACCGCCGCCGAGGCGATGACCGTCTACCGCCGCATGTACCTGCTCACCCTGGGCAGCGCGGCCTTCGTCGACCACCGGGATCCGGCCGCGGCCACCGCCGCCTCGCGGGCGGCCCTGGCCGCACTGGATCCCGAGGAGTTCCCCGTGCTCGCCGGTGGACTGCCCGACGTACTGCCCGCCCTGACGGACCACGAGGTCTACTACGGGGCCCTGCGCCAGTTGATCGAAGCCGCCCGGCCGATTCGGCCCGCCCGGCCCGCCACCCGCACCTGATGGGGAGACCACCCGTGCACGCAGCAACGGCCCAGCAGCTCGACCACGCCGCCGTCCGCGCCGCCGCCGACCGCATCGCGGGCGGCATACGCCCCGTTACGGTGGCGCCCGCGGCCGGAGCGGGGGTCTGGTACGCGCTGGAGTACCTCCAGCACACCGGCTCCTTCAAGGCGCGCGGTGCGCGCAACTTCCTCGCCGCCCACCACGAGGCCGGCGCCCTCCCGGCCGCCGGAGTCACCATCGCCTCCGGCGGCAACGCCGGGCTCGCCTGCGCCTGGGCCGCCCGCGCGCTGTCCGTGCCCGCGACCGTGTTCCTGCCCGCCAACGCCCCGCGGGTGAAGGTGGAACGGCTGCGCGGGTACGGGGCCGAGGTGCGGCTCGTCGGCGACCGCTACGCCGACGCGCTGGCCGCCTGCGAGGAGTTCGCCACCGAGAGCGGGGCGCTGAGCAGCCACGCCTACGACCACCCGCTCATCGCGGCGGGCGCCGGCACGCTGCTGGAGGAGATCCGGGCCGCCCTGCCCGGGCTGGACGCGGTGGTGGTCGCGGTCGGTGGCGGCGGACTGTTCGCCGGGGTGGCCACGGCCGCGCGCGAACACGGCGTACGGGTCGTCGCGGTCGAGCCGGAGAACTGCCGGGCGCTGAACGCGGCCCTGGCGGCGGGCCGGGTCGTGGACGTGGCCGTGGAATCCGTCGCCGCCGATTCGCTGGGGGCCACCCGGGTCTCGGCGGACGCGCTGGCCGCCGCGCAGCAGGGGAACGTGACGTCGGTCCTCGTGTCCGACACGGAGATCACGGCCGCCCGGCGCGCGCTCTGGGAGGAGCACCGGATCGTGGTCGAGACGGGCGCGGCCACCGCCGCGGCGGCGCTGCGCGGCGCGCCGCAGCCCCTGGGCGAGCGGGTCGCCGTCATCCTCTGCGGCGCCAACACGGACCCCCGGGACCTGGTGATCCCCGGGGCCTGAGCCACTCGGGCAACGACGAGTAGGTCCGAGTGCGGCGGCCGGCGGGCCGTCAGTCGTTCTCGTCCGCGCCCTCGCGGACGATCACGACCGTGCTGGCGGAGTACTGGACGACCTGCTGGCTCACCGACCCCAGGAGTGCGCCCTTGAAACCCCCGTACCCGCGGGTGCCGACCACCGTCAGGTCCGCCTCCTTCGAGGCGTCGACCAGGACCTGCGCCGGGGAGCCCTGCTCGACGCGCCGGAACACCGGGACACCGGGCGAGGTGCCGACGGTCGCGGCGACCGTGTCCGCCAGCTTCCGGCGGGCGGCCTCCTCGGCCGTCACCGCCTCCGCATCGGCCGTCTCGGCGGCCATCGGGCCGATGGCGAACGGATTGCGGTTCCACTCCCAGGCCATGACGGCGTGCACCCGGGCGCCCGTCGCCGCGGCCTGCGCGACCGCCCAGCGCAGCGCCTCCTTGGAATGGTCCGACCCGTCCACGCCGACGACGATCAGCGGCTCGATGGTGTGCTCACTCACGGTGGTTTCCTCTCGCTTCGCCCGGATGGTCGATCTCCTCCCTGTATACACGGGTCGATCGGTCTGACCTCGAACGACGATCGTTGCGACGGCCGACGACTTTCGAGGACAGCCCGCGGCCCCCGCCCCTTGGGAAGGTGTGAACGTCCAGGCGAACGCCGCCGGACACGAACGACATGGAGGAACGGGCGTGGCTCAGCGCAAGGGTTGTCTGATCGGGTGCGCGGTGGCGCTGGTCCTCGGCGTGGGCCTCCTCGTGGCGGTGGTCTTCGGCCTGGGGAAGGTCCTCGACATGGCCGACAAGACCCTGCTCGACCCCGCGGTCTACGAAGCGGTGAAGACCGGGGACGCGGAGAGCGAGGTGCGCGGCAAGCTCCCGTCCGGCGAGAGCTTCGTCAAGAGCGCCCTCAAGGAGGGCGGACCGGCCGAGCCCGAGGGCAGCACCTGCTCCTGGTACATGTCCAGCGGCGCGTCCAAGAACGGCGAAGAGACCGTGCTTCGCTTCTGCTTCAAGGACGGCAAGCTCGCGGAGAAGACCCAGTACGCCATGAAGTGACCGGACCGGCCGCCCGCGCGGGCCGCCGAACGTCCGCCGCGCTTCTTCCCGTACCCCCGCCGCCGGGGTCGCCGCCGAGCCGCCGACTGATCAGGGCCGGGCCTAACGGGGGGACTTGTGGCGGACCGCGCTGAGTATCTCTCCCGCCTGGGCGGAGCGCAGCGGGCCCGGGCAGGAGTGGCCGCCCCAGTCCCGGCCGCCCATGCGGTGGATGCCCAACCCCCGGCCCTGTGGTGTGGAGGCGGGTTCGAGGGGCCAGCCGTGCTGGGCCATGCCCCAGGCGTAGATGCGGGCGACGGAGTCGACCTGCTGCGCGGTGAGCGGCCGGCTCGCGAACCCCGAGGTCTCCACCGAGAGCCACGACGGGTTGCCGGTGCCCTGCGCCCAGGCCCGGTCGTGCGCGGAGACGTACTGTTCGATCTCGCCGGACTGCGAGACCCAGAAGTGCGCGGAGGCCCGGGCCGCAGGGTCACTGAAGTGGTCGTGGAGCGAGTTCTCGCCCTCCTGCACGTGCAGGACCAGCCCCCGCATCTCCCTGAGCCCGCCCGGAGTGAAGTTCACGGACAGGGGCTTGCGGGTGGCGTCCGGCATCCATGCCTGCCTCCCGGGTTCGGGAGCCGGTTCGGCGGGCGGCGCTGCCCCGCCCGCGTCCTGCGCCTCGATGCGGACGGGCCCGGGGTCCCCGCCGCGGTCGACGACGCCGAAAGCGGTGGCGATAAGTCCGCTGCTGGTGCAGACCATTGCGGTGCGGCGCGACATGAGTCGTGGCTTGGGTTTGCGGTGGGTCACGCGAGCGGTGCCCTGGGTACGGCTCGTCGGGAAAGGAGCACAGGAGGGGTCCCTTGCTGGACTGACGTTCTCCAGCGGAATGCTTCCCGACCATTAGTGTCGGAATGGGACCGGATGATGACCGTTTCGTGACGGCCGAACGGGCGCGGGCCCGCCCCCACCTACCGCCGACAGCAGGGTCCTCGGCCGAACCGCATTCCGTGAGGAGTTCTCGGGGTGCCGGGCGCAGGTCACTTGCCCGCGTCGGCGCCCATCGGCGCCGCCGCGACGCCCGCTTCGTTGCGGATGTCGCGAGGAGCCCGCCCCTCCCAGCGGCGCACCGCCCGGCGCAGCGCGCGCATGTCGCTGTAACCGACCCGGGCCGCGACCGAGCGGAGCGGTAGATCGGTGGCGCGCAGGAGTTCCATGGTGTGCTCCTGGCGCACGGCCTCGACCTCCTCGCGCCAGGTCGTGCCGTGCTCGCCCAGGCGCCGCTGGAGGGTGCGCGGGCTCATCGCCAGCCGCTGCGCCACCTGCTCCAGACTCACCGAGTCCTCCCGGAAGGCGGAGTCGAGGACCATCCGGAAGCGGTCCTGCCAGAGCAGGGCCGGCTGTGCGGACGCGATCGTCAGTGCCGCATGCTGGGCCAGGATGCGGTCCAGCCCCGGCTGCGCCTTGGGCAGCGGCGCGCGCACGTCGTTGTCGTGGAAGGTGATCGAGTTGTACGCGGCGCCGAAGTCGATGCGGGTGGTCCCGAAGAACTCCGTCAGCCGCCGGAAGCGGCCGGACGCGCCGTGCGTCACGGAGACGCGCAGCGGGACGACGGGCCGACCGGTGGCGGCCCGGGCCCGGGTCAGGAACACGCCCAGGGCGAAGAAGTCGATCGCCTCCACCACATCGGGGCCCCAACTACCGGTCGCATGACGGATGGTGAAGGACCGACCGTCCTCCTCGACGAGCAGCTTCTCCTGGGCCGCGTCACCGATGACGGCGTTGTACTCCACCGCCTGCTTCAGGGTTTCCCGAAGGGTGGGCCCGGTGGTCACCAGGTAGTCCCACAGGCCGAACGTACCGATCGGGGCCTCGGCGGTGATCAGCGCGCCGATGGCCGTACCCGGCTCCGCGAGCGTCAGCTGCTCCCACACGGCCAGCGCCGACGCGGTCGAGACCCGGGCCAGATCGTTGTCCAGCACCTCGGGTCCGAGGTCGGGTAATCGGGCGACCCTGCCCGGGCGCACGCCCGAGCGGTGCAAGGCGTCTACGACGAACCGCGCGAGGTGGACGGAGACGGTGCCGTCGGTGCCGGGAGAGCGCATAGGACGGACGACGCTACCAGCCGATCGCTCGAACAGGCCCGTCCAGTTGCCCCTTTGGCGCGCAGGATCCCCTGGTGGCGCGAACGTTTCTCCTGCGGGCGCGCGGTGTTCCCCGGTGGCGCCGGGGGTCCCCTCGTTGGCGCCCGAGGGTCCTTATCGGCGCATCGGGGACCGACCTACGGTGGCGTGGATCCCGGTATGTGGATCAAGAAGCGTGCGGCGATCCGTACGGGACCACCGAGTCGAAGGAACCGATGTGACGTTCTCCCCGGCCCACTGGCAGAGCCGCCTCGACGCGCTGCGCGCCGCCCATCACGTGCCCGGTGCCACCCTCGCGGTCTTCGCCGAGGGAAAGCTCCACGAGCTGGCGAGCGGCGTCCTGCACCGTGGCACCGGGGTGGAGGCGACCACCGACTCGGTGTTCCAGCTCGGATCGATAGCGAAGCTCTACACGGCGACCCTGGTCATGCAGCTCGCCGCCGCGGGCGAACTGGACCTCGACGCGCCCGTGATCGAGGTGCTCCCGGAGTTCTCCGTGGCCGACCCCGAAGCCACCAAGACCATCACCGCCCGCCAACTCCTCAGTCACACAAGTGGTTTGACCTGCGACTTTACCTACGACAGCGGCCGCGGGGACGACTGCGTGGCCAAGTACGTGGCGGCGGCCCGGAACGTGGTGCTGGACTGTCCGCCCGGCACCGCGGTCTCCTACAGCAGCATCGGGTACAACGTCCTCGGCCGCATCGTCGAGGTGCTCACCGGACGCAGCTGGGACCAGGCCCTCAAGGAGCGGCTCCTCGCCCCCTTGAGCCTGACCCACACCATGACCCTGCCCGAGGAGGCGCTGGCCTTCCGCACCGCGATGGGGCACCTTCCGGGCGAGGGGCCGGACCCGGAGCCCGCGCCGGCCTGGGACATGATGCCCCGTTCGGCAGGGCCGTACGGACGCGTCCTGGCCACCGCCGCGGACGTGCTCCGGCTGGCCAAGCTGCACCTCGACGGCGGCTCCGCCCCTGACGGCACGCAGGTCCTCGGCGCCCGGGCCGTCGCGGAGATGCAGCGGTGGGCGGTCGACGTACCCGACAGGTGGACGGTGAGCGCGGACGGATGGGGGCTGGGATGGTCGCTGTACGACTGGAACGGGATCCCGGGATACGGCCACGACGGCGCCTCGATCGGCCAGTACGGCTATGTGCGCGTGGTTCCCGGTGCCGATCTCATCGCCGTCCTGCTCACCAACGGGGGCGCCTCCCGCTTCCTCTACGCCGACCTGATGCGCGAACTGCTCCGCGAGCTCGCCGGGGTCCACATGCCGCCCGCCTTCGCGCCGCCCGCGCGTCCCCCCGTCGTCGACCTGGTCCCGCTGGTCGGCACCTACCGTCGGGAAGGGGTGGTCATCTCCGTCAGCGTGCGGCCCGGGGGGACCGCCCACTTGTCGTACGAGTTCGTCGACGGGATGCGGGACTTCTCGCCACCGCTGGAGATGGACCTGACCCCGCTCAGCGCCACGGTCTTCGCCGCCTCCGGCGCCGGCCCCTCCTTCAGCGGGGACTGGACGCCCGTCGTCTTCGCCACCCTCGTGGACGGCACCCCCTGCTGCTACATCGGCATGCGCTGCGCGCCCAAGGTGGTCGCCGGCTGATGGCGCGCCGCCCCGCGGAGCGCCGACGTCAGACCGAGGTCGGGCAGCCCAGTCCGAAGATGCGGCAACTCCTCACTTCCCCTTGAGGAGTTGGTCGACCCGGGGGACGGACAGCCCGATCAGCTCCGACACTTCCCTGAGAGTGCGCCCCTGACGCAACTCGCCCACGGCGGCGGTGCGTATGCCCTTGACCGTCTTCGCCACGGCGGGCAGCAGTTGATCGGTGAACAGCCGTGCGGCCCGTTCCCGCGCGACGGGGGTCTCGACGTCTGCGAGGCGCGCCCGGACCGCGCTCAGATACTCGACGGTCAAGATGCGCAGGTCATCGGGTACTTGCTGGTCGGATGGGGTGGTGTCGGTCATGGGGACAGCGTACGCAGACGTGGTAGGAATTTAAGATGACCTTCCCTGTCAGCGCGTGTCGCACCGGGTGGGAGATGCGTCAAGTGGGCGCCCGGGGCCGGTGGTTCGGGGCGTCGCGTACCGGCGTGGCGGTCAAGTACCCCAGGCGGGGCTTCCGTTGCGAGGAGCGGGGCGGCGGGTGACCGTCCGCCCGCAGCCATCACACACCAGGAGCGCCAGCATGATCCTCGAACTCGCCGTGATCTACACGACCCGGCTCGACGCCTGCCGCGACTTCTACCGGGGCATCGGGCTCGGCCTCGTGCGCGAGCGGCACGGCAGCGGGCCGGAGCACTACGCGGCGACGCTCGCCGACGGTGGCGTCCTGGAGCTCTACCCGGCCACGGGACGCCCGGAGACCGGGTACCTGCGCCTCGGCCTCGCCGCCCCGCCGAACGGCGCCGGGTTCCTGCCGCCGGGCCGGCACACCCTGACCGACCCGGACGGCCGTACGGTCGTCCTCACCGTCGGAGAGACCGGCTCGGGCCGGGTCCCGTCGGCGCCGCGCACCGGTGAGCGGGCCCGACCGGCCCGGGCCCCCTCCCGCGCGTCGAACGGCGGCCCCGTCCCTCCCGAGGGCCGCACGGGCGTCACGTACACCGAGATAGCCGAGCACTACGGCATGAGCGCCCGCTACCTGTCGGAGAACCCTCGGTGGGGACGGCACCCCGGGTGGCCGCCCGCCATCGGCAAGCGCGGCAGGACCATCGAGTTCGACCCGCAGGCCATCGCCCGGTTCTTCGGCGAGCACCACACCCGGGAAGCCACGGCGCTCGAACCGTCGCGCCACTACACCGTCGTCGAGATCGCCGAGGCGTCCGGCCTGCAGCCCGACAGCATCCGTTCGGACATCAGCCGCGGCCGGTGGCCCGCTCCGGACGAGATGGACGGCGACCGGAAGCTGTGGCGGGGCGAGACGGTCGCCACGCACCTGGCCGGCCGTCGCATCTACCGCAACAAGCCCAAGTGATCGGGGGGTGTCTTGACCGACGAGACACCCCCCGACGAGGTAGCCCCTACGGGACGGCGGCGGCGAGGCGGAGGTCGGCGAGGGGCAGTGCGATCCGCGCGGCGGCGCGCGCCGGCAGCCGGGCGGCCCGCTCGTCGATCCAGCCGAGTACGCGGGCCTGCTCGTCCGCGTCGCACAGCGCGAGGTGGAACAGCAGCTGCCGCCAGGCGCGCGCGGCGCTCTTCGCGGTGGCGGCCGGGCCGGTCGCCGCGGCGAACGCGCCCCGGGCCGGGCCCTCCCAGCCGCCCCGCGGGGTGAGGCCCGCGTGTACGACCAGGGTGGCGAGGTTGGAAGTGGTGAGGATCCGGGCCTGCTCCATGACCGCCGCGTCGCCGGCCAGCGGATGCCCCGGGCGCCCGGCCCGTTCGGCGCACAACCGGGCGAAACCGTACCGGTCCCCGGTGTCCACCAACTCCTGCACCACTGCGTAGTCGATGCCGTGGTAGCGCTCGTAGACCGTGCCGCGCAGCAGCCCGGCGGCGGTCTGCGCGGCGGTGAGGACGGCGGGAGCGGCCATCGCGCTGCGCGCGTCGGCCAGCGGCTCCGCGGCGAACGGCACGGGCAGCTCGGCGAGGCGCGCGAGCCCGGACAACGCCTTTACGTGCAGGTTGGGCAGCCCGGCGCCCGGGAAGGCCCGCACGCAGGCCTCGCCGAGCATCCGCAGGGTCGAACGGGCCTCCTCCACCGGGTCGGCGGCCCAGGGGGCGACCGCGCGGACCCAGGGCAGGTCGCTGATCCGGGCGTGGTGCTCCGGGTTCCACCACAACGGGTACCGGCGGTCGCGGCGGGCCCGGTAGGTCGCCGCGATCAGCGTGCGCAGCGACGCGTCGGCGTACCCGCGGGCGGTGTGCGTGGCGATCAGCTGTTCCGCCACCTCGCCCAGAACCTCCGCGGAGGGGACCAGCCCGTGCTCCAGCAGCGTGTCCAGGGGTGCGCTGCGCGCCGCGGTGACCGCGGCCCGCACCGACGCCGGGACGACCGTCCCGGCGGGCAGCCCGCACTCCGCGGCCTCCTCGGCGGTCACCGGGCCGATCAGCGGTCCGACGTCCTCCAGCCCCCGGCTCGCGTCGAGCGGGGCGAGGCGGCGCAGGACGAGGGCGGCCAGGTCGTGGTGCGCGGGCTGCTCCGCCTGCAGAGCCTGGGTCCGGCGCAACCGTGCGTGTTCGGCGGAACCGGGCCGGCCGCGCTTGGCGACCATCGAGGCGACGGCACGGCGCAGCAGTCCGGCGAGGCGGGGCGACAACTCGCGCCCGGCGACCCGCTCCTGCAGCGCGCGGCGCAGGACGGCCGGATTGGACTTGGGGTCGAGGTGCTCGGTGCACCGGGTGTGCGCGGCCGCGAGCCGCCGGTACCGCGCCAGCAGGGCCGCGCCCTCCCCGGCGTCGCTCCCGGTGCCCCGCCCGCTGCTCTGCCCGGCGCCCTCCTCGGCGTCCGCGCCGGCGCGCAGCCAGTGGTCGAGCAGCGCGTCCTCGAACGGTCGCCAGACGGTCAGCGCCTCGTGCTGCGCCTCGATGCCGGGACGGGGCGCGCGGCGCGCGAGGGCGCCGGAGACCTCACCGACGGTACGCACGTGCACGGCGTCCGCGCCGGGTTGGGGCCGGTCCGCGGGGTGCGGCGCGAACCGCACCTCGCCGGCGAAGGGTCGTACCTCCTCGACGAGGGCGGCCGCCGCACCGGTCTCCCCGGCACGCACCAGCCACGCGACGCAGAGCAGCGCGGCCTCTTCCGGCGCGCGCAGGTCGTAGCGCCCGCTGTCGAGCAGCGACCACAGGCGGGCGAGGCCCCCGTCGGTGAGGTAGTGGTCGAAGAGCCCGGCGGTGGAGAGCCCCGGGGCGGGGAGTCCTGGGGTCGGCGGCCGATTTCCCGTGTTCCTGTCCATGGCCGGCGTGGCAGGTCCTGCCCCTGCGCCCTCCGACTTTGCAGGTCGGTGCTCTGGCTACTGAGCTACACGCCGTTCGAGGTGAAATCTAGGCGCGGGCCCGACGCTCGCACAACCCCGGGTCGGCTAAAGCGGTTTCGCGGCATACGGGTAAAGCGCATTAGTGAAAGCCTTCCAGGAACCATCGATAAGAGGTCAAGTTGTGACGCGCGAGCAGCTTCGTCGTTGAACCGATTCCATCCTGGGCCGCCTTCGAACTAAAGCGCATCAGTCCAGTTCGAAAGGGTGGTGATCGAGGCCCTGTGGACCAGTCGGGACCGGCCGCGCCATTCGGCACCAATGCGTCACCGGCCAGCCGTCCTCCTGCCTCATTGACGAGGTCTTGCTTTCGGACGACCGTGGGCACCGCCTCCGGCGATGAGGCCGGACTTCTACGAAGGCGGCGACGATGACCCGTTCGAACCCGACCCGTATCGCTGTCGCCCTGTTAGCGACGGGGACCCTCCTCTCCACCGCCGCGTGCGGCCTGAACGGCGGGGCCGCCGACGCGAAGGAGGCGCAGCGGACGGGCCGGGTGGCCGGTGAGATCACCTTCCGGACCCTCCAGCTGAAGCCCACCTTCACGTCCTACGTCCAGGGGGTCATCGACGCCTTCGAAAAGCGCTACCCCGACGTCAAGGTCACGTGGGAGGACGTCCCCGGCGACGGCTACAACGAGAAGCTCGTCGCCGACGCCCAGGCCGGAGCCCTCCCCGACGTGGTCAACCTCTCCACCGACTCCTTCCAGCTCCTCGGTGACCGGGGCATGCTCGCCGACGTGGCAGCCCTCGACGGCGCGTCGGCGAAGGAGTACGTGCCGGGAGCCTGGGAGCAGTTCAAGCTGCCCGGCAGGGGCGACAGCGTGTACGCCTACCCCTGGTACGTCACCCCGGAGATCCTCACTTACAACAGAGAGCTCTTCGAGAAGGCCGGTCTGGATCCGGCCGCGCCTCCGACCGGTGTGGAGCAGTTCTTCGACTACGCCGAGCGGATCGCGGCCTCGTCCGGCGGCCGGTACTCGGCCTTCATGGCCGACCCGAAGGGCCGACTGCCCGGGGACTGGCAGAAGATGGGCGTCCCGATCCTCAGCGAGAAGCGGGACCGCTTCACCTTCGACACGGACCAGGCCGTCCGGTGGGTGGAGCGGATGAAGGACCTCTACGCCAAGGGTGCCATGCCCAAGGAGTCCCTCCTCACGTCGGCCGACATCAACCAGCTCTACGGCGGCGGCAAGCTCGTCTTCGGCCCGGGATCCCCGGGCTTCGTCAAGGACATCAAGCAGAACGCCCCGCAGATCTACGCCAAGACCCAGGTCGCCGGGGCCGTCACCGGCACGCTCGGTCACATCGGCATCTACGCCCAGTCGCTCGGCATCAGGAAGGACACCAAGCACGTGGACGCGGCGGCCGAGTTCGCCAAGTGGGTCACCAACGGCCCCAACCAGGTGGAGTTCTCCAGGAAGGCCACCATCTACCCGTCCAACGCCCGGGGACTCGCCGACCCGTTCTTCTCCGACAAGGGCGACGGCAAGGACGCGGAGACCCTCGCCCGCGCGGTCGGCGCCGAGCAGCTGAAGAGCGCCGCGCTCGACGCCAACACCCCCGTCCAGTGGACCAATCAGGTCGGCGACGCCGTCGTGCGCGAGGTGCAGAAGGCGATCAAGGGCGAACAGGCCCCCCGGACCGCCGTGCAGAAGGCGCAGGAAGCGGCGAACGAGCTCCTCGCCGCTGCGGCCGCGAAGTGACCGGCGGCGCCGCGGGCCAGCCGCGCGGCGGCGGTACGGCACTCGAAGGGCGTCGCGCGGCGGCGAACCGCAGGAAGGCCCTGCGGGCCATGGAGACCGAGACCGGACTGCCCCACCGCAGTGGGTGGACCCCCTACCTGTTCCTCGCACCGGGCCTTGCGATGGTGGCGCTGTTCAGCCTCTGGCCGTTCGCCAACACCGTCGTCCTCTCCCTCACCGACGCCCAGATCCTGCGCGGCGGCAGCTTCGTCGGCCTCGACAACTACCGGCGCGCCCTGGCCGACCCCGACTTCTGGGTCGCGACCGGCAACAGCGTGCTGTACCTCGTGGTCGTCGTCCCCTGCCTGGTCCTCCTGCCGTTGGCCCTCGCGGTCCTCGTCCGGGCGAAGGTCCCCGGCATCGGCTTCTTCCGCTCCGCCTTCTACACCCCGGTGATCGCCTCCGCCGTGGTCGTCGGGCTGATCTGGCAGTGGGTGCTGCGCAGCGACGGTCTCGTCAACACCGTCTTCCAGCGGTTGCACCTCGTCTCCGAGCCGGTCCCGTTCCTGACGGACTCCTCGATGCTGCTGGTCTCCGCGATGATCGTGACCGTGTGGAAGGGCCTCGGCTACTACATGGTCTTCTACCTGGCGGCCCTCGGGAACGTCTCCGCCACCCTCCACGAGGCCGCCGCGATCGACGGCGCCGGCCCCGTCCGCCGCTTCTTCAGCATTACCGTGCCCCAGGTGAAGCCGATGATGCTGTTGGTCGGCACCCTCTCCGCCATCTCGGCGCTGCGCGTGTTCACCGAGATCTACATACTCGGCGGCGAGAGCGGCGGCCCCGGCGGCGGCGCCCGCACCCTGCCTTTCCTGATCCGGCAGGTCGGCCTCGGCTTCTCCGGCGAGACCGGCTACGCCTGCGCCATCTCCATCCTGCTGTTCCTCCTGACCCTGGGCTTCAGCCTGCTGGGCCGTCGCCTGTCGAAGGGGGACGAGCGATGAGCAGACCGCCCTCCTCCGGGAGCGGGCAGCCGTCCCGGCGCACGGCCGCCGCCCGCAGGCGCCGCCGGATCGGCCTGGCCGGGAGGTACGCCACGCTGCTGATGGTGCTCGTGGTGATGCTGGGCCCGATCGTCTGGCAGTTCCTGACCTCGATCCGCGGCCGCACCGAGAACGTGTACGACGGCGTGCTGCCCGCGCGCCCCACCCTCGACAACTACGTCCGGGTCGCCGAGTCCTTCCCGCTGCTCCAGTACGTCGGCAACACCCTCACGGTCGCCGCCCTCGCGATCACCTCGAACATGCTCTTCGCGGCGATGGGCGGCTACGCCCTCTCCCGGGCCGGTTGGAAGGGCCGGCAGGTGGTCTTCACCGTGCTGGTGGCGACCCTGATGTTCCCCTTCGAGTCCGTGATGATCTCGATGTTCCTCACCGTCCGCGAGATGGGCCTGGTCGACACCCTCGTGGGCGTCTGGCTGCCCGGGGCGGTCTCCGTGCTCAACGTCATGATCATGCGGGCGGCCTTCCTCGCCGTGCCCCGGGAGGTCGAGGAGGCCGCGGTCCTGGACGGGGCGGGTGAATGGACCCGTTTCACCCGGGTCTTCCTGCCCGCAGCCAAGGGCGCCCTCGCCGTCGTCTGCATCACCAGCTTCATGGGCGCCTGGGACGACTTCCTGTGGCCCCTGCTGGTCCTCACGAACAGCGACCACTACACCCTCCAGCTCGGCCTGAAGACCCTGGCGGGTGCCACCACCGTCAACGACCAGCGGCTCGTCGCCGCCGGTGCGATGGCCGCGCTGGTCCCGATGATGCTGCTCTTCTTCGCCCTCCAGCGTTTCTTCTTCAAGGGCGTGGGCGAGGGAGCCGTCAAGACCTGAGCCTTCACGACCCGATCCGTCACGACCCGAGCCCGCCCGCCGTCCGTACCGACCACCCTCCCTGGAGCAGCAGTCATGCATGACGACCGCAGCATCACCGAACACCGCCTCCGCCGGGTCCTCGAGGAGCGCGTCAAGCCCGCCGTCCGCTCCCGCGCGGTCCCGCTGACCGTCGAGCGGTGGGAGGCCCCCGGCGAGCCCGTCCCCGTCGCCGCAGGACTCGCGGCGCACTACGAGCCCTGCGCGATCGGCGACCCGTGGGGTCCGGCCTGGGGCACCACCTGGTTCAGGGTCACCGGTACGGTCCCCGCCGACTGGGCCGGCCGCACCGTGGAAGCCGTCCTCGACCTCGGTTTCGACCGGATGATGCCCGGGTTCCAGTGCGAGGGCCTGGTCCACCGGGCCGACGGCGGCGAGGTCAAGGCCCTCAATCCGTACAACGACTGGGTGCGCGTGGCCGAGCGGGCCGAGGGCGGCGAACAGGTCGAGTGGTACGTCGAGGCCGCCTCCAACCCGGTCCTGGTCGACCACGCGGCCACGTACGAGGGCGACCTGCCGACCAGCGGCGACCAGCCCCTGTACCGGCTCGCCCGGATGGCGCTCACCGTCTTCGAGACGGAGGTCTGGGAACTGGTCCAGGACCTGGAGGTGCTCTACGACCTGATGATCCAGCTCGACACCGCGGACGCCCGCCGGCACGAGATCCTGAGGGCCCTCGGCGCGGCCCTGGACGCCCTCGACCTCGACGACGTACCCGGTACGGCGGCCGCCGCCCGCGGGTGTCTGGCCAGGGTGCTGGCCGCCCCCGCCAACGGCTCCGCGCACCGGATCAGCGCGGTCGGCCACGCCCACATCGACTCCGCATGGCTGTGGCCGCTGCGCGAGACGGTCCGCAAGGTCGCGCGCACGGCCTCCAACATGGTCAACCTGATGGACCAGCACCCCGAGTTCGTGTTCGCGATGTCGCAGGCGCAGCAGCTCGACTGGATCAAGACCTACCGGCCCGAGCTCTTCGAACGGGTCAAGAAGAAGATCGCGGACGGGCAGTTCGTACCGGTCGGCGGCATGTGGGTGGAGTCCGACACCAACATGGTCGGCGGCGAGGCCATGGCCCGCCAGTTCCTCTACGGCAAGAAGTTCTTCCTCGACGAGTTCGGCATCGAGACGCACAACGTCTGGCTCCCCGACTCCTTCGGCTACACCGCCGCGATGCCGCAGATCGTCAAGCTCTCCGGCTCCACCTGGTTCCTGACCCAGAAGATCTCCTGGTCACAGGTCAACCGGTTCCCGCACCACACCTTCTGGTGGGAGGGCATCGACGGCACCCGCGTCTTCACCCACTTCCCGCCCGTCGACACCTACAACAGCGACCTCGGCGGCGCCCAACTGGCCCACGCCGCCCGCAACTACCGGGAGATGGGGCACGGTTCGCGCTCGCTCGTCCCCTTCGGCTGGGGCGACGGCGGAGGCGGCCCCACCCGCGAACACCTCGCCCGAGCCCGCCGCCAGCGGGACCTCGAAGGCTCCCCGAAGGTCCGGATCGAGCGCCCGGACGCCTTCTTCGAGAAGGCCCGTGCCGAGTACGCGGACGCGCCCGTCTGGGCCGGTGAGCTCTACCTGGAGCTGCACCGCGGCACCTACACCTCCCAGGCCAAGACCAAGCAGGGCAACCGGCGCAGCGAGTCCCTGTTGCGCGAGGCCGAGCTGTGGGCGGCTACGGCCGCGGTGCGGGTCGCGGGGTACGCGTACCCGTACGAGGACCTGGAGCGGATCTGGAAGACGGTGTTGCTCCACCAGTTCCACGACATCCTGCCGGGCTCGTCCATCGCCTGGGTGCACCGCGAGGCGCGCGAGACGTACGCGGCGGTGCGCGAGGAGCTCCGGGCGATCACCCTCGCCGCGCAGCAGGCGCTGGCGGGTCAGGGCACCGAGGAGCTCGTCTTCAACTGCGCCCCGCACGCCCGCCGCGGCGTTCCGGCCGGCGGGGCCGGCCGTCCGGCCGGGGCGGGGGAGCCGGTCACGGTGGAGGAGCGGCACGGCGGCGGGCACATCCTGGCCAACGGCCGGCTGCTGGTGGAGATCGACGGCCGCGGCCTGATCGTCTCCGTCTACGACCTGGAGGCGCGCCGGGAGACGGTCGCCCCGGGTGCCGCGGCGAACCTGCTCCAGATCCACCCCGACTTCCCGAACATGTGGGACGCCTGGGACATCGACGCGTTCTACCGCAACCGGGTCACCGATCTCGTGGAGCTGGACCGGCTGGAGGTCACCGGAAGCGGCCCGCGGTCGGCGACCGTGCGCGTGACCCGCTCCTTCGGCCGGTCGGGGGCGGTCCAGCAGATCACCCTGCGGGCCGGGGCCAAGGCGGTCGACATCGTCACGGAGGTGGACTGGCACGAGACGGAGAAGTTCCTCAAGGCCGCCTTCCCGCTGGACGTGAAGGCCGACCGGACCGCTTCCGAGACCCAGTTCGGACACGTGTACCGGGCCACCCACACCAACACCTCGTGGGAGGCGGCCAAGTTCGAGATCTGCGCCCACCGCTGGATCCACGCGGAGGAGCCCGGCTGGGGGGTGGCGCTGCTCAACGACTCCACGTACGGGCACGACGTGACCCGGGAGGTACGGGCCGACGGGGGCCAGACCACCACGGTCCGGCTCTCCCTGCTGCGCGCCCCGCGCTACCCGGACCCGGAGACCGACCAGGGCTCCCACACCCTGCGCTTCTCGATCGCGCCCGGCGCCGGGATCGGGGACGCGGTCCGCGAGGGCCACGCGCTGAACCTGCCCGAGCGGGTGGTCCGCGGCGCGGGCCCGGTCGCCCCGCTGCTCACCGTCGACGAGGACGCGGTGGTGGTCGAGGCGGTCAAGCTGGCCGAGGACCGCAGCGGTGACGTGATCGTCCGCCTCTACGAGTCCCGCGGCGGCCGCGCCCGGGCCACCCTCACGGCGGGCTTCCCGATCACGGACGCGGTGGAGAGCGACCTGCTCGAACGCCCGCTCGCGGGCGCGGCGGTGGGCGTCCCCACCCCCGAGCGCCGGATCCCGCTCACCCTGCGCCCGTTCCAGATCGTCACGGTCCGCCTGCACCGCCCCTGATCACCGCCCGGGCGGGCCCCGGCCCGGCCGTCAGGGCCGGGGCCCGCTCCCCAGCGCGGTCCGCAGCTCGGCCAGGTGCGCCGTGTCAGCCGGGAGTTCCAGCTTGTCGAGGACGGTGCGCGCCCGGGCGCGGTCGAGGCCGCCGTGCCCGTCGCGGTGGCTGTGCAGGATGCCCCGGAAGACGGCCTCGTGCAGGGCCGTGACCCGGGCCGCGGCCCGGTAGGCCAGTTCCTTGACCTGCCAGGGCACGCGTCCGGAGGATTCCAGCACCCGCCGGGCACGGCGCAGCACGGCTTCCGGGGCGTCCTTCTGCAACTGTGTGACGTCCTTGCCGAGGACCTCGGTGAAGGCCGTCTCCACGGTGTCGCGGTCCTCGAACCAGTCGGCGCGCAGGGAGCGGGTGATCGCCGCGCAGGCAGCCGGGGCGCCCAGTCGGCTGCGGTAGCCGTTCCAGAGCACGCGGGCCGTGTCCGGATCCGCGATGCCCCGGGCGGCGGAGGCGATCTCGACCGTCACCCGGTGCTCGTCGAGGAGGTCCACCAGACCGAAGCCGAGCCGCAGCCGGTGCTCGACGTCGAGGGAGTCGTCCCCGAGGGCAGCCGCGGACCACCAGTGGGCGACCTCGTTCGAGGTGAGCCGGCCCTCCCCGGTCCCGCCGTCCGTCCAGGTGTGCTCGCCGGTCCGGACCACGCCCCGCTCGGCCAGCCAGAGCCGGGCCGACTCGCCGTCGGGCAGTTCGTCGAGGAAGTCCACGACCGCCCGGACGAATTCCTGCGGGGCGGCCGCGTGGACGAGGTGTCCCACGGGGATCGTGGTCAGCCGCGCGTCGGGGATCCGGCGGGACATTTCCGCGATGCGGTCCTGTGCGTACGGGCTCGTGGGGCCACCCGCGAGTATCAGGGTCCGTGCGGTGATCCGCCCGAACTCGTCCAGTTCGTCGGGCTCGGGCAGAGAGCTCCCCCACTGCTCCCGGTCAGACCATTCGGACCAGTCGATTTCGACGTGGTCGGGTCTCACCTGCCAGTCCTCGCGCGGAGCCGGAACCTCCTCCAGGACCAGCCGGGCCACCCGCCCGGGCCGGGCCGCCGCGGCCTGGTAGGCCGCCACCCCGCCCCCCGCGCGGCCGGCGAGGTCCACCCGGTCGAGGTCAAGGGCGTCCAGGAAGCCCAGGAGTACGTCGGCTCCCCAGTACGGCCACGGGTACGACCCCGCCGGCTCGGCGTTGCGGCACGCGTACGGGAGGTACACCCGGCGGGTGCGCGCGAGCTCGGCGCGGAGCACCGCCCAGTCGCCCTGATCGGGCAGCAGCACCAGCGGGTCGCCGTTCGCCGGGCCCGACACCTCGTACTCCAGCGGGAGGCCGTTCACGGTCAGGGAGTGGTGTTCGATCATCCGGCCGACGCTACCGACCCCGGCCGCCCGCCGGGCGCGCCCCCGCCCGCGCCGCCGGCGTGAACTGTGCCACAGCTTCGGGACGGCGGACCCAGTGGGCCCGGGGGAGACGGGGCGAGATGCGGTCACCTGGTTATGCACTTAGTTGCAAAACCTGCCTCCCCTCGCTAGAACAGGTTCATCACCCCCGCGCGAGGAGGCGCCCCTCATGAGTTCCCAGAGCCGGTACCCGCACCTGCTGAGCCCCCTGGACCTCGGTTTCACCACCCTGCCGAACCGCGTGATCATGGGGTCGATGCACACCGGCCTCGAAGAGCACCAGGGCGGCTTCGAGCGGCTCGCCGCCTTCTACGCCGAGCGCGCACGCGGCGGCGCCGGCCTGATCGTCACCGGGGGCATCTCGCCGAACGACGCCGGCCGCCCCTTCGAGGGGGGCTCGCGCCTGACCACCGAGGACGAGGCCGCCGAGCACCGGGTGATCACCGAGGCCGTGCACGCCGAGGGCGGGAAGATCGCGATGCAGATCCTCCACTTCGGTCGCTACGCCTACCACAAGGACCTGGTCGCGCCCAGCGCCATCCAGGCCCCCATCAGCCCCTTCGTCCCGAACGAGCTCACCGATGCCGAGGTCGAGCGCACCGTCGAGGACTTCGTCCGCGCCGCCCGCCTCGCCAAGCTCGCGGGCTACGACGGCGTCGAAATCATGGGCTCCGAGGGCTACCTGGTCAACGAGTTCATCGCCGCCGCCACCAACAAGCGCACCGACCGCTGGGGCGGCGCGTACGAGAACCGCGTCCGCTTCCCGCTGGAGATCGTCCGACGCACCCGCGCGGCCGTCGGCGAGGACTTCATCCTCATCTACCGCCTCTCCATGCTCGACCTGATCCCCGGCGGCTCCACCCTCGACGAGGTCGTCCACCTCGCCAAGGAGATCGAGGCGGCCGGCGCCACCATCATCAACACCGGCATCGGCTGGCACGAGGCCCGCATCCCCACCATCGCCACCTCCGTCCCGCGCGGCGCCTACACCTGGGTCACCAAGCGGCTGATGGGCGCGGTCAGCGTCCCCCTCGTCACCAGCAACCGCATCAACACCCCGGAGATCGCCGAGGAGCTGCTCGCCGACGGCCGCGCCGACCTGGTCTCCCTGGCCCGTCCCTTCCTGGCCGACGCCGACTTCGTCGCCAAGGCCGCGGCCGGTCGCTCCGAGACCATCAACACCTGCATCGGCTGCAACCAGGCGTGCCTCGACCACACCTTCAGCGGCAAGATCACCAGCTGCCTGGTCAACCCGCGCGCCTGCCACGAGACCGAACTCGTGCTGTCCCCGACGCGGACCAAGAAGCGCGTCGCCGTCGTCGGCGCCGGTCCCGCCGGCCTCGCCTGCTCGGTCGCCGCGGCCGGCCGCGGCCACGCCGTCACCCTCTTCGAGGCCTCCGGCCACATCGGCGGCCAGCTCGACGTCGCCCGCCGCATCCCCGGAAAGGAGGAGTTCGAGGAGACCATCCGCTACTTCGGCACCCAGCTGGTGGAGTCCGGCGTCGAGGTCCGCCTGAACACCCGCGCCGACGTGGAGACCCTCCAGGGCTACGACGAGGTCGTCGTCGCCACCGGCGTCACCCCGCGCACCCCCGACATCGAGGGCGTCGACCACGCCAACGTCGTCAGCTACCTCGACGTGCTGCGCGACGGAGCACCCGTCGGCGAGCGCGTCGCCGTCGTCGGCGCCGGCGGCATCGGCTTCGACGTGGCCGAGTTCCTCACCGACAGCGGCGAGGGCGCAGCCCAGGACCCCGACGTCTACTTCCGCCACTGGGGCGTGGACACCACGTACGCCGGCCCCGGCGGGCTGACCGCCCCCGAGCGCCCCGCGACGCCGCGCCAGGTCCACCTCCTCCAGCGCAAGGCCACCAAGGTCGGCGCGGGCCTCGGCACGACCACCGGGTGGATCCACCGCGCGGAGCTCAAGCACCGGGGCGTCGTCTCGGTCGCGGGAGCCGCGTACGACCGCATCGACGACCAGGGCCTGCACATCACCGTCGGCGGCGAACAGCGCCTCGTGCCCGCCGACACGGTGGTCCTGTGCACGGGCCAGGAGCCGCGCCGCGACCTGTACGAGGCCCTGCGCGCGGCGGGTGTGGAGGCCCACCTGATCGGCGGCGCCGACGTCGCGGCCGAGCTCGACGCTAAGCGGGCCATCCGACAGGGCACGGAGCTCGCTGCAAGTCTCTGACCGAAAGGGGATTGTGGCGGTCCGGCCGGACCGCCACAATCTCCCGGTGACGATCTCACCGGCAGACGCAGACAAGATCCTTACCGACAACTTCGCCCCTTGGGTGCTCGCCCTGGGGCTGAGCGTCCAGGAGACCGGCGAGCGGCACGCCGTGCTGCGCCTGCCCTGGTCGGACGAGTTGGCCCGGGACGGCGGCGGCCTTTCCGGCCAGGCCATGATGGCGGCCGCCGACACGGCCACCGTCATCGCGATCTCCGCCGCCCGCGGCGCCTACGGGCCGATGACCACCGTTCAGCAGTCCACGAGCTTCCAGCGGCCGGTGGTCGGGGCCGACGTACTGATCCACGTACGGGTGACCAAGCTCGGCAAGCGGATGGCCTTCGCCGACATCACCCTGACCCCGGAGGGCGCCGAGGACCCCGCGGCCACGGCCTCCACGGTGTACGCCCTGCTC
Organism: Streptomyces sp. NPDC091682; assembly: GCF_044756625.1. Taxonomy (NCBI): domain Bacteria; kingdom Bacillati; phylum Actinomycetota; class Actinomycetes; order Kitasatosporales; family Streptomycetaceae; genus Streptomyces; species Streptomyces sp. NPDC091682. Next base: position 130,447 of record NZ_JBIVTH010000011.1, on the reverse strand, counting down.
GGCTAGCCCCCTCCGGGACCGGGGGAGTCGGGGCGAAAACGTGTTGGCGGGCGGCGGACCGGCTCGCCTACGCTCGCCCGGATCGGCCGACCACGAAGGAGGCCGGCGGGCACGGGGGAGCGGGACCATCTCGGCGGAATCCAGAACGTACGACTCGCTTCCGCCGCTGCGGCGGAACAAGGACTTCGCCGTCTTCTGGCTCGGCCAGGCCCTGTCCGTGCTCGGCGGGTCCATCTCGATGCTCGCACTCCCGCTGCTCGTCCTCCACGCCACCGGATCCATCGTCCAGATGGGCCTGGTCACGGTCGTCTCCGCCGCCACCGCCATCGGCACGGGGATCTTCGCCGGCTACGTGGTGGACCGGGTGGACCGCCGCAGGCTCATGATCGTCTGCGATCTGGCGCGGGCCGTGCTGCTCGGCGCGGTACCGCTCGTCTGGTGGGTCGCCGGGCCGCAGATCTGGCTGCTCTACGTACTGACCGCGCTCGCGTCCGTACTGAGGACGCTGTTCGACGTCGCGTACGTGACGGCCATCCCCAATCTGGTGCGCACGCAGGACCTCACGGCCGCCAACGGACGGCTCATGGGCACCTTCGCCCTCGGGAGCCTGCTCGGACCGGTGGTCGCCGGCTTCCTCACGGCCGGAGTGGGAGCGGACTGGGCGCTGGCCCTTGACGGGGCGACCTTCCTGGTGTCCGCCACGAGCCTCGGGTGGGTCAGGTTCACCGCACGCCCGGCCGGGGACGGCGCGGACAAGACCGGGGCGGGGTCCGGGGACCGGGCGGGGGCCGGGTCCGGGTCCGGGGTTTTCCGGGAGATGTTCGTGGTCGGTTTCCGCTTCCTGTGGAGCCACCCGCTGCTGCGCCCGCTCACCGTAGGGCTCACCCTGCTGACCTTCGTCACCATGGGCGCCACCGACCTGCTGATCTACCGGGTCCAGCACGACCTCGGCCGGGACGCGGCCACCCTCGGCTACGTGATCGCCGTCAGCGGGGCCGGGTCCGTCGCCGCGGCCCTGAGCGCGGGGCGACTGCGCCGGCTCCTCGGTTTCGGCACGTGCTGGCTCGCCTCGGTCGGGATGATCGCCGTCGGGGTGACGGTGACGGGCGTCAGCCGCAGCGTGCCGGTGATCGCCGCACTGGCCGCCGTCTTCATGTTCGGGATGACCCTGGGCGGGATCTGCAGCATGACCCTGCGCCAGGAGGTGACCCCGGACCACCTGCTCGGCCGGGTCACGTCGGCCTTCTGGACCGTGCACAACGCCGCGGGCCCGGTGGGCGCGGCCGTGCTCACGCTGTTGGCCGCCCGACACGGGGTCCCGGCGGTCAGCCTCGCGGGCGGGGCGCTGTGCCTGCTGATCCTCGGCGGCGCGCTGCTGACCCCGCTGCGCGGCAGCCGCGCGGGCGCGGTCGTGGCCGGGCCCGCCGCCCCGGACCAGGAGCCGGCCGCGGGGCCGTCGGCGCGCGCGTAACGTGCCCGTCTGGGATCGTGGACCACAGGTAGCCGCACCGAGGAGCCCACATGTCCGGACAGTTCGAGGCGAGTGTTGAGATCGACCGACCGGTGGAGGCGGTGTTCGCCTATCTCGCCGACGGGCGGCACGACCCCGAATTCAGCCCGCGCGTCCAGGAGATCACCAAGACCCCGGACGGCCCCACGGCCCTCGGCACGGTCTTCCGGAGCACGGTCAAGGACGCCGGGATGAAGACCGGCCGTGAGTTCCGCATCGTCGGTCTGGAACCGCCGCACCTGATCCGCTGGACGGAGCAGAGCCGCAACCTCATCACGGCGGAAGGCGGTTACGACCTCGAATCCCTGCCCGGCGACCGCACCCGCGTCCGCATCTTCAACACCCTCGAAGGCCACGGCATCGGCAAGCTGCTCGTCGGCCTCGCGGCCGGCGCGGCCCGCAAGGACGCCCCCGACTTCGGCCGCCGCATCAAGGCGGCCGCGGAGGCGTCCCTCACCCCGTAGCGGCGCTTCGTCAGCCGGACTCACCCCGGCCGTCCTCGGAACCGCCGGCGGGCCCGACTCGGCCCCGGTCTTTGCACCGCGCCTGACGAAGGGGCAACGTGCGCCCCGAGCGGGGCGGGCGGGGGCGGCGCGTCCGCCCTCGCCGTCCAGAAGCCGCGCGTAGCCTGGCCGCAGCCGTGCGAGTCGGGCAAGAGTCGGGCGAGAAGTGCGAGGGCGTTCATGGCCGAGGCGCAGGGCGAGCGGCACGACGTGGTGGTCGTTGGTGCGGGAGCCGCCGGCCTGGCATGCGCCTCGGATCTCGCTGCGGCCGGCCTGCGGGTGCGCCTGTTGGAGGCCGAAGACACTGTCGGCGGCCGCATCCGCACCGACCGGGTCGCGGGCTTCACCATCGACCGCGGCTTCCAGGTGTTCAACACCAGCTACCCACAGGTCAGGCGCCGGCTCGACCTGCGCGCTCTCTTCCTGCGGCCGTTCACGCCCGGTGTGCTGGTCCACTGCGACGCCGGGAGGCTCCGGATCGCCGATCCCACGCGGCGCCCGCGCGACGGCATCGGTCTCCTCACCGGCGGGCGGGTCACGCCGCGCGACCTGCTGGCCTTCGGCGCCCTGTCGGCGCACGCCGTGCTCGCACCCGCCTCCCGGGCGCGGGCCCGACCCGACGTCACCACCCGCACGGCCCTGGCCGACGCGGGGTTCTCCGAAGACTTCGTCGAAACCTTCTTCCGGCCCTTCCTGTCGGGGGTCTTCCTGGAGGACTCCCTGGAGACTTCCGCCCGCTTCTTCCACCTGGTCTGGCGCAGCATGCTGCGCGGTACGCTCTGCCTCCCCCGCGACGGCATCGGCGCCGTGCCGGCCCAACTGGCCGCCGGGCTGCCCCGGGGGGTGCTGCGGCTCGCGTCGCCGGTCTCCGCGCTGACGCCGACGGGAGTGGCGTCCGGCGACGGGGAAGTGCGGGCGCGGGCCGTCGTCGTCGCCACCGGGGCCGGCGCCGCGGCACGCCTGCTGCCCGGCCTCGAACCGCCGGCGGGACGGACCGTTACGACCCTCTACCACGCGGTCGAACGCTCTCCCCTCCCGGAACCCACCCTGCTGATCGACGCACGCCGAAGGTTCTTGAACACGTGCGTCCTGACCGAGGTCCAGCCCGGCTACTGCGGTGACGGCAGGAGCCTGGTGTCGACCTCCGTGCTCGGTGCCCCCGCCCCGGCCGAGGAGGCGGCCGTGCTCTCCGCCGTCGCCGAGGCCTACGGTGTGGACACCGGAACCTGGGAGCCCGTGCACCGCGTGACGGTGCGCAACGCCCTGCCGGCCATGCCCCCGCCGATGCCCCTCACCCGCACCACCCGCTTCGCCCCGGGCCGCTACGTCTGCGGGGACCACCGCGCGACGGGCTCGCTCCAGGGAGCACTCGCCTCGGGGGCGAGGGCGGCCCGCGAGGTGCTCACCGACCTCGGGACCGCGGCAACGCCCTGACGGACGTCACCCGCCGCCGGGTCCTGCCCTCACCAGCCGGTCGTTCCCGGACCGCCCTTGAACGGGCCCAGGATCTCGGCGGTGATCCAGCCGCCGTAGAAGTCGCCGGGCTGGGCCAGCACGCGCTCTCCGTCCACCGTGCAGAGATCGACCTTGCCCGCGTAGAAGGCCAGACTCCCGGCGATGCTTGCGTATTCCGGCCGGGGAGCCTCGTAGCTCCATGCCACGTCCGGGACGGTGGAGCCGTCCACGGCCAAGGTCCAGTACGTGGCCGACCCCTTCCACTCGCAGACGCTCGTCGCCCGGGACCTCGACAACAGGTCGCTGCGCACGTCCTCGCGCGGCACGTAGAAGACCGGGGGGTGTCTCGTTTCCAACACGCGTCGGCAACCCCGGGAGTCGGCGAGCGTCACTCCCCGATGCACGATCACCACGCGCCGCGCGTCCGCCTCCACCCGCGGCGGACGCGGGTACTCCCCGACCGATTCGGTCGACCGCCGGCCATCCATGCGCCAAGCCTCACCCATCGCATGCACCTCCACCCGGACTTCGCCGAATTCCCCGCCGGCGGATGCGGTGCGCCGACCTCGTCGCGAACGTGGCGAACCCGGTGGCCCGAAGCCCGGCGGCCTCAGTGGGGCGAGCCCGGCCCGTCTCCCCCCGGGACCCGGACGAGGAAGACCTCGTCGACGAAACACCAGGCCCAGGACTCGTCAGGGGCCAGGGACAGGGCCACGGGGTGTCCCGTCTGCGCGTGGTGGGCGTAGGCGTGCCGGCCGCGGGAGCTGTCGCAGCATCCGACGTGCCCGCACGTGGCACACCACCTGAGCCGGGTCCAGGTCCAGCCGCGGGAGCGGCACTGCGCGCAGACCTCGTACGGCGTCCCCGGCGATGCGGGCAGTGCCGCCAGGTGGGAACAGACACGCCCCTCGGGAAGCCCTCCGTCGGGCGATACCGCCCACGAGGAGAGCGGTGGCCGCAGGCCGTCGGGATCTTCGGAGGTCATGGTCGGCCTTCCTGACGTGCCGGTGCGGAGTCCGGGTCGACCGCCGTGGCCGGCCGTGCCAGGGCGCTCGGCCACCAGACGCGCGGGCCGATGTCGATGATGAGGGCCGGCACCAGCAGGGAACGCACGACGAGGGTGTCCAACAGGACGCCGAACGCGACGATGAAGGCGATCTGGACGAGGAAGGCCAGGGGGATCACCATCAGCGCGGCGAAGGTCGCGGCGAGGACCACGCCGGCGGACGTGATGACCCCGCCCGTGGTGATGAGCCCCCGCAGAACGCCCTCGCGGGTGCCCACGACGAAGGATTCCTCCCGTACGCGGGACATGAGGAAGATGTTGTAGTCGACGCCGAGCGCCACCAGGAACACGAAGCCGTAGAGCGGCACGGAAGCGTCCGTCCCGCTGAATCCGAGCAGGTGCTCGAAGACGAGGGCGGACACGCCCAGGGTCGCCAGGAAGTTGAGGGCCACCGTCGCCACGAGGAGGACGGGTACGAGCAGGGACCGCAACAGGGCGGCCAGGATCAGCAGGATGATGCCGAGGACGACCGGGACGATCACGGCGCGGTCGCGGGCCGCGGTCTGCTGGGTGTCGAACTGCTGGGCCGTGTAGCCCCCGACCAACGCGTCGGCACCCGGCACCGCGTGCACCCGCTCGCGCAGCTCCTGGACCGTCGCCTTCGCGGCGTCGCTGTCGGCCGCCGCCTCCAGCGTGGCGTCCAAGCGCACCCGGCCGTCCACGACGAGCGGAGCCCCCGAGCCCGGACGGCCGCCCGCGGTGACGGGGACGGTCGCCGCAACTCCTTCCGTGCCTTCGGCCGCCGCCCGTACCTCGGCGATCCGCCGGGCGTCGGCGATGATGACGGCCGGGTTGCCCGAACCGCCGGGGAAGTGCCGGGCAAGGGTCTGCTGGGCACTGACCGAGGGGGCGTCGTTGACGAAGATCTCCTCCAGTGGCACGCCCTTGGAAGACAGGGAGGCGGAGAACCCCGCCAGGACCACGAGCAGGAGGGCCGTGATCGTCCACACGCGCCGCGGAGACCGGTCGATCAGACCTGCGATGCGGCGCCACACGCCGTGGCCCTCGGCCTGCGCGTCGGACGGCTCGGGCGTGGCGGGCCAGTAGGCGGTCCGGCCCAGCAGGACCAGTACGGCCGGCAGGAAGGTCAGGGAACTCAACACCGCGCAGACGATGCCGATCGCACCGACCGGCCCGAGAGCCCGGTTGTTCGTCAGATCGCTCGCCAGCAGGGCCAGCAGCCCCAGCGCCACGGTCGCCGCGCTCGCGGTGACCGCGCCGGCCGACCGGCGCACGGCGGCCAGGACCGCCTCCAGCCGGTCGCCCCGTAGCACGAGCTCTTCCCGGAAACGCGCGGTCAGCAGGAGGGCGTAGTCGGTCGCGGCCCCGATCACCAGGATCGAGAGGATGCCCTGGACCTGACCGTCGACCCGGACGGCGCCCCGGTCGGCCAGCACGTACACCACCGCGCAGGCCAGGCCGAGTGCGAACACCGCACTGAGGATGATCACCAGGGGCAGCAGCACGCTGCGGTAGACCAGCAGCAGGATCAACAACACCGCTCCGAGCGCCACGCCCACCAGCAGCCCGTCGATGCCGGCGAACGCATCGGAGAGGTCCGCCTGGGTGGCTGCCGGACCTGCGATCTCGACCGAGGTGCCCGACACCGCCTGAGCGGCCTGCCGCACCTCGTCCAGGACCGTCGGCAGCTCCTCGCCCAGGCCGGGCGCGAGCGGTACGACGGCCTGGATCGCCAGGCCGTCATCGGAAACGACGGCCGGTGACGGCGGACCGGCGATGCCGGGCCGGCCGGTGAGACCGCTGACCGCGCGGGCGGCGGCCTCCTGCTGCCCGACGTCCACCCGGTCGCCGTCAGCCGTCCACACGATGATCGCGGGAACGGACGGCGACGTTTCGAACGCCTTGCGGGCTTCGAGCACCTGCGTCGACTCGGCGCTCCGCGGCAGGAACGCCGCCTGGTCGTTCGTGGCGACCTCGCCCAACTTGCCCGCGTACGGACCGAGCGTCCCGCCGATGCCGAGCCACAGGATCAGAAGCGCGAGGGGTACGACCCAGCGGGCCCAGCGCGGTGTGTTCTTCAATGCGAGCTCCTGGCCGTGACATTTAAGTCAGTTGTAAAGAATGTCAATCATCGAGAGATCATATCCTGAGATCATGCGCGACACAGACAGCCCCTCGCCTCTGCTTCCGGCCGACGACCCGATCGGGTTGCAGTCCTTCGCCGTTCTGTTGCGCCGGATGAACGCCGAGTTCAATCGCATCGCGCAGGAGTTCGCCCACGCCCAGGGCCTCCACCTCACCGACGTCCAGGCGCTCATCGCCGTACTGGACGCGGACGCCGACGACGGCGGCCCCATGACGCCCGGCCGGCTGCGCAAGCAGATGAACCTCACCTCGGGCGCCATGACGGCGTGCCTGGACCGACTGGAGAAGGCCGGCCACATCCGCCGCGTCCGGGCGGCCGACGACCGCCGGGTGGTCCACCTGCACTACGCCCAAGCGGCCCAGCAGGTCGCCCGCGACTACTTCCGCCCCCTCGCCCACGGCACCGACGCCGCCCGCGCCCGCTTCACCCACGACGAACTCCACGTGGTGGTGCGCTTCCTCGCCGAGATGAACCATCAGCTCACCCTCGTCCGATGACGGGCGCCGGCGCCGCCTGACCATCGGCTCCTGAGCGGGGGAGGGGGAAAACGACTGCGGAACCTGCCCGGGCCGAGGCCCCGGGCAGGTTCCGCAGGTCAACGCGTGGTGCTCCGGGTCGTCAGAACCGCCCGGGGGCGGACGGGAACGGCAGCGGCTTCGCGGGCGCCACCGATCCGCGCCGCTCGGCAGCGGCCGGCGGGTTCTGGCAGGTCACGTCCCGGGCGGGCAGCTCGCCCGTGGCCAGGTACGCGCTCACCGGGGCATTGGCGCAGGAGGTCGGGTCGAAGAGGTACACGCCGTGGCCCTCACCGCCGGCCGCCAGCACCATCCGCGAGCCCTTGAGGGCCTTGTGCAGGCCCTGGCCGCTCACCAGCGGGGTCTGGGAGTCCCACTCGTTCTGCACCGTCAGCACGTTCGCCTTCTTGTGCATCGGCGTGGCCGCCTCGACCGGCCGGTCCCAGAAGGCGCACGGCATGATGTTGGACGCGAAGTCCCCGTACAGCGGGTACCTGGCCTTGTCCTTCGCGGCGTCCCGCTCGTACTGCTCGGTGTAGCGCGGCCAGCTACCAGTGTCCCCGCACGCCACGGCCCAGAACACGGCGGTGCTGTTGTCCGAGGCGGGCTCGGCCGCCGCGCCGCCGGCCAGCAGCCGCTTGACCTCCGTCTCGGTCGTGCCCGCGGGCAGCGGCTTGCCCTCGGCCGCGGCCTTCAGGGCCACGACGAGCGGGGTGGCCTGCGCCGGGTAGAAGAACACCCCGCGCACGGAGCGGATCATGTCCCCGTCGACCTTCATGCCCTCGAACTCGAACGGCTCCTTGTCGGCGCGCGCCACCAGGTCCCAGAACGTGTCGGACACGGCCTTCGGGGTGTCGCCCAGCCCGTACTCCGCCGACCGCTGCGCCGCCCACTGCGTCCACCGGGCGAACGCGGGCTCGGCCTCGGTGGCCCAGACCTGGATCATGCCGCGCCAGATCCGTTGGGGGTCCACGCCGCTGTCGAGCACGAAACGGTCCGTGCGGTCCGGGAACATCTGCGAGTAGACCGCGCCGAGGTAGGTCCCGTACGAGTAGCCCAGGTAGGAGAGCTTGCGCTCGCCGAGGACCGCACGGATCGTGTCCATGTCCCGGGCCGTGTTGCGGGTGGTGATGTACGGAAGCACCGAACCGGCCTTCTCGCGGCACTTGTCGGCGACGGTGCGCGCCCAGGTCACGTCGGAGCCGAAGGTTTCCGGACGGTAGGCGCGGTTGAAGTTCTGCTCGGTGTCGGTCAGGCCGCAGGTGATCGGGCTGCTGGCACCCACCCCGCGCGGGTCGAAGCCGATGAGGTCGTAGCGCTCCCGCACCTCCTTCGGCATCGCCTCGCCGATCAGCAGCGGCAGGTCGAGGCCGGAACCGCCCGGTCCGCCGGGGTTCAGCAGCATGGCGCCGTGGCGCTTGGCCGGGTTCTCGCTCTTCACCCGGGATATGGCGAGGTCGATGGTGCGACCGTCGGGACGCCGGTAGTCGAGCGGGACCTTGAGCGTCGCGCACTCGTACGAGGCCGGCTGCTCGGGGCTGCAGCGGTGCCAGGCGGGTTTCTGCCGAAGGTGGTCCGCGGCCGGGGCGGCGGAGGCCTGGGTCGCGGACAGCAGGGGCACGGTGGTCGCGATGAGTCCGGCGGCGGCGAGCAGCGGTGCGAAGCGTTTCAGGCGCACTGAGCCGATCCTTTCGGTGAAGTCGCTTACGCGTCCACCTTGTTGCACCTGGAGCTCGGCCGAATCATCCCGAAGGTTTGTGCCCCGTGCTCCTCACGAAGGAGCCGACAACAGGACATGTGGCCGACACGCCGAAGTCGGCCCCCGGTTGGTCGTGTACCGGGGGCCGACGCGTGCGCGGTTCGGGGGAGGCCTCAGTGGCCGCCCCCCTGGCCGCCGTCGTGTTCGCCCTCGTGCGTCGCGCCGGGTGTCGCGCCGGGTGTCGCGCCGGCTGTCCCGCCGGGCGTAGCACCGGCTGTCCCGCCGTGTGCGCCACCGTGGGTGTCGCCGGTCTCCAGGGAGCCGCCGAGACGTCCCCGCAGTGTGGTCAGGGCTTCCTCCGTCGGCGCGGTGACGACCCATCGGTCGCCGACCAGGTAGAGGCCGCCGTACATCTGGGCCTCGGTCAGCCAGGAGCGAAGTCCCTGCTCGGCGGTGAACGTGGCCATGCGGTAGACGACCTGTCCGGCCTGGCACCCGCCTTGGCGCAGCTCCTCCACCTCCACGTTCACCTCGGCGGTACAGCCGATGGCCGTGGCGATCTGTTCGAGGGAGGTCCCGGGTGCCGCCGCCGCGGTCGCCGGGGCCTCGGCCGAGGTGTGCTGGGCCGCCGCCTTCGAGGAACAGCCCCCGCACAGCAGCGTGGTGACGCATACCGCCGCGACGGCCGTGAGCGACGAGCGGATCCGCCGGATCCGGCGGGTGCGGCGGTCGGTGGACGGCATGGTGACCTCTCTGGCTGATCGGGGAGGGGCCGTGGCGCCCGGGCGGGGAGGTACCCGGGCACCACGCGTTCCAGGGGCGGATCGGCGGGCCGCCGACAGGGGCTAGCCGACGACCTTCGCCTTCTTGCCCTTGTCGGTGATGGCGAACCAGAGGCCCTTGTTGTTGTGCCCGGTGGTGTCACCCGGTTCCTTGTCACCGGTGAAGGTGTAAACAGGCCAGCAGTCGATCGTCAATTGCTCGCTACCGTCGGGCCGCTTCACCTTTCCAATCAATTCAGGGGCGATTCCGTTTACCTTGTCCTTGTCGACCGGCTTGGCCGGCTTCCAGGTGTCCGTGCAGGCGTCCACGCAGCCGATCTTCATCGGCCAGGCGCTGTCCTTGTCGAACCGGTAGAGCGTCTTGCCCTCCCCGTCCTCGACGAGGGTTCCGAGCTGGGGGTTCTGTACGGCGGTGAGTTCGCCGCCCTTCGCCGCGGCGTCCGGCTTCTCTTCCTTCTTCTCTTCCTTCTCCGCACCGGCCCCCTCGCCCTTGCTGGCGCCGGCCGGCTTCCCGCCCGGGCCCAGGACGTGCCAGGTGCCGCCGACCCCCTCGCCGAAGGAGTCGCCCGGCTTAGCGTCCTTGGAGTACCGGTACACCGGCCATCCGGCGAGCGTGAGCTGCTTGGTGCCGTCGGCCCGGGCTACGGAGCCGAGGAGCGCCGCGTCGATTCCCGCGCTGACCGAGGCGTCATCGGCGGACACCGCGGGCCAGGCCGCCGCGCAGTCCCCCTCGCAGTTGGACTTGGGCGGCTTCGGCGTGTCCTTGTCGAACCGGTAGAGCGTGAAGCCCTCGCTGTCGGTGACCCCGGGGCCCAGGCCCGCGATCTCGTTCACCTTCAGCTGTCCGGCCGAGCCGGTCTTGCCGGCCGCACCCGCCGGGGCCGCGCCCGAACCGCCTCCGTAGGGGTCACCGTAGCCGGAGCCGGCTCCGACCTGTTTGCTGTCGCCCACCGGCTGTACCGCAGGTGCCTTTCCCCCGTAATTGTCGGAGCTTCCGCATGCGGCGGTTGTCATCATCAGTACCGCGACCGCTGACCCGGCGAATATCTCACGACGGTTTATCTTCACGATCTCTCCTTCAGGTTCGGTTCCGCGTTTCCTTGCCCCCGGTAATTGATACGGGGCCGGGAGCGGTGGAAGCGAATATCCCGGGGAATTTGTCAGATCGCGCCAACATTGAACCCGGGGCATTGGTTCAGTCCTGGATGCGCAGCGCGAGGGCCGGGCAGCGCCGCACCGCGCGCAGCGCCTTCTGGCGCTGCGCGCGGGGTACGGCCATGGACGCCTCCGCGGGGAAGCCGTCCAGGTCCAGGCGGACCACATCGGGCAGGACGTCCACGCACAGCCCGTGGCCCCTGCAGAGGGTCCAGTCGACCAGGAGCCGCTCCGGGCTCTCGTCGTCCTCGAACAGCGGAAGGGCGCCCAGCACCCGTCTGCCGCAGCCGCTGCCGAGCGCGTGGTCGCGGAACTCGTCCGGGAAGGTCCTGAGCGCCGAGGCGACGAAGTTCGAGGTGCCGTCCGGATGGCTGCACGCGCCGCGTTTGAGCACCGCCTTCATCCGGAGCTCCAGCATCTCCAGGGCGGGTTTGCCCCCGCCCCGGATGGCCTCGTCCAGTACGTCGGCGATGGCGGGCAGCCCGCGTACGCACGGGCCGCACTGGCCGGCCGACTCCTTGGCCAACCAACGGGTCACGCGTGCCACTTCGCCGGCCGGGCAGGTGTCCATGGGCAGCGGCATCACCGCCCCCGCCCCCAGCCGCGCGCCGAGCCGGTCGAGGGACTCGCGTGATATCTCGGCCGCTCGCGCGTTTGCCGGAGTGAGCCATTTGCCGTGGAACCCGCCGACCAGGACGCCCTGGCCCGGATCGGTGCCGCACAGTTCCAGGATGTAGGAGAGCGCGGCTCCGCTCGGCGTCTCGACGACCGTGTTGCCCGCGACCGTCAGCATGATGGTGCCCGGCTCGCTGGGCAGGCCGGTCGCACGGAAGTCCAGCGCGCCGAGCCGGGCGGCGACGGCCAGCTGGGCGAAGGTCTCGGTGTTGGAGAACAGGGTGGGCACGCCGTTCAGGCCCCGGTCGCTGGTGCGCACCTTCTGGCCGGACGGCAGCGTCGGCCCGCCGTTGAGGCCGTTCACGTGCGCCGTGCTCTCGCCGGTCACGAAGCGCTCGGGGAGCAGCGTGACCTGCACCCGGCGTCCTGCCGGGCCGCGTTCCGCGACGGCCTCCCGCAGCGACTGCTCCACGTCCCTCCGGGTGACGCCCACCACGACGTCCTCGGAGTTCAGCGCGGCGGCGGCCAGCAGGGCCCCGTCGAGCACCAGATGGGGGGTGTGCAGCAGCAGCGCGGTGTCTTTGAGGCAACTCGGCTCGCCCTCACTACCGTTGACGACGACGGCGGTCTGTCCGTCCCCGGCGCGGGCCGACCGCATCACGGAGCGCAGCTTCTTGGCGAAGGGGAAGCCCGCGCCGCCGCGACCGCGGAGGTCGATGTTCTCGGCGAGGTCGACGAGTTCTTCCGGCCGGTATCGGGGCATTTGGCCGTGTGTCGTCAGATGGGCCACGCGGTCGAGCCGCGCGGCCTGGTCGAGCCCGGCCAGCAGCCGGGGAGCGCCCACGCAGCCGAGGCTGGGGCGCGGCTCGCCGCTCACAGCCACTGGTCCCGGCTGATGAGCGTCTCGGCATCCGCAGCTGCCCGGGCCCGGCTCGGAGCGTAGACGGCGGTGCGCGGGGGTTCGTTGCTCAGGGGCGGTCGGTCATTGAGGGCCGGTCGCTCGGGCCGGGGCGGCTGGGCCTGGTTCGCGGTCACGGCTGCCGCTGCAGGACGCGAGCCGCGCCTCTGTCGGGGCACGCCGCCCCGGACGGGCGCCTCCGCCACGGGCTGGGGGGTGGGCGGCACGAAGACGGCCGCTTCGCGCATCCGGCTCCTGACCCGGAACACGAGCACACCCACGATCCCGAGCAGGGCCAGCGCGTACGCGGACGTGACCCAGGGGGCGGCCGCGCGGCCCGACTTCAGGCCGTGCACCAGTGAGGCGCCCCAGGCCGGATAGGCGCCGAAGTGCAGGACCCGCCACCACGCCGAGCCGCTCCTGGTGTTGAACACGCTGCGCACCGCGCCGGAGATGGCCACCGCAATGAAGAGGTATCCGGCCAGACTGCCGAGCCCGACCAGTACGGGCCGGGTGGCGTCCGTGAACGGCACGGCCGCGGAAGTCGCGGTCGTCCGCTGTCCCGCGACCTTGATCCAGATGTGCAGGGCGAGGAAGAGGAGCCCTGACACGGCGAGGCCGCGGTGCGCGCCCTGGGCGAGCAGCCGGTGCCCCGAACCGAGGACGGCCCGGTCGGTCGCGGCCAGCCCCCAGAGGACGGTGGCGGTGAGCGAGACGAGCGAGAGCACGCCCGCCCCGAAATCGAGGAAGGCGAATAGCTGGCTGAAGGCGCCCGCGCGGGCGGCCACGATGACGGCCGTGATGACCGCGCCGACGGCGCAGAGCACGCCGGGACTCAGCCTGCCTTCCTTGGGGAGGAGGGAGGGTCGCCTGACGGCCCTCCGTCCGGCGGCCGCAGCCGCAGCCGAAGCATGTCGGCGATTGCGGCGGGCCCTGTGTGAGCTGGGCATTTGAGGCTGGGGCAGGGGCATCCAGGTCTCCTGTGCGCCTGGGCATCCGAGCACTCCACCTGGCGCTCGGTACCCGGGGGTCGTTGTCGTCGTACCCGGCAGCGCTGTGAAACTCCGCGCCGGCCGAGGGAACTTGGGGCCGGAGTGCAGCAGCATCGTGGAGCTGCACAGCAGCTCCACAGGTTTTATCGAAACGTGATAATTTCTCGCACCGCGTCTCCGGTGCATCGAACAACCCCGGAAGATTCCCCTCCAGCGGGGGTTGCGACAGGCCACCGCGCCGCCCGCCACCTACGCGTCCTCGACGGCAAAAAGACGGCAAAGTCGCAGGACCGTAAGTGGTCGGACCTCTCTAGGAGGGAGTACGAGGGCCGCAACTCTCGCGTCAGACATAGATGTTGACGTGGGGAGCAACCTCGGCGGGCTTGTCGCTCTTCCCTGGACAAGCCTCACCCCGGCACGAACGAGGAAAACGATGTGTGAACTTCTGAACCGCATCTGGTCCCGCCCGCGTGGCGAGTGGACGCGCGTCTTGCGCAGGGAACTCCCTTCGCTGGCCGCCGAGATAGTGGAGGAGCTTCTGCATGGAATTCCGGAATTTTCCGCACTTATCGATGACAACGATGCCATCGATGACGAGTTGTTCCGGCAGAGGGTGGAAGAGGCTCTCCTCACCGTCCTCGGCTACCAGGATCAGCACCGGGAACAAGCACCGGACGAGCACGATGTACATGCTGAGAGCGAGGACGAGATCGAGAATCAGATCGAGGTCGAGAGCCGGTTCGGCAGCAAGGTCGAGGTCGGGACCGCAGCCAGGGCCGCGGTCAGGGCCGAGTGCGAGGTCACGCACGAGGGCCGTCGCGAAGGCCTCCGCGAGGTCCGCAACGAGGCCCGCAACGAGGGCCGTCGCGAAGCCCTCCGCGAAGTCCGCAACGAAGGGCTGCGCGAGGCCCGGCACACGAGCCGGCACGAGTCGCGGCACGACAGCGTCCGCGAGATGGACCGGGCGCGGCACGACCTGTTCAGGACCCTCACTGATGACAGGGACGCATCCGACATGTCCCTCAGCGAGCTCGCGGAGGCGGCCGGCTGGCCCCTCCCGCTCGCCGTACGGGCCATCGTGCCCGCCACGCCCGGCGAGACCCAGCAGCTCGCGGCGGTACTGGACCACGCTCTCGTCGGCATGTTCGCGGGCCGTCCGTGCCTGCTCGTCCCCAGTGCCGACCCGGACAACCGCGCCCCGCTGGAGAACCTGCTGCGCGGCCGGTTCGCGGCCGTGGGCCACGCCGTCCCGCTCCGTGACACGGCCTCCTCACTGCGCTGGGCACTGCGCCTGGCCGCGCTGACCCCCGCCCGCCCCGGCCTGGAGGTCCGGCCCGTCTTCGTCGACGACCACCTCTCGACCCTGCTGCTCCTTCAGGACGAGCCCCTGGCCCACGCGCTGGCAGCCCGTTGGCTGCGCCCGCTCGCCGACCTGACCCCCCGCCAGAGCGAGCGGCTGGAGGTGACGCTGCTCGCCTGGCTGGAGGGCGGCGGGGCCCCCGAGGCCGCCAAGGCCCTGAGTGTCCACCCGCAGACCGTGCGGTACCGCATGCGTCAGCTGGAGAAGCTCTTCGGCACCGGCCTGCGGGACCCCCGTACCCGGTTCGAGCTGGAGATGGCCCTGCGTAGCCGCCGGCTGATGGCCCAGGTCCGGCGTCAGCACTCGCGGGTCGGCCGCAGGGCGGCCCGCGTGATCCAAGCAGACTTCACCCCCATGGTCGTCGGACGGATGGCCCGCGTAAACGGCCTCTGATCCCGAAGTAGATCCCGACACAGCCCGGCCCGGCCCCGTAATACGGGGCCGGGCCGGGCTGTGTCGTGCGTACGTCCTGGGGCGGGCCCGCCGGGTGGGGCTGTGGGGCTGTGGTGCTGTGTGCCGTGTGTCCTGCGGTGCACCACCGGTCCGGGCCGTGGCCTGCGGTGCGGTGCGGGCCGTGGCCTGCAGTGCGGCGTGGTGCTGTGTCGTGCGGCGTCGTGCGGTGCGGCGTGGTGCGCTGCCGGCCCGGGCCGCGGGCCCGGGCCGTGTGGTCGTGCGGTACGCCGCCCGGGCGGGCCCCGCGCCCGCTTCCTGCGGTGTGCGTCACAGGGCCGGCCGGTCCACCCGGCCGCCCCTACAACGCAGTACGCCGCCGCCGGGACTCGGCGGCGGCGACGTACACATACGAGCGGTGTTGGTCCGAAGTCGGCTTCGGACCAACACCTGTCCCGGACCGGACACCGGGGTTGGGGGAGTGGAGGGGCGTCCGGCCCGGGAGCGGAAGGGGAGCCGCTGCGGGGGTCAGCGGCAGTTCTGCCCGTTGTTGATGCAGTTCACGGCCTTGTTCATCAGGCCGTTCGACATCACGTTGATGAAGTCGCCGTGGTCGGTCACCGGCTTGTGGAGCTGCTCGGGGAAGCTGTCCACGGCGAACCGGGCACCCGGGGCCACCCCGTAGGTGAGGCGCATCACCAGCTGCGGCATGGCCTTGAAGCCGTTCGGGCACTTGCCGTTCTTGTCCGCGAAGGCCACGTGCGTGCGGTGGTTGGCGCTGTCGACGTTCTTGCCGTCGAAGCAGCTCTGGAAGTTGAAGGTGCGCACCACGTCACTGCCCTTCGGGCAGACCGGGTACTTGTCCTTCAGCTGGCGGTTCTCGAATCCCGTGCAGCTCCAGGAGGCGTTGGCGTTGGCGTTGCCGTTGGTGAAGGCCTTGGCGTCACCGGTGATGACGCGCATGAAGCGGGGCATCGCCGTGACCTTGCCCACCGGACTGCCCTTGAAGGTGAGCGACACCTGCTTCGGCTGGAGGATGGTGCCGACGTTGCCGTCCTGGCCGCCGCCGGGCGCCTTGGCGTCCTTCTCCACCTTGCCGTCGCGCAAGCGCAGCACGGGCCAGTAGTACGTGGACTGGTCCCCGTTGCTGCAGGTGGTGCCGGACGCGGCGAGGCTGTTGTTCGTGGAGAAGGCGTCGGTGGTCTTGTTGCCCACGTAGTCGTGCATGTGGTGGGCGCCGTTGGAGACGCCGGGGGCGACGATGACGTTGTCGGGGTTGAAGTGCTTGTCCTCGTTGCGGCCGCACTGCGAGGTGAAGGAGCCCTTCGAGGCGTTTCCGGCCTGCGCGGGGTTCTTCACGTTCGGCTTGATCTTGGTGATGTTGACGAAGTCGTTCTTCGCCGGACCGCCCTTCTGCGCGGCGGCCTGGGCGGCCGCGCCCTGCTCGCCCTTGCTCGCGGCCGCTGCCGCGCCGTCGTCCGCGGCGGCCGCCTGCTTCATCGTGCACGCGGCCAAGGCCTGGATGTCGTTCGGACGTTGGCCGCCGCGGCCGATCGCGTCGGCCACGCCCGCGATGGTCTTGTCCCGCTTCTGCTTCAGGTCACCGAGGAGGGCGGCGTCGCCCTTGGCCTTTCCGGCGGCGAGCTGCTTGTAGGCGTCGGCGACCTGGTCGTCCAGCTTGGCGAGGTTCGCGTCGACCTCGGGCTTGGCCTGTTCGGGGACCGCGGTGAGCTTCTCTCCCACGTCGGGGCAGTCGATGGTGGACGTCATCCCCCCCGCCTTGTCCTGGCCGGCGGACGCGTTCCCGGCGACGACGGCGACGCCGCCACCGCCGAGTACGAGCGCGGATATCACGCCAAGGACCTTGTTCGACAAGCGTGAGCGTTTGTGGCCCTTTTTACTCATGCGATCACTTCACTTCGTCGGTTGGACATTGTTGGAAAGCGCGTCGAAGTCGACGAGTCCGGTCTCTTCGAGGACCGTGATGTGGTCCAGAACCGTGGTGTTGGCGGATGAGGCGAGGGCCCGGACCATCGAGTTCTTGGTCTGTCCCCGGATCTGGGCCACCAGGGCGAACACCTTTCCGTGGGCTGCGCGCAGCAGTTGAGCGAACAGTCGTTCGTATTCCTCGCCGCGCGCCCGGTTCATCTGGCCCAGCCAGTCCTGCTGCTGTGCGGAGGGCTGGTTGGGCAGATCGACGCCGAGGGCCTGGCCGACCTGGATGACCTGCCGGTCCAGTTCGGTGTGGCCGTCGATGAGGTGCTGCCCGGCCGTCTTGATCGCGGGCCGGGACCCGCGCTGCTGGGCCTGCCGGCCCGCGGGCAACTCCCAGAGCCCGGCGAGCCGGACCTTGCGGATGAAGTCACGGTCCGCGGCGGTCAATGGCCCGAAGGCCGTGCTCAACGTTCCGCCGCCGTCGTCGTCGGCGCCGGTCGGACCCGCCGGGCCCGCCACGGCGGCCGCGGGTCGGCTGCCGAAACTGTCCACAGGTATGAGAAGTGCGATCAGGGTGAGCGCAAGGGCGGTGATGACCAGGCCGCTTCCGATCGTGTATCGCGTGGCCAACGACAAGCTGCTGATGGATCTCCGCCGCAATGACGGCACTGTGCCTCCTCGCTCCAAGGGCCGGGAGGGGGTGGCGGGGCAGGAGGGGCCGCACATGCAGTGCGGAGCGCACCCGCATTCCCGGGGTGTCACGGGACGCTAGTGCCGGGCGCGGCGTCGAGGCCGGAGGACATCACCATCGGATAAACATCCTGGCGACTCTGCGGAAGGCTGATATCTTGCGGCGCGCCCGGACGTTCGCCCGGGTGGCGCCGCCGTGCCCCGTCATGCCCGGGTGCCGTACGGCCGTGCCCGCGTGCGCGCCGGCCCGGGTACGGAACCCGGATCAGGCGTCAGGGGTGTCCACGAGGTGGTCAAAAGCCAGACCGCTCGCGGCTTCCCGATGTCTCGAGCCCCGCACCCCGAGTCCCGCATGTGAGCTCCGCACCCCGGGCCGTGGCGCGGGGTGCTTCGGACGACCACCGGGCCGTCCCGGCCCCGGGCGCGGTTGTAGGCCCCCGTCAGCCGGGAGCCGCCGGGCTGGGGGCCCCTTCCCTCTTCACGCAGGTGGCCCGCCGCCGGTTCCGCCGCCGGGTCCAGCCCCGCTCGCCGCCGGCGCGGGAGCGTGACGAAGGGGATCCACTGCTCGGGCACGGAGCTCATCGCCTCGTACGCGACCGCGCTGCGACCCACCGGCCGCCGTACGGGGCCGTCCGCTCCAACTGCCGTACGGAGGTGCCCTGTTCGTCGTGCAGGGGTGGCGCGGCCTCCAGTACCGGACCGTCGGCGGTCTTCGACGCGCCCGGCGGCATTGGCAGGGCGGGCCGTGCGTCGGTCCGCTCCCCACCACCCCGGCCGGCAGGTCGCACGACAGCGGCGTCCCGGAGGACCGGACCGGCGCAGGGAACGGGGTCCGCTTCAGCGGCTCGGGCGCGGGCGCCGTCCCGCCCGGCGGCTCCCCGCGGAAGCTCGGTACCGGGACGGTCCTCCCGTCCGAGGGAGTGTCCCCACGGAGTCGACGCGGGAGGGCTGCGGGCGCACGACGCCCGCAGCCCTCCCGTCGGCCCGTTCGAAGGATCAGGCGAGGGCCGCGGCCGTCGCCAGCATCCGCTCCGGGGCCCGGTCGGGCCGCGGAGCCGGCGGTGGCCCCTGCGGCTCGGGAGCCGGCTCGGCCGCGTGGGTGTCCGTCAGGAGTGCGATCAGGGAGGTACGGGCACGGGCGACGCGGGAGCGGACCGTACCGATCGGGCAGCCGACGGCCGTCGCCGCCTCGGCGTAGGACAGGCCCAGCAACTGGGTCAGCACCAGGGCCTCCCGGCGCTCGGCCGGGATCACGGCGAGCAGTTCCGCCAGGGCGATCCCGTCCTCGAATCCCGGTACGTCGTACGGCTGGGTCTGCTCGGCGGCCGCCTGCCAGTCGCAGCGGTCCGAGAGTCTGGGACGGGCGGCCGCGTGGCGCAGGCTGTCCACGACCGTGCGGCGGGCTATGGACAGCAACCACGTGCGCGCGGAGGAACGGCCCTCGAACCGGTGCAGGCTCGCCAGCGCACGGAGGAAGACGTCCTGGGTGAGGTCGTCGGCCGCCTGGGTGTCGGCGCTGAGGTAGGCCACGTAGCGCCAGACGTCGCGGTGGAGCGCGCGCACGAACCGGTCGGTCTTCACGGGATCCCCGTCGCGGGCGTCCAGCGCCAGCCGGGTCACCGCCGCGTCGGAGTCGGGGGTGCGCCTGGCCGGCCGGTCGCCGGTGGTACAGGAGGGGGTCGTCAGGGCAGCAGTCATTGCCACAAGGTCCTTACGGGCAAGGGGAGTCCGGCGCCGCAAACGGCGGGCCGGTGAGGAGTCCGGCCGGCAGAAGGCACGGCCGAGGCCCGAGGCGCGGGGTACGGGTGCGAGAGCGGTCGCGGGCGCGGCTCGGGGAACCAGCTGTCAGAGGACAGCGGTTCCCGCCGGCGGACCCCGTGAGGTGATGGCGTGGACGAGGAAGAGCCGGCGCGGCGCGCGGTGGTGGCGCCGGCGGCGGATCTGGACGGGCGGCCGGTACGCGGGCACGGCCGTACGGAGCAGCAGGCGCAGCGGCGTCCAGAAGCGTCCCGCGACGGCGCGCACCACGCGGAAGACGGCCCTCTCGCCATGGGCGAGCCACAGCCCGCACACCACGGCGGCCAGCAGGTGGGCGGCCAGCATGCCGAACGGAGACATGGCGGCCGCCTCGTGCACACCACCCGGCAGCGACCCGCCGGTCGCACCGGTCACGGCGTCCGCCGTCCCGGGCAGGGCGTGGTGCAGGTGGGCCGGGGCGTGCGGCATCCCGGCGCCGGTCGGCTGCGACATCCGCACCATCGGCGACATCGCCGCCATCTGCCCTGATCCGGTCGGCGCGGCCGGTCCGACGAGGGACTGGGCCAGGGAGAAACCGGTGTGGAGCACCGCCTGGACGGCGACGGCCGCCGTCGTCACGGCGAGCAGCCCGCGTTCACGTCCCGCGAGGGCCCAAGCCGTCGCCGCCGTGCCCGGGAAGGCGACGGACAGGGCCCACCAAGGCACTGCCGCACCCGACATGAGCAGGTGTCCGGTCGCCGCGAGCAGCACACAGAGGGCTGCGAACATCGCAGCCCTCAGGGCGCGGAAACAGCGGACCGGGTTCATCGAGGGATCATCCTTGCACCGGCCTCCCGAGCCGCACATCAGGGTGCGCACTTCCGGACAAGTTCCGCGTCCCGGCCCGTCATGGCCGGGCCGCCCGCCTCGTGTGGTGCAGGGCACAGCAGGGGCGGGGAACCTGCCCGCCGCTCCATCCGACTGCCTACCCGCTCGGTCGAAGAGTTCAACGTCTGGGAAAGGGAGACTTCGTGACGGCGGAGGGGACGGCGACCGCATCGCCGGCGGAGAAGGACGGTGCGGCGGGGCGGCAGTTGACCGCGCTGCTCACCTGTGCGATGGCGTTCTCGATGCTCCAGCTCTTCCTCCTCGGGGCGCTGGGCCCGCGCCTGGTGAGCGAACTCGGCGTATCCCCGGCCGTGTTGGGACTGACGACCACGATCGGCTTCGGGACCGCCGCCGTCCTGTCCCCGGCGGGCGGCCGGATCGTGGACCGGATCGGTCCGCGCCGCTCACTGGTGGTCCTGCTGCTGCTTTCCGCGACGGGCCTCGCCCTGATCGGCGCCGCGCCCGGCGCCGGTCTGCTCCTCGGCGCCGTCGCGCTGGGCGGCGTACCCCAGGCGCTGGCCAACCCGGCCACCAACAAGGCCGTACTGCGCGCCGTCGTGCCCGAACGGCGGGGCGCGGTGACCGGGCTCAAGCAGTCCGGGGTCCAGCTCGGCGCCTTCGCGGCGGGACTGCCGCTCGCCCTGCTCGCGGGCGGCATCGGCTGGCGGGGCGCGGTCTGGACCGGCGCCGGCGCCGCCCTGCTCGCCGGGCTGTGGGCCCTGCGCGTCCTGCCCGCCGACCCCGCCGCGCCGCCCGCAGGGCCCCGTACGGCTCTCGTACCGCGGGGGATGGTGGCCTGGCTGGCGGTCTTCTCGCTGTTCCTCGGCGCCGGAATCGCCTCGGTCAACACCTACCTCGCGCTCTTCGGCGCACAGCGGCTGCACATGGGCCCGACGGCGGCCGCCGCCCTGGTCGCCGTGCTGGGCGTGGCGGGGATCGCGGGCCGGATCGGATGGTCGAAGGCGGCCCGGCCCGGGCGGGCCGAATGGCTCCCCGGATGGCTGGCCTGCGGGGCCCTGGGCGCGGCGGTCCTCCTGGTGGCCGCCCTGGTGGTGGGCCCGCTGGTGTGGGTCGGGGCGATCGCCGTCGGAGTCTTCGCCGTCTCCGGCAACGCCGTCTCGATGGTGCTGGTCGTGCAGCGGGCCGCCCCCGGCCGCGCCGGACAGGACTCGGCGCTGGTCGCGGCCGGGTTCTTCGGCGGATTCGCGGCGGGCCCGCCCCTGTTCGGCCTGCTCGCGCAGAGCGGACGGTACGGGCCGGGCTGGCTGCTGGTCGCGGCGGAGTTCGCGGCGGCGGCGGCCGTCGCGTTCCTGTGGGCCGTACGGGACCGGCGGGAGGGCACGGCATGAGCGCGGACGGCACCTGGCCGGGCCCGGCCCTCGAGGCCGTCATGGCACGGGTTGCGGTGACCGCCGAGGCGGTGGGCCCCCGCTTCCCGCTGTACGCCGAGCCGGCCGACGGGCGGTGGACGACCACCGGCCGCGGCTCGTGGACCGGAGGGTTCTGGGCCGGGCTGCTCTGGCTGCGGGCACGGTACACCGGGGACGCGGCCGACCGGCGCGCCGCCGCCGCGTGCACGGCCCGGCTCGAACCGTGGGTCGGGGCCGACACCGCCACCCGCGGCCTGATCCTCTGGTACGGGACCGCTCCGGCCGGCGACGACGCCGGGGCCGCCGAGCTGCGCGACCGCGGCGCCCGGGCGGTGCTGTCGGCATACGACCGCGAACTCGGGCTCGTGCCCTGGGGGGACGCGCTCGGCGGACCCCGCATGCTCGCGCGCGTGGACGGGGTGCCGGGGACCGTACCCCTGCTGGCCGGCGCCGGACCGCAGGGCGCCGCCGCGGCGGCGGCCCACCTCCACCGCCACCTCGACCTCTGCCTCGGCGCGGGCCGGGGCGGGGACCCCTCACTACGTCCCGCCCTGCGCTTCGACGCCGACGCGGGCTGGCAGCCCTGCACGGACCCGCCGCCGGGCTGGAGCCGGGGTCGGGCCTGGCTGCTCCTGGCCGTCGCCGACGCCCTGCTCCGCCCGGACCCGACGGTGCCCGGCCCGGCGGCCCGGCTCGCCGAAGCGGCCGAACTCCTGGCGGCGGACGGCGGATCCCCGGCCGGAGGGCTGGTCCCGGCGGCCGACGCCGCCCGGCCGGACGGGCCGCTCGACACCTCGGCCGCCGCGATCACCGCGGTCGCCCTGCTGAAGCTCGCCCGGGTGCCCGGCCCCCGCGCGGCCGCGTACGCGCACCGGGCCGAGGCGATCCTCCACCACCTCGCGGAGCACCACCTCACCGGCCCGGACTCCGGGCGCCCGCCCGGGATGCTGCTCGACGGCTGCTACGACGCCGGGAAGGAGCTGGCCGTCCGACACGAGCTGATCTGGGGCGACTTCTTCCTGGCGCTCGGCCTCGCAGCCCTGTACGGGCTCGTCGACATCACCCGCATCTAGGCCGTCCCTTTCGGATCGTGCCGGGCCCGCACGATCCGAAAGGGACGACTCAGGCCGTCTCCCTGCCGCCGTCAGCTGCGTAACCGCGCAGGACCCGGCGGGCCACGGAGGTGATGTGCAGCTCGTCCGGCCCGTCGAGGATGCGGGCGGCCCGGCCCGTGCGCAGGAGCCCGGGCAGGGGGGTGTCCGGACCGAGCCCGGCGGCGCCGTGGACCTGGATGGCGGAGTCCGCGACCTGCTGGAGCATGCGCGCGGCGGCGACCTTGGCGAGCCCCACCTCCGTACGCGCGTCCCGTCCGGCGTCGATCAGCGCCACCGCCTCGTGCACCAGGGGGCGGGTGGTGCGCAGGGCGAGCAGGGCGTCGAAGACGTGACCCTGGATCAGCTGCTGGTCGGCGAGGGGCCCGCGGGAACCACTGCGGGTGGCGGCCCGCTCGCACATGAGGTCGAAGGCGCGCCGGGCCTGGCCGAGCCAGCGCAGGCAGCGCAGCGTCCGACCGAGCTGCAGCCGCTCGCCGGCGATGGCGAGCGCGTCCCCGGGCTTCCCCAGGAGGTGGTCGGCCGGTACCCGGACCCGGTCGAGCTCGATCTCGTACTGGCCGCCGGCACCGAGCACGGGGAGTTCGCGCACGACGCGGAAACCGGCCGACGCGGTGGGCACGAGCAGCAACGACAGCCCCTCGCGGTCACCAGCGCCCCCGCCGGTGCGGGCCATGACCGTCACCAGGTCGGCGCCCGCGGCGCCGGAGGTGAACCACTTGCGTCCGGTGACGAGCCAACTCCCGTCCGCACCGCGCTCGGCCCGGGTGCCGGTCCCGAAGGGATCGGTGCCGGGGACGTCCGGCTCGGTCATGGCGTAACAGGTCCGCATCTCCCCGGCGACCAGCGGCTTCAGGTACGCGTCGCGGACCGCGGTCCCCCCGTGCCGCGCCAGCATGGTGACGTCGAGCAGCGGGGCGGAGCCCAGCGCGGCCGGACCGTGGTCACTGGCCCCCTCCGCCTCGGCCAGTGCGGCGTACGCCCGGAACCCCAGCCCGCCACCGCCCAGTTCCACCGGGAGCGGCAGCGCCCACAGGCCCTCCTCCTTCGCCCGGCCGTGCAGTTCGGCCAGCGCGTCGGCCGCAGCCGGCCCGCCAGCGTCCAACACCGCCTCCCGCGGGATCACCCGGGTACGGACGAACCGGTCGATCCGCCCCCTCAACTCATCCGTCCCCGCAGCCTGTTGCGCACCCGAGGTGTGGTCCGTGCCTGGATCCGTCACTTCTTTCCTCCTCATTCCCGGGAACTCGCGGGAACGGCCGACCGACTCACTGTCCGTGGAACTGGTCGGGCGCGGACGCTCCCGGGTTCCCCACATTCGGTAAGACCCGGGCGCCGGCCACCGCCGCGCCAGGAGAGGAGAGGCATGGCGTCACCAGCAACCACGCAGACGGTCCGGCCGCTCGACACACTGCGTTTTGACACCTCGGGGCCCCCGCAGATCGCGAGCGTCATCGCCGACCACCTGCGGCAGCTCGGCGCACGGACGGACCGTCCCGCACCGGGGGACGCGTCCAGCGGCGCCGCCACCGGTACCGCGGGCACCACGCTCACGGGCGGCGGTTTCGACCCGGTGTGCGCGAGCGCCACCTGGGCGGATCCCCTGAGCGGGCTCGCTGACGAGGCCACGGTGCAGGCCGCCACCGGCATCATGGCCGTACACGGCCGGCGCGACGGCACCCCGCGCGGTCTCGCCGTCGACTACGCGGCCACCGCCACCGGGGTCCTGGCCGTACAGGGCCTGCTCGCGGCTCTCGTGGGCCAGGCCCGCGGCGGCGCCGCCCGCGCGGTCACCACCAGCGCGGACCGGGCGGGCTTGCTCGCGGTCTCCCAGTACCTGGCGGCCGCCGGTGCCGACGAGGGCGAGGCCGCCGAACTGGCGGCGGGAGGACCTCCGTTCACCTGCGCCGACGGCATCCTCTTCGAACTGGAGACGCTCGATGCGGGTGCCTGGGCGGCCTTCTGGAAGGCCCTCGAGGCGCCCGCGGAGGCCCTGCGGGTCGGCTGGCGACCCTTCCAGTTCCGCTACGCCACCGCCTGCGCCCCCTTCCCGGCGGCCCTCCATCTTACGGCCCGGTCCCACACCTGGGAGCGGATCCGCCGGGCCGCGGCCGCATCCGGCACCGAAGTGTGCGCCCTGCACCCGCTCGCGGAGCGGGCCGCGGAACACGACGGCGCCGCCCCCTGGTCCCTGACCCGGTCGGCCACCGGACGACTCACCGCCCGCTCGGCCCGGCTGCCCGGCGCGGCACACGACGGCGGACCACTGGCCGGGCTGACCGTGCTGGAAGCGGGCCGCCGCATCCAGGCACCGCTCGCGGCGCACCTGCTCGGGCTCCTCGGCGCCGACGTGATCCGGATCGAACCCCCGGGCGGCGACCCGCTGCGCGGCATGCCCCCGGCCTGTTCCGGGATCTCGGCGCGCTGGCTCGCCCTCAACCGGGGCAAGCGGGCCGTGGAGATCGACATCAAGAAGGAAGCCGACCGCCTACGGCTGCGGGAGCTGGCGGCCGGGGCCGACGTCTTCCTGCACAACTGGGCGCCGGGCAAGGCCGCCGAGCTCGGCCTCGACTCCGAGGACCTCGCACGGGTCAATCCCGCGCTCGTCTACGCGTACACCAGCGGCTGGGCCGACCGGATCGAGGACGCCCCCATGGGCACCGACTTCATGGTCCAGGCCCGTACGGGCGTCGGCGAGGCCGTCCGCCCCGAGGGCGAGGCCCCGGCACCCTCGCTGATGACCCTGCTCGACGTACTGGGCGGACTGCTCGGCGCCGAGGCCGTCCTCGCCGGACTGCTGCTGCGCGAGCGCAGCGGCCACGGCGTACGGGTGGACTCCTCCCTGCTCGGCGCGGCCGACACGCTGATCGCGCCCGCCCTGCGCCGGGCGGCCCGCGGCGAGAACCCCCGGCGGCCGGCCGGATTCCGGCTCCCACGGCCGACGGCGGACGGTTGGCTCGCGCCCACCGACGCCGACGCCCGCGCCGTGGCCGCCCACGACCTGGGCGGCCTGTCCACGGCCGAGGCCCTGGCCCGGCTGCACGAGCACGGGCTGACCGCGACCGCGGTCACCACCGAGCTGTCCGACCTGCACCACGATCCGCGCTTCTCCGGCTCGATCAGCCGTGACGCGCACGGCGCCCCCGCAGTCCCCGACCCCTGGAGCTTCGTATGACCGCCGACAGGCTCGTACTGCACGACCTGCTGCCCGCCGAACTCCGCCGTTCCTGGGTGGTCGACGGGACCTGCCCCGACCTCGACCTCTACAGCCTCTTCCGGGCACGCCAGATCGCCGACCTGCACCGCACGGCCGTCATCGACGCCAAGGGCAAGCTCTGCTACACCGCGCTGGACCGCAAGGTCCGATGTCTGGCCACCGGCCTGCGGGACCTGGGGATCGGCCCGGGCGACGTGGTTGGCGTGCAACTCCCCAACGACCGCTTCGCCGTCATCGCCGATCTCGCGCTCGCCGCGCTCGGCGCGATCGCCCTTCCCTTCCCGGTGGGCCGGGGCGTCCTGGAAGCGGAGTGCCTGCTGCGCCGTGCCGAGGCCGTCGCCGTCATCGCCGCCACCGAGCACCGGGACTTCCGGCACGCGGCGGATCTGAGTACGCTCGCCCCGTCGCTTCCGGCCCTGCGCCACGTGATTGCCGCCGGCCCCGGAACCATGCCTGAAGGAACGATTCGGCTATCGGGGTTGCTGCGGTCCGACCCCAGCGGATTCGTTCCTGCCCGACCCGATCCCGACAGCGCCGCACGCATCCTCGTGTCCTCCGGCTCCGAGGCCGAGCCGAAGATGATCGCGTACTCGCACAACGCGCTGGCCGGTGGGCGCGGGAACTTCCTCGCCTCCCTCATCCCCGACCGCACCCCGCCGAGCTGCCTCTTCCTCGTGCCACTGGCGTCCGCCTTCGGGTCCAACGGCACCGCCGTCACCCTCGCCCGGCACGGCGGCACCCTCGTCCTGCTCGACCACTTCAGCCCGGACGCGGCGATCGCGGCGGTGCGCGAGCACCGGCCGACGCACGTCCTCGGCGTGCCCACCATGGTCCGCATGATGCTCGAACGCCTCGACGGGACGGACGAGGAGCTGCCCGCGCCCACCGCACTGGTCCTCGGCGGCGCGCCGCTCGACGAGACCACCGCGGCCGCCGCGGCCCGGGCCTTCGGCTGCCCCGTGGTCAACCTCTACGGTTCCGCCGACGGGGTCAACTGCCACACGGGGCTCGGCAACACGGTGCCGCCCACCGACGGATCCGGGGTGGTCGCGGGCCATCCCGACCCCCGGGTCGCCGAGATCCGCATCGCCGACCCCGACACGCACGAACCGCTGCCCGACGGCGCCGTGGGCGAGATCATCTCGCGCGGACCGATGACCCCGCTGTGCTACGTGGGCGCGCCCGACCTGGACGCCCGCTACCGCACGCCCGACGGCTGGGTCCGCACCGGTGACCTCGGGTACCTCGACTCCGACAGCGTCCTGCACGTCGTGGGCCGCCTCAAGGACATCGTCATCCGGGGCGGCGCCAACATCAGCCCGGCGGAGGTGGAACGCGAACTCACCGCGCACCCCCAGGTCCGGGACGTGGCCTGCATCGGGGTGCCGGACCCGCTGATGGGGGAGAGGCTGGCGGCCTGCGTGGTGCCGCGTGCAGGACAGGCCCTCACCCTCGCCTCCCTCGGTGAACACCTCACGCGGCGCGGGCTGGAGCGGAGCAAGCACCCCGAGCGGCTGCTCCTGATCGCCGAACTGCCCCTGACGGCGGCCGGCAAACCGGACCGCGCGGCCCTGCGCGAGCGCCTCGCGGCGACCGCCTCGATGGCTCCGCCGCTCGCCCAGGCGGGATGACGTCCTGGTCCCGGCGGCCGGACGCCCGCCGCCGGGACCCCATTTCCGCACACAAGTAACGAGCCCCGGGCTCCGGTTGAGTCTCCCGTGGGGGGAGACACCAAGCTGGGGGCATGGACAGCGACGCGCTCCAATCCATCGGAGACCTATCCCGCCGGACCGGCCTCACCGTGAAGACCATCCGGTTCTATTCCGACCAGGGCATCGTCCCCCCGACCGGCCGCAGCCCGGCGGGCTACCGCCGCTACGGCCCCGACGCGCTCGCCCGCCTGGACCTCGTCCGTACCCTGCGCGATCTCGGGCTCGACCTCGCGACCGTCCGCCGGGTCCTGGACCGGGAGGTATCCCTGCCGGACGTCGCAGCAGCGCACGCCAACGCCCTGGACGTGCAGATCCGTACCCTGCGCCTGCGCCGGGCCGTGCTCCGCGCGGTCGCCAGACGCGGCCCCACCCCCCTGGAGATGGACCTCATGCACCGACTCGCCACGCTCTCCCAGGCAGAACGACGCCTCCTCGTCTCCGGATTCGTCGACGACGCCTTCGAAGTCCCCCACTCCAACCCGGAGTTCGAGACCCTGATGCGATCCGTCACGCCCGAGCTCCCCGACGATCCGACGCCCGAACAGGTCGAGGCCTGGGTGGAACTCGCCGAACTCTGTCAGGACGAGGACTTCCGTGCCGTGCTGCGCCGCACGGCCGAGGAACAGGCCGAAGAACCCGACCGGCAGGACGCCGGCACCCTGCACCACGCCCTCAACCGGGCGATGCGCGAACGGATCGCCGAGGCCGTGTCCGCCGGCCTCGTGCCCCCTTCGGCGGGCGGCACGTTCCTGGCCGACTCGCTGGGCGGCCTCTACGCCCACGCCTTCGAGTGCGCCGACGACGGCGACCTGCGCCGCTGGCTCCTCGCCCGCCTACGGACCACCGCCGACCCCCGTGCCGAGCGCTACTGGCAACTCCTGGCGGTGGTCAACGGCTGGCCCGCGTCGCCTACGCTCGCCCCCGTGTACGCATGGTTCACCACGGTCTTCGCCAAGGGCGACGCCGACCACGAGAAGGGCCTGACACGATGAGGACGCGCAAACTGACCTTCGGCCTCTACGCCGACGAGCAGGGGCTGGCTTGGGTCGAGAGCCTCGTCGAGGACGCCGTGCGCTCCCGCAACGCCCGCAACACCCGGATAACCGGCACGACCGTCGCGGATTCCTTCTCCGGGAGCGAGGGGTCGACCGCGGACGCGTACGACTTCCTCGCGCACCAGTGGGCCGTGGAACATCCCGGGCAGAGCAGCGGCGAACGGCGAGCGGTCGAGCTGCGCGTCCGCCTGGTGTGTTCCCGACGGGCGCACCGGGTGATCCGCCGGACGGTGATCAACACCTTGTGCCCCGAGGACACGGCCCCCCACGCCTGCCGCGTCCCCTGGTCGGCCCACTGAGTACCCGGCCCCCGCACCGTGCGGGGGCCGGTGTCGTGCTCAGGAGCCGCCCATGGCCTTCTTCAGCTCGGCCGCGGCGTTGCGGTAGACCGCCAGCAGGTCCAGATCCTCGCCCGGATAGTTGACGATCTTCACCTGCTTGGCGCCGGAGTCGGGCAGCACCGTGCCGGTGGACATGTGCGCGTTGTCGAGCACCAGTTCCGGCTTCTTCGCAGCGAGTTCGGCCAGCTGCGCCGGGGTCACGGCCTCGGGGCCGTAGGTGCCCACGGGGGTGGCGCCCGCGAGCTTCGCGGCCCAGGTGGTGAAGACCTGGCTGACGACGGAGGGGGCCTTGCCGCCCGGCCAGGAGGCCTGGACGTCCTTGTTCAGCTTCGAGTACTCGGTGTCGAAGCCGGTCTTCCACTGCGTGGCGGCCTCGGGGGTGCCGAACAGGCCGGCGAGCCGGGCGACTTCGGCGGACACCTTGGTGGGATCGTTGTCGAGTTCCACCTCGACCAGCTTCGCCTTGGAGCCCGCGGCCTCCTTGATCTTCGCGGCGTACGGCTCGAAGGGCGCGTAGAGCACGAAGTCGGCCTTGGCCACGGCGGCGAGGTCCGACGGCTTGGGGTCGTAGTCCGGGGCGTGGTGGACGGACTGCGGCACGATGACCTTGACGTCCTCGGCGCCCGCGGCCTTGGCGAAGGCGCCCTCCCAGGTGGTGGTGACGACCACGACCGGCTTCTTGGCCTGCGGCTGCGCGCCGTCCTGGGACTTCGCGTCCTGGGGGGAAGGGTTGTTGCCGCAGGCGGCGGTCAGAGCGAGCGCCGCGCTCAGTGCGAGGAGGGAAGGGATACGGACGCGGGTGCGCGCCATGAGCTGATTCTCCGTTCGGGTATGAAATGCACCGCGAGGACCAGTGCCCCCGCGGTCAGGACGAGGACCGGGCCGGGCGGCCAGTCCAGCCACAGGGCCAGCAGGAACCCCGTCAGATTCACCGCCACGCCGATGCCGACCGCCCAGAAAGTGATCGACTTCAGTGAGCTGCCCAGGCGGCGGGCGGCGAGTGCGGGCAGCAGGGTCAGGGCGTCGACGAGCAGCGCGCCGGTCAGTTTGATCGCCCCGGCGACCGCGATGGCGACCAGGACCAGCAGTGCGGCGGTCAGCGCCCGCACCGGTACGCCGGAACACTGGGCGAGCTCGCGGTCGTACAGCAACAGGCCGATCTCGCGCCGCCGCCACCAGAACAGGCCCGGTACGACGACGGCCAGCACGCCCAGGACGACGAGGTCGGCCGTGCCCACCGAGAGGATCGACCCCCACAACAGGGCGAAGGCCCCCGATGCGTTGACCCCCGACACGGCCAGCAGGAGCAGCGCCGCCGCGATGGCCAGGCTCATCAGCAGGCCCATCGCCCCCGACAAGCCGTCGGGGGTCCGGGCGAGCGGGGCCACGCCCGCGCCGGCCAGCGCGCAGGCCACCAGCGCGCACAACATGGGGTCGAGTCCGGTGAGCAATCCGACGGCGATGCCCAGCAGGGCGACGTGCATCATCGCGAACCGCACCGGCATGATGTCGAGCCCGACGATGATCACGCCGATGACCGGCAGGCCGATCGCGGCCAGCAGCAGGGCCGCGCCGGCCCGTTGTACTGGCAGCAGCTGAAGCAGTTGGCCGAGGTCGGCGGTGGCCAGGTGCACGGCGAGGTTCACCGGACCTCCCGCAGGTGGCCCGCGGCCATCTCCAGCACCCGGTCGCAGCGGTCCGCCAGCGCCCGGTCGTGCGTCACCACGATGAGGGTCACCGGCAGGGAGGTGAGGACGTCCGCGGCCTCCGACTGCCCGTCGAAGTCGAGGGCGGCGGTCGGCTCGTCCGCCAGGAGCAGCTCGGCTCCCGCGGCGATGCAGCCGATCGCCCGGGCGAGGTACATCCGCTGCAACTGGCCGCCGGAGAGGGTGTGCAGGGGCCGCCCGACGAGCGGACCCACGCCGAGCCGCTCCGCGGCCTCGGTCGCTTCCGCCGGAGCGTTGCTGGCGGCCAGCAGTTCGGCGCCGAGCAGGGGGAAGCGGCCGGCGGCCGGCTTCTGCGGGATCCATGCGCAGGCCCGGCGCCGCCAGGCCCACTCGGCGGGCGACCGGCCCTCCCGGCCGCCGACCAGGATCGAGCCCGTCGTCTGACGGTGCAGACCGAGCACGGCGCGCAGCAGCGTCGTCTTGCCCGAACCGTTGGTGCCGGTCAGGGCCACGCGCTCGCCGGCGGCGATCTCCAGATCGACGTCCGAGACGGCCTCCACCCGGCCGTGCCGGCACACGACCTCCCGCATGCGCACATCCAGTCCGCCCATCTCACGCCTCCTCCGCCGCGGGGGAAGGCGAGGATCTGCCTCCCACGTGGCAGTAGTCGGACGGAGGGCGCCCCGGGTTCCCGCCGGTCCGGGATCGATTCCGTCGGGGCCCGCAACCGCCGACCCGGACGGCGGCCGGAGCGAGGCCGGGCGAGGCTGCGGGAGACGGGAGCAGGTCCGGGGCGAGGCGGATCCGGACCGGGTTCAGATCGGGTGGCCGGCTGCGTCCGTGTGGTCCTTCTGGCCGGAGAACTTGTTGAGGAACACGTCGTAGCGGCCGTCGGGGCGGCGGGTCATGGTCGCGCCGTCCTGCCAGATGCCGTTCTCGGGCCACCACTGGCTGCCGTACGCGTCGCCCTGGTTCTGGTGGATGTTGTGGACGCCCAGCCCGGTGTCGAACGGTTCGCCGAAGACCAGGACCGGCCGTCCGACGGCGAGGATCGGCTCGAAGGCGGTGGCCGCCTCGACATTGGAACCCGAGGTCCAGGGAGGCGACGCGGCAGCTCCTCGTACGTGACGACCACCCGGCGGCAGCCCTCCTTGCTGTCGGCGACGACGGTCGCCACGCGCTGGCCCACGAAGCGGACCACGTCGTCCAGGACGCGGGTGTCCATCGGGTCCTCGGTCGGGTGCTCGTGGCGGGCGGACGAGTACAGCCGGTCGGGGGAGTCGTGGTGGGTGAGGACCGCGTGCACGCCCGGGACCTGGAGGGCGTCCCTGGTGTCGATGTCGACGATGCGGGCGTGCGGGTGCGGGGAGCGCAACAGCTTCATGTGCAGCAGCCCGGGCACCTCGACGTCGCAGGTGTAGCGGGCGGTGCCGGTGACGACGAGGGGGCCGGCGGGGGCGCCCAGGGACCTGCCCACGGCCTGCCCGGGCTCCGGGGCCTCGGTGTGCTTGACCCCGCGCACCGCGTCCTCGATGGCCCGGTATCCCGTACAACGGCAGATGTTGCCCTTGAAGGCGCGCGGGAGGTCCTGGAGCTTGCCGTCGTCGTGGGCGGTGCCCTCCTCCGCCTGGAGGGCGGCGGTGGTCATCAGGAAACCGGCGGTGCAGAAGCCGCACTGGAAGCCCTGGGCGTCCAGGAACTGCTGCTGGGCCGGGTGGAGCTCGCCGCCACAGCGGGCCAGGCCCTCCACGGTGGTGACGCTGCGGCCCTCGGCCCGGACGGCCGGGTAGAGACAGCTGTGCACCGGCTGCCCGTCGACGTGGACCGTGCAGGCCCCGCAGTCGCCCTGGTCACAGCCCTTCTTCACGCCGAACCAGCCGCGTTCGCGCAGGTAGGTGCGCAGGCACTGGCCGGCCCGCGGCTCGGTGTCGAAGCGCCGCTCGTTGATTTCGATCTCGTACGTCATCGGTGGTCCTCGGTGGTGAGCTCGCGGCGTATCTCTTCGGCCAGGCGCAGGGCCATGTGGCGCCGCCATTCCGGCAGCCCGTGGATGTCGTCGAACCACTCGTCGGGCCGGACGGCGCCGTCGATCGCCCCGCGCAGTTCGGCGGCCGTGGGCGGCAGCGCGAACCAGAAGCGGAAGGGGCGGGTGGTGGCGGCGGAGACCGTCATGGCGAGGGAGCCGTCGGCGGGGTCGTGGGCGCCGATGACCAGCGCGCCGGAGCGCCCGAGCCCGTAGAGGACGCCTGGCGGAAGGCCGTACGGGAGTCCAGCGCGTTCGGGGGCAGCCGCACGGACCGCAGCAGCTCGCCCTCGCGCAGGTCCTTCACGCCGGCGCCGAGGATGAACTCGGTGACGGGCATCCGGCGGGTGGCGCCGTCCTGGCCCAGCAGGAAGACGGTGCCGTCCAGGCCGGCCGTGAGGGAGACCATCGGACCGGCGGGGAGCCCGTTGCAGAGGTTCCCGCCGACGGTCGCCATGTTCCAGATCTTGAAGCTGGCGAGGAAGGCCCGGCAGCACTGCTCGAAGAGCGGGGCGGCCGTGGTCGGCAGGGTCCGGGCGAACCGCGAGAGCTCGGTGATCGTGCAGGTCGCGGCGATGTCGAGGGAGCCGTCGGGCTGCCAGGACAGCGGCGGCCAGCCCATGCGGGAGAGGTCGACGAGGCGGCGGATGTGCGGCTGGGGCTCGGAGAAGAGGTACGTGCCGCCGCCGAGCCAGGCGTCGCCCGGACGCCAGGGTTCGCGGCGGCGGGCGTCGCGCACGTCGAGCACCGTGTTGAGATCCAATTCGCGCCACGAGCCTTTCTGGCCTGACAGGGGGTTTCAGCCAGTGAAGCAACGGGAGCGGGGGTGAAACGACTGGTCCCGGCCACGGAATCGGACGAGCCCGAAACCCTCCCTCCTGGAGGATCAATCAAGAGGCCTATCGGGTGCTTCACCTTGCATTTACGATGGCTCAGCCTCTATTCACCTCGCGAATGTGGGCGTCCGCCCACCGCAAGGAGTCCCCGTCATGCACGTCCTCGACCTGCTCCAGCTCGACAGCCTCGGACTCAACCTGCTCTGGGGCGAGGAAGCCCTTCTCGGCCAGGAGGTCGCCGGCGTCACCGCCACCGACCTGGAGGAGTCCGGCCGTTTCCTGGGGCCGGGGGAGCTCGTGCTGAGCGGGCTGGTGTGGTGGGCCGAGGGTGACGCGGCCAAGGCGGACCGCTTCGTCGGCGCGCTCGCCGACGCCGGAGCCACGGCGCTGCTGGCCGGGGAGGAGACCCACGGCAGGGTCCCGGACGAAGTCCTCGCCGCCTGCCGGAGCCACCGGGTGCCGCTGCTGGCCGTTCCCGCGCGCACCAGCTTCCGGGCCGTGACCGAAGCCGTGTACCTGCGCCAGTGGGGCGACCTGAGCCGCCGTCCGACCCGGCTCTTCGCCCTCCCCGAGAACGTGCGCGGCGAGCTGAGCCGGCTCGTGGAGGCGGGGGCCGGCCCGGACGAACTCCTGGACCGGGCGTGCGCGCACCTCGGCCGGGTGTCCTGCTACCTGCTCACCGCCAGCGGCCGCACGGTGGCCCGTACGCCGTCCGCCCCCGAGCTGCCCGCCCGGCAGGCGTCGGCCGCCTCCGCGCGCGGCGGGGTCTGGCTGCGCATCGAGACCGAGAGCTCCCCGTACGACGCCTGGCAGCTGCACGTGCCCGACCCGGACGCGGCGCCCCCGCGGGTGCTCCACGAGATCGCCGAGGTGCTCGCCCAGAGTCGGAGCGGGCAGACCCGCCGGCTCGCCGCGGAGCGGCTGGCCGGGCAGGAGCTGATCGGCGTGTTGGAAGCGACGCCCGCCGGCCCCGCCCCGGCCGACACCGGAGCCCTGGAGGAGGCGCTCGCCGGCGCCGGGCTGCCCGTCGGAGGCGCGTACCGGGTCCTGGCGGCGACCTCGGGCGACGCCCTGGCGGAGGGCCTGCGCCACCTGGAGAACGCCACGTACGCCGTGGGGCGGTCGGTCGCGGTGCTGCACGAGGACCCGGCGTGCGCGACCGACGCGGTCGGTGCGCTGCGCGCGGTGTGGCCGATGCTCCAGCAGTGCGGCGGACCGCAGCCGGAGCTCCGGCTGGGCCTCGGTACCCGGGCCGAGGGCCTGGAGGGGCTGCGCGCCTCGCTCAGCCAGGCCCGGTTCGCGCTGACCTCGGCGGACGGGGCGGTCCCGGTGCGCGGGGTCGAACAGCTGGACACCCTCGGGGAGCTGATGGCGGGGATCCCGCCGGAGGTCCGGACGGTGTACGGGACGCGGACGCTGGGGGCGCTCGGGGACGGCATGCTGCGGGAGACGCTGGAGGTCTTCCTGGCCAACAACTGCTCCTGGGCCCGTACGGCGGAGGCGCTCCACCTGCACGTGAACACGGTGCACTACCGGATCGAGCGGGTGGAGGTCCTGACGGGCCGTGACCTGTCGCGCCTCGACCACAAGTTGGACCTGTACGCGGCGCTGCGCTGCGCATGACCGTTCCGGGGCGGGGGCCTACGGAAGTGCGATGTGGACCTCGGTGGACTTCACCCGGGCCGTGACGGTCGAGCCGACCGTGATGCCGAGCCGCTCGACCGACTCCCTGGTCACCACGGACACCACGTGGTGCGGCCCGGACTGGATCTCCACCCGGGCCGCCACGTCGTCGAGCCGGACGGCGGTGACGATGCCGGCGAAGGAGTTCCGTACGGAGGTCGGGGTGGTGTTGCGCGGCAACGGGTGCATTCCGGCGGCCCGTTCCGCGGCAAAGGCGGCGAGGACCACGCCGTCGACGGCCCGGGAACCGTCCGGACCGCGGTCGGCCGGCAGTCGGCCCGTCTCCGCCCACCGGCGGACGGTTTCGGGGCTCACGCGCAGCAGTTGGGCGGCAACGCCCATGGAGTACGACGGCACGCCCGCAGCATAGGCGGTGCCGCTCCGGCCGCGAACGGCGAGGCACCCGGGACGGTGGCTCGGCTGCGGCTGCGGCTGCGGCTGCGGGTGCGGAGCCGGGCGGCACTGGCCGGACCGGGGCCCCGGACGGCGGTGCCCGTCTGCGCCGGCTCCGATGGCTCTGCCCAGCAGATGTCGTGCTTGCTGGCAGGTGGCGGTCGTTCTTGTATCGAAGGGTTTTATGTACATATGAGGTTTTTCCAATCCCTCACCCTGTTCGTGGCGAATCCCTGGTGAGGCTCCTGAGGGTGAGGGGCCGCTGAACCGACTGTCCGATGAAAGGAAGGAGGTGAGTGCGATGACCGGTTCGCTGCGCACACGGCGCCTGCTCGTCGGGACCGCGTCCGCCGGGCTGCTGGCCGGCGGCTCGCTGTTGGGCCTCTCCGGCACCGCGAACGCCGCCCCGGCAGCGTCCGCCACGGTGAGCTCGACGCTCACCGGCGACCGTGATCGTGATCGCGACCACCGGTGGGACCGCCAGGACCGCCACGACCGCCACAACCGGTGGGACCGCCATGACCGGTGCACCTGGGTGAAGGGCCACTGGGAATCCAAGTGGCACCACGGCACCTGGCACGAGGGCTACCGCGACCACCACGGCAACTGGCACGACGGCTGGTGGGGCAAGGGTCACTCGAAGCACTGGGTTCCCGGCCACTGGAACTGCCACAGCAAGTGGTAACGCGCCGGCGCCGTAGCGCCGACCCGGCGCACAGGGGTTCCGGGGTCACCGCCCCGGAACCCCGTCCGTACCCGGCCCCCGGACCGGCCCGGAGCCACCGGGGCCGCTCGCACAGCGAGGAACCGTCATGGACACCGCAATCGCATCCCCGGCGCGGCCGAGGACCGTGCACCACCCCCTGCCCTCAGGGCCGCAGGCCGCCGGGGAGGCCCGCCGCAGCGCCGCGCGCACCCTGGCCCTGCACCCCGTGCGCTGCCCACAAGAGACCGCCTGCGACATCCTGCTCATCGCGTCCGAGCTCGCCACCAATGCGGTCCGGCACGCCATGCCCCCGTACGCGCTCACGATCAGCCTGGACCGCGGCCGGGCCGGCATCTGCGTCAGCGACGGCTCGCTCTCCCTGCCCCAGCGGGGCGACGGCCACGGGACCGACGACACCCGGGGGCGGGGCCTGCAGATCGTCCGGGCGCTCGGCGCGGACCTCTTCGTCAGCCGCTCGCCGCGCGGCAAGCAGGTCATCGCAGTGATCACCTGGCGGGACGGCTGACCCGACGGTTCCCTCGAACGAGGGAACCGGGCCCCGTCCCGGAGCGCGAACGCCCTCCCATCCGCCCGCGCCTCCGCTACGAAGAACCATCAGACCCATCCCCTGGACCTGTGGCCCGCACCGCCCTGCGCTGCGGTCCGGCCGCTGCTCTCCGGACAAGGACCACCATGCGATGGACACCCCGCCCCCGGCCGGCCGCCCCCGGCCGCCCCTGCGTCTGGTCCCCACGGCCGGAGCCCGCCCCGTGAACGAGCCGAGCCCCTCCGGTGCCGACCCCACCGGCAGCCGCACCGACCGCACTGACCGCACCGACCTCTCCGAGGTCATGCGGCAGGTCGCCCACGGCGACAAAGAGGCGTTCTCCGTCCTGTACGACGCCCTCGCCTCGCTGGTCTTCGGGGTCGTGGTCAAAGTCGTGCGCGACCGGGCGCAGTCCGAGGAGGTCGCCCAAGAGGTCATGATCGACCTGTGGCGGCAGGCCGCCCGCTACCGCCCCGAATCCGGCGCCGTCACCACATGGGCGGCGACGATCGCCCACCGGCGGGCCGTGGACCGGGTCCGCTCCGCCCAGGCGTCCGCCGACCGGGAACGCGCGCAGGCCGCCCGCGAGCACCGGACGGCGTTCGACGAGGTGGCCGAACAGGTCGAGATCCGCCTGGACAGCGAGCAAGTCCGCCGCTGCCTGCACGGTCTCACCGAACTCCAGCGCCAGGCGGTGACCATGGCCTACTACCAGGGCCTGACCTACCGCGAGGTCGCCGAAGTCCTCCACGCGCCGCTGCCCACCGTCAAGACGCGCATGCGCGACGGACTCATCCGGCTCCGCGACTGCATGGGGGTGACCACATGAACCAGCACCGGTCCGACACCCACGCCCTCACCGCCGCCTACGCACTGAACGCACTGGACGCCGGCGAACGCGAGCCGTTCACCGACCACCTCTCCCGGTGCGAGGAGTGCCGCCTGGAGGTCGCCGGGTTCCAGGCCACCGCCGCCCGGCTGGCCGCCGCCGTGGCCCAGCCGCCGCCCGCCTCGATGAAGCAGCGGACGCTGGCAGCCGTCGAGGGCGTGCGCCAACTCCCGCCCCGGACCTCCACCCCCGTCTCCCCGGTCCCGCTGCGCGGCGCGCTGCGCCGCAAGGCCGGCCTGTTCGCCGTGGCCGCGAGCGTGGCCGCCGCGGCCCTGTTCGCGGGCCTGGCCGCCTGGCAGAGCCAGGAGAGCCGCCACTACGAACAGCAGGCCCGGCAGATCGAGCAGCGCCTCGACGACGTCAGCGTGGTCCTGGCCGCTCCCGACGCCCGCGCGGCCCACGGCCGCACCAGCAACGGAGCCGCCGCCACCGTCGTCACCTCGGCCCTGCGCAACAAGGCCGTCTTCACCGCCGGCGGACTGCCCGCGCCCGTCGCCGGCACGACCTACCAGCTGTGGCTGGACCACGACGGCACCATGCGCCCGGCCGGTTTCATCCACCGGGACGGCACCGTCCTCATCGACGGCGACACCGTCGACGCCGGTGCGATCGGCCTCACCGTCGAACCCGCCGGAGGATCCCCACGACCCACCACGACCCCGCTGCTCCTGATGGACCTCCCCGCCTGACAGCGCGCCGCCAACGGCTACAGGGCTCGGGCAATGCGTGGGCAAGGCCCTCCTGATGGACCCGGAGGGTGCGGACGCAGCTCGGGCTCACGGGGTCATGTCGTACGTGACCCACATGGTCCGCTTGGCGACCTGGTCGTACTTGGAACGCGCCCGGTGGTTGTCATCGGCGGTGATCCAGCGGACCACGCTCCAACCGCGCTCGGCCGCGAGCTCGCGCAGCGCGCCGAGCAGGAGGTCGGCGGCGCCCGAACCGCGGTGCTGCGGTGCCACGAACAGGTCGTCGAGGAAGCAGCCCACCGTCGCGGAGAGCGGGCGCGCGAAGGGACGGTAGTGGGCGAGGCCCAGCAGCCGGCCCCCCGTGTCCTCGGCCACCAGGGCGCCCACCTCGTGGCCGGGGTCGGTCACCCAGGACCAGACCGTGGCGGCCGCCTCCTCGGTCTGCTCAACCCCGTAGAAGTCGGCGTAGCCCTGGTAGAGGGCGCGCCACTGGGCGAAATCGCCGTCCCGCACGGAACGCACGCTGATGTCGGACATGGGGCTGGACTCCCGTGATCGAAGGAAGGCGAAACGGAACGGAGCGGAGCGGAGCGGGACGTGTGCGCCGCCGCTCCGGCGCAGAGCACCGATCATGCTGGAGCCCGGCGGTCCCGGCAGGTGCCGCGGTGTCGAAACGCGGGCCGGCTCAGCGCCACGATGTACGGGTGCGGCCGGCGAAGCCCCGCGCGCCGAACACCGCTGTCGGCGCGCAGGAGCTTCGTGGGCCAGGCCACTCCGTGACCGCGAGAGCCGCCAAGCGGTCCGGAGGATGGTGGCCACGGCCAGTCAACCAGGAGCTGCCCCGGGGCGGCACCTGGTCCAGGGCACGGAATCGGGCCGGTGCGCGTCGTGTCGTTACGGTGGATCATCCAAGAGGTGAATGTGTTTTTTCTGGTGGCAGATGCCAGTTGAAGCTGGAGATTCATCTTGCCCATGCGGGTTCACCTTCCGTGGGGTCGCGTGGACGACGGCGCGGGCCCCCGCGAAGCGGTCGTCCCGGGCTGCCGCGCGCCGCCCGGCGTGCCCGTACGGCGCGTCCGGACGATGATGTGGGGAGAACGGCGTGCGGAAGGGGACGTCTCGTGCCATCGGCTCGGCCGGGGGGCGAGGAAACCCACGGCCCGATCTGGTCCGAGCCGGGGTCGCTGCTCGAGCGCGTGCCCGTGGCCGTCCTCGGCATCGACGAGCACGACCACGTCTGCTACTGGGGACCCGGCGCCCGTGACCTCTTCGGGTACGAACCCGGCGCCGTCCTCACCCGGCCCGGCGCCCTCCTCTTCGCCGACGCCTCCCGCAGCGGCACGTCCGCATCGTGCGCCCGACTGACGGAGCAGGGGCGTACGCAGGGCTACTGGCGGGGCAGGCTGACCGCCCGGCACCGCGACGGCACGGCCTTCGACTGCGGCTTCCGGTCCTTCTCCGTCACCGGATCCGGCGGTCCCTCGGTGGTGATGGTCCTGTCGAGCCGCAGCGACGAACTCGACCGGGTCAAGACCAACCTCGCCTTCCTCGACGCCCTCTTCGAGACCTGCCCCATCGGGCTGGTCATGATCGACGAGGACCTGCGGTACATCCACCTCAACCAGGCGCTCGCCGACATGGACGGCCTGCCGATCGAAGCCCACCTGGGGCGGCGCATGGACGACATCATGATCATGTCGGACGGCGGTGAGTACGAGCGCATGCTGCGGGCCGTCGCGCAGGGCGGAGCACCCGTGGTGGGGACCCTGGTCGGGGTGCGCCCGCGCGGGCATCCGGACCGCGACCAGGTCCGGTCCGTCAGCTTCTTCCCGCTGAGTCGGGCGGTCGGGACCCGATCCGGCGTGGGCGGGCTGATGATCGACGTGACGGACCGGGAACGGGCCATCCTGGAAGCCACCGCCAGCCGTCGCCGGCTGGCCCTCCTCGACGGGGCCTCCACCCGGATCGGGACCACCCTGGACGTCAACCTCACCGCCCAGGAGCTCGTCGACGCGTCGATGCCGGACTTCTGCGACGGTTCCGTGGTCGAGATCGTGGAGTGGATGGACGAGACCGAGGACTTTGACCCGGGGCGTCCGCTGTTCACCCGTCGCATCGCCTCCGGGACGACCCTGCCCGCTCCGGCCGTCGAACTCGTGAGCGGGGTGGAGAAGGTGCGGTACCCGCCGGGCTCCGTCATCCACGACATGCTGAGCACCGGCCGCGCCATCTCGGCCGTGGTGGACGAGGAGTTCCTGGCCCGCACCGTCGTCACCGAGTCACGCACGAAGATCATGGGCGAGAGCGGGGTGGCATGCATCCTCGTCGCTCCGCTCATCGCCCGGGGCACCGTCCAGGGCATCGCCATGTTCGGCCGGTCCGCCGCCCGTCCGCCGTTCGCCGAGGAGGACGTCAGCCTGGCCAGCGAACTCGCCTCGCGCGCCGCGATCTGCCTGGACAACGCCCGCCTCTACAGCCGGGTCCAGGACATCGCCCTCACGCTGCAGCGGGCCCTGCTGCCCACGGCGCTGGCGGTCACCCCGTACGTGGACGTCGCCCACCGCTACGTGCCCGGCAGCCGGATTACCGAGGTCGGCGGTGACTGGTACGACGTGATCAACCTGCCCGACGGTCGGGTCGTCCTGGTCGTGGGCGACGTGATGGGGCACGGAGTGGACGCGGCCGCGGCCATGGGCTACCTGCGCATCACCACCAAGGCCCTGGCCCGCCACGACAGCGAGCCCGCCGACCTGCTCACCGAACTCGACGCGTGCGCCCAGGAGGCCGGCATCGAGCTGGCGACCTGCCTCTACCTCGTCTACGACCCGCGCAGTGGACGCGCCCGCATCGCCAGTGCCGGCCACCCGCCGCCCCTGGTGCTCCGGCCGGACGGCACGGTGCAGACCATTGGCGAGGTCCTCGGGGTCCCCCTGGGCGTCGGCGGCGCCCCGTTCCGGACCACCGAGATCGAACTGCCCGAGAACGCCACGCTCGCCCTGTACACGGACGGCCTCATCGAGGC
Organism: Streptomyces sp. NPDC091682; assembly: GCF_044756625.1. Classification (NCBI taxonomy): domain Bacteria; kingdom Bacillati; phylum Actinomycetota; class Actinomycetes; order Kitasatosporales; family Streptomycetaceae; genus Streptomyces; species Streptomyces sp. NPDC091682. The sequence continues at coordinate 88,888 of NZ_JBIVTH010000011.1, read as the reverse complement.
CCGGGGGCGGGACATCGAGGTGGGCCTGGACGCCCTGCGCGCCGAACTGGGCGGCCGCAGCGAGCCGTTGGAGGACATGGCGGACCGCGTCCTGGCCGGCCTGCTGCCCGAGCCGCCGACCGACGACACGGTCCTGATCCTGGCCCGCGTTCACCGCGACGCCCCATGAGCGGGGCTCAGCCGCGGTGGGACACACCGGCCGTGTCCAGTGCGGCTCCCGCCAGCGCGGCCAGGGCGAGCGCCACCGAGCGGGCGTCCTCCGGCGGCAGGCGGTGGCCGGGAAAGGGAGCGAGGAGGAAGCGCCCGTAATAGTGCCCGCCCCCGACGACCCGCAGCTCGATCTCGCCGTGCGGCCAGTCGGCGTACCCGGTGACCTCGCCACCGCGGCGCAGCCACAGGCCGCCGTCGTGCTCCAGCCGCGGTCGGTGCCCGATCAGGGTTCCGTACTCGAAGCGGCAGCCGCGCAGCCCCAGCAGGCCGATGAGCTCCCGGCGGACGTACTCGACCACCGCGTCCGGCGAGCCGCCCTGCTCGGTCAGCCGGGCGGTGCCCTGGAGGCTGGACAGGTGCGCGGCGCCGGTGGCCACGACCGCCTCCAACCTGCGTGTCCGTGCCGTCAGTTGGGCGACGATCAGCCCGACGGCCAGCAACAGGACGGCCGTCTGGATCTCGTCCCGGTCGGCGAGGGTGAAGCGCTCGTAGGGCCGGGCGAGGAGGAGCAGGCCGAACCAGGTGGTCGCGGAGAGCGCCGCCACGGCCGCGGCGGCCCGGGTGCCCGAGGCGGCGATCGCGACCACGGCGACGACCAGGACCAGGGCCCCGTTCGCCGGGGAGAGCCAGGTGCGGAAGGGGACGAGCGCGAGCGCCACGAGGAGGGGCACCACCAGGGCCCCGAACAGCGCGGCACGGTCGTGGAGTCGGTACCCGGGCATGTGATGCCTCCCGTCCGGAAGTGACGATCTCAACCAGAGCCAGATGTTCACGGGCAGACTGCCCAGGGCGAGGGGCGGAGCCACCCGCCCTGGCGAGGTCTTGACGTACCGCACGCGGATTTTGCCCACGGCCCCGGGCCTCCGGCCGCTTCGGGCCTACCGGCCGCCGTCCGGGAGCAGCGCCGACGAATCGCGCTGGTGCGGGACCGGTGCGTGCGATGACAACGGCGCACGCGGTTCGTCCCGGTGGAGCTCGATCGTACGCGTCGGAGCGGGGATCGAGATGCCCTCCGTCCGGAACCGCTCGTGCAGGCGCTTGATGAACTCGTGCTTGATCCGGTACTGGTCGCTGAACTCGCCGACGCCCAGGATCACCGTGAAGTTGATCCGGGAGTCCGCGAACGTGTGGAAGCGGACGGCCCCCTCGTGGGCGGGGTCCGCGCCGTCCACGTGCGCCATCACCTTGCCGACCACGTCGAGGGTCACCCGCTCGACGTGCTCCAGATCGCTCTCGTAGCCCACTCCCACCTGGACCAGGATCGAGAACTGCGCCTCGGGCTGGGTGAAGTTGGTCATGTTGGTGCGCGCGAGACGCCCGTTGGGGATGATGACCAAGTTGTTCGACAGGTTGCGGACCACGGTGTTGCGCCAGTTGATGTCGACGACGTAACCCTCCTCGCCGCTGGTGAGCCGGATGTAGTCACCGGGCTGCACGGTCTTCGAGGCGAGGATGTGCACGCCGGCGAAGAGGTTGGCGAGGGTGTCCTGGAGAGCCAGGGCCACCGCCAGACCGCCGACTCCGAGGGCGGTGACCAGCGGCGCGATGGACACGCCGAGGGTCTCCAGGGCGACGAGCACGCCCATCACGAGGACCACGATCCGCGTGATGTTGACGAAGATGGACGCCGATGCGGCCACCCCGGTGCGCGATCCCGCCACGGACTGGACGAGGCCCGCGACGACCCGCGCCGCGCTGAGCGTGGCGATGAGGATGAGCAGCGCGGTCAGCGACTGGTTCACGAACCCCGAGACGCGCGCGGTGAGCGGCAGGGTCGTGGCGGCCACCGCCGCGCCCGCGATCAGTGCGGCCCCGGGCGCGATGGTGCGCAGCGCGTCGACGATGATGTCGTCCCCCCGCCACCGGGTCCGCTCGGCGTGCCGGCCCAGCCAGCGCAGGAGGGCGCGCAGCAGCAGTCCGGCCGCGGCGCCCGCCGCCAGCGCGATCCCGGCGACCAGCCAGTCGTGCAGGACGAGATCCCGGTTCAACGGACCTCCTCCGGTGCGCCGCGCCGGCCCGGGGGAGTGGCGACGGGAGCTGCCGGCCGTCGTATGGGGTGTGGGTGTGTCGTCACCTTGTCACCTGTCAGTTCGTCGTGCGTGAAGCCGCGTTCGGGCGCGTGTGCGCATCCGGAACGGGCTGCCATCCTGCCCCATGGCAGCAGGACGCACCGCAGGCGGGGCTGCCGCTACCGCCGCGCGGCGGCGTGTTCGAGGACCGCGCGGACCTCGGCCGCTATCGCGCTCTCGTTGCGTTCGAACTCGGGGCCGGTCAGCTGCTGGGGGTCGGCCGGCAAGCCGGTGAGCACCGGGGTGTGGAGGTGGCCCCCGGGCAGGTGCGGGGCGAGTTCGGCGCGCAGCCGGTTGGAGCGGTAGGCCACTTCGTTGGACAGGTAGCCGCCCCCGCCGCCCGCCACGGCCCGTGAGCCGGGGGTCGGGCCGGCGGTCCGGTCGACGGGGGTCGTGCCGCCGGCCGGGATCTCGGTCACGTCGCTGTTGAGGAGGACGGGGTACGGGCTCTGCACGGCGCCGGTGACGGCGCCCGCGGGGAGCGTGGTGCGGATGAACTCCGGGCCCGGGCCGAGGCCGGGGGCGGTCACCGGGTGCTCGCGGGTGCCGCCGGACAGGGCGCGCACGTTGTCGGGGTACGGGTCGGCGGACCGGGCCCGTCCCGCCCAGTCCTCCAGGGTGAAGATGCCGGGGTAACCCTGGCTGACGGTGGTGATGACGTCGGCGGCGGCGGGGCCGCCGGCCAGGCGCGGGGCGAACGCCCGCTCCACCATGCCGGCGTCGAAGTCGGCGTACCGCACGGGGAGGACGACGGCGCGGATCTCGGCGGGGGTGCCGTCGGCGAGGGTCACACGCCGTCCGTTGAGCTGGAGGGCGGCCGACCCCGACGGGTTGGCGCGGCGGATCTCGGCGTCGAGCCCGAAGGGGTCGAACCCGCTGATGAAGACGCGCCGCACGCCGGGCGCGGTGCGGAAGGCGTTGTTCGTCAGGCCCCGGGAGGCGTCCTCGAAGCGGGCGCGGAGCGCGGCCCGGTCGGCGGTGAACTCCGGCTGCCAGCGGGCGAGTGCGGCGGTCATGCCGAGCCGCGCCCAGTACAGCGGCCGGTCGTCCCCGGGGGCGAGGTCGCCGCCGGGCCGCTGCCCCTGGGCCCGCCGTACGGAGGCCTGCCACAGTGCCTCGCCCCAGTCGGTGACCAGCCGGTCGGCCTCGGCGGGGCTGCGGGTCGCGCACAGCGCGGCGGGGAACCGCCGCACGAAGTCCGCGAACCCGCCGCGCTCGACGAGGGCCGTGGTGCGGGCGTCCGAGAGCCGCGCCTGTTCGGCGTCCAGCGGTACGGACGCGGAGGCGCGGCACGCGGAGGAGCCGTCGGCCGCGTGCGCGGGCGAGGTGAGAGCCAGGGGAAGGACGGTGGCGAGAAGGGCAGCGGCCGACGCCGCACGCCGTAAGAGCATCATGCGATGTGACATTACATAGCGGCCCCGACCCCCACCAGACGCACCGGTCCTACCGGCCGTGACTGGCTCAACTCCACCTCTGTCACGGCCGGTTCACCGTGCGGCAGCCGCCCGGCGGCCGTGGTGTCATCGTGTTGCCGGGTCGCCACCGCCCCGTACGGGCCGAGGGTTGCGGCAGCGTCAGTACCCACCACTGCCGCAGCGTGCGGATCGTGTGCAGGAAGATCCGCGGACCCCGGCAGACCGGGCGGGCGTAGCGTCTGACGGGGTCGCCGTTCGGGAAGACGAGTTCCTCGTGTCCGGTGACGACGGCTCCCTCGTCCGTCAGCCTCAGGTGGTGGACGGCGCTCACCCGATCGGCGGTGGAGGCGCCCCCTTCGACCCCTCCGAGCAGGAGCAGTCGGTCACCGCGGATCGCGAGGCCGAACGGGTCCGAGACCGGGAGGCGGCGGATGCGGCGTATCCCGCCGGGGCCCGTTTCGACGAGCGGTGCGCTCGGCCAGTACACGGCGTGGACCGTGGAGTCGCAGACGTTGACGGTGTTGACGTCCACCAGGTAGTCCAAGGGCGCCGGGGGGCGCAGGGCCCCCGCGTGGTTCCCCCTGCTGTCCCAGCGGACCAGCCCGCCCGCGCTGACGCGGTCGTCGCTGTATATCCCTTCGTCGGCGTATCCGGTCCAGAAGCCGGAGCGGCGGTCCGCGACCAGGTGCGTGAGGCGGGTTCCCAGGGGGAACCGGCGCCGGGAGCGGCCGTCGCGGCCGAAGATCTGGCCGGATCGTGCGTTCGGACCTCCACCGCCGGAGAGCACGAACCCGCCGCCCGGCAGGGCGTCGAAGGCGCTCGGGTCCACGGCCACTCCGTGCAGGGTCTGCTCCCGGACCACCCCCCGGTCGCTGATGACGACCAGGGCGTCGAAGGGGAGTTTCGTGGGCGCCGGGACGTCCCGGCCGGCCCGCCTGGAGGGGAAGCGGGCATCAGGGCAGATGAGCCAGAGAGCGCGGCCCCACGGATCAATCGTGGAGGCCAGTACCTTCCGCTCGTCGTACTGCCGAGGCAACAGTGCGTAGGAACGCAGTGCCACCTTCGTCAAAAAGATCACCTCGCGGGCGAAGGAATGTGACGCATCCATGATCACATGAGGGGGCGGCCGCCCCCGCGCTAGGTCCTGTCGTCAAAGTAGCGCCGGTCAGGCCCGCGGCGTCCGGTGCCGTGCATCGCAAGGCGGAGGGGCGCCCGAGTACTGGACGTACTTGGGTGCCCCGACAACGCGGCGAGGTGCGGTGCCGGGCGTCGCGGGCCCGGGGGCACCTCCCAGCGGTAGCTGGGGGAGGGACTTTGACGACAGGGCCTAGGCCGCCCGCTCCGGGGCCAGGCCGCGTGCCGTGCCGGTGCGTTCGAAGGCGTGTCCCGCGCGCAGGAGCGTGGCTTCGCCGAAGGGCCTCCCCATGAGCTGCATGCCGATCGGCAGGCCCGCCGAGTCCAGGCCGACGGGCACGCTCAGCGCGGGAACACCGGTGAGGTTGGCCGGGGCCGACAGCCGTACGTAGGCGTCGGCGACGCCCTCCACGCTGCCGTCGCCCCAGGTCACTTCGGTCCGTCCGGACTCGACGGCGGTGATCGGCACGGTCGGTGCGGCGATCAGGTCGACCGCCTCCAGCACGTCCCGCCAAGCCCGCCCCATGAGGGTGCGGGCGCGCTGGGCCCGCAGGTAGTCGCCCGCGGTCATGAGCTCGCCCGCCTCCAGGAGGACCCGCACGTCGGTCCCGTACAGGTCGGGTACCACCCGCAGGGTCCGCTCGTGGTAGGCCGAGGCCTCGGGCACCATCAGGCCCCAATGGGCCGCGCGGATGTAGCGCGTCATCGGGATCTCGACGTCCACGAGCCGGGCGCCGAGCCCCTCGAGCCGTTCGATCGCCCGCCGGACGGCGGCCTCGACCTCCGGGTCCACCCGGTCGAAGTAGTAGTTGTTCGGCACCCCGACCCGCAGCCCCGTCAGATCCGTGCCGGGGCCCGGCCGGTGGTCCGTGGCCGGGGCCGCGACGGACGCCGGGTCGTGCGGGTCGTGTCCGACCAGGGCGGCCAGGACCAGCCCGGCGTCCTCCACGGTGCGGGTGAGGGGTCCCACATGGTCCAGCGACCAGGACAGCGAAGTCACGCCACGGCGCGGCACCAGCCCGTACGTCGGCTTCAGTCCGACGACCCCGTTCAGGGCGGCGGGCACCCGGATCGATCCGCCGGTGTCGGTGCCCAGGGCGAAGGCGGCCGCCCCCGCCGCGACGGCGACGGCGGAACCGCCGCTGGACCCGCCGGCCACCCGGTCCGGGTTCCAGGCGTTCGTCGTCTGAGGGGTGGTCAGGCCGTAGGCGAACTCGTGCGTGTGGGTCTTGCCCACCAGGACCGCTCCGGCCGAGGCGAGGCGCGCCGCGACGGTGCTGTCGGCCTCCGCCCGGTGCCCCGTCCGTGCCCGGGAGCTCGCCGTGGTCGCCATCCCGGCCACGTCGATGAGGTCCTTGAGGCCGACGGGCATCCCGTGGAGGGCCCCCCGGTGCGTGCCGCGGGCGATCTCGCCCTCCGCCCGGCGGGCCGCGGCGCGCGCACGGTCGGCCGTCACGGCGGTGAAGGCGTTCAGGCGGGGTTCGACCCGTGCGATGCGCGCCAGCGCCGACTCCACCAGTTCGACCGGTGAGACCAGCCGGGTGCGTACGGCCTCGGCCGCTTCGGCCACGGTCAGCTCATACGGTTCCATCGTGCTGCTCCCCTCCCGCGCGGTACGTCGCGGAGGGCGGTGTCTCGCCGAAGTCCAGTTCCCGCAGGAGCGATACGACGGCGTGGATGTGGTCGGCGGTGGCCGCCACTTCCGCATGGCGGTCCTTCGCCAGCGGAAGCCCTGACCGTGCGGCCCAGCGGGCGGCTTCGGGAGGAGTGAGGTCCGGGGCGGACATGTGCTGCCTTCCTTCAGGAGTGCGGCGGCACGCTCACCGCCGCCTTAAAGCTAACGGCTTGCGTTAGTTCACGGTAGGGCCTACGGTCGCTTAAAGCGAATGAATCGCTTTTGTTGTCGGTCGGTCCTCTGTAGACGAAGGAACACGCCCATGTGCACCGCACAGTTCACCGAGCCGGCCCCGGCCGGAGCCGCTGCCCACTGGTCCGTCGGGGAGATCGCGGTCCACCGCGTCGACGAAGTGCCCCTGCCGCCCGCGACCGGACCGTGGCTGCTGCCGGCCGCCACCCCGGACGTGGTCGCCGAACACGACTGGCTGCGGCCCGACTTCGCCGGTCCGGACGGTGTCCTGCACCTCGACAGCCACAGCTTCGCGCTGGTCGTGGACGGTCTGCGGGTCCTCGTCGACACCGGGATCGGCAACGGCAAGACGAGGGCCAACCCGGCGTGGCACCGGCTCCGCACCGACTACCTCGCACGCCTCGCGGACATCGGATTCACCCCCGACAACGTCGACCTGGTGATCCTCACCCATCTGCACGCCGACCACGTCGGATGGAACACCCGCGAGGCGGACGGCGCATGGGTGCCGACCTTCCCGGGCGCCCGCTACCTGACGTCGAGGGCGGAGCGCGAGTTCTGGGCCGGCTACGACATGGACGAGGCGCGGCGCGGCATGTTCCGCGACTCCGTCGTGCCCGTCGAGGAGGCGGGTCTGCTCGACCTGGTCGACGTGCCGGCCGAGGGGATCGACGTGGCCGAGGGGCTGCGCCTGTTGCCCGCGCCGGGTCACACCCCCGGGCAGATCGTCGTACAGGTGAGCAGCGGCGGCGCGACGGCCCTGGTCACCGGGGACGCCGTCCACCACCCCGTGCAGCTGGCCCGGCCGGAGATCGGCAGCTGCGTCGACATCGACCCGGTACGGGCCGAGGCCACCCGCCGGGCGCTGCTCGCCCGCCTCGCCGACACCGGCGCCCTGGTGCTCGGTACGCACTTCCCCGCGCCGACCGCCGGCCGCGTGGTGGTCGAGGGGGACGGCTACCGGCTCGAACCCGTGGCTGCCGCTCCGGTGCGCCGCTGACCCGCGGGGGCGTGCGCGGCGGGCCGGTCAGCGGGGTGCGTCGAAGCCCCGTACGGCCTCCGTCGCGAGCCGGTGCGCGTACGCGCCGGTGAGTCCGGCGGGGCGGAACAGGATGCGGTACATCATCGGCGCCACGACCCGGTCGAGCACCGTCTCGACGTCCGGGGCCCCCTCGCCGCGCTCCGCGGCGCGGGCGAGCACGACGGCGATCTGCTCCGCCGCGTAGGCCGAACACCGCCCCGCGTTGTCGCCGTCCGGGTCCCCGAGCAGCGCATCGCGGATGTACGCGCGGCCCGCGGGCGAGGCCATCTCCTCCTGGAACTGTTCGGCCCAGCCCCGCAGGTCCGCCAGCAGGTCTCCGTGGTCCTCCGGCGGAGCGTCGGGGCGCAGGTGCTCGACGGCGACGTCCGAGAGCAGTTCCTGTAGGTCGCCCCAGCGGCGGTAGATCGTCGACGGGGTGACGCCGGCCCGCGCCGCGACCATCGGGATCGTCAGCTCCGGACGCCCCAGTTCAGCCTGGAGCTCACGCACGGCGGTGTGGACCGCCTCCTGGACCCGTGCGCTGCGGCCCCCGGGGCGGACCATCGCTTTTCGGCTCATGCGGCCAGCTTAAAGCAAATTTCTTGCATCATGCTCGGTCGTGGCCGCCGCCCCGGGCTCCGCGGCGGTGCCGGCCGCGGAGCGCGGGTCACGCGGCCGGCACGGCCTAGTCCCCGATGAAGGCGAGGAGGGCGTTGTTGACCTCTTCGGCGTGGGTCCACAGGAGACCGTGCGGGGCGCCCTCGAGGACGACGTAGTCGGCGTGCGGGAGGGCCTTGTGGAAGGGTTCCGCGGTGGCCCCGATCGGGAGGATGCGGTCCGCGGTGCCGTGGAGGATCAGGGCGGGCACGTCGATCTTGGGGATGTCGGCCCGGAAGTCGGTGGTCCACGTGAGGACGGCGGCGCGGGAGGCGTACGCGGAGGCGCCGGCGGCGGTCGCCCAGCTCGCCCGTACGGTCTCCTCGCTGATGCGCGTGCCGAGGTTCTCGTCGAGGTTGTAGAAGGCCTGGTAGAAGTCGGTGAAGTAGGCGTAGCGGTCCTTCGTGACGGCGGCGAGGATGCCCTCGAAGACGCTGCCGTCGACGCCGGTGGGGTTGTCGTCGGTCTTGAGGAGGTAGGGCTCCAGGCCGGCGAGGAAGGCGGCCTTGGCCACGCGTCCGGAACCGCGGGTGCCGAGGTAACGGCCGACCTCGCCGGTGCCCATGGAGAAGCCGACGAGGATCGTGTCGGTGAGGTCGAGGGTCTCCATCAGCGTGTGCAGGTCGTCCGTGAAGGTGTCGTAGTCGTAGCCGGTGGTGGGCTGGGAGGACTGCCCGAAGCCGCGCCGGTCGTAGGTGATGACGCGGTGACCGGCGTCGAGCAGGGCGGGCAGCTGCTTCTCCCAGGAATGCCCGTCCAGCGGGTAGCCGTGGATGAGGACGACGGGCTGCCCGCTGCCGTGGTCCTCGTAGTACAGGTCGATGTCGGTGCTGTTCTCCTGGCCGACGGTGATGAAGGGCATGGTGCCTCCTGTGGCGATCTCGGTTCGGTCCGCGGCAGCAGTGTCCCGCCCCGGGGCCCCCGAACGGCGTCGGAACACGGCCTTCCACCGGTACTTGCGCAGGTCGTCCACAGCCGTGGTCACGTGAATCGGGGACCGGAAACAGGCGACTTCACCCGAATCGATGCCGTTCCTAGGCTGAGCGGGCAAGCAAGCGGAGCATGCGCCGCGTACCAGCCACCGGTGCGGCGCCGAGGGAGTTGTCTTGGCCAGTCACGATCCGACCGAACGCCCTGCGGAGCCGTCGTTCAGCGCGTTCCGCGCGTCGGGAGCGCAGCAGCGGATGTACTTCCTCCAGCAGGTGGAGGAGGGCCGGCCGACCTACCACATGCCCGTCTTCTACGGCCTCGAAGGCCCGGTGGACGAGGCCGCGCTCCGCACCTGCGCCCAGGGGCTGCTCGACCGGCACGAGGCGCTGCGCACCCGGTTCGTCCTGCGGGACGGCGAGCTGTGGCAGCACATCGACACCGAGGCCGTGCTCGCCTGGTCCTCCGCCGCGGCGCACGGATCCCGGGACGTCGAGGAGTGGATGGCCGCCGAACACCACCGGCCCTTCGACCTGGAGTCCGGACCGCTCTTCCGGGCGGCCCTGTTGCACACCCCCGAGGGCGCCGTCCTCGCGCTCGCCCTGCACCACATCGTCGCCGACGGCTGGTCCGTCGGGATCCTCGCCCGCGAGCTCCTCGGTGCGTACGCCCGGTACGGCGACGCCCCCGACGGTACCGGCGGGCCGCAGCCGGCCGCGTCCGAGGTGCTGGAGGCCATGGAGGCCCCCGAGTACCAGTACGCCGACTTCTCCGACTGGCAGGAGGAATGGCTCCAGGGAGCCGCCGCCCAGCGCCAGCTCGCCTACTGGGAGCAGCAGTTGGGCGGCGAACTGCCCGACGCCCCCCTGCCCCGGGACGGCCGGCCCGGGGCCGGAGCGGACCGCGCCGCGGCGGCGCTGCACTCCTTCGAGGTGCCCGCCGCGGTGCTCGCCCGGATGGAGCGCCTGTGCCGTGACACCCACAGCACCCCCTACACGCTGATGCTGGCGGCCTTCCAGATCGTGCTGGGCCGCTACACGGGCACCGACGACGTGCTCGTCGGAACGCCGGTCGCGGGCCGGGGCCGCAAGGAGTTCCAGGACACCGTCGGCCTGTTCGTCAACACGCTGGTGATCCGCGCGGACCTGTCCGACGACCCCGCCTTCCGGGCCCACCTCGAGCGCGTACGGGACACCGTGCTCGACGCCCAGGACCACCAGGACCTGCCCTTCGAACGCGTCGTCGACCGGATCGCCCCCGGACGCACCGGCGAGGACGCGCCCCCCTTCCGGGTCATGTTCGGCCTCCACGACGAGGACGCCATGACCGAGGGCCTGCCCGGCCCGCGGGCGAGGATGCTCGAAGGGCCGGCCGGAACCGCCAAGTTCGACCTGACCTTCGACGTCGTACGCACCGGCGGCGCGCTGAGCTGCCGGCTGGAGTACCGGGCCGACCTGTTCGAGGCCGCCACCGTCCGACAGTTCGGCCGGCACTTCGCCCGGCTCCTCGACGCCGCAACCGAGAACCCCGAACTGCCGCTCAGTCGGCTGCCGATGCTGTCGGCCGACGAGAGGAGCGGCATCGGCTCGCCGCTCCCGCCCCGCGCCGCCCTCCCGCCCGCTCCGGGCGAGCCGGCTTGCATCCACGAGGTCTTCGCCGGGCACGCCGCCCGCACCCCCGAGGCGGTGGCCCTCGTCCACGAGGGCACGTCCCTCAGCTACCGCGAGCTCGACACCCGCGCCAACCGGCTCGCGCACCGGCTGCGCGCCCTCGGCGTGGGACCCGACACCCTCGTCGGTCTGTGCCTGCCCCGCTCCGCCGACCTCGTCGTCGCCCTGCTCGGCATCCTCAAGGCCGGCGGCGCCTACCTGCCGCTCGACCCCGACAACCCGCCCGAGCGGCTGCGCCACATCGTCCAGGACGCCCGCCTGGAGCACGTCGTCGGCACCACCGGAACCCGATCCCTGTGGGACGCCCCCGGCCTGCACGCCGTCGACCTGCAGGCCGACGCCTCGCTCCTGGCCGCCGAACCGGACACCGCCCCCGACACGGGCGTGACCCCGGACCACCTCGCCTATGTCATCTACACCTCCGGCTCCACCGGCCTGCCCAAGGGCACCCTCGTGCCCCACTCCAACGTCACCCGGCTGTTCTCCGCCACCGACCACTGGTTCGGCTTCGGCCCCGAGGACGTGTGGACCCTCTTCCACTCCATCGCCTTCGACTTCTCCGTCTGGGAGCTGTGGGGCGCCCTCGCCCACGGCGGCCGCCTCGTCGTGGTGCCGTACGGGACCAGCCGCTCGCCCGAGGAGTTCCACCGGCTGCTGCGCGCCGAGCGGGTCACCGTCCTCAACCAGACCCCCTCCGCCTTCTACCAGTTGGCCCGCGCCGACGAGGAGCACCAGCGCACGACCGGTCCGGACGCCCCCGGGCTCGCCCTGCGCCACGTCGTCTTCGGCGGGGAGGCCCTCGACGTCGCCGCCCTCGCCGGGTGGTTCGCCCGGCACGGCGACACCGCACCCCGCCTGGTCAACATGTACGGCATCACCGAGACGACCGTGCACGTCACCTACCGGCCGCTGACCGCCCGCGACGCCGAGGAGGGCCGCGGCAGCGTCATCGGCGTGCCCATCCCCGACCTGCGCCTGCACCTGCTCGACGCGCGCGGCCGGACCGTTCCGCGCGGCGCCGTCGGGGAGCTGTACGTCGCCGGGGCGGGCCTCGCCCGCGGCTACCTGCGCCGGCCCGAACTCACCGCCGAGCGCTTCCCCACCGGCCTTGCCGACCGCGGCGCAGACGGTGGCACGGGCGGTGGCCCGGACCGCGGCGCCGACGGGCCCGCCGGGCTCGCCGAGGGCGAGCGGCTGTACCGCACCGGCGACCTGGCGCGCGCCCTGCCCGACGGGGACCTGGAGTACCTCGGCCGCATCGACCACCAGGTCAAACTGCGCGGCTTCCGGATAGAACTCGGCGAGGTCGAGGCGGCCCTGGCCGCCCACCCCCTCGTCGACGCCGCGGTCGCCCTCGTCGCACCGGACACCGCGGGGACCGACGTCCTCGTCGGCTACCTGGCCGTGACCGGTGCCGAGGACGGCACGGGCCCCACCGTGGAGGAGATGCGCACCCACCTCGCGCAGCGACTGCCCGGCTACATGATCCCCGGCGCCTTCGTCACCCTGCCCGCCTTCCCGCTGACCGCCAACGGCAAGACCGACCGGCGCCGCCTGCCCGCCCCCGGTTCGGCGCCCCGGACCCCCACCGCCACCTACGAGGCGCCCAGCGGGCCGGTCGAGACCGCGCTCACCGAGGTCTTCGCCCAGGTCCTCGGGCACGAACGGGTCGGCGCCCTGGACAACTGGTTCGCCCTCGGCGGCGACTCCATCCGCTCCCTCCAGGTCCTCGCCCGGATCCGGGAACGCGGCCTCGACCTCACCGTCGCCGACCTCATGCGCCGTCAGACGGCCCGTGCGCTGGCCCCCGTCGTGACCCGGCGGGAGGCGGCGGCCGGCGCCGAGGCCCCGTACGAGCCGTTCTCCCTGCTCACCCCCGAGGACCGCGCCGCCCTGCCCGACGGGCTGGAGGACGCCTACCCGATGACCCGGCTCCAGGCCGGCATGCTCTACCACAGCGACCTGCCGTCGGCCGGCGGACGCGTCTACCACAACGTGGCCTCCTACCTGGTCGAGGCGCCCTTCTCGGAAGCCGCGTGGCGGACCACCGTCGAGGTCCTCGCGGCCCGGCACGAGATGCTGCGCACCTCCTTCGACCCGCACGGGTTCGGCGAGCCGCTCCAGCTCGTCCACCGCGGCGCCCGCCCGGAGATCACCTTCGAGGACCTGTACGGCCTCGACCCCGAGGCGCAGCGGACCGCCGTCGCCGCCCGCTACGCCGCCGAGCGCGACAGGCCGTTCGCCTGGGACCGGCCCCCGCTGATCCGCTTCCACGTCCAGCGGCTCTCCGACACCCGGCTCCAACTGTTCGTCGCCGAGCACCACGCCGTCCTCGACGGCTGGAGCGAACGCTCGCTCCTGACGGAACTGGCCTCCTGCTACACCGAGGCGCTCGCCGCCCGGACCCCCGAGGAGGGGCCCTCCCCGGACGCGGGCCCCCGCTCCCGGTTCGCCTCCTTCGTCGCCCTGGAACGGGCCGCGCTGGCCGACGCCGGACAGCGCGCCTTCTGGACCGGCAAGGCGACCGACGCCCCCGCGACCCGGCTGCCCCGCCCGGCGGCGACCGGCGGACCCGCCAGGATGTCCTGGTACCTCGCGCCGCTCCCGGAGGGGCTGCACGCCCGGCTGACCGCCCTGGCCGCCGAGTGCGCCGTACCGCTGCGCACCGTCCTGCTCGCCGCCCACCTGCGGGCCACGGCCCTGCTGGGCGGCGGCGACGCGGTCACCACCGGAGTGGTCCACAACGGCCGCGCCGAGGAGACCGACGGCGACAAGGTCGTCGGCGTCTTCCTCAACACCCTGCCGCTGAGCGCCGACGTCGCCGGTCTCAGCTGGCGCGGCCTCGTCGCGCACGTCGCCGAGCTGGAGGCGGAGCTGCACGCGCACCGCCGCTTCCCGCTCGCCGAGATCCAGCGGCTGTCCGGCGGCGGCCCGCTCTTCGAGACCTTCTTCAACTACACCCACTTCCACGTGGAGCGGGACGGGTCCCCCGACGGTGCGTTCACCGTGCTGGAGGAGACCGGAGAGGCCGGCACCGACTTCGCCTTCGGCGCCGAGTTCTCCCGCAGCCCCGACGGCTCCCTGCTCGAACTCGGCCTGCGCTTCGACGCCGCCCAGTTCTCCGAGGCGCAGATGGAGAGCGCGCACGCCTCCTACACCGCCGCCCTGTGCGACCTGGCCGGGGCCCCCGACCGTGACTGCACGGCCGCCGACCTGCTGCCGGAGGCCGAACACCGCCGCTACGCCGAGTGGAACCGGACCGCCGTCGACTACCCGCAGCCGCACGTCCTGACCCGGCTCATCGACGCGCAGCGCGACCGGACCCCGGACGCCCCGGCCGCGCGCTTCGAGGGCGCCGAGCTGACCTACCGCGCCCTCGACACCGAGGCCGAGCGGCTGTGCGCGGCCCTGCGGGAACGGGGCGCCGGCCCCGGCACCTTCGTCGGCCTGCTGCTGGAACGCTCCCTCGCCCTGCCCGTCGTCCTGCTCGCCGTCCTGAAGTCGGGCGCCGCCTACGTCCCGCTGGACCCGGAGCACCCCGTGCCGCGCGTGCGGTCCCTGCTCACCGAGTCCGGCATCGGCCTGGTGGTCACCGAGGGCGCGTGGGCGGAGCGGCTGGCGGGCTCCGGGGTCACCGTCGTCCGGCCGGACGCGGCTGCGACTGCCGCCGCGACCGCCGCCGCGGGCCCCGCCGGAGCCCCCGAGCCGTCCGACCCGGCGTACATGATCTTCACCTCGGGCTCCACCGGAAAGCCCAAGGGCGTCGTGGTCTCCCACCGCGCCATCGCCAACCGGCTGCTGTGGATGCAGGACGAGTACGGGCTGGTTCCGGGGGAGCGGGTGCTGCACAAGACGCCGTACACCTTCGACGTCTCCGTGTGGGAGCTGTTCTGGCCCCTGCTGACCGGCGCCACCCTGGTCCTCGCCCGCCCCGGCGGGCAGCGCGACCCCGGCTACCTCGCCGGCCTGATCCACGACGAGGGCGCCACCACCGTGCACTTCGTCCCGTCCATGCTCAGCGTCTTCCTCGACGACCCCGCGGCCGTGACCGGCGCGGCCGGGCTCACCCGCGTGGTGTGCAGCGGCGAGGCCCTGCCGTACGAGGTCCAGCGCAGGTTCTTCGAGCGGCTGCCCGGAGTCGAACTGCACAACCTCTACGGACCCACCGAAGCGGCCGTCGACGTCACGTACTGGCAGTGCCGGCCGGACGGCGGCGACACCGTGCCCATCGGCCGGCCCATCGCCAACATGCGCACCCACGTGCTGGACCGCCGCCTCGCCGAGGTCCCCCTCGGCGTCACCGGGGAACTCTTCCTCGAAGGCGTCGGCCTCGCCGACGGCTACCACGGACGACCCGAACTGACGGCCGAGCGCTTCATCGAGCACACCAGCCCCGACGGCACCACCCGCCGCCTCTACCGGACCGGCGACCTGGCCCGGCACCGCCCCGACGGAGCCCTGGAGTACGCGGGCCGCACCGACCACCAGCTCAAGATCCGCGGCTTCCGCGTCGAGCCGGGCGAGATCGAAGCCGTCCTCGCCGAACACCCCGGCGTGCGCGACTGCGCGGTCCTGCCCCGCGGCGAACGCCTCGTCGGCTACTTCGTCCCCGATGCGACCGGCCCGGACGCCGCACCCGCCCCCGACCCGGGCGCACTCGCCGCCCACGCCCGGGAGCGGCTCCCCGAGTACATGGTCCCCTCCGCCTGGGTGTGCCTGGACGCCCTCCCGCTGACCGCCAACGGCAAGCTGGACCGCGCCGCCCTCCCCGACCCGGACCCCGCCGACCTGCGCGGCGGCGCCGAGCCGACCCCGCCCCGCGACGCCCTCGAATCCCGCCTCGCCGGGATCTGGGAGCGCCTGCTGGACGCCGGCACGGTCGGCGTCCACGACGACTTCTTCGAGTCCGGCGGGCACTCCATCGACGCCCTGCGCCTGATCGGCCGGATCAACTCGGCCTTCGGCGAACGCCTCGGCGTCTCGGCCGTGCTGGAGCACCCGACCGTCGCCCGGCAGGCCGCGCTGCTGCGGGGCCGGCACGTCGCCGAGGCCCCGGACCCGGTGGTCCGTCTCCAGCCCGAGGGCGCGCTCGACCCGCTCTTCCTCGTCCACCCGATCGGCGGGAACGTCTTCTGCTATCGCACCCTGGCCGCCGAACTGGGCACCGACCGGCCGGTGTTCGGACTGACGGCGCCCGGCCTGACCGACCCCGCAGCGGCCCCCGACGCCACGGCCCGGGAGCTGGCCGCCGCCCATGTGGAGGCCCTGCGCCGGATCCGCCCCGCCGGCCCCTACCGCCTGGCCGGCTGGTCCTTCGGCGGGCTCCTCGCCCACGAGATGGCGGTCCAACTCCGTTCCGCCGGCCAGGAGGTGGCGACGCTCGCCCTGCTGGACACCGGCTACCCGGAGCCCGGCCACGTTCCCGAGGACGAGAGCGAGCTGCTGGAGTGGTTCCACGAGGACCTCGCCCGCTCCGCCGGCTTCGACCCCGGCGACGAGAGCGCGTCCGCCCTGCGGAGCGCCCTGAGCAGCGTCGCCGACACCACGGCCCGCCTCGCCGTCCTCGCCGAGCAGGTGGAACGCGACGGCTTCGCCCCCGGACTGGACCCGCAGGACCTCGCCCGGCACTACGCGGTGTTCCGGACCGGGATCCGCGCCGCCGCCGCGTACGAGCCCCCGGCAGCCCCCTGCCCGGTCCTCTTCCTCCAGACCGGGACCGGGGCCCGGGAGAAGGCCGCCGACCGGTGGGCCGGGCGGGCCGCGGCCGGCTTCACCCGCCACGACGCCGACACCGACCACTACGGGCTGATGCGGCCGCCGCACAGCACCCGGGCCGCCGCCCTCCTGCGCACCGCCCTCGCCGCGGCCGACCACCGCTGAACGGGAACCCCGGCCCGCCCGGGGTACCCGTACCCCCCTTCCCGCGCCGCGCGTCGACGAGGCATGCGCCGACGCGCCCCGCACCAGAACAGGAACGGAACACACCACGTGACGAGTGACACCCCGGGGCCCGCCCCCGAGCTGAGCGGCCGGATCAGCGGCGGCCCCGCCGAACTCCTGCACGACGAAGTGCTCGCCCCGCAGTTCGGGTTCGAGTCCCGCCACCTGCTGCGCCACTACGTCGCCATCGAGAAGACCCTGGCCGCCGAGTACGTCCGCATGGACCTGATCACCGCCGAGGAGGCCCACCGGATCGCCGCCCTGCTCGACTCCGTCCGGCCCGACACCCTCAGCGCCCAGCCGGGCGCCAACATGTCGGACATCGCCTTCGCCCTCGAACGGCACGTCGAGGCGGGCCTGCCCGCCCCGGTCGTGCGCTGGCACGCCGACCGCAGCCGCAACGACCTGCAGGCCTGCGCCCAGGTGATGTACGGCCGCGACCAGCTCGCCCGCTTCGCCGCAGCCCTCCTCGAACTCGCCGCCGTCGTCCACCGGCTGGCCGAGGAGACCTGCGACCTGCCCATGCCGGGGTACACCCACTTCCAGGCCGCCCAGATCATCACCCCCGGCTTCCACCTCGCCGCGCTCTCCGAGCACCTGCTGCACACCCACGCCCGGCTGCTGAACGCGTACGATGGCATCGACGCCTGCCCGCTGGGCGCCGGCGCCATGGCGGGGCAGGAACTGCCGTGGGACCGCGACCGGATGGCCCGGCTGCTCGGCTTCTCCCGGCCGCAGCCCCATGCCCTGACCGCCGTGGCCTCGCGCCGCTGGAGCGCCGAACTGACCTCGGAACTCAGCCTGCTGGGCACCGCCCTGAGCCGCTTCACCACCGACCTGCTGACCTGGGGCGGCAGCGAGTACGGCTTCATCGAACTGCCCGACGAGCTGTCCGGCATCTCCTCCGCCATGCCGCAGAAGAAGAACTACCCCGTCCTGGAACGCATCCGCGGGCGCACCGCCCACCTGAGCGCCTTCCACTTCGACGTGCTCCTGGGCCAGCGCAACACCCCCTTCTGCAACCTCGTCGAGGTGTCCAAGGAGGCCGGCACCCACCTGCTGAACGCCTTCGACTCGGCCCACGGCACCGTCCGCCTCCTCACCGAGGTGCTGCGCAGGCTGACCTTCCGCGCCGACCGCATGCGCCAGGTGTGCGAGCGCGAGTTCCTCGGCGGCTTCAGCCTCGCCAACGCCCTCTGCCTCACCGAAGGGGTGCCCTGGCGCACCGCCCAGGTCGTCGCCGGGAAGTACGTCGTGCTCGCCGCGGCGGCGGGCGCCGCCCCCGCCCCGGGCGAACCCGCCCTGCTGGTCGAGGCGGCCGCCGGACACGGCATCACCCTCGCCGACCCCGCCCGGCTCCTCGCCGAGGCCTTCGACGTCGACCGGGGCCTGGAGCGCATGGTCTCCGCCGGCTCGGCCCGCCCCGACGCCGTGCGCGCGGTACTGCGCACCCAGCAGGAGACGTACGAACGGCTCGGCGCCGACTGGGAACTGCGCGCCGCGGCGGTCCGCGCGGGCACCGAGGAAGGCGACCGCGCCCTGTACGGCGCGACCGGCGACGAGATCCACGAGGAGGACGGCGATGGCAAGCGCGCCCGCGTACAGCACGCCCACTGACGCCGCCGCAGGGACGTCCGCCGCCGCCGTCGTCGGACCGGCTTCCGTCCTGGGCCCCGGCTCCGGCAGCGCCTTCGGCACCTTCGGAGAACTGCTCCAGGGCGCCCTGCCCCACCCGCAGGGGGACTTCCTGGTCACCTTCCCCCTCGCCCGCTGGGCCACCGCCCGTTTCCACCCCAGCCCCGGCCGGCCGGGCGTCCAGGTGCGGCCGGCCCACAAGGCCAAGTCGCGTCGTGTCGCCGAAGCCGTCCTGGCCGCCCTCGGTACGGCGGACGGCGGCCTCCTGGAGGTGGCCGGGGACCTGCCCGAGGGCAAGGGCCTCGCCAGCTCCTCCGCCGACCTCGTCGCCACCGTACGGGCCGTCGGGGCCGCGCACGGGCGCGAGTTCACCCCGGCCGAGACGGAGGACTTCCTGCGCGGCATCGAACCGGCCGACGGGGTCATGTACGACGAGATCGTCGCCTTCCACCACCGGGAGGTGCGCCTCGGCCACCGCCTCGGCGTGCTGCCCCCGCTGACCGTCGTCGCCCACGACGAGGGCGGCCAGGTGGACACCGTCGCGCACAACCGGGGCGCCCGGGCCATCGACGCCACCGACCGGGAGGAGTACGCGCTCCTGCTGGACCGGCTCACCGGCGCCGTCGCCCGCGGCGACCTCCAGGAGGTCGGCGCCGTCGCCACCCGCAGCGCCGAGATGAACGCCCACCGCCGTCGGCGCGCCGGGTTCGGGCAGCTGCACGCCCTGTGCCGCGAGGTCGACGGCCTGGGCCTGGTGCTCGCCCACAGCGGCACCATGCTCGGTGTCCTCCTGGAGGCGAACGACCCGGCCCTCGCGAGCAAGACCGAGCACATCCGGGCCGGCTGCGCCGCCCTCGGTGGAGAGGTGTCCGTACACCGCTCCCTCGGCGCCGACGACAGCTGGAGCCCGACGGCCGCGCCCGCCCACCCCACCGAGCTGGAGATCTGACCATGCTGTTCGACACCGTGACGGACGCGATCGGCGCGACCCCGCTGGTCCGGCTGCGCCTCGGCGAGGCCCGCGGCGTGGAGGTCTACGCCAAGCTGGAACTGCAGAACCTCTTCGCGATGAAGGACCGCGTCGCCCGCAACATCCTGCTGGAGGCCCGGCGACTGGGCACCCTGAAGCCGGGCGCCCCCGTCATCGAGAGCTCCTCGGGGACCATGGCCCTCGGCGTCGCCCTCGTCGGCCGCTCCCTGGGTCACGAGGTCCACATCGTCACCGATCCGCGCATCGACCCGGTCACCCTCGCCAAACTCCGCGCCCTGGGCTGCCGGGTGCACGTGGTCGAGGCGATGACCAGCCACGGCTGGCAGAGCGCCCGCCTGGAGCGGCTCGCAGAACTCCTCGACGAACTCCCCGGCGCGTTCTGGCCGCAGCAGTACACCAACCCCGACAACCCCGGCGCCTACCGCACCCTCGCCGGTGAACTCCTGGCGGATCTAGGTCAGTTCGACACCCTCGTCGGGGCCGTCGGCAGCGGCGGCTCCCTGTGCGGCACCGCACGGGCGCTGCGCGAGAGCCTCCCCGCCCTGCACGTCGTCGGCGTCGACTGCGTGGGCAGCGCCCTCTTCGGACAGCCCGACGTGCCGCAGCGGCTGCAGAGCGGGCTGGGCAACAGCCTGCTGCCCAAGAACCTGGACCGCACCCTCGTCGACGAGGTGCACTGGCTCAACGACCACGAGGCCTTCGCCGCGACCTGGGACCTCGCCCGCGAGCAGCAGATCTTCGGCGGCAACACCTCGGGCTCCGTCTACCGGGTCCTCACCGGCCTCGCCGACCGCGCCGAGCCCGGAAGCCGGATCGTCGGCATCCTGCCCGACCGCGGCGACCGCTACGCCGACACCGTCTACAACGACGAGCACTGGGACGCCCACCGGCTGGGCGAGGTGCCCACCGCCACCGCGCCGGCCGTCCTCGACCCCGAGGGGACCGCCCACACCTGGTCCGCCCTCGCCTACAGCCCGCCCGCCGGGATCCGGCGGCACCTGCTGTTCGTGGAGTCCAACACCACCGGCACCGGCATGCTGGCCCTGGACCGGGCCCGCGAACTGGGCACCGTACCCGTCCTGCTGACCGGCGACCCCGACCGCTACCGCGGCCTCGCGGACACCGGCGCCGAGGTGGTGCGCTGCGACACCAACTCCGACGCCGCCCTGCGCGCCGCCGTACAGGAGCGGTTCCGCCGCGAGGAGATCGCGGGCGTCACCACCACCAGCGACTTCTACGTACCGGCCGCCGCCCGGATCGCCCAGTGGCTCGGCCTGCCCGGCAACCCGCCCGACGCCGTGGCGCTCTGCCGCGACAAGGCCGCCCTGCGCGAGAGGCTGCGGACCGCGGACGTCCGCCAGCCCCGGTACGCCCTCGTGCACGAGCCGGCCGGGGCGGCGGAGGCCGTCGCCCGCACCGGACTGCCCTGCGTGGTCAAGCCGGCCGACGACTCGGGCTCCACCAACGTCCTGCTCTGCGCCGACGAGGCGGAGGTCCGCGCCCAGATCGAGAAGATCCTCGCGATCGACACCAACGTCCGGGGCATGCCCACCGCCCGCACCGTCCTCGTCGAGGAGTACCTGGACGCGCCGGAGTACAGCGTCGAGATGTTCAGCGGGGAGGGCCGGGCGGTGTGCGTCGGCATCACCGCCAAGTCCGTGACGGCCACCCCGCACTTCGTCGAGCACCGCCACCTCTTCCCCGCCCCGCTGCCCGCCGCCACCGCCCAGCAGATCACCGAGACGGTGACGGCGGCCCTGGACGCGGCCGGGATCCGCCTGGGAGCCACCCACACCGAGGTCAAACTGACCGCGGCCGGGCCCGCCCTCATCGAGATCAACCCGCGCCCGGCCGGCGGCATGATCCCCGAACTGATCCGACTGGCCACCGGGGTGGACCTCCTCGGGGAGCAGCTCCGCGCCGCCCTCGGCCTGCCCCCGCACCTCAAGGCCGAGGGGTCCGGCCACGCCGGGATCCAGTTCGTCCTCGCCGACGCCGACGGCACCCTCACCGCCACCCACGGCACCCGGGAGGCCGCCGCCGTCGAGGGGGTGGAGTCGGTACTGGTCACCGCCGCCCCCGGCACGCCCGTACGCAGGCCCCGCAGCGCCTCCGACCGCCTCGGGCACGTCATCGCCCGCCACCCGGAGCCGGAGGGCGTGCACGCAGCCCTCGACGCGGCGCGGGCCCTGCTCCGCCTCGACATCGAGGCCGCGCCCCGTTCCTGACCGATTCTGATTGACCGTCACTTCCCGTTCCGCGAAGCGGCCGTACGACCGTACGGCCGCCCCCGTCCCGAAAGGCGAACCGCCATGAGCAACCCCTTCGAGAACGACAACGCCACCTACGTCGTGGTCCGCAACGACGAGCTCCAGCACTCCCTGTGGCCCGCGGCCAACCCCGTCCCGGCCGGCTGGACCGTGGTGCACGGCCCCGACGGCCGGCAGGCCTGCCTGGACCACGTCGAGCGGGTCTGGACCGACATGCGCCCCGCCTCCCTGGTGGCCGCCCTCGCCGGGAACGCGCCCCGTGGCTGAGCCCGTCCGCCCCACCGGGCAGTCGGCCGACACCGGCGGAGACACCGACACGGGCGCCGACCCCGTACGCATCCTGCGCACCCTCTTCGCCGAGGTCCTCGGCCGCGCCGACGTCGGCGCGGGCCACAGCTTCACCGGGCTCGGCGGCGACAGCATCCAGGCGATCCAGGTCGTCAGCCGCGCCCGCGCGGCGGGCCTCGTCGTCAGCACCCGCGACGTGCTCCGTGCCGAGAGCGTGAGCGCGCTCGCCGCTACCGCCCTCGCCCAGGGCCGGCCGGGCGAGGGCGCCGGACCGCTCGTGCCCCCGCGCCGCCTGGGCCCGCTGGCACCCACCCCCATCATGGGCTGGCTCGCCGAACTCGGCGGCCCCGTCGACACGTACAACCAGTCGCTCGTCCTGCGCACCCCGCCGGGCTTCGGGCAGGCGGACGCCGAACGCACCGTCCAGGCCCTCCTCGACACCCACGAGATGCTCCGCCTGCGGCTGCCCGACGGGATCGGGGCCCACGGCGCCGAGCCGCTCGTACCGCCCGCCGGCTCCGTCGCCGCGGCGGACCTGCTGGACCACGTGGACGCCCGCGGGACGGGCGACGCAGAACTCCCCGCCCTGACCCGGGAGCGGATGCGAGCGGCCCGTCGGCTGCTCGCGCCCCGCGCGGGCCACATGCTGCGCGCCGTACTCCTCGACCGGGGAGCCGGACAGCAAGGACGCCTCGCGCTCGTCGTCCACCACCTCGTGGTCGACGGCGTCTCGTGGCGGATCCTCCACGACGACCTGCGGACCTGTGCGGCGGCCCTCGCCGAGGGTCGCGAGCCCGTCCTGGAACCGGCGCACACCCCCTTCGCGCACTGGGCCGACCTCCTGCGCGCGGAGGCCACCTCCGGCCGCCGGAGCGCCGAGGCCGACCGCTGGGCCGCCGCCCTGCAAGAGGCCCCGCAGGCCCTCGCCGGGGTCCGCGCGGCCGGCGGCCTCGACCCCGAAAGCCCGGACAACACCCTCACCCTGACCCTCGGGCCGGACGTGACGGGCCCCTTGCTCACCACCGCGCCCGGACTCGTCAACGGCACCGTCAACGACGTCCTGCTGACCGCCCTGGCCCTCGCCGTCCTCGGCCGGCGCAGCGCCGACGGCCGGGACACGGGTGACACGGAGGGCGCCGTCCTCGTGGACGTCGAGGGCCACGGCCGGGAGGACGTCACCGACGGCACCGACCTGTCCCGCACCGTCGGCTGGTTCACCACCGTGTTCCCCGTACGCCTCGCCCTCGGCCGACCCGACCTCGACGAGGCCCGCGCCGGCGGACCCGCGGTCGGCGCGGCCCTGCGCCTGGTCAAGGAGGAACTGCGCGCCGTACCGGACAAGGGCATCGGCTTCGGGCTGCTGCGCCACCTCAACTCCCGTACCGGGCCGGACCTCGCCGCGCGCGGCATTCCCCAGATCGGCTTCAACTACCTCGGCCGGTTCCCGATGGGCGGCGACGCCCCCTGGGACGCCGCGCCCGGGCACGCCTTCGCCCTCGACGACGCCGACGAAGGCCTGCCGATGGCCCACGCCGTGGAGGTCAACGCGGCCGCCCACGAGGGCCCGGACGGCCTCACCCTCAGCGCCACCTGGACCTGGGCGGGCAACGCCTTCCCGGGGAGTTGGGTTCACGACCTCGCGCAGGAGTGGTTCACCATGCTGCGCGCCGTCGTCACCCACGCCGCCCGCCCGGACGCCGGCGGGTTGACCCCTTCCGACGTATCCCTCGCCCAGGTCAGCCAGGCCGACCTCGACACCTTCGAATCCCAGCTCGGAGCCCTGCTGTGATCCCTCTGTCCCACGCCCAGCAGCGATTGTGGTTCCACGCCCGGGACGGCGCCGACGGCGCGCTCTACCACATCCCCGTCGGGCTGCGGCTGCGCGGCGCCCTCGACCGCCCGGCGCTGCGCGCCGCGCTCGCGGACGTGAGCGGCCGCCACGAGGCCCTGCGCACCGTCTTCCCCGACCCGGCGGGCCGCCCCCACCAGCGGGTCCTGGACCCCGCGGACGCGGGCCCGGTGCTCACCGTCACCGTCTGCCCGCCCGCCGAACGCGCCCGCCGGGCCGCCCGGGCCTCGTCCCGGCCCTTCGACCTCGCCGCCGAACCGCCCCTGCGCGCCGACCTGTTCACCGACGGGGATGAGGACCACTACCTGCTCCTGGTCCTGCACCACATCGCGGGCGACGGCCACTCCGTGAACGTCCTCGTCCGCGACCTGGCCGCCGCCTACACCGCCCGGTGCTCCGGCCGCCCGCCCGAGTGGCCCGAACTGCCCGTCCAGTACCCGGACTACGCCCTGTGGCAGCGCGAACTCCTCGGCCCGGCCCAGGACCCCGACTCCCTGCACGCCCGGCTGCTCACCCACTGGGCGGCCGCCCTGGACGGCCTGCCCGAGGAACTGGCCCTGCCCGCCGACCGGCCGCGCCCGGCCGTGGCCGGCCACCGGGGTGCAACTGTGGAGGCACGGACCGACGCCGCCGTCCACGCCGGGCTCGCCGCGCTGGCCCGGGGCGGCCGCGCCACGCCGTTCATGGCCGTCCAGGCGGCCTTCGCGGTCCTGCTCACCCGCCTCGGCGCCGGCACCGACCTGCCGCTCGGCTGCCCCGTCGACGGCCGCGACGACGAAGCCCTCACCGACCTCGTGGGCCTCTTCGTCAACACCCTGATCGTGCGCGCCGACACCTCCGGCGACCCCGCCTTCACGGAGGTGCTGGGCCGGGTGCGGTCCGCCGCCCTCGAGACGTACGCCCACCAGGAACTGCCCTTCGAATCGCTCGTCGAACGCCTCAACCCGGCCCGCTCGTCCGCCCGGCACCCGCTCTTCCAGGTCGCCGTCTCCGCCCAGCGCACCGAGCCGCAGGTCCCCGCCTTCGCGGGGCTGTCCGCGCAGATCGAGGCGGTGCGCACCGACACCGCCAAGTTCGACCTCACCCTGGAGGTCGAGGAGCTCCACGACCCGGCCACCGGAGCACCCCGGGGCCTGGCCCTCGGTCTGGAGTACGCGAGCGACCTGTTCGACGAGGCCACGGCCCGGCGCCTCCTGGACCGGCTCGTCCACCTCATCGGCGCCGTCGTCCGCGAACCGGGAACACCGATCTCCGCCCTCGACGTCCTGCTGCCCGGGGAGCGCGCCGACCTCCTGGAGCACTGGCAGGGCGCACCCGTCGCCGCCGACGACCGCACCGTCCACGCGGCCTTCGCGGAATGGGCCGCCGCCCACCCCGACCGCGCCGCCGTGCTCTGCGCCGGTCGGGAGACCACGTACGCCGAACTGGACGCCCTGGCCGACCGGATCGCCGGACGGCTGCACGCCCTCGGCGTCCGCCCGGGCGAGGCCGTCGCCGTACTGATGGACCGCTCGGCCGACCTCGTCGCCGCCTGCCTCGGCATCCTCAAGGCGGGCGCCGCCTACCTGCCGCTGGACGCGCGGGCCCCGCGCGCCCGCACCGAGGCCGTGATCACCGCGGCCGCAGCCGCCGTCCTCGTCACCGACCTCCCGGACGGCGAGCCCGTGCCGGCAGGTCCGCGCCACGTGCTGCGCCCGGACGCGGCCCCCACCGACGCGGCCGTGGCCGGCGCGCCGGCCGGGCTCCCCGGGCATCCCGAGGCGCTCGCCTACCTGATGTACACCTCCGGCTCCACGGGCACCCCCAAGGGCGTGGCCGTCTCCCACCGCGAGGTCGTCGCCCTCGCCACCGACGGGCGCTGGCGCGGCGGCGCGCACGAGCGGGTCCTGTTCCGCTCCCCGCACGCCTTCGACGCCTCCACCTACGAAATGTGGGTGCCGCTCCTGAACGGCGGCCTGGTCGTCGTCGCGCCGCCCGGCGAGCTCGACGTCGACGCGCTGGCCCGGCTGATGACCGAGGAGAAGGTCACCGGAACCTTCCTCACCGCCACCCTGTTCAACGTCCTCGCCGACCGCTGCCTGCCCGCACTCGGCACGCTGCACGAGGTGATGACCGGTGGCGAGGCGGCCTCGCCGTCCATGGTCCGCCGGGTCCGCGAGGCCTGCCCCCGCACCACCGTCACCAACGCCTACGGCCCCACCGAGACCACCACCTTCGCCGCGACCTTCGCCGTCGGCCCGGGCCAGGAGGCCCCCGACGGGCAGGTCCCCATCGGCCGTCCGCTCGACGGCACGCAGCTGCACGTCCTGGACGAGCGGCTCGGCCTCGTGGCACCCGGCGTCATCGGCGAGCTCTATATCGCGGGCGCCGGACTCGCCCAGGGCTACCTCGGCCGGGCGGCGCTGACCGCCGAACGATTCGTCGCCTGCCCGTACGGCCCCCCGGGCGCCCGCATGTACCGCACCGGCGACCTGGCCCGCTGGAACACCGACGGCCAGGTCGAGTACCTCGGCCGCGCCGACCGGCAGGTCAAGATCCGCGGACTGCGCATCGAACCCGGCGAGATCGAGCACGCCCTGGCCGGCCACCCTGCGGTGGGCCAGGCCGCCGTCACCGTCGTGGACACGGCCGCCGGACCCGCGCTCGCGGGCTACGCGGTCCCCGCCGAGGGAACTCCCGCACCCGACCCGCGGGAACTGCGCGAACACCTGCGTGCCCGGCTCCCCGACTACATGGTGCCCGCCACCCTCACCCTGCTGGACGCCTTCCCCGTGACGGCCAACGGCAAGACCGACCTGACCGCCCTGCCCGCGCCGGACCCGGCCACGGCCGGCACCGCAGGGGCCCACCAGGAGCCGCGCACCGACGACGAGCGCGCCCTGTGCGCGATCTGGGAACAGGTCCTCGGCCTGCCGCGGGTCGGCGTCCACGACAGCTTCTTCGACCTCGGCGGACACTCGCTGCTCGCCACCCGACTGCTCGCCGAGGTCACGGCGCGGTTCGGAGCCGCCGTCGGCATCCGCCAGTTCTTCACCGGCCCCACCGTCGCCGAACTGGCCGCCGCCCTGCCCGCCGCCACGGCCGCCGGCGCCGAGGACCCGCCGATCGTCCGCCGGGCCCGCCGCACCCAGACCGCCTGACCACAGAAGGACCACCACCGTGAACCACCCCCCGTCCACCCCCGCCCCTGCCGCCGCACCCGCCGCACGCTCCCTGGTCGAGGACGTCCTGCCGCTCTCCCCGCTCCAGGACGGCATCCTCTTCCACGCCCTCTTCGACGAGGAGGAACGCGACGTCTACGTCGCCCAGCTGCTCCTCGACCTCGACGGCCCCCTCGACGCGGACCGGCTGCACGCCGCCGCCGACACCGTCCTGGGACGGCACGCCAACCTCCGCGCCGGCTTCCTGCGCCGCGCCACGGGCGAGCCCGCCCAGGTCGTCCAGCGCGGCGTACGGGCCCCCTGGCAGGAGCTGGACCTGTCGGGGCTCGCCGCGGCCGAGCGCGCCGCCGCCGTCGACACCCTCCTCGCCGAGGACCGGGCCACCCGGTTCGACCTCGCCCGGCCGCCGCTGCTGCGCTTCACCCTCATCCGCACCGGCCCGCTGTCCCACCGGCTGCTGCTGACCTACCACCACATCCTGATGGACGGCTGGTCCTGGCCGGTCCTGGTGCGCGAACTCCTCGCCCTGCACCACGCCGACGACGCGCCCCTGGGCCCGGTCACCCCGTACTCCGCCTTCCTGGGCCGGCTCCAGAGCCGCGACACGACCGCCGCCCAGGACGCCTGGACCCGCGCGCTGGACGGCCTGGCGGGCGGAACCCGTACCGCGCCGGTGTCCCCGCCGCCCGGCTCGGTCCTGCCCGACCGGGTGGAGACGTACCTCCCCGAGTCCCTGACCGAGCGGCTCGGCGCCCTCGCGCGCGCCCACCGGATCACCTCCGGAACCCTGCTCCAGGGCGCGTGGGCGCTCCTGCTCGGCCGGCAGATCCGCTCCGAGGACGTGGTCTTCGGCGCCATCGTCAGCGGCCGCGACCCCGAACTGCCCGGCGTCGCCGACATCGTGGGCCTGTGCATCAACACCGTGCCGGTCCGCGTGCGGATCGACCCCGCGGAGTCCCTCGTCGCCCTGTTCGAACGGCTCCAGGACGAGCAGGCGCGGCTGATCGACCACCACCACCTGGGCCTGGTCGAGATCCAGCGGCTCGCCGGGGCGGGGGAGCTCTTCGACTCCTGCGTCGCCTTCCAGAACTACCCGGTCGACGAGGCCGGCCTCGCCGCCCTCGGCGCGGGCGGGCTCCGGGTCACCGGAGTGGACCCGTACGACGCCGCCCACTACCCGCTCTCGCTGACCGCCATCCCCGGCGACCGGCTGCGCCTGCAGATCGACTACCGGCCGGACGTCTTCGAACGGGACACCGCCCAGGCCCTGCTGGAACGGCTCGCCCGGCTCCTGGAAGCCGTCGCAGAGGACCCGTCGTGCCCGGTGGGCACCGTGGACCTGCTCTCCCCGGCCGAACGCCACCGCGTCCTGGTCGAATGGAACGACACCGCGCGCGACGAGCAGTACGCGGAGGCCGTCGAGCGCGTCCGGCAGCAGGCCGAGCGCCGCCCCGACGCCGTCGCCACCACCGACGAGGCCGGCCGCGAGCTGAGCTACGCGGCCCTCGTCGCCCGCGCCGACGCCCTCTCCCTGGCCCTCCTCGCCGACGGCGTGCGCCCCGGCGACCTGGTCGCGGTGCTGAGCGAGCCCACCGCCCGGGTCCCCGTCGCGATGCTCGGCATCCTGGGCTCCGGAGCGGCCTACGTCCCCCTCGACCCCGAGGGCCCCGTCACCCGTACCGCCGACCTGCTCGCGAGCGGCGGGATCGCCCGCCTGCTGGCCGCCCCCGAACAGCGCGCCCGCGCCGAGGAGATCGCCGCCGCCGTCCCCGGCGGCCTGCCCGTCCTGGTCATCGACGACGAGGCCGCCGCCGCCCCGGGCGAGCGGCCGGAGCCGGCCGGCGGACCGGACGCCCTCGCCTACGTCTGCTTCACCTCGGGCTCCACCGGCAAGCCCAAGGGCGCCATGGTCCACCGCCGGGGCATGAACAACCACCTCCTGGCCAAGGTCGAGGACCTCGGCCTCGGCGACGGCGACCGCGTGGTGATGAACGCCCCGCTCACCTTCGACATCTCCGTGTGGCAGATGCTCGCCCCGCTGATCACCGGCGGACAGGTCCACCTGGTCACCCGGGACACCGCCCGCGACCCGGCCGCCCTCTTCGACGACGCCGCCCGCCGCGGGATCACGGTCCTGGAGACCGTGCCCTCCTTCGTGCGCGCCGCCGTCGACCTGTGGGACACCGGTGCGCTGCCGCCGGCCCTGCCCGAACTGCGCTGGTTCATCGTCAACGGCGAGGTGCTGCCGCCCGAACTGTGCACCCGCTGGTACGCGCGCCACCCGAAGGCCGCGATCGTCAACGCCTACGGCCTCACCGAATGCTCCGACGACAACACCCACGCCTTCATCGGCCCCGACGTGCACGCCCAGTTGGAGCACGGCCGGCTGCCCGTCGGCCGCCCGCTGCGCAACAACACCCTCTACCTGTTGGACGCCGCGCTCGCCCCCGTACCGCCCGGCGTGCCCGGCGAACTCTTCATCGGCGGTACCGGCGTGGGCCCCGGCTACCTGCGCGACCCGCGCCGCTCCAGCGAGCGCTACGTCCCCGACCCATTCAGCGCCGAACCGGGCAGCCGCATGTACCGCACCGGCGACCTCGCCCGGATGCGGGCCGACGGCCAGCTCGACTTCCTCGGCCGCCAGGACCACCAGGTCAAGGTCCGCGGCAACCGCATCGAACTGGGCGAGGTGGAGACCGCGCTGCGCGCCGTACCGGGCGTCGGCGAGGCCGTCGTCGCCGTCGACCGAGACCACGCGGGCCAGCAGCGGCTCATCTGCTACTTCACCGGCACGCCCACCGCCGAGGAGGTCCGCACCGAACTGGGTCGGAGCCTGCCCAACTACATGGTCCCGTCGCTGTTCCTGCACCTGCCGCAGTTCCCGCTGACCGTCAACGGCAAGTTGGACCGCAAGGCGCTCCCCGACCCGGCCACCGTGCACCGGCCGGCCGGCCGGCTGCCCGCCACGCCCGCAGAAAAGACGGTCTGCGAGATCTTCGCCTCCGTCCTCGGCCTCCAGGAGGCGGGCATGGACGACGACTTCTTCGCCCACGGCGGCCACTCGCTGCTCGCCACCCGGCTGGCCGGGCGCATCGGCACGGAGCTGGGCGTACGACTGGGCATCCGCGACCTCTTCGAGACGCCCACCCCCGCCGGCATCGCCGCCCGCCTGGCCGGGGCCGCTACCGCACCCGCCCGCCCCGCCCTGCGCCCCCGCCCCCGCGACCGGGCCTGACCGGACGTGACCGCGCGTTCAGACGGCCCGAAGGCTCCTGAACGCGCGGTCACGCACCGCGCCCCACGAAGAGCCCGCCCGCACCTCCCAGGAGACACCACCACCATGAGCCCCACCGAGACCACCCCCGTGCCCCTGCGCATCGCGCACCGGGCCGGGCTCACACCCGAGGCCATCGCGGTCCGCGCGCCCGAAGGGGAGCTGACGTACCGCCAGTTCGACCGGCGGGCGCGCGCGGTGGCCGAGGAACTGCGCGCCGCCGGCGCCGGGCCGGAGGACACCGTGCTCCTGGGGGTGCGCCGGGGCGCCCACTGGGCGGTGGGGCTGCTGGGGATCTGGTACGCGGGAGCGGCCCCCCTCCTGGTGGACCTCGACGCCCCCGACGAGCGGCTGCGCACCCTGCTGCGGGCCGCCGGGACCCGGCACGCGGTCGCGCAGGACACCCACGCGGCGGCGATGCTGCAACGCCGCACCGGGAGCGAGCTGTTCTGGGCCTCCACCTCGACCGCGGCGCCCGCCTCCGAGGCCCGGCCCGCCGGCATCGCGCCCGGCTCCCTCGCCTACGTGCTCTTCACCTCCGGCTCCACCGGGCAGCCCAAGCCCGTGGCGGTCGGCCACGCCGGACTCGCCGCACAGGTCGCCACCCTCGCCGGACGCTACGGGTTGACCGCGGGGGACGCGGTCCTGCAGTTCGCCGCCCCCGCCTTCGACGTCAGCCTGGAGGAGGCCCTGCCCACCTGGTGCACGGGCGGCACGGCCGTCTTCGTCAAGGACAACGTCCTCTCGCCCGCCGAACTGGAGCCGTTCCTCGACGCGGAGCGGATCAGCGTCGTCAACCTGCCCACCCCGTACTGGTCGCAATGGGCCAAGGACCTGGAGCGCGCCCCCCGGCCGCTGCCGTCCGCACTGCGCCGCGTGGTGATCGGCAGCGACGCGGGCCGCACCGCGGACCTGACGCGCTGGACGGCCGCCGACCACCCCCCGGTGATCAGCTGCTACGGCCTCACCGAGTCCACGATCACCGCCACCTCCTACGAGCCGGGACCGGCCGAACTGGCCGGCTTCGCGGGCGACGAGCTGATCCCGCTCGGCGCACCGCTGGCCGGCGTGCGCGCCTACGTCCTCGACGAGGAGCTGCGCGAGGCGCCCCCCGGCGCCGCGGGCGAGCTCTACCTGGCGGGTTCCTGCCTGGCGCGCGGCTACCACGGCCGGCCGGGGCTGACCTCCGAGCGGTTCGTCGCCGACCCCTTCACCGACGCCCCGGGCGAGCGCATGTACCGCACGGGCGACCGCGTCACCCGCGCGCCCGGCGGCCCGCTCGTCTTCCTCGGCCGCGCCGACGACCAGGTCAAGATCCGCGGCCACCGGGTCGAACTCAAGGAGGTGGAGGCGGCCGTGGCCACCCACCCCGACGTCGTCGACGTGGTCGCCCGCGCCGCCCGGGCGGCCGACGGCCCGCAGCTGGTCGCCTGGGCCGCCGTCACCCCCGGCAGCTCCCTCACCCCGGACGCCCTGCGCCGGCACCTTCTGGCCAAGGTGCCGGGGTACCTCGTACCGGCCGTGGTGACACTGATGGACCGGCTGCCACGGACCCCGGGCGGCAAGCTCGACCCCAGGGCGCTCCCCGCGCCGGACCCCCGATGAATCAGCAGCCCGCGGACCCGGTCCGCGACCAGACAAGGAACGCACCCGTGTCCGTCACCACCGAAGAGTCCGCCGAGCCGGCGGGGTCCGCCGAGTCCGTCCAGGCCGTCCAGCGCCGCCGGCGCAGGGACTTCCGGCTCTTCATGTCCTCGCACATCTGCAACGAGCTGGGCGGCAGCATCACATACGTGGCCCTGCCGCTGATGGCGGTGCTCACCCTCGACGCCTCGGCGTGGCAGGCAGGACTGCTGTCCGCCGCGGAACACGCGGCGTTCCTGCTGCTGGGACTGCCCGCCGGGGCCTGGGTGGACCGGATGCGCAAGCGTCGCGTGATGATGGCCGCCGACCTGGCGCGCGCCGTCCTGCTGACGGCGCTGCCGGTGGCCTACCTGCTGGACCTGCACTCGATGCCGCTGCTGTACGCGGTCGCCCTGCTGCTCGGCTGCGCCCGGCTGTTCGGGGACGTCGCCGACCAGAGCTATCTGCCGACCCTCATCGGCAAGGACACCCTGATCGCGGGGAACTCGAAGCTGGAGACCGTGCGGTCGGGGGCGGAGTTCGCCGGCCCCGGCATCGCCGGCTTCCTGGTGCAACTGCTGGGCGCGGCCGGAACGCTGGCCGGGCAGGCGGTCACCTCACTGGTGTCCGTGGTGCTGCTGGGGCGGATCGAGGCCCGGGAGCCGAAGCCGGAACCCGCCCCGCGCCGGCACCTGCTGCGCGACATCCGGGAGGGCCTGGGCTACGTCCTCAGCCACCGGATCCTGCGGCTGATCGCCCTGAACACGGCTGCCGTGAACCTGTTCCTCAGTGCGGTGATGGCCATCGAGGTGCTCTTCCTGACCCGCACCGTGGGGCTGCCGCCCGCGGCCATCGGCTGGGTGCTGACGACGGCCACGATCGGCTCGGTGCTCGCGGCCACCGCCGCGGACCGGGTGACCCGGGCCGTCGGCGCGGCCCGGCTCACGTGGCTGTCCCTGTTGGTGACCATGCCCTTCGGGCTGCTGCTCCCGCTCGCCGAAGACGACTGGCGGATCGGGCTGTTCGTGCTCGGCTCGCTCGTCCAGTCGGCCGGCGTCACCCTGTACAACATCTGCCAGGTCACCTACCGGCAGACGGTCTGCCCGCCGCACCTGCTCGGCCGGATGACGGCCACCATGCGCTTCCTGGTGTGGGGCGTACTGCCCCTGAGCGGTCTGCTGGCGGGGCTCCTCGGCGAACTGCTGGGCGTGCGCAACGCGCTGTGGCTGTGCGCCGGGGCCCTGTCGGCGGCCCCGCTGGTCCTGCTCTGTTCCCCGCTGCGGCGGATGCGCGAGTTCGAGGACGATGCCCCGGAGGTGGGGAACGAGGTCGGGGCCGAGGCCTCGCGGCCGGCTCAGTAGCCCATGCGGAAGGCGATGTGGGTGAGCTGGGTCCGGTTCACCGCGCCGGTCTTGCTGCGCAGCCGGCGCAGGTAGGTGTCGACCGTGTGCGGGCTCAGTCCCATCCGGCAGGCGATCATCCGGTACGTGTCCCCCTGCGCGAGGTAGGCGAGCACCTCCTGCTCGCGGGGGGTCAGGGCGGGCAGCTCCGGTGCGCGGGCGGTGAGCGTGGTGTGCAGCATGTGAGGCTCCGGATTCCGGATCGAAGGTGGAGAGGAGCAGCGGGGCCGGCGCCCCCGGTGACGGTGCGATCACTTGGGGTGTGATCGCACCGTTTCGGACGTCCGGGGCCTGAAGTGGCCGGACACCCGCTGCTGTTCGTCGGGTACAGCCTTTCGCCCTGCATATCCTGGCGCCAGGGGGCGGGCACCTCACCAAAGTGCCTGGCAGTAAAGCGACCAGGGGCAAAAAAGGCAAAGTGGGGCAATGCAAACATCTGACGTGGTGCCGGATCCGAACAGCGCTGATGTTGACATCGATGTCTACGGCTGGGTGCTCGAGCACCGCACGGTGGACGTGGACGCGGTGGCCGTCGGTACGGGGCACGACGCGGACGAGGTCCGGAGCAGCGTGTCACGCCTGCGCGCCGCACGTCTGCTGCACGTGAGCCCGATCGACCCGTCGGTGGCCTTCGCGGTGGCCCCGGACACGGCCGCCGAGCAGCTCGTCGCGCCCCTGGAGGCGCAGATCCGCGAGCAGCAGCGGGAGATCAGCGGGATCCGCGAGGACCTGGGGCGCTTCCTGCCGCACTACCTGGGCCGCCGCTCCACGGGGGAGTCGCTGGAGGTCCTGGAAAGCCTGGAGGACGTGCGCGGGGCACTCAACCGGGCCTCCCTCAACTGCACCACCGAGATGCTCAGCTCGCAGCCCGGGGGTGGCAGCAGGGTGCCGGAGGCGATGCAGGAGGCGCTGCGGCGGGACGAGACGATGCTCCAGCGGGGGATATCGATCCGCACCCTCTACCACCACACCGCCCGCTTCAACGGGCCGAGCCAGGCCTACGTCGCCGCCACCTCCGTGCTGGGGGCGCAGTACCGCACCGCGCACGAGCTGTTCGGCCGGCTCATCGCCTTCGACCGGGAACTGGCCTTCATACCCGTCTCCGACGGTAGCTGGGGCGCCGTGGTCATACGCGAGCCGTCGACCGTCGCGTACCTGTGCAACATCTTCGACCAGACCTGGGACCTGGCCTCGCCGTTCTCGGCCGCGGCGGGCCAGGGGCTCGAAGAGGTGGCCCGGGAGATCCACGAGACGATCATCCGGCTGCTCGCGGCCGGGCTGAAGGACGAGGCCATAGCGCGGCGCCTGGGCATGTCGCTGCGCACGGCCCGGCGCCACATCGCCGACATCATGCAGGAGCTGGGTGCGGGCAGCCGGTTCCAGGCCGGTGTGGCCGCCGCCGCGCGCGGCCTGCTGGACCTGGAGGCGGAGGCGGACGACGCCCCGGCACAGCCCTCCTGACCTGGTGTCACGCGTTTTCGTGTCTGTCGTGGCCGGCGGGCGTGTCGCATGCTGCTGAGATGGGAGCTGTGGAGCCGCCGAACAAGAGGGGCACGTAATGGACATGCCGGACGAAGCCTGCGAACGGGAGGCCCCGCACCTGCGGGAGATCGTCCTGTTCCTCTCGGTCCACCTGGACCGGGCGCCGGGTGTGCTGTGGCCCGAGTACGACAACCCGGCGTTCGGCGATGCCGATGACGCCGATGATGCAGAGGGAGCCGAGGGCGCCGGGGCGAGTCCGACGGGTGGTGGTGTGTGCCCGGCGCAGGTGGACCGGTTCACCGCCGAACTGGCCTCCCTGACCGGTCTGTCCGTCCGGCTGGACCGGGTGGAGACGGCCGGGGCCGCCCCGGGCGTCGGTGTCGACGCGGTCTGGACCGGACAGCCCGGGGACCGGGAGCACCTGCTGATCCACCAGATCGCCGGCGCCGTGACCTGGCAGCTGACCGGGACCGGCGAGAGCGGTCGACCGGAGTCCTTCCAGTGCCGGCTACTGCCCGGCGAGCTGTTGTACGTACCGGCCCGGTGGTCGCGCAGGTGCGTCGGTGCGCCGCAGGCGCAGTACGCCGTCATCTCCCTCAACGGTGCGGGTGACTGACGGCTCGGTGCACGGAAAGGGGGGAGGGAGGATCGCGCCGCGATCCTCCCTCCCCCCTTTCCGTCCGGCCCTCACGGGCCGGTGCGATCAGCCGCCCCAGGAGCTGTCGTTGATGTCGCGCAGCCGGCCGTTCGTCGTGGTGCCGACCGTCACCACCCGGCCGCTGGGCGTCACGATCTGACCCGGCGTCTGGGTGGTGGCGGTGGTGCCCTCGCCGCCGGTGGTGGTCGTCACGGTGGTCGCGTCCGAGGTGCCGTCGGCGGCCTGAGCGGCGCCGGCGGGCAGCAGCAGCGCGGCCGCGGTCACGGACAGGGCGATGACGTAACGCTTGAGCATGGGATCCCCAGGAGTACGAGCGGTCTGGTCTCGGCGCGAACCACTTTGTGGGCCGTCCGCGCCGGTCGGTGCAGGACCAACCTTGCCGTGCGCCGGGCACTTCGGTGATCGATCAGACTGTTCATCAAGCTGCCTGGCGCGATGGTGAGGGGCCGCAAATCCCAATAGAGCCGACCTATTCGGTCAGGATTCCTGCTCCTACGGCGGCCGGAGGGCCCAGCTCGCGCCCGACCGGCGCCTCCGCGGGCTCCGCCGGGCCCCGGGCGTCTAGCTCCCGCCACACCGGGAAAACCAGCGGCGCGAGCGTGACCGCGAGGTACAGCGCCCCCGTGCCCAGCAGCGCCGCCACCAGACCCCGGGCGTCCAGGGCCAGGCCCGCACCGAGCATGCCCAGCGGCGTCGCCGCCAGCGCGGCGGCCAGCAGCAGACCGAACACCCGCCCCCGGACCTCCTCGGGCACCCGCTCGTAGGCCACCGACATCATCAGCGGCCCCACGATCCCCGACCCGATGCCGGACAGGGCCAGTACCGTCAAGAGCACCGGTACCCGGGGCTCGGCGGCCAGTGCGGCACACCGCACCGCCCCCACCAGGACGAAGGCCCCGACGAAGACCGCGCGCCGTGGCATCCGGTGGCCCGCCCAGCCGTACAGGGCCGCCCCGAGCAGCGCGCCGGCCCCCATGGCGGTCACCATCGCCCCGAACAGGGCGCTGCTGTGCAGCACCTGGGTCCCGTACGCCGGATAGAGCACGCCGTTCAGCGCCCCGTCCAGGGCGTTGGTCAGCATCAGGACCCCCACCATCGCCCCCAGGAGCCGGTCCCTGCGCAACTGCCTCAGCCCGAAACGCAGTTCCTGGGCGTAGGAACCGGCCGGCGGTGCGCCGTCGGCCGGGCGGGGGCGGGTTGCCGCCGGCACCAGGGCCGCCACGAGGAGCGCCACCAGCACCATCGCCGCCACGTCCGCGTACAAGGTGCGCACGGGGCCGACCGTCGCGATGAGCAGACCGGCGAGCGGCGCCCCCGCCATCATGCCGATCCGGCGGGCTCCCTCGACGGCTCCCGTCGCCCGCTCCGCCGTGACCCCCGCGCGTGCCATCGCCCCGGGCAGGAGCAACTGCTTGGACGTGTCGGACGGCCCGCGCGCGGCCCCCACCGAGAAGACCAGGAGGATGAGGACGGGCAGGGGCAGGGCGCCGAAGGCGTGCAGGAGCGGGATCAGGCTGATCGCCGCGGCCGTCAACAGGTCCGCTCCGATGCTCGTCGCGCGCACGGGCAGCCGGTCGACCACCGGACCCGCGAGCACGGCGGAACAGAGCAGGCCCAGCACCTCGGCGGTGGCGACGAGCCCCGTCCGGGTGCCGCTGCCGGTGCTGTGCAGGACGAACCAGGGCACGGCGACCAGGGTCGCCGCCATGCCGAGCGAGGAGGTCCCGGAGGCGGCCACCAGGGCGGCCAGCGGGGTGCGGCGGCGCGGTGAGGCGGAGCCGCCGGGGTACGAGCTGGTCATACGAGGTTCCTTCCGGCACCGCCGCGCCGCCCGGCAGCCCGCGGTGGGGCCTGCCGGGCGGCGTGGTGCCCGGGGATCGTGGGGTCAGCCGGCCATGCTCACGCGGAGGCTGAGCGGGCGCATGTCGGTCCACACCCACTCGACGTGCGCGAGGCACTCCTCCTTGGTGCCGTGTACGCCCTGGTCGTGCCAGCCGAGCGGGACGGGCCGGCCGGCCTCCCAGAGGGAGTACTGCTCCTCGTCGTTGGCGACGACCAGGTACTGCTGCGGGGACGAGTCGTTCACGGTGTTCTCCTCGATGGATCAGGAATGCGGAAGGTGTTCGGGGTACGGCGTCTCGTAGTCAGGAGGGTCAGGAGGGCAGGGCCGCGGCCAGCAGCTCCGCCAGTGCGGCGCAGTGCGGCGGGTCCACCAGGTCGTGGTGGTTGCCCGGGACCGCGGCCCGTACGACGGCGCCCGCGGTGCGCGGCCGCCAGGCCGCCGGGTCCACCAGCGGGGTCGCGAGCTCCGGATGGCGCTCGTCGACCGTGAAGAGGTGCAGGCCGACGGCGAGCACGGCGTCGGTGCGGTAGGCGGCGGAGGCCGCCCCGTTCGCCTCGGCGACCCGCAGCAGTCTGCGCAGGGCCTCCGTGGGCGAGGTGCGGGGCAGCGTGCCCTCCTCGCGGCCCCGGCGCACCAGGACGTCGAGCAGCTCCTCCTCGTCCAGTTCGCGCGCCGAGCCGGCATCGATCCCGGCGGCGATGCCGTACCGCAGCAGGTCCGGATCGCCCGGCCCGCCCGCCGCACCGGAGCGGCCCCCGGGAGCCGTTCCCGGCGCCGCCGCGTCGATCAGTCCGAGGAAGGCGACCTCCTCGCCGGCGGCTTCCAGCCGGGCCGCCATCTCATAGGCCACCGTCCCGCCGAACGACCAGCCGGCCAGCAGGTACGGGCCGTGCGGCTGCTCCTCGCGGAGCGCGGCCAGATAGCGCTCGGCCATCTCGGGCACCCGCTCCAGCGGCTGCTCGCCGGTGTTGTAGCCCACCGACTCCAGACCCAGGATCCGCCGGTCGCCCCCGGGACGGGCGGCGAGGTCCCGCACCAGGTCCCGGTAGCAGACGACGTCGCCGCCCCGCGGGTGGACGAGGACCAGCGGCGGCCGGGACGGGTCCCCGTCGGCCAGCGGGACCAGCAGCCTGGCGGCGGCCGCCCCCGCGTCCGGCAGGGCCTCGCAGAGCAGCTCCACGGTGCGCCGACGGAACACCAGGTTCAGCGGCAGTTCCACACCGAACTCCCGGCGCACGGCCGCCATCAGGGCGAAGGCCTTGAGCGAATGCCCGCCGAGCGCGAAGAAGTCGTCGCGCACCCCGATCGGGGCCGTCCCCAGGGTCTGCTCCCACAGCCGGGCCATCCGCAGCTCGGTCGTGTCGCGCGGGGCGAGGTGCCCCGTGCCGTCGCCGCGCGCCGCGTCCGCCGAAGGAGCGGGCAGCGCCTTGCGGTCGAGCTTGCCGTTCGGGGTGAGCGGGAGCCGCTCCAGGGCGGTCAGGACCGCCGGGACCATGTACTCGGGGAGGTCCTGGCGCAGGAAGTCGCCGAGCTCCCGCACGTCGCCCGCCTCGTCCCGCCAGGTCACGTAGCCGGCCAGTACCGCGTCCACCCCCGTACCGTGGACGGCCACGGCCGCCGCCAGCACCCGCGGGTGGCGGGCGAGCGCGGACTCGATCTCGCCGAGCTCCATCCGGTGGCCGCGCACCTTCACCTGGCCGTCGGCCCGGCCCCGGTACTCCAGCGTGCCGTCCGCGAGCCGTCGTACGAGGTCACCGGTGCGGTACAGCCGTTCGCCCGCCGCGTACGGGTCGGGCACGAACCGGTCCGCGGTCAGCGCAGGCCGCCCGTGGTAGCCGCGGGCCACCCCGTCGCCGCCGATGTACAGCTCGCCGAACACCCCGACCGGTACCGGCCGCAGGGCCGCGTCCAGCACGTGCAGTCGGGTGTTGGCGAGCGCCGAGCCGATCGGAACGGACCCGTCGCCGACGGGACCGGACAGCCGGTGCGCCGTGGACCAGACGGTGGTCTCCGTCGGCCCGTACACGTTCCAGACGGTGCCCAGGGCCGTGCGCATCCGCTCGGCCAGGGCCGAGGGCAGCGCCTCGCCGCCGCACAGCGCCCGCACGTGGGGCGCCTGCCAGCCGGACTCCATCAGCTGGTGCCAGGTGGCCGGAGTGGCCTGGACGACCGTGACCGGTGCCGAGTCCAGCTCCTTCGCGAGGAGGGTGCCGTCCCGCGCGGTCTCCCGGTCGACGACCCGTACGGTGGCCCCGCACACGAGCGGGACCAGCAGCTCCAGCACGGCGATGTCGAAGGAGGCCGTGGTGACGGCCGCGACCGTGTCACCGGCCGTCAGCTCCAGCCTGCGCACCATGTCCCGGGTGAAGTTGGCCAGCGCCCGGTGCGGGACGGTGACCCCCTTCGGGCGTCCCGTCGAGCCCGAGGTGTACAGGGCGTACGCCAGTTGCTCCGGCTCCCACCGCACGGGTGCGAAGTCGGCCCGCGCGCTCCCGTCCCCGGCCAGGGCGTCGAGGTCCACCACGGTGACCCCGTCCGGTGCCTGCGCGGCGGCGGACAGCCCCGACACCACCAGCACCCGGGCGCCGCTGTCCGCGAGCATGTAGCCGATCCGGTCGGCCGGATAACCGGGGTCGACGGGCACGTACAGGCCGCCGGAGCGCAGGACGCCCAGCAGCGCCGCCGGCAGCAGCACGGAGCGTTCCGCGCAGACGGCCACCGCCGTGTCCGGGCCCGCGCCGAGGCGGGCGAGCTCCCGGGCGAGGCGGCCCGACACCTCCCACAACCCGGCGTACGTCAGGCTCCGTTCCCCGTCGTCCACGGCCACGGCCTCCGGCGTACGGGAGGCCTGCTCACCGACGAGCACGGGCAGCGGCCGGTCGGCGGCCGGCTCGGCGGACCCGCCGCCCGCACGCAGGATCCGGCGCTCCTCGGCCGGGCCCATCAGGGGCAGCGCGCCCAGCGGGGTCGCGGGGTCGGCCACCGCGGCCGTGAGCAGTTCGGTCAGCGCCGAGGTCATGCGCTCGACGGTCGCCCGGTCGAACAGGTCGGTCGCGAACACGGCCTCGCCGCGCAGGGCGCCCTCCTCCTCGACGAAGTACAGCGAGAGGTCGAACTTCGAGGCCCCGCTGGCCAGCGAGAGCGGTTCGACGTCCAGCCCGGCCGGCGCGGGCGGCGCGGCGGCCTCCTCGTCGAGCACCAACATCACCTGGAACAGCGGGTTGCGGCTCAGGTCGCGTTCCGGCCGCACCTCTTCCACCAGACGCTCGAACGGCACCTCCTGGTGGGCGTAGGCCCCCAGGGCCGTCTCGCGGGCCCGGTCCAGCAGTTCGTCGAAGGCGGGGTCGCCGGACAGGTCGGTGCGCAGCACCAGGTTGTTGACGAAGAAGCCGATGAGCGGCTCCAGTTCGGTGCGGTCGCGACCCGCGATGGGGGAGCCCACCGCCACGTCCTCACTGCCCGACCAGCGGGCCAGCAGGGCCTGGAAGCCGGCCAGCAGCACCATGAACAAGGTGGCGTCGTGCCGGCGTCCCAGCTCGCGCAGCCCGTGCAGCAGCGGCTCGGGCAGGACGAAGGGGAACTGCTCGCCGCGCCCGGACGGGGTGGCCGGCCGGGGCCGGTCGGTGGGCAGGTCCAGCGGGGCGAGCCCGGCGAGCCGCTCCCGCCAGTGGGCCAAGGTGCCGGCGAGCGCGTCACCGCTCAGCCGGTCGCGCTGCCAGGACGCGAAATCGCGGTAGGAGACGGCGAGTTCAGGCAGCGGCTCGGCCCCTTCGAGGGTGCGGGCCCGGTAGGCGGCGAAGAACTCCCGCCAGAACACCCCCACCGACCAGCCGTCGAAGGCGATGTGATGGGCGACGATCACCAGGAGGTGCTCCTGCGCCGCGATCCGTACCAGGCGGGCCCGCAGCGGGCCCGCGGCCGCCAGGTCGAAGGGCAGCGCGGCGTCGTGCGCCGCCAGCTCCCGCGCCCGCTCACCGGCGGTCTCCGCATCCAGCTCCGACAGGTCGGTGAAGGACGGGGTGAACATCGAGACCGGACCGGGCACGACGCGGGCCGCGAAGGCGCCCCCGCCGCTCTCCTCCCCGGATTCGCTCTCCTCGATCCGCGAGCGCAGCACCTCGTGCCGGGCGACGACGTCCGTCAGCGCCGCCAGGGCAGCGGCGGTGTCGAGCTCCCCGGTCAGCCGTACGGCACCGGGCATGTTGTAGTCGGGCCGGCCCGGCTGGAGCCGGTCCAGCAGCCACAGCCGCTGCTGTCCGAAGGACAGCGGGCCGGGCCCCTCGGGCAGCGCGGGGATCGCCGGTCCCGTCGTGCCCGCCGCACCCAGCGAGGCGAGCGCCCGGGCGAGGTCCTCGGCCACCGGGTGGCGGAAGAGCAGCTGCATCGGAATGTCCAGCTCCAGCAGGGCGCGCAGCCGGGAGATGACCCGGGTGGCGCGCAAGGAGTGCCCGCCCCGCTCGAAGAAGTGGTCGCGGACCCCGATCGGGCCCTCGCCGAGCACCTCCTCCCAGACCTCGGTGACCGTCTGCTCCAGCGGCGTGCGCGGGGCGACGTGCGCCCGGTGCCCGCCGGCCGAGCCGGGCTCCGGCGCGGGCAGCGCCCGGCGGTCGGTCTTCCCGTTCGGGGTGAGCGGCAGTGCGTCCAGCACCACCAGCGCGGAGGGCACCATCGCGGCCGGCAGGGCCGCGCGCACGAAGTCCAGTACGGCGGCCGGATCACCGCTCCCGTCCCGCCACACCACGTACGCGGCGAGCAGCCGGTCGGCGCCCTCGCCGTGCGCGGCCGCCACGGCCCGGGTCACGTCCGGGTGGTGCAGCAGGGCGGCCTCGACCTCGCCGAGTTCGATCCGGTGGCCGCGGACCTTGACCTGGTTGTCGCGGCGGCCGTGGAACTCCAGCACGCCGTCGGAGCGCAGCCGTGCCAGGTCGCCGGTGCGGTACATGCGCGCGCCGGGCGGCCCGTACGGATCCGGCGGATAGGCCTCGGCGGTGCGGGCCGGATCGCCGAGGTAGCCGCGGGCCACCCCGCGCCCGGCGATGAACAGTTCACCGATCGCGCCCCGGGGCAGCGGTTCGAGGTGCTCGCCGAGCACGAGCACCCGCGCGCCGGGCAGCGGCCGCCCGATGGGGATGCGGCCCGCCTCGATGTCGGCCTCCGTCACCACGTGGTACGTGGTGGTGTTGGTGCACTCGGTGGGACCGTACTGGTTGACCAGCCGCAGTGTGCCGGGCGCGCCCAGGGTGTGCGCGGAGCGGGCCAGTCCGGCCGTCAGCGCCTCACCGGTGGTCATCACCAGCCGCAGTGCCGCCGCGGGCTCGGTGACGGCGGCGACCAGCGGTTCCAGCATCGACGGGACGATCGACAGCAGCGCCGTCACGCCTTCGGCGTGCAACAGCCGGGCCAGCGCGTCCGGGTCCCCGGCCTCGTCCTGCGAGGCCAGCACGATCCGCCCACCGGTGGTCAGCGGCGCGAACAGGTCGCGTACCGACGGGTCGAAGGTCAGCGCCGTACGGGCGAGCACGGCGTCCTCGGGGCCGAGGTCGAAGGTGGCGGCCAGCGCCGCCAGATAGCCGGTGATCGCGGCGTGGGTGACGGCCACGCCCTTGGGGCGGCCGGTGGATCCGGAGGTGTACAGCAGGTAGGCGAGGTGCGCGGGGGAGGCGGGGGCGGCCGGCTCCGTGGCGGGCAGCGCGTCGATTAGCTGCTGCTCGGCGTCGAGGTCCAGGACGGGTAGGTCGCCGGTCAGGTCCGCGGGCAGCCCGCCCGGCAGGCCCGCCGTCAGCACCAGGTGGGCGCCGCTGTCGGCGAGGACCGTGCGGATCCGCTCGGCCGGATGTCCCGCGTCGAGGGGCACGTAGGCGCCGCCGGCCTTCAGCACCGCGAGGACGCAGACCAGCATGCGCGGGTCGCGCCCGGCGAGGACGGCCACCCGGGTCTCGGGGCCGGTCCCGAGCTCCCGCAGGCGGTGGGCCAGCCGGTTGGCGGCCGCGTCGAGCTCGCCGTAGCTGGTGGTGCGGCCCTCGCAGGTCACGGCCGGCGCGTCCGGCCGCAGCCGGGCCTGCTCCGCCACCAGCCAGTGCAGGGTCCGGGCCACCGGCCGGTCCGGCCGCGCCGCGGACTCCTCGCCGAGCAGCGCGGCGTGATCCTGCGGGGACAGCACGTCCAGCCGGGACAGCGGCGCGTCGGGGGTCTCGGCCGCACCGGCCAACAGCCGCAGGTAGTGCCCGCCGAACCGCTCGACCGTGGCCCGGTCGAAGAGGTCCGTCGCGTACTGGACGGTGCCGGTCAGACCGCCGGGGTGCTCGGTCATCGCGAGGCTGAGGTCGAACTTGGCGGTCCCGTTGGAGGTGTCCAGGCTCTCGACCTCCACGCCGTCCAGCGGCAGGGCGTCGAGCTGCTCGGGATGCAGCTGGAACAGCACGTCGAAGAGCGGGTTGCGGCTGAGGTCGCGCTCCGGCCGCAGCTCCTCCACCAGCCGGTCGAAGGGGACGTCCTGGTGCTCGTACGCGGCCAGCGCGGTCCGGCGCACCCGGCCCAGCAGTTCGTCGAAGGCGGGGTCGCCGGACAGGTCGGTGCGCAGCACCAGGGTGTTGACGAAGAAGCCGACGAGCGGCTCCAGTTCGGTGCGGTCGCGGCCCGCGATGGGCGAGCCCACCGCGATGTCCGCCTGGCCGGTGTAGCGGGCCAACAGCGCCTGGAAGCCGGCCAGCAGCACCATGAACAAGGTGGCGCCGCGCTCGCGGGCCAGCGCGCCGAGCCGCTCGGCGAGCTCGGCCGGGACCTCGAAGACGAAGGCGTCGCCCGCGCCCGAGCGCACCTGGGGCCGCGGCCGGTCCGTGGGCAGCTCCAGGGCCGGGAGGCCGCCCAGGGCCGCCCGCCAGTGGGCGATGCCCGCGTCGGCGTCGCCGTCCGCCAGTCGCCGCTGCTGCCAGTACGCGAAGTCCCCGTACTGGACCGGAAGTTCCGGCAGTGCGGGACGCTCGCCGCGGCGCAGCGCCGCGTAGGCCCCCGACAGTTCCCGCCACAGCACCGGCATCGACCAGCCGTCGCCGACGGTGTGGTGCAGGACCAGGACGAGGAGGTGCTCGTCGTCCGCGACCCGCACCACGCGGGCCCGCAGCAGGGGAGCGGAGCCCAGGTCGAAGGGGGCGGCGGCGTCCGCGTGGGCCAGGCCGAGC
Source organism: Streptomyces sp. NPDC091682 (assembly GCF_044756625.1). Lineage (NCBI taxonomy): Bacteria > Bacillati > Actinomycetota > Actinomycetes > Kitasatosporales > Streptomycetaceae > Streptomyces > Streptomyces sp. NPDC091682. The sequence continues at coordinate 44,326 of NZ_JBIVTH010000011.1, read as the reverse complement.
GCCCGCGAGCGGGCCTCCTCGCGGGGCAGGTCCCCCAGGTCGGTGCGGACGGGGGCGAAGACCTCCGGTGCCTCCACGGTCTGTACGGGGCCCCGCGGGCCCTCGGTGATCCGCGAGCGCAGCACCTCGTGCCGGGTCACCACCGCGCACAGCGCGGCGGCCAGCGCGTCGGCGTCGAGCGGGCCGTGCAGCCGGGTCGCGACGGGGATGTTGTAGTCGGGCCGGCCGGGCTGGAGCTGGTCCAGGAACCACAGCCGCTGCTGCGCGAACGACAGCGGCGCGGGCTCCCCGGCGGGCCGGGCGCCGATCGCGGTGACGGCGACCGTGGCCGCGGCGGCACCCTCAGCGCGCAGCGCGTCCAGCGCCGCCGCGAACCGTTCCAGCGTCGGGTGCTCGAACAGCAGCCGCAGCGGCACGCCGGTGCCCAGCCGGGCGCCGAGCCGCGACACGGCGCGGGTGGCCCGCAGGGAGTGGCCGCCGAGCGCGAAGAAGTCGTCGTGGCGGCCGATCCGCCCGGTGTCCAGCACCTCGCCCCATACGGCCGCGGCGAGTTCCTCGGTCGGCGTGGCCGGTGCGGCGAACTCGGCCCGGCGCACCCCCTCTTCGGGGGGCGCGGGCAGCGCGCGCCGGTCCAGCTTGCCGTTCGGGGTCACCGGCAGGGCCGCGAGCGCAACGATCGCCGAGGGCAGCATGTACGCGGGCAGCCGGGCGCCGAGGGCCCGGAGCAGCTCGGCCGGCTCGGCCACCTGCCCGTCCGAGGGCACCACGTAGGCGACGAGGCGCTGCTCGCCGGGGGTGTCCTCGCGGACCACCACCGCGGCGTGCCCGACCTGCGGGCAGCGGGCCAGCTCGGCCTCGATCTCGCCCGGCTCGATCCGGTGGCCGCGGATCTTGACCTGCTGGTCGCTGCGGCCCAGGTAGTCGACGGTGCCGTCGGGGCGCCGCCGGGCCAGGTCGCCCGTCCGGTACATCCGGGCGCCCGGGGCGCCGTACGGGTCCGGGGTGAACTGCCGCGCGGTCAGGCCGGGCCGGCCCAGGTAGCCGCGGGCCACGCCGGTGCCGCCGATGCACAGCTCGCCGACGGCACCCTGCGGCACCGGGCGGCCGCGCTCGTCCAGGACGTACAGGCGGGTGTCGTCCAGGGCGGTGCCGATGGGGATCCGGCCGTCCACGGAGGCTCCGGCGCGGGGGTCCAGCCGGTGGCCCGTGGCGAAGGTGGTCGTCTCGGTGGGTCCGTAGACGTTGACCAGGACGGTGTCCGGAGCCTGCTCCAGGGCACGGGCGAAGGAGTGCGGAGAGGCGGCCTCGCCGCCCGTCCACACCTCCCGTACGTGGGTCAGGAGTTCCACGCACTCCTCGACCACCAGGTTGAACAGGGCGGCGGTGAGGAACATCGAGGTGATCCGGTGCTCCTCCACCAGTGCGGCCAGGGCCGCGGTGTCCATCCGGCCGGGCGGCGCCATGACCACCTGTCCGCCGGACAGCAGCGGCACCCACAGTTCGTACGTCGAGGCGTCGAACGCCAGCGGGGAGTGGGCCAGCACCCGCCGGTGTGCGGCGCCGAAGGCGGCGTCGCGGGCGAGCGCCGCGACGTTGGCGTGCGTGACGCCGATGCCCTTCGGCTCTCCAGTGGAACCGGAGGTGTACATCACGTACGCCAGCTGGTCCGGCGCGCAGGGCGGGTACGGGCCCGGCGCGCCGGCCGGGATCCCGTCCGCCGGGGCGCCCACGTCGAGCACCGGCACGGGCGAGGTGCGGACCGCCTCGTGGTCGGCCGTCGCCGGATCGGCGAGCAGCAGGCGGGCGCCGGTCCGCTCCAGCATCCAGTGCAGTCGGGCGACGGGGAACCCGTCGCCGAGCGGGACGTAGACCCCGCCGGCCTTCAGGACGGCCAGGATCGCCACCGGAAGGTGGACCGAGCGCTCCATCAGCAGGGCCACGGGGGTCTCGCGCCCCACCCCGGCGGCGGTCAGCCGGGCCGCCAGCAGGTCGGAGCGGGAGTCGAGTTCGGCGAAGCCGAGGCGATCGGCGCCGCAGACCACGGCCTCGGCGCCGGGGGTGCGCCGGACCTGCTCGGCGAACAGCTCCACCAGGGTGGCCGGGGCGAGGTCCCGGCGGACCGCGCCGTGGCCCTCGGCCGCGAGCCGGGCCGCGGTCGGGGCGGAGGGCAGCAGCTCGGCCACGGGGCGGTCGGGCTCCTCGGCGGCGGAGGCCAGCAGCTCCAGGTAGTGGCCGAGGACGAGCTCGGCCGTGGCCCGGTCGAACAGGTCGGTGTCGAAGACGAGCGAGCCGGAGCAGGTCTCGGCGCCCTCGGAGACGAAGACGCTCAGGTCGAAGAGCGATCCGCCGAAGTCGGTCCGCACGGACCGCGCGTCCAGGCCCGGCAGTCGCAGTCCGGCCGTCTCGTCCGGGGCGGACGCGAACATCACCTGCACGAGCGGGTTGCGGTCGCCGACGCGCTCGGGGCTCAGGTGCTCCACCAGCCGGTCGAAGGGCACCTCCTGGTGGTCGTACGCGTCCACCGTCGCCCGGCGGACCCGGCCGAGCAGTTCGCGGAACCCGGCATCGCCCGACAGGTCGGCGCGCAGCACCACGGTGTTGACGAAGAACCCGACGAGGGGCTCCAGTTCCACCCGGTCGCGCCCGGCCACCGGAGTGCCGACGGCGATGTCGGCGCGGCCGGCGTAGCGGGCCAGGGCCACCTGGAAGCCGGCCAGCAGGGTCATGAAGAGGGTGGCGCCGGAGCCCTCGGCGATCCCGCGCAGCCGTGCGGTGAGCGTCGCGTCGAGGGTGAAGTCCAGGCTGGCGCCGTCGCCGCTGCGGCGGGTGGGCCGGGGCCGGTCCGCGGGCAGCTCGAGGGGCTCCAGCCCCGCGAGGCGCTCCTCCCACCAGCGCAGCTGTCCGTTCATCGCACCGCTCGCGAACCGGTCGCGCTGGGTACGGGCGTACGCCTGGTAGTCGAGGGGGAGCGGCACGTGCGGGAGGGGCCGCTCACCGAGCAGGGCCGCGTAGCCCGCGGAGAACTCCTGCCAGAGCAGGCCCATGGACCAGCCGTCGGTGGCGATGTGGTGGACCACCAGCACCAGCAGGTGGTCCTCCGCGCCCAGCCGGATCAGCAGGGCGCGCAGCAGCGGGCCCGCCGCGAGGTCGAAGGGTCTGCGGACCTCCTCGCGGGCCAGGGCGTGGGCCCGCTCCTCCAGTTCGGCGAGGGGGGCGCTGCCCAGGTCCAGCACCGGCAGCGGGACGGCTTCCGGCGCGGGCAGGACCACCGGGTGCGGGGCGCCGTCGCGCTCCTCGAAGACGGTGCGCAGCGGTGCGTGGCGGGCCACGACGGCCGTCAGGCTCCGGCGCAGCAGGTCCGGGCGGACGGGGCCGCGCAGCCGTACGACCTCGGGGATCGCATAGCCGGGGGTGCCGTCCATCATCCGGTCCACCAGCCACATCCGCTCCTGGGCGAACGAGGCGACGGGCTCGGCGGCGGGGCCGTCGGCCGACGGGGCCGGGGCGGTCGCGGCGGCCGGACCGGCCGCCGAGTCGTCCAGCGCGGCGCGCACCCGGCGGCGCAGCAGTTCGCGGGCGGCGGCCAGGCGGCTGTCCGTGCCGGTGGCCGGCAGGCTCTCCTGGGTGGTCACGAGGTCTCTCCCTGAAGTACGAGTGAAGGAACGGCGTCGGCGGTGGCGGCGAACGGGGCCGTCTCGGCCTCCAGTTCGGCCAGCAGCACGGTCTCGACCGCCATGGCGAGGGCGGCGACGGTCCGCTGTTCGAAGAGGGTGTGCAGGGGCAGGTCCAGGCCGAGGGACTGGCGCAGTCGGGCCGCCACCCGGGTGGCGCTCAGCGAGTGACCCCCGAGGGCGAAGAAGTCGTCGTGGCGGCCGATCCGCGGCGCGTCCAGTACGGAGGCCCAGACCATGGCGACCAGTTCCTCGGTCTCCCCGGCGGGCGGCTCGTACCCGGTGGCGGCGGCCGCCGCGGCGGGCGCCGGCAGCGCCCTGCGATCGAGCTTGCCGTTCGCCGTGACGGGCAGCCCGTCCACGACCACCAGCACCGGGACCATGTACTCCGGCAGGGAGCGGCCCAGTTCGGCGCGCATCGACTCGGGGTCCGGGGCCGCGGCCGTCCCGGCCCCGGCCCCGGCCTCCGGGACGACGTACCCGACGAGCCTGCGCTCGCCCGGAACGTCCTCGCGGACCACGACCGCGGCCCGCCCGACACCCGGGAGGCGGCCCAGCGCCGTCTCGATCTCGCCGAGTTCGATCCGGAAGCCGTGGATCTTCACCTGGTCGTCGGTGCGGCCCAGGTACTCCACCGAGCCGTCGGCCCGGTGGCGGGCCAGGTCGCCGGTGCGGTACATGCGCGAGCCCGGCGGGCCGAACGGGTCCAGCGGGAACCGCTCCGCGGTCAGCGCCGGGCGGCGCAGGTACCCGCGGGCCAGGCCCGCGCCCGCCAGGAACAGCTCGCCCGCGACCCCCACCGGCACGGGCCGCCCCCGCGGATCGAGCACGTACAGCGAGGTGTTCCAGATCGGACGGCCGATCGGTACGGGCCCGCTCTCCTCGCGGCGGCAGTCCCAGTGCGTGACGTCCACGGCCGCCTCGGTGGGCCCGTACAGGTTGTGCAGGGGCACGTCGAGCACGTCGAGGAAGCGGTTCTTCAGCTCCTCCGGCAGCGCCTCGCCACTGCACACGACCCGGCGCAGCGACCGGCAGTGGCCCGCCTCGGGATCCTCCACGAACGCGGCCAGCATGGACGGGACGAAGTGGACGGTGGTGACCGCCTCCTCCTGGATCACCCGGGTGAGGTAGGCGGGGTCCTTGTGCCCGCCCGGCTCGGCGACCACCAGGGCGGCGCCGGTCAGCAGCGGCCAGAAGAACTCCCACACCGAGACGTCGAAGCCGAACGGGGTCTTCTGGAGCACCCGGTCGTCCGAGCCCAGCCGGTACCGGTCCTGCATCCACAGCAACCGGTTGACGATGGCCGAGTGCTCCACGACGACGGCCTTGGGCCGCCCTGTCGACCCGGACGTGTAGATCACGTACGCGGGGTGCGCGGGCAGCGGGGCCCGGCGCACCGTACCGGTGGTCCCGTCGTGGACGGCCCCCGGATCCAGCCGGGGCAGGTCCGCCGCGGCCGGCAGCGTCGCGGCCACCGCGTGGTCCGCGAGCAGCAGCACGGGCTCGGCGTCGGACAGCAGGTACGCGATCCGGTCCGCCGGCAGCGAGGGGTCCACCGGAAGGTAGGCGGCGCCCGACTTCAGCACGGCCAGCAGAGAGACCACCATCTCGGTGGAGCGGTGCAGGGCGACCGCGACGATCCGCTCCGGACCGGCGCCCCGGGCGGACAGCTGACCGGCCAGCAGCTCGGCGCGGGCGTCGAGTTCGGCGTACGACAGGCGCTCGCCGCGGAAGACGGTCGCCGGGGCGCCGGGCGTCCGGGCCACCTGCTGTTCGAACAGCTCCACCAGCGTGGTGTCGGGGACGGGCACGGCCGTGCCGTTCCACTCCCGGATCAGCCGGTGCTGCTCCGCGGAGAGCAGGTCCACCTCGCCGACCGGGGTGGAGGGGGCGTCGGCCACGGCCGTCAGCAGCCGCTCCAGCGCCTCGCCCAGGCTGCGGGCCGTCCGTGCGTCGAGGACGTCCGTGCGGTGGTCGAGGTGCAGCCGCAGCCGCTCCCCGGGCAGCACGATGAGGTTGACGGTGTAATGCGTGGCGTCCGAGCCCTCCACCCCGGTCAGCCGCGGCCCACCGGCCAGGTCCCGCATCGACTCCAGGTCGAGCGGATAGTTCTCGACGACGACCGTGGTGTCGAACAGGGCGCCCAGACCCGCCGCCCGCTGGATGCCGGCGAGCCCGACGTGCTGGTGGTCCATCAGCTCCGCCTGCTCGTCCTGGAACCGGGCGAGCGCCGCCAGCAGCGGCTCGTCCTCCCGGATCCGGAACCGCACGGGCAGGGTGTTGATCAGCAGGCCGACCATTTCCTCGATGCCCGCGACGTCCGCGGTCCGCCCGGAGACGGTCCCGCCGAACACCACGTCGTCCCGCCCGGTCACCCGGCCCAGCAGGACCGCCCAGACGCCCTGGACCACGCTGTTGAGGGTTACGCCCGCGGTACGGGCCCGCGCGGCGAGCCGCGTCGTGAGCTCCGCCGACAGCTCGACCGTGGCCCGCTCGGGCAGCGCGTCGATCCGGTTCGGGTCGGCCGCGCCCAGCAGGGTCGGCTCCTCCAGCCCGGCGAGCGCACCGCTCCACGCCGCCTCCGCGGCGCCGTCGTCCTGGCGGGCCAGCCAGTCCAGGTGCGAGCGGTACGGGACCGCTTCCGCGACCGCGCCGTCCCCGGCGCCCGGGGCGTGTTCGGCGTACCCGGTGAGCAGTTCGCGCAGCAGCACCGCCGAGGACCAGCCGTCCCACACGATGTGGTGGTTCGTCATGACCAGCCGGTGCTCGCCCGCGCCGAACCGGACCAGGGTGAAGCGCACCAGCGGCGGCCGCTCCAGGTCGAAGCGGCGGGCCCGGTCGGCCGCGAGCAGCCGCTCCCACTCCTGCTGCCGGTCGGCCGAGCCGAGCCCGCCGAGGTCAACGGCTTCCCACGGCGCTCCGGCGGACTCGACGACGATCTGCACCGGCCGGTCCAGACCCTGGTCGGTGAAGGCGGAGCGCAGCGCGGTGTGGCGGCGCAGCAGCCGGTCACAGGCCGTCCGCAGGGCGTCTTCGGCCAGGGCGCCGTCCAGGGTGAGGACGATCTGGCCGGTGTAGGCGTCCATCGCGCCCGTGTCGAAGGCGGAGTGGAAGAACAGGCCCTCCTGGAGCGGCGAGAGCGGCAGAACGTCGGCGAGCCCCGGGTAACGCGCGGCCAGCGCGTCGGTCTCCGGCTGTGTCAGCCGTACCAGCGGCAGGTCGCGGGGGGTGAGGCGGCGCGGCCGGGGGGCGCCGGTCCAGCCGGCCAGTAGGCGCAGGGCCTCGTCCCAAGCCGCCACCAGGGCGTCCGCCTCGGCATCGGTCAGCAGGGCGCGGGGATGGGTGACCACCGCGGTGAAGGAGGGACCGTCGGCGCCGTCCACGGCCATGGCGTCGATCTGCAGGGCGTGTTCGACGGGCATCGCCGGATCCACGTCGGCCCGCAGTCCGCCCGCTTCGGGGGCCGGGTTCCAGGGCGCCCCGTCCCCGCCGGCGAACCGGCCCAGGTAGTTGAACAGGACGCCGGGGCGGGGGAGGCCGGACAGCTGTGCGGCGCTCCGCGGATCGAGCCGGCTCAGCAGACCGAAGCCCGTGCCGTGGTCCGGTACGGAGGCGACCGCCGCGTGGATGCGGGCGACCAGCTCGGCGAGGGCGTCGCCGCCCCGGGCCGCCGCGTCCAGGTCGAGGCCGTCCAGGTCGAACCGGACCGGGTACTGGGTGGTGAACCAGCCGACCGTGCGCGCCAGGTCGTGACGGCCGGTGCGGTCGACGCGGCCGTGGCCCTCCAGGTCGACCAGCAACGACCCCGGGGCGCTGCCGGGGGAGCGCAGCCGGTGGCCCGCGAGGACCAGGCCCGCGAGCAGCACCTCGGCCGGACCGGTGCGCAGCGCGCCGGGCACCCGCGTCAGCAGCGGGCCGGCGACCTCGGCGGGCAGGTCGAGCGTCAGGGTGCGGGCGGTGCCCGCGGTGTCCCGTGCCGGGTCGGGGACCCGGTGCCAGGGTTCCTGCAGGTCCGCGCCGGCCCCGGGGGTCTCCAAGGTCGAGCGCCAGAACGGGAGTTCGGCGAGCACTTCCGGGGAACGCGCCTGGAGTTCGAGGTGGTGGGCCCACGCACGGAACGAGACCTCCCCGTCCGAGGCCGGCAGCGGACGCCCGGCGACGGCGGCCTCCCAGGCCGCGGCCAGGTCCGCCGTCAGGATCCGCCAGGACACCCCGTCCACGGCCAGGTGGTGCACGCACAGCAGCAGTCGGTCCGGCGACGCCCCACCGGCATCGAAGCGCACCGCTCGCAGCATCACCGAGGCCGCGGGATCCAGTTGTCCGGCCGCCTCCCGTGCCGCCTGCGCCACGATCGCGGCGCGGGCGGACCCGTCCGACCCCGCGGCACCGACGGTGCGGTAGAGCCGGGACACGTCGACGGAACCGGGCTCGCCCACCGTGCACAGCGGGCCCTCGGGTCCGGTGGTCACGCCCAGGCGCAGCGCCCCGTGCCGGTCCACGACCGACTGCAGGACCCGTACGAGCGTGGCGTCGTCCGCACCCTCGGGCAGGGCCAGCACCATGGACTGGCTGAAGCGCCCGATCGGGCCCGGCCCGTCGAGGAGCCAGCGCATGACCGGGGTCGCGGGAAGGGGACCGTGCTCCGTGACGGCCGGACCGGCGGCCTCGGAGGCACCGGGGGCCGGCTCGCCGACGGCCGCGGCGAGGGCGGCCGCCGTCTTGTGCGCGAACACCTCGCGCAGGGTGAAGGAGAAGCCCCGGGCCCGGGCCCGGCTGGTCAGGCTGAGGGCGGCGATGCTGTCGCCGCCGAGCTCGAAGAAGTTGTCGTCGGGGGTGGCGGCGGTACCGAGGGCCTCGGAGAACAGCGCCGCGAGGGCCAACTCGGTGGCGCCGTAGGCACGCTCGGGGCGCTCCGGACGGTCCGCGGCCTCGGGTACGTGCAGCCGGGCGCGGTCCACCTTGCCGCTCGCGGTGAGGGGTAGCCGGTCCACCGCCACGAAGGTGCGGGGCACCATGTAGGTCGGCAGGAGGCGACCCAACTCCGCTGCGAGCAGGTCCGGTTCGGGCGCCGGGCCACCGTCGCCCGGCGGCGCCACGAAGGCGACGAGCCGTCGGGCCTCGCCCGCGGGGGCGTGCACCACGACCGCGGCCTGCCCCACCGAGGGCTGCCGGCCGAGCACCGCCTCGATCTCGCCCAGTTCGATCCGGTGCCCGTTGATCTTGACCTGTCGGTCCACCCGTCCGAGGAACTCCAGTTCGCCCCGCGCCGACCAGCGCACGAGGTCGCCCGTCCGGTACATCCGCGCACCGGGAACGCCGGAGAAGGGGTCGGGCACGAAGCGGTCGGCCGTCATGGCGGCGCGTCCCGCGTATCCCCGAGCCAGACCGGCACCGGCCACGCACAGCTCGCCGGTCGCGCCCGGCGGCAGCAGCCGCAGCGCCCGGTCGACCACGTAGGCGCGGTGGTTGGCCATCGGCCGCCCGATGGGCGGGATCCGGCCGTACGAGGGCGGAACCACCCGGTGCATGGTGACGGACACGGCGGCCTCGGTGGGCCCGTACGCGTTCCAGACCTCGCGGCCGTCCACCGCCCAGCGGTCGACGGCGTCCCCCGACGGGGCCTCGCCGCCCGTGGACAGGAACCGCAGTGCGGGCAGGGCGGCCGGGTCCAGCAGCGGCAGGAGCGCCGGCGGGAGATCGGCGACGGTCACCGCGTGCTCGGCGAGCAGGGCCTGGAGGCGGTCGACGTCGACCCGTTCGGCTTCGGTGGCCAGGACCAGGGTGGAACCGCTCAGCAGCGCGCCGAAGACGTCCAGGACGGACACGTCGAAGGAGAGCGAGGCGAAGCCGAGGAAGCGCTCGGTGTCACCTGATCCGGATGCGCCGCTGCCGCCCGCGCCGCTGCCGCCCGCGCCGCTGCCGCCCGCGCCGCACAGGGCGAGGTGGCCGTGGACGAAGTCGACCGCCGCCGCGTGCGGGACGACGACGCCCTTCGGCTCGCCCGTACTGCCGGAGGTGTACAGCAGGTACGCGGCGGACGCGGCCGGCACTGCTGCGCCCGCCCGGTTGCCGCCCGTCCGGCCGCTCACCGTTCCCGGGTCGACCACGGACGCGAGGTCGACCGGCAGCCGGTCGAGGCTACCGGGCCCGGCGACGATCGTGCCCAGCCCCGCGTCGCGCACGATGTAGGCGATGCGCTCCGGCGGCAGGCCGGGGTCGAGCGGTACGTAGCAGCCGCCCGCCTTCAGGACGCCGAGCAGGGCCGCGACCATCGCGGGGGAGCGCTCCACGCACACGCCGACCGGCGTGCCCGGATCCACGGCCCGACCCAGCCGGTCCGCGATGTCCGCCGCCCAGGCATCGAGTTGACGATACGTCACCTCCTGATCGGCGCAGATCACGGCCACCTTGTCAGGGGTGCGCGCCGCCTCCTCCTCGAAGAGCGTGTGCAGCAGCCCGTCCCCGGGGGCCGGGTCGACGCCGCCCTCCGCGAAAGCGGCGAGCTGCTTCTCGTCCTCGGCGGTGAGGAAGGGCAGCGAGCTCACCGGGGCCTCGTCGTCGGCCGTGGCGAGCGCGACGAGGAAGCGGGTGAACCGCACGCGCAGCGCGTCGAGTTCCGCCGGGCCGACGTCGGCGGCGTCGCCCTCGGCCTGCACGGTCAGCGGGCTGTCGCCACCGCGGTCGTAGACGTTGAGGGAGACGTGCTCCACGGGGCCGACCGAGAGGTTGTGCGCGGAGGCGGGCGCGCCGGCGAACGACAGCTCGTAGTCGAAGGACATGAGGTTGACGGCGGCGTCCCACAGCCGGGGCCCGGTTCCGGTGAGTTCCTCGATCCGGTACCGCTGGTGGCGCAGGGCCTCCTTGATGCCGGCGGAGGTGTGGCGGAGCAGTTCGCCGACCGTGGTGTCCCCGGTCACCGCCAGCCGCAGCGGCAGGACCTTCGAGAACATGCCGGGTGTCCGGCGGGCGTCCGGTGTGGTGCGGCCGGTGACCGGTAGGCCCAGGACCACGTCCTCCGTGGCGCCCGCGCGGTGCAGGTGGGCGGCGGCCGCGGCCATCACCAGCGCGGACCAGCGCGTGCCGTGTCGGCGCGCGGCATCGCGCAGGGTACGGGCATCGGCGGGGTCGAGCTCGCCGCTCACCCGCACCGTGGTACCCGACGCGGGCGCCGGGACGCTGCCGGTGAAGGACACGGGCTCGGGGGCGCCGTCCAGCCGGCCCCGCCAGAACTCCCGGTCGACCGACGACCGTTCGGAGCGGGCGTACTCCTCCTCCCCGGCCACGATCTGCTCCCACGGCGTGGACTCCGGGGCCGGTACGGGCTCTCCCGCGACGAGCGCCGAGTACACCTCGGCGGTCCGCCGGGCCAGGATCGAACCGGTGACCCCGTCCGCGACGAGGTGGTGGTACCCCTGCATCCAGCGGTACGTCGCCGGACCGGTCCGCACCAGGAGGTGCCGGCACACGTCACCGGTCGCCAGGTCCGTCGGCCGGGCCAGCTCGGCGCGCATCAGCCGCTCGGACTCGGCGTCCGGGTCCGGGTGGTCACTGACGTCGGCCGTCTCCATCCGCAGCGGCGGCGGACCGGAGGGTATCTGGCACACCACTCCGTCCACCTCGGCGAAGCGGACGCACAGCGTCTCGGTTCCGGCCACCGTCGTGCGCACCGCCTCGGCGAGCAGCTCCGGATCCACCGCCCCGCGGATCTCCAGGTACTCGGCGATGGTGTAGTCGAGATGGGTGGGGTCGAGCTGCTGCGCGAACCAGACGCCGTTCTGCGGCGGGGTCAGGGGCAGCGGCCCGCGGTCGTGAGTGGCCATGCGGTGGTCAGTCTCCTCAGTCGGATCGGTCGATCAACGACGACGTGAGGCCACTGTCCGCGACGGCCGGACGGTCCCGAAAGTCCCACTAATACGCCTCTTGACGACACCCGATTCGCTCGGAGAACTCCCCGGTACCGCGATCCCGTGACAGGTGGATCCAGGTGCTGCGGTCCGCGGCGCACCCCGCGGACTCGGGAGCGGCCGGCGCGGGCGCGGGATGTGACATCGATGTCGGGACGACCGTACGGGCGGTGTCCGGTCCGTCGGGGGCGAGCAGCCCGTGTTGGTGCGCCAAGTAGCCGAGCTGGAAGCGGCTCGTCGCGCCGAGCTGACGCATGATGGCGGAGACGTGGCGTTGGCAGGTGCGCACCGAGATGCCCAGGGCGCGGGCCGTGGCGCGGTCGTCGTCGCCCTGCATCAGGTGCTGCAGCACGGATCGTTTCGCCTGGTCGGCGACGTCCTGGATGAAGGCCTTCTCGCGCGGTTTGCCGATGCGTTCGCCGGTCGCCCACAGCAGGTCGAACAGCTCGGCGACGAACGCGACCAGGTCGGGGCTGCGGACGAGCAGTGCCCCGCCCGCGGTCTCCGGGAGCGGGAGGGCGAGCAGGGACCGGTCGAAGACCAGGCATCGGGCCAGGCCGCCGGAGACCGTCCTCGCCTCGGCCCCGAGAGCCGCCAGCTCCGTCTCGTACCGCACGGTCGGCGGGTCGAACCGGGCCGAGTGTTGGTACAGCGTGCGTACCGGGACACCACGGGAGAGCAGGTCCCGGTGCCGGACGCGGGCGCGGCGCAGTTCGACCTCGGGCAGGGGGCCGCCCGGCTGGGCGCAGAGCACCTCCTGCGTGCACGCGGCGGCCTGCCGGTCGAGGATGCGCTGGAGTTCGTCCGCCGACTCGATGCGTTCCAGCGGCGGCCCCTCCAGGGTGCGTTGGCGTGCGGCGTGCACGATGGCCAGTTCCGCGAGCTGCCCCCGCATGCGCAGCAGGTCGAGCTGGGCCCCCTGGACGCGTTCCTCCCACTGCTTGAGCAACCGCGCCGACACGTCGGTGGGGTTGGTGGCTGCAAGGCAGTCGGGGCCGATCTGTTGGACCAGGCCGCTGGAGACGAGGGCGTCGAGGGTACGGGCCATGGCGGCGGGTTCCGCCCGGGCGAGCAGCTGGCTTTCCTGGAGGGGGCCGTGTTCTGCGAACTCCCGGTAGAGGGCCATCTCCTCGGACGTGAGCTCCTGGGGTCGGTCACGGTCCTGCGGCTGTTTCGGCGCGCCTGATTTCATTTCGCTGCCCTCTCGTTCGCATCCGTCGCGATCGCGATGCTAGGAGACTCCGCTCCGGCCCGCCGCCCCGGGAACGTGTATCGGACACGCTTTCCGTGCGCGGGGCTTGCCGGGAGGTCGGCGCAAGACCCTTGATCCGTAGCGGAATTCGCCGGCCGGCGCGAATCGGTGAGCCGGACGACGTGCCTCCGCGGGGATGGCCGGAAGACGTAGGAGCCCTACGAAAAGTTGCAGCAAGCCCTTGCTGTCGTCTTTCTGACAGTCGGTAAGACGACGGTCGCATCCCATTGGCGGGCGGCCGTCTGCCGCTCGATGCTGGGGCGGGGCGCGCCGATCGGGGCTGCGCACCGTGCAGGAAAGGCACGAACGCATGGATCCCAGACGACCGGCGGGCCCGTCCATCGGGCCCGTCCGTCGGGGCCGCCCGGGTCGGCCGTCGGGCTCAGTCGTCCGCCGGGTGAACCACCTCGACCCCCTGGTCGCGCAGGGCCTCGACCGCGGGGGAGTCCGCGGGGGCGTCCGTCACGACGAGGGCGATCTCCTCCATGGAGCAGATGCGGCCCAGCGCGGCGCGGCCGATCTTGTCGGCGGTCGCGACCAGGATCACGCGCTGCGCCGCGGCGACCGCCGCCCGCTTCACCTGGACGTCGTCGAGGTTGTAGGCGGTGGCTCCCTGGACGGGGTCGACACCGCAGCAGCCCAGGATGAACGTGTCGAAGCACAGGTCCTTGAAGGTCTGCACGGGCGCGTGGCCGTAGAAGGACAGCTCCTCGGGGCGCACCTGCCCGCCGGGCATCACCAGTTGGATGCCGGGGTGTGCGGACAGGGTGAAGGCCGCGTGCAGTGAGAGGGGGGTGACGGTGAGCTGACGGTCCGCCATGGCCTTGGCGATGGCCGCGGCGGTCGTGCCCGTGTCCAGCGCGACGGTCTCGCCGTCGGTGAGCAGTTCGACCACGGCGCGCGCCAGTCGCTCCTTGGTCCGCGTTCCGGACATGGCCCGGATCGCGTAGGGGGGCTCGACTCCGCCGGGCAGGCTGCTCACCGCGCCGCCGCGCACGCGGCGCAGTGCTCCCCGGGACTCCAGTACTTCCAGGTCCCGGCGGATGGTCATTTCGGACGCCCCGGTGGCCAGGGCCAGCTCGGCCACCGTCGCGCGGTTCTGCTGCACGAGCAGTTCCACGACGAACTTGTGCCTCTCCATCACGTTCATGTGTCTGCTTTTAGCACAGATGGGGGCGGAGGGCCGCCAGGATGTGCGTTTCGAACATTCAAACTGTTGAAATGAACATTCGTGATGTGTAACTTGAGCGGAGTAGGGGGAACTTCCTGCCGTTGTGAACATTGATCGTGTTCATTCGGCCGTGACCGATGAGGAGAGCCATGACCGCCACCCGTGAGGCCGACCTGCCAGAAGGAGGGAAACCCCTCCTCACCACCGTCGCGATCGTCGCCTCGTGCCTGGCGTTCGTGGTGGTCGGCGCCCTCCAAGCGCTCTACGGTCCGGCGATCCCGGCCCTGCGGGACGAGTTCGGCATCAGCCCGGCCGTGGCCGGGCTCAGCCTCAGCGCCCACTTCGTCGGCGCCCTCCTCGGGGTGCTGATCTACCACCTCCTGCGGGGCCGCCTGAACAACCGGGTGCTGCTCGGCGGCTCCTACGTGCTGATGGCCGTGGGTGCCGCCGCCTTCGCCTTCTCCCCGAGCTGGACCCTCGCCCTCGCCGGCACCTTCGTCATCGGCCTGGGCTTCGGCGGCATCGACTACGGCCTCAACCAGCTCTTCGCCGTCGGCTTCGGCCACCGCAGCACCGCCATGCTCAACCTGCTGAACGGGCACTTCGGCATCGGTGCGATCGCCGGTCCCGCCCTGATCGGCTGGCTCGGGGCGGAGAGCTATCCGGAGATCTTCATCGGCACCGGCGTGATCAGCCTGCTGATCCTCGTCACCCTCGGCGGGGTGGCCGCCCGGGAGCCCGCCCCCGCCCCCGTGGACGGCGCCCCGGCGGGAGGCGCCCGGGTGCTCCCGATCATCGGGGTGTTCATCGGCATCTACGTCCTGCACGTCGCCATCGAGACCGGCGTCGGCGGCTGGGAGCCCACCCACCTCGAAGCCGTCGGGTACGGGGCCGCCACCGCAGCGACCGCGACCTCCGCCTACTGGGCCGCCATGACCCTCGGCCGGTTCGTCGCCGCGCCGATCAGCCTGCGCTGGTCCGCGCCGTCGATCCTCCTCGTCTGCTGCGTCGGCATGGCCGGCTTCCTCCTCCTGGCGACGGTCCCGGCGTTCGCCCCGTACGCGTACTTCGGCGTCGGCCTGATGATCGCGCCGATCTTCCCCACCTGCCTGCCCTGGCTGAACCGCGCCGTGCCCGGCGTGGGCGCCGCAGGCGCCTATGTGATCGCCGCCTCGATGATCGGCGGCGTGGCGTTCCCGCCGCTGCTCGGCGCCGTCATCGACACGATGGAGGTGAAGACGGTGCCGCTCCTGCTGTTCCTGCTCGCCGTCGTCTGCGGCGCGCTGAGCCTGTGGCTGCGCCGCAACGCCCCCGACCCTGGGGGCGTGCCCGGCCCGCGCGACTCCGGGCGCACGGACGCCGTCACCACACCCCTGAACCCGTAGAACGTGAGGAACCGAAGGATGAAAGCCGTCCTCTTTGACATGTTCGGTGTCATCGCGCGTGTCCAGTCGCCCGAGTCCACGGCCGTCCTGGAACGCACGGCCGGTGCCGACCCCGACCGCTTCTGGGCGGCGTACTGGTCCGAGCGACCCCCCTACGACCGCGGCGAGGTCACCGGGCCCGGCTACTGGCGAGCGGTCTTCGCGCACCTGGACGTCCCGCTCGACGGGCGGCTGACCGAGGAGCTGACCGCCGCCGACCTCGCCAGCTGGAGCGAGATCGACCGGCGCATGGTGGACCTGCTCGGCCTCCTCGCCGACCAGGGGCTCGTGCTCGGCCTCCTCTCCAACATCCCCGAGGACCTGGCCGCCCGGTACGAGGCCACCCAGCCGTGGCTGGAGCGGTTCGCGGTCCGCGGACTCTCCTGCCGGATCGGCAGCGCCAAGCCCGAACCCGCCGCCTACGAGTGGTGCGTCCGCGAACTCGGGCTGCCGCCCGGAGAGATCCTGTTCGTCGACGACCGGGCCGAGAACGTGGACGCGGCACGCAGACTCGGCCTCCAGGGCCACGTGTTCACCTCGCCGGAGGAACTACTGGTCGCGCTGGAGGCGGCGTTGACGTGACGGCGCCGTCCGACTGGGCGGAACGCCTCGGTCCCGCGGCGCTCGCCGCCCCCGACCCGGACTGCATCACCTGTGCCGGCCCGCCCTGTCCCGGGACAAGGCGTCCCGGCGCACCCTGCGGGCCGTGGCCGCACCGGGGCCGGCCGGGCTGCCCGTCGCGCACGCCGCGACGGCCGTGCCCCGTTCCCCGAGCGGCTCCGCCGGCGCCCTCTCCTTTCCCGGGTAGAGAAACCGGACGGTAAAGGGAGTAAAAAGATCCGCATTTCCAAATGGTCACTTGTCAGGCCGAGTTGGAATGTGATCAGATGAAAGAGAAGGCGCTGCCACGAGATCCCTGTCTCCAACGGGTGAAGTATCCGGGCCGCCCCCCACCGGCATCAAGTCGCCGTATCCGAATTCTTTTCCACTGGACGTGAACTGCAATTCTGCCGTCCATTCTTCGACGTGTTGACGTCTCGAACGACCCGTGTGAGAGGGACCGATGGAAACCAAGGACGTTACCGAGCACATCTATTACCCCGTCAGCGACTACAAGATGGCGCGGGGCGAGGGTGTCTACCTCTACGACGAGGACGGCAAGAGCTACCTCGACTGCGCGTCGGCGACCTTCAACCTGAGCCTGGGATACTCCCACCCGGCCGTCGTCGCCGCGATGAAGGACCAGCTCGACAAGGTGGTCCACATCACCTCCTCCTACCAGAGCGATCCGGTCAACGGCCTGGTCCAGCGGTTAGTCGAGGTCTCCCCGGACAACCTGACGAAGGTCCATCCCAAGGTCTCCGGCGGCTCCGCCGCCAACGAGGGCGCCATCAAGATGGCCCAGATGGCCACCGGCAAGTCCGAGGTCATCACGCTGTTCCGCAGCCACGTGGGCCAGACGATGATGATGACGTCGATGTCCGGCAACGCGTTCCGCCGCGAGCCGTTCCCGAACCTCTTCCCCGGCAGCCTCCAGGTTCCCGACCCGTACTGCTTCCGCTGCTTCTACGGGCAGAAGGAGGGCTCCTGCGGGATGATGTGCGTGGACCGGCTGGAGGACTTCGTCGACTACGCCAGCTCCGGCCGGGTCGCCGCCTTACTCATCGAGCCGATCTCCGGAAACGGCGGCAACATCGTTCCGCCGGACGGCTACATGCAGAAACTGCGAGCCTTCTGCGACGAGCAGAACATCGCCCTCATATTCGACGAGATCCAGACGGGCATCGGCCGTACCGGCCACATGTTCGCCGCCCAGTACTTCGACGTCGAACCCGATGCCATCACCACGGCCAAGGGCCTCGGCGGATCGGGTGCGCAGGTCGCCGCCATCATCACCAACGAGCGGCTCGCCGGCCTCCCCGCGAACCACCACTCCTTCACCTACGGCGCCAACCTGCTGGCCGCCGCTGCGGCCAACGCCACCCTCGACATCGTGCGGCAGCCCGCGTTCCTGGCGAACGTCACCCGCACCGGCGACTACATCATGCAGCGCCTCGACGACATGAAGCGCCGCTACCCGCAGATCGTCGACGTCCGCGGCGTCGGACTGATGATCGGCTTCGAGATCGCCGAAGCCGACGGCAAGCCCGCCGTGAAGCTCACCAACCACCTGGCCACCAAGGCCATGGACCACGGCCTGATCCTGCGCACCTCGCGCTACGGCTACGGCAACGTGCTCAAGATCCGCCCGCCGCTGATCCTCACCATGGACCAGGCCGAGGAGATCTGCGACAAGCTCGAGAACCTCTTCCTCGCGGAGCTGGCCCGATGACCGCCGACACCCCGACGACCGCCGACACCCCGGTGACGGCCGACGATCCGCTGGCCGCCGACAACCCGATGAAGCGGCTGCTCATCTCCCTCGGACAGCACGTCCGCGCCGAACTCCTCGCCTACGAGGCCACCGGCCGCGAGCGCAGCGTCCACGGCGACTCGCCCGGCGGCGACGCCCAGTTCGACGTCGACGAGGTGGCGGAGCAGGCCGTACTGGACTACCTGCGCGAGCACGCCCACGTTCCCGCGGCCCTCTACACCGAGGACGGCTCCTACGTGGAGCTCGCCCCCGAGCCGCAGGTCCTCCTCGTCGTCGACCCGATCGACGGCACCCGCCCCACCTCGGCCGGCCTCGAAATGGGCATGGTGTCCATCGCGGCCGCCCCCTACGGGGACGGCAAACCCACCCTCGCCGACGTCGACGCCGCCTGCCTGGTCGAGATCAAGAGCGGCGCATGGCTCTACGGCGACGACACCGGCGGTCTCGACAGCGGCGGATTCGCCACCCCGGTCCCGCGGCTGAGCCGGAACACCGACCCGACCCACATGTTCTGGTCGATCGAGTTCAACGGCCACCCGATGGACCTGATGACCGAGGCGTACGGCCACCTCGTGGACCGTTCGGCCAACACCGGCGGCATCTTCGTCTTCAACAGCAGCACCTTCTCCATCTCCCGCATCATCACCGGCCAGCTCGACGCCTACGTCGACATCGGCAACCGCGTGCTGCGCGACCACCCCGACACCGAAGAGGCGTTCCTGCGGGTCGGCCGCGGCTCGATCCTGCACCTCTTCCCCTACGACATCGCCGCCGTCGTCTACCTCGCCCGGCAGGCCGGCGTCGTCATCACCGACGCCTACGGCGACGACCTCGGCAGCACGTCCCTGGTGGACCTCGGCCCGATGAACCAGAAGTCCTGCATCGCCGCCGCCACCCCCGAACTCCACGAGCAACTGCTCGACACCATCCGCTGGGACCTGGGCCGCGCCGCCGCCGCGCCCGCGAGGGAGGAATCATGAAGGCACTGACGCTCACCGCCGACCGCACGCTCGCCCTCGTCGACCACCCCAAGCCGGAGCCGCTGGCCGCGGACGACGTCATCATCCGCGTCACCCAGAGCGGCATCTGCGGGACCGACCGCAGCGTCCTCGTCGGCAAGTTCCCGGCCGAGACCGGTGTCGTCATGGGCCACGAGGCCGTCGGCGTCGTCGACTCCACGGGCCCCGGCGTCACCCGCTTCGCCGTCGGCGACCGG
This sequence comes from Streptomyces sp. NPDC091682, assembly GCF_044756625.1. Classification (NCBI taxonomy): domain Bacteria; kingdom Bacillati; phylum Actinomycetota; class Actinomycetes; order Kitasatosporales; family Streptomycetaceae; genus Streptomyces; species Streptomyces sp. NPDC091682. The sequence continues at coordinate 25,314 of NZ_JBIVTH010000011.1, read as the reverse complement.
GTCATCGTCAACCCCACCCTGTACTGCGGAAACTGCCCCACCTGCCTCGAAGGCCACTGGAACTTCTGCGGCCACAAGGCCGGCACCGAGGTGGGCCTGGACTACGACGGCTCCTTCGCCGAGTTCATCCGCCTCCCCGAGCTCTTCTGCCACGCGATCCCCGAAGACATGGACTTCGACCGCGCCGTCGTCGTCGAACCGCTCGCCTGCGCACTCAACAACATCGAGGCCGGCCGCCTGGCGGCCGGCGAGACCGCCGTCGTCGTCGGTGGCGGCCCCATGGGCGTGGTCACCGCCATGGCCGCCCAGCGCTACGGCGCGACGGTCCTCCTCGTCGAACCCGACCCGGTACGCGGCCGGCTCGGCCAGGAGATCTTCGACGCCCCCGAGTTCGGCGGCCGCGTCACCGTCCACACCCCGGACGACCCGGCCCTCACCGAACGCGGCGACCTCGTCGTCGACTCCGTGGGCAACCTCCTCGAGCAGAGCATCGGCTACGCCGCCGTGCGCGGCCGCGTCGTCGTCATGGGCTTCAACAGCAACGCCTCCGCCACCGTCCGGCCCCTCACCCTGCTCCAGCGCGGCCTGCAGATCATCGGCGCCGGCGACTACAACAGCATGATCTTCCCCAAGGCCGTCGAGCTCGCCCGGCAGCTGCCGCTGGAGCGCGTGGTCACCCACCGCTTCGCCCTCGCCGACCACGAAGAGGCGTTCAAGGCCCTCGCCGCCGTCCCCGGCGCCGAGTACACCGCCCTGAAGGTCGTCCTCGTACCCCCGCACGACGGAGCGGCCGCATGAGCCCCGTCCCGCGCACCACGCTCGCCGGAGCGCTCGTCCCCGGCACCACCCGGCCCGTCGTCGTCGGCGAGTACCCCTACTACCGGGCCGCCCCCGCCAACTGGGGCGCCGACCTGCGCGAACTGCGGGCCCTCGGCGTGGACGTCGTCTCCTGCTACCTCCCGTGGCGCTTCCACGAAACGGGTGCGCAGGAGGACGACCGCTCCTTCGACTTCACCGGGAAGACCGACCCGCAGCGCGACATCGTCGGACTGCTGGAGCTGGCCGCCGCCGCCGGACTGGGCGTCCTCCTCAAGCCCGGCCCCTTCATCCACGCCGAGGTCCAGCTCGGCGGGCTGCCCGACCGCCTCTGCGGCCCCGGACACACCCCCTACCAGGGGCTGGACGGCGCCGTCCTCACCTCCCAGGGCGAGCCGCTGCCCAGCCTCCTCGACCCGGCCGTCCAGGCCGAGACCGAGACCTGGCTGAAGGCCGTCGCCGACGAGGTCGTCACCCGGGCCGCCGCCCCCGACGGCCCCGTCGTCGCCCTCCAGCTCGGCAACGAGGGCACCTGCGGCGACGCCCACCTCCCCGTGGACGCCCAGGACGCCTCGCCGGCCGCCCGTCGGGCCTTCGCCCGCTGGTTGACCGGACGCGGCCTGCCCGACGAGGCCGCCCTCGCCACCGAGGACGTCACCCGGTGGACCAGCGCCACGCGACAGCAGTGGTCGCGTTGGTCCGGGCACGCCATCGTCGACCTGTGGGACCGGATCTCCGCGCTCTTCCCCGAAGGCCCGGCCCGGCTGGCCAACGTCCCCCTCACCGCGGTCGCCGCACCGCGCGCCGCCCTCGACGCCTGGGCCGCCCGGCAGCGCGCCGTGCAGGGCTCCGGGTACTTCGTCGGCCACACCGAATGGATCGGCAACCCGGCCAGGGAGACCGCAGCCTTCGGCTCCCACCTGGCCGGGATCCTCCTCGGCGGCACCGACGTCGTCGAGGCGAACTGGGGGTTCACCTGGACCGACGAGTCCTTCGCCCGGCCGGCGACCCCCGTCTTCAACGCCCTGCTGGCCCTCCTCCTGGGCTCCACCACCGTCAGCGTCTACACCGCTTGCGCCACGGAGAACTGGGGCCCGCTGGTCGACATGGACCCCGACGGGCTGCGCGCCGAAGGGGTGGACCCCGCCCTGCACGCACCGCCGTACACCCCGGGCGCACCGCTCGCCGAGGGCGGGGCCCACCAGGCCAACGCCGAGGGCCTGCGGCTGCTGGCCGCGTTCCTCGAACGCCACGGCGACCTGCTGGCCGGCACCGCCTTGGACCGCGACGCGGTGGTCCTCGTCGACCGGGCCCTGCCCGAGGCCGGCGCCTGGCAGCGCACCGGCCGCACCGTCCTCGCGGAACTCGCCGACGCGGTGCACCACCAACTGGCCGACTCCGGAAGGTTGATCGGGCTCGGCTGGCTCGACGAGCGGCCGGCCCCCGCCGCGGACGGCACCCCCGTCCCCGTCGCCGTGCTGCGGGCCGGGCACCCCGCCGGCGACGGTCCCGGCGAGTTGACGCTGCCGGCCGGTGAGTCCGCGGACGGCGCGGCCGCCGCGTTCCTCGCCGCGTTCGCCGACGCGCTCCCGGCTCCGGCCGGCCAGCGCTGGACCACGGAGCACGGCGGGGCCCGCGTCCTGAGCCGGTCCGGCCCCGACGGCGTCCGCGTCATCGGCGCCTTCAACCCCACCGACGCCGACGACCGGGTCACCGGTACCGGCGGTGGCTGGACGCTGGACCTGCCCACCGGCTCCGCCGCGGTGCTCGTCACCCGCGACGGCGCACTCGTGGGATGGCTCGCCACCCCCGAAGAGCCGTCCGCCACCCCCGTCGCCCTCCGCTGGGGCGGCGAGAAGGCCGACGCGACGCGCGTCCGGGCCACCTGAGACCCCGGGCGGCGGGGGAGCGTACCTGACAGCGCGCCCCCCGCCGCCCGGCCCTACCCCGCCGTCGGGGACGAGGCACCGTGACCGGCGTTGCCATCGGCGTTCCCTCCATCAACTCCGCCCGGACGCGATGCCGTGACCGGCTCAGCCCGGGGACGGTCCGCCGTCGGCCCTGCCGTTTCCCGCCACCGGGTGCCGGCCCCGGTACCACTCCTGGCTCCGCCCGCAGGTCTGGTGTCGGCCCTGCCAGACCGGCCGGTGCCGCAACGGGCCGTGCCCGGCGGTGGCTCCCCGGCGGCCGCCCCTGGCTGCGCCCGCCGGTCTGGCCGTCGGTTCTGCCGGGTTGCGGTGCCGCAACGGTCCGGCGGTTTCCCGCCACCGGGTGCCGGCCCCGGTACTGCTCCTGGCTCTGACAGGCGGTCCTGCCGTCGGTTTTGCCTGGGTGCGGTGCCGTGACCGGCGCTGCCCGGTCGTGGCCCGCAGTCGGTTCACTCCGGGCACATCGCCGCAACGGCCTGGCGGCGGGGCCGTATTCGGCCCCGCCGCGGGCCCTGCCAGGCGGCGGCCGCGGTCGACCTCGCCAAGGCGCGGTGCCGTGCCGGGCGTTGCCCGGTGGTGGTCCCGCCATCGGCGGCGCCTCGGCGCAGTGCCGAGGCGGTCCCGGCGGTGGCCGGCCACCGGGCGCCGGGCCGGGGTCCGCCCGGCTGTGGTTCCGCCGCCTGCGCGTCGCGGCACCCCGCACCCGCACCCCCGCAACGCACCCGCACCCCGCAAGCGCAGCGATCCCGCGGACACCCGCCGCCGGGACTCCTCCCACGAGCGAGATGGCGTCATGAACCCGAACCCCCACGCCGCCCCCGGCCCGGCACCGCACCTGCGCCCGGCCGGCCCGCAGACCCTCGGCATCCTGGCCGACCTCATCGCGCAGGAACAACCCGTCTTCGCCATGCCGTCCTGGTTCGTGACCACCGAGTCCGCCCAGGCCGGCCACCTCGTCAGCGAGTTCGTCAGGGAACTGGGCGGCCGCCCGCCCGGCACCCACTACCGCACCTTCTTCGCCAACTCCCGCTACGAGGCCCTGCACGGCGCCGTCAAACTCCTGCGCCACCGCGCCGCCACGACCGCCGCAACCCACCGGGGCCGCGTCCTGGTCCTGGACCCCGACGGCACCCTCACCCGCCGCACCGACCCGCTCGGCGAAGGCCCCGACCGCGCCCTCGCCCCCGGCCTCCTCACCCGCACCACCGTCGCCGGCCTGCGCACCGCCCTGCACGGCACGACCGTGTGCGGGCTCGTCGTCCGCGCCCCCGAACTCCTCGACACGGGCGCCCTCGCCGCCGTCGTCGAGCTGGCCCGTACCGCGCGCGCCACCGGAGCCCGCGTCGTCGTCGACCTCAGCGACGTCGCCCCGGACAGCCCCGCCGACCCCGCCGTGACCGCGCTCCGCCCCGACCTCGTCGTCCTGGGCGAATCCCTCACCGGGTACGAGGTCCCGTTCGGCGCCTTCACCGGTACCCACGACACGTTCGCGCCGTGGACCACCCCGAAGACCGGGTTCCTGCACTCCAACACCTACGGCGGCAACAGCGTCGCCGTGCGCGCCGTCGGCGCCCGGCTGCGCCCCCGATGGGACGCCGCCGCCCCCGTGCACCGCGTCCTCGCGGCGGCCGCCGCCGACCGGCAGGCCACCCTCGACCTGTACGCCCGCCACGTGAACCCGATGGCCGTCCGCATGCACCGCAAGCTGCACGGCGCGCTGAACGTCGTCCGCGCCAAGGGCTCCCGGCTCACCGTCCGCCTCGACTCCGGCCGCGAACTGGACCTCGTCGACGGACTGTGCGGGGCCGGGCTCGGCGTGGCCGGCCACAACCCCGCCGACGCGCTGACCGACGTCGTACGCGGCCACGACCCCGCCCGCGACCACGTCCGCGAGCTCGAGCAGGTCCTGGCCCGCGAAACCGGACTGCCCCACACCTTCCCCGCCGTCAGCGGCGCGTCCGCGGTCGAGAGCGCCATCACCCTCGCCCGTCTCGCCCGCCCCGGCAGGCGGCGCATCGTCGTCTTCAAGCACAACTACGGCGGCAAGACCCTCGTCTCGCTGCTGGCCACCGCCGCCGGACGCACCCGCGCGCCCTTCGGCCCCCTCTACGACGACATCCGCTACATCGACCCCTTCACCCCGCACGCCGTCGACGACTTCCGCGAGGAGGCGGCCACCGGCGAGATCGGGCTCGTGTGGATCGAACTGGTCCACGGCAGCTCCGACGCCTACGCCCCGATCCCCGGACCGCTCCTCGACGCCGTCACCGCGGGCCGGTCCGAACAGGGCTACCTCGTCGGCGTCGACGAGGTCCTGACGTCCTACTACCGCTGCGGTACCCGATTCGCCCACCACGGCCGGCTCCCCGACATCGACCTCATGAGCCTGTCCAAGGCACTGAGCTACGGCTGCTTCCCCACCGGTGCCGCCCTCGTCTCCGACGAGGTGTACGACGCCGCCCGCCGGGCCAACCCGCAGCTCGTCGAGGAACTGCGCACCCACCACGCCCACGCCCTGGGCGCCCACTTCGCCCTCCAGGCCATTCGCCAGGTCGACGCCCTCGGCCTGCCCGAACGGGTCCGGGCCCTGTCGGACCTCGTGGCCGCCGGACTCGCCGCGATGGACACCGGGCCGCGCGGAGTGATCGGCCGCCGCTTCGCCGAAGGCATGCTCGGCCGGTTCGAACCACGCGTACCCGGAGCGCTCGGCCGCTTCGTCGACCCCGAGGGCGAGGGGATGACGTACGCCCTCATCCTCTGGTGGATCACCCGCGCCCGGGCCTTCGTCGTCTACGACGTGTTCCTGCTGCCCCTGACCGCCACCGAGCGGGAGGTCTTCCAGGTCATGCGCGGCGCCCGCAGGCTTTCGCGCACCGGCCCGGCCCGGCTCCTCGCCCACGCCGCCCTGTTCCGGCTCGGCCAACGGCTCTCCGGCCTGCTGAAGCCCGGCCCGTCCCGCACCCCCGCACCTTCGAGGAGCACCGTATGAGCACGCAGAACGTCGAAGTGATCCGCACCTTCTTCCGGCTGTTCGACGAGGGCCGCCTCGCCGACATCGAGCCGCTGCTCGCCCCCGACTTCGAGTGGGTCTACCACGGCCCCGCCTCGCTGCCGTGGGCCGGCGTCTACCGGGGCGTCGAGGGCTTCCGCGCGTTCTTCGCCATCGTCCACGAGCTGATCCGAGTCCAGGAGTGCGATGCCTACGAGTACCTCGACGCCGGGGACCGGGTCGTGGTCCTGGGCGTGAGCCGCACCCACGTCCTCGCCAACGGCGCACGCTACGAGGCCCAGTGGATGAACGTCTTCACCGTCCGCGACGGGCTCATCTCCCGCTACCTCGACCTCTTCGACACCGCCAGTGTCGTCGAGGCCCTGGAACGCGACCCGCAGGAGGTGACCTCGGCCCCGTGAACACCACCACCCCCGCCACCCCCGTCACCCTCGGCGCGGCCTTCACCGCCGTGGCCCGCGCCCACCCCCACCGCACCGCCCTGATCCACGGCGGCCTACGGATCGGCTACGGCGCACTCGCCGCCCGGGCCGCGGCCGCCGCCCGCCGGCTCGCCGACCGGACCGCCCCCGGCGAGAGCGTCGGGATCTGCGCCCGGCGTTCGCCCGGCACCATCGCCGCCCTGCTGGGGACGGTGTTGGTCGGGGGCGCTTACCTGCCGCTGGACCCCGACGCGCCGGACGAACGGATCCGCGCGCTCGTCCTCGACAACCACCTGCGCACCGTCTTCGCAGCCGGGCAGGACACCGCGCGGCTGCGCGCCCTCCTGCCCGTGGGGGTGACGGTCCTGCCCGTCGACGAGGACGCACCGGACCCGGACCCGGACCCGGACCTCGATCTCGACCTCGCCCCGGACCCGGACCGGAGCCCGTCGCACGCCCCCGGGGCCGGGCGGACCGCCTACGTCATCCACACCTCCGGCAGCACCGGTGCCCCCAAGGGCGTCCGCGTCGCGCACCACTCCGTCCTGGCACTGGCCCGCGCCCCCGAGGCCGGACTGACCGCCGCCGACACCGTTCTACAGCTCGCCCCGCTCCACGTGGACCCCTCCGTCTTCGAGATCTGGGGCGCCCTGCTCAACGGCGCCCGGCTCGTGCTGCCGCAGTCCGAGCGGCCCGGAATCCACGACATCGGCCGGGAGTGCGCCCGCCACGGCGTGACGGTCCTGCGGCTGGCCGCCCCGCTGTTCCGGCTGGCCATGGAACACATCACCGCAGACCTGAGCGGGTTGCGCCTGTGCGTGTCCGGCGGCGACCGGGCCGACGCGGACGCGGTACGGACCGCCCTGCGCGAGCTGCCCGGCTGCCGGATCGTCAACGGCTACGGACCCACGGAGACCACGGTCTACGCCTGCTGGCAGACCTTCGACGGCCCGGACGACTGGGACGGAGCCTGGCAGGACGTGCCGATCGGCCGCCCCTTCGCCGGGGCCACCGCCCACGTCCTGCGCCCCGACCGCACCCCGGTCGCGCCCGGCGAGGAGGGCGAACTCTGCATCGGCGGCCCGGGCGTTGCCCAGGGCTACCGCGGCGGGCCGGAGCAGACCGCCGAGCGGTTCGTCCCCGAGCCGGGCAGGCCCGGCCGCACCGCCTACCTGACCGGCGACCGGGTCCGCCGCCTCCCCGGCGGCGAACTCGCCTTCCTGGGGCGCTTCGACGACCAGGTCAAGATCCGTGGCCACCGCGTCGAACCGGCCGAGGCCGAACGGGCACTGCGGACCCACCCGGCGGTCCGGGAGGCGGTCGTGGTTCCGTACGGCGCCGCGAACGCCCGCCGACTGGCCGCGTACGTGACCCTGACACCGGTCGACGCCCCCACCACCCCGACCGACCCGGGTGCCCCGGCTTCGGGCGACCGGCTCATCGCCCACATCGCCCGGCTGCTGACCGAACCGGCGGTTCCGGACGTCGTCACCGTCCTGCCGGAGCTGCCGGCCACGGCCAACGGCAAGGCCGACCGCCGGCTGCTCGCCGTCCTCGCCGACCGCGCGGCCGCGGCGCCCCGCGGTCCGGTCAGCTCCACTCCCGCGAGCCCCGATGCCGAGGAGGCCGCCGCCGCCCTGCGCGCCGTCTCCGCGCACTGGGAGGCCGTCCTCGGCCGCGCCGTCGGCCCGGACGCCGATTTCTTCGCCGCCGGCGGCGACTCCCTGTCCGCTCTGGCGATCCTCGCTCGCCTCGAACGCGACCAGGGCGCGGCCCTGACGGTCGCCGACCTCTTCGCCGCCCCGACGATCCGCGCCCTGGCAGCCCTCGTGGCCAGCCCCGCCCCGGCCACCCCCGCCCCGGCCAGCCCCGGGGCGGATCCCGGCCGGCTGCCGCTGTCGCCCGCCCAGGAAGGGATCTGGTTCGACCAGGAGGCCACCGGAAACACCGGCCGCTACGTCATCGGACGCGGGTACTTCATCGACGGCCCCCTCGACCGGGCCCGGCTGCGGAACGCCCTGACCCTACTGGGCAGGCGCCAGGCCGCCCTGCGCACCGTCGTACGGCGAGACGCCGACGGTTGGCGGCAGAGCCTGACCGCCGACCCGGGCGCGGCGGTGCGCCACATCGACCTCACCGGCGTTCCGGCCGGCGAACGCCAGGCCCTGGCCCGCGCCCTGGCCGCCGAGCACCGCACGGCGGAGCCGGACGCCGACGGCACCCGGCTGCTGCGCACCCTGGTGCTCACCCTGGACGCCCGGAGCACGCTGCTCCACTTCGCCGTCCACCACGCCATCGCCGACGACTGGTCCCTGGACCTCTTCACGTCCGAGCTGTCCGCCCTCTACGCGGACCCGGCCGCGGACCTGCCGCCCCTGGACCCGGGCTACCCCGAGCACCTGCGCGGCTCCCTCGCACCCCGCCCCGAACGGCTCACCGCCGCGACCCGGTTCTGGCAGGGCGCGCTCGCCGGCGGCGGCGCCGCCCTCGACCTGGTCACCGACCGGCCCCGCCCCGCCGTCCTCAGCGGATCCGGCGACCGGGTGCGGCAGCGGATCGGCGCCGCGCAGCACGCGCGCCACGCCGAGGCCGCCCGCCGGCACGGTGTCAGCCCGTACATGTTCCACCTGGCCGGGGTGTACACGGTCCTGGCCGCCCACACCGAACGCGACACCCTCACCCTGGGCGCCCTGGCCGCCGGGCGGAACCGGGCCGGAGCACAGGACCTCGTGGGCTGCTTCGTCAACCTGCTGCCCGTCCGCGTCGAGGCGGACGCGGACACCACGGCAGGTGTCCTGCTCACCCGCGTCCGGGCAGCCTGTACCGAGGCCCTGCACCACGAGGACGTCCCCTTCCAGGCCGTGGGCAGGGAGCTCGCCCCCGCCACCACCGGCCGCGCGGCCGTCCCCTTCCAGGCCGTCGTCAACCACCGCCAGCGCCGCCCGCGTCCACTGGAGCTGCCCGGCGCGCGGACCGCACCCTGGGACGCCGGTGACCGCGACACCGCCACCTTCGAGCTGTCCTTCACCTTCCAGGAGGAGGGCGAAGACCTCGACGTCGAAGTCGAGTTCAGCACCGACCTCTACGACCGTGCCACCGCACAGCGGCTGGCCGGCCAGCTGGCCGCAGTGCTCGACCGCCTCGCGGACGGTGACCCGCCACTGCGCGGCGTCACCCTGTACGAACCGGGGGAGTACGAGCGGTTGGGCCGCGCCCCGGAGCCGGGCCCCCCGGCAGCGCAGACCACCCTGCCCGCCCTCGTCGCCCGGCAGGTCGCCGCCCACCCGCACAAGGTCGCCGTCGTCGGCACCGACATCAGCCTCACCTACGCCGAACTCGACCGGCACGCCGACACCGTGGCCGCCCGCCTCACCACCCGCGGGATCCGGCCCGGCGACCGCGTCGCCGTGTGCCTCGAGCGCTCCCCGCTCCTCGCCACGACCCTCCTCGGGGTGCTCAAGGCCGGGGCCGCGTACGTGCCGCTCGACCCGGCGTACCCGCCGCTGCGCCTGCGCCACTGCATTGCCGACGCCGGTGTCGGCGCGCTGGTCTGCGCCAAGGACACAGCCGAGACGCTGTTCGGACCGGGCACGGAAGGTTCCGGCCCGCCCGTCCTGGACGTCGAGGCCCTCACCGCCCCCGGCGAGCGGACTCCGCCCGCCGTACCCGTCGCAGACCCCGCCGCCCCGGCGTACGTCATCTACACCTCCGGCAGCACCGGGCGCCCCCGCGGCGTCACCGTTTCCCACCGCGCGGTCGCCAACACCCTCCTCGCCTGCCTCGACCGGCACCCCTTCACCGCCGACGACGTGTGGCTCCAACTGACCTCGCCCGGCTTCGACGTGGCCGCCTTCGAACAGTTCATGCCGCTCGTCTCCGGCGCCACCCTGGTGTACGCGGACGACGCCACCCGAGCAGACGGCCCGGCCCTCACCCGCACCCTGCGCACCGCCGGGGTCACCGTGATGGTGACCGTGCCCTCCCTGCTGCGCGCCCTGGACCGACCCGACCTGGGCGACGTACGCGTCCTGCTCGTCGCCGGTGAGCCCGCGGACGTCCACGACACCCGTCACTTCGCCGCGGACCGGGTGGTCGTCAACGGCTACGGCCCGACCGAAGCGGCGATCCTGGCCACCACCCACCGCGCCGACCCCGCGGACGCCCGGGCCCGCGTGCCCGTGGGCACCGCCCTGTCCGGCACGGCGGCCCACGTCGTGGACCGCCACGGGCGACTGGCGGCCACCGGTGTACCCGGCGAACTGTGGCTCTCCGGCGCCGGACTCGGCGACGGCTACCTGGGCGACCCCGACCGCACGGGCGCGTCGTTCACCAGCCATCCCGCGCTTCCGGGTGCCGGTCGCTGCTACCGCACCGGGGACCGGGTGCGCCGGCTGTCCGACGGATCGATCGACTACCTGGGCCGGCTCGACCACCAGATCAAGCTGCGCGGCTTCCGCATCGAGCTCGGCGAGATCGAAGCCGCGCTCGCGGAGCACCCCGGTGTCCGGGAGGCCGTCGCCGTCCTCCTCGGCGCTGGGGCCGACGCCGAACTCGCCGTCGGCTACGTCGGAACGGCCGCACCCCGGGACGTCCGCGCCCACCTGGTCCGGCTGCTCCCGGCCCACATGGTGCCCCGGCTGGCCGTGCCCGTGCCCGCCATCCCGACCGGCAGCCACGGCAAGGCCGACCGGCCGGCGCTCGCCGCCCACCTGGCCGCCGTGCGCCGGCAGCGGCCGCACCTGGGCGACGGAGCCGCCGACGGCCCCCTGAACGGGGCCGAACGGCGGCTGCTCGCCCTGTGGGAGGACGTGCTGGGCGGGCCGGTGGGCTCTCCGGACGAGGACTTCTTCGCACAGGGCGGTCACTCCCTGCGCGTCATCCGGCTCCTGGGCCGCATCGAGCGGGAGCACGGCGTCCGGATCGCCGTCTCCGACTTCCTCGCCGCGCCGACCGTACGGGAGGTGGCCCGGCGGCTGGAGGCGTCCGGCCCGGCGGCCGAAGCCCGGCCCGTGGGACCCGACGACGCGCGGCTCGACCCCGCCATCGTCTTCGCCGAGCGCCCCGGCCCCTGCGACCCGCACGACGCCGTCCTGCTCACCGGAGCCACCGGATACGTGGGCTCCCACGTCCTGGCCGAGCTCCTGGACCGCACCACGGGCCCGGTCCTGTGCCTGGTCCGGGCCGCGGACACCGGCGCCGCCCGCCGGCGGCTGTCGACCGCCCTGCGCCGCCACGGGCTGCGCCCCGACGCCTCGGACCCGCGGATCGTGCCCGTCCCCGGCGACCTGACCCGGCCCGGCCTGGGTCTCGGAGCCACCGACCGGGAGCGCGTCCTGCGCGCGAGGACCGTCCTCCACCTCGGCGCCGAGGTCCACCACGTGTCCGGCTTCCACCACCTGGCGGCCGCCAACGTGGGCGGCACCGCCGAACTCCTGCGGATCTGCGCCGAGGGCCGCCCGGCCCGCTTCCACCACGTCTCCACCCTCGGCGTGTTCCGCGAAGGACCCGGCGACGCCCGCCCGCGCACGATCACCGAGGCCACCCCGGCCGCCGCGGAACGCCACCCCCGCGGCCGCGGCTACGCGGCCGCCAAGTGGGCCGCGGAACGCCTGGTCGCCCAGGCCCTCGAACGCGGCGCCGACGCCCGGATCTACCGGCTCGGCCGGGCCGGCGGCAGCACGACGGGAGCCGTCAGCGAGGACGACTTCCTCAGCCGGCTCCTCGTCACCTCCACCGCCCTCGGCTGCCACCCCGACGACCCGCGGCTCGCCACCGACGCACTGCCCGTGGACACCATGGCCCGGGCCCTGGTCGCCCTGGCCCTCGCCGACGGAGCCCCCGGCACCGTCCACCACCTGCACCACCCCCGGCGGACGCCCCTGGCCGAACTGCACGCCGTACACGACCGGCGCACGGGCCGGACCACCCCCGCGGTCCCGCTGGACACCTGGCTCGGTCGCCTGGCCGACGCCGAGGCCGACGGCACCGTGCTGCCCGCCCTCGCCTACCGCGAACACCTCCGGGACCTGCGCGACCACCCGGACGCCCGCCTGCCCGACCACCGCAACGACGCCACCCTCGCAGCCCTGCGGGCCCACGGCATCTTCCCGCCCGCCCTGGACGACGCCCTCGTCGGCCGCTGGTGGCAGAACCTCGACCGGAGCACCCGCGCATGACCGACCCGACGACCGACCCGACACCCGCCCCGACGACCGACCCGACACCCGGCCCGAAGGCCGCCGTCCCGTCGGCCGAGCCCCACTACCCCATGGACCGGCAGTGCCCGTTCGCCCCGCCGCGGGAGGTCACCGAGATCCGCGACGCGGGCACCGCGCCCCGCGTGACACTGTGGAACGGGGTCCGCCCCTGGCTGTTCACCCGCTTCGACGACGCCCGCACCGTCCTGGCCGACCCCCGCTTCAGCGCGGACAAGAGTCGCCCCGGCTACCCGCTGTCCAGCGCGGTCGCCCTCGCCGAGACCGCCGTCGAACCGACCCTGCTCGTCATGGACAATCCCGAGCACGACGCCGTACGGCGCCTGGTGCTCGGCGAGTTCACCGTGAAACGGGCCGAAGGGTGGCGTCCGGCCGTGCGCGCCGTCGTCGACGGCTGCCTGGACCGCATGCTCCGCGGCACCGAGGCCGACCTCGTGGCCGACCTTGCCCTGCCCGTCGCGCTCACCGTCATCTGCGAGTTCCTCGGCGTGCCCTTCGAGGACCGCGAGCTCTTCCGCGGTCTGACCCACACCATGAACGTCGTCGCCGGCACCACCGAGAGCGCCGCCGCCGCCCGACAGGCCCTCCAGGACTACCTGGAGGCACTCGTCGCAGCGGCCGAACGGGAACCGCGGGACGGCTTCATCGGCCGCATGGCCGCCCGGCACCGACCCGGCGGAACCATGACCCGCCGCCAGCTCGCCGCGATGGCCCTGCTGCTGCTCACCGCCGGCCACGACACCACCGCCAACATGATTTCCCTCGGGGTGTTGACCCTGCTGCGCCACCCCGACCACTTCGCCGACCTCGGCGCGCACGACGACCCCGAACTGCTCGCCGGTGCCGTCGAGGAGATGCTGCGCCACCTCACCGTGGTCCAGCGCGGCATCCGCCGGATCGCCGTCGAGGACGTCACGGTCGGCGACCGGCTGGTCCGGGCCGGCGAGGGCGTCGTCGCCGCCATCAACGTCGCCAACCGGGACCCCGAACGCTTCCCCGCCGGCGAGGAGTTCGACCCCGCCGCCCGCGCCCACGGCCACCTCGCCTTCGGTTACGGGCCCCACCAGTGCATGGGCCAGGCACTGGCCCGGGTGGAGCTCCAGGAGGTCTATGCCGCCGTGGCCCGCCGGATCCCGACGCTGCGCACCGCCGTGCCCGTCGAGGAGATCCGCTTCAAGTCCGACATGGCCGTGTACGGGGTGCACGCGCTGCCCGTGACCTGGTGACCCCACCACCGCGCACGGGCCACCGTCCCGTACCGCCCTGCGGCCCGTACCGCCCGGCCACCGTCCGTCCCCTGCCCCCAAGGAGCCGACCCGTGAAGGTCACCCTCGATCCCGAGCGCTGTGTCGGCGCCGGCCACTGCGTCCTGTCCGCCGGCACGGTCTTCGACCAGGACGAGGCCGACGGCGTCGTCCTGCTGCTGGACCCGGAGCCGGCCGAGGACCTCGCCGACGCCGTCCTGGAAGCCGCCGACCTGTGCCCCGCCCAGGCCATCCTCGTCACCGGGACCGACGGGCGGCCCGTATGACCGCCGCCCTCCTGGACGCCCTGCGCGCCGCCCTCGACGGCGACGGCGCGCTGGTCACCGACCCGGACGCCACCACCGGGTACGCCCACGACATGATGCCGCTGGCCCCGTACGGCCGGCCGCTCGCCGTGGTCCTGCCCGCCTCGGTCGAGCAGGTGCAGGCATGCGTACGGGCCTGTGCGGCGGCCGGCGTCCCCATCGTTCCCCGGGGCGCCGGAACGGGCCTGACCGGCGCCGCCAACGCCGTCGACGGCTGCATCGTCCTGGCCACGACGCGGATGAACCGGATCCTCGAACTCGACCCGGACGACCGGCTCGCCGTCGTGGAACCCGGCGTGGTCAACCAGGCCCTGAAGACCGCCGCGGCCGCCCACGGCCTGTACTACCCGCCCGACCCCTCCAGCCTCGACACGTGCACCCTCGGGGGCAACCTCGCCACCAACGCCGGCGGCCTGTGCTGCGGCAAGTACGGGGTCACCGGCGACTACGTCCTCGGCCTGGAGGCGGTCCTCGCCGACGGCTCCCTCCTGCGCACCGGCCGCCGCACCGTCAAGGGCGTCGCGGGCTACGACCTCACCCGTCTCCTCGTCGGCAGCGAGGGCACCCTCGGCATCATCACGCGGGCCACCCTCGCCCTGCGCCCGCTGCCGGCCGCACCCGGCACCGTCATCGCGGCCTTCGACTCGGTGGCCCGGGCCGGCGCCAGCGTCAACCGGATCGTCCGGGCCGGCCTCGTGCCCTCCCTCATGGAGATCATGGACGCGACCTCGCTGCGCGCATCCGCCGCCTACCTGGGCACCGAGCTCGTCGGCGAACGGGACCAGGCCCTGCTGCTGTGCCAGTCCGACGCTCCCGAAGCCGCCCGCGAAGCCGAACTCGACCACATGGAACGCGTGTTCCGGCAGGCGGGCGCGGTATACACGCACGCCACGCAGGACCCGGCGGAGGGCGCCCTGCTGCTGCGCGCCCGCCGGGTGAGCCTCGCCGCCCTCGAAGCCCGGGGCGCCTGCATGACCGAGGACGTCGCGGTGCCCCGTACCCGCATCGCCGAACTGATCGAGGGCTGTACGCGGATCGGCACCGACGCGGGGCTCACCGTCGCGGTCGTCGGCCACGCGGGCGACGGCAACATGCACCCCACGGTCCTCTACGACGCATCCGACACCGCGCAGTACGCCCGCGCCCGAACCGCGTTCGACGCGATCCTCGCCCTCGCCCTGTCCCTCGACGGCACCATCACCGGCGAGCACGGGGTCGGCAAGCTCAAGCAGGACTGGCTGGAACGCGAACTGGGACCGGTGGCACTGCGCGTCCACCGGGGCCTCAAGGACGCCCTCGACCCGGCGGGCCTGTTCAACCCCGGCGCAGTGCTCGCCTCCCGGACGGCCGGGAACCGCCGTGCCACTTGAGACCCTGCGGACCGTGGCCGGGCTCGCCCCGCCCCTGCGGACCCTGTTCCTCACCACCCTGTTCTTCCGTACCGGCACCATGGCTTACCCCTTCCTCACCCCCCACCTGCTGGGCGGCGGGGGCCTGGACCCGGCCGGGGCGGGCCTGGTCGTCACCGGCTTCGGGATCGGTGCCCTCGCCGCGGACCTGGCCGCCGGACGCCTCCTCGGGCGGCTTCACCCGTACGCGCTGATGCGCGCCGGCCTTCTGCTGGGCGCGGCCGCGGTCGCGGTGGTGCCGCTGCTGCACGGCCTGCCCGCGCTCGCCGCGGGCGTGCTGCTCTGGGGGTTCGCGTACGAGATCGTCACCCCGGCGGCCTACGCGGCCACGATCGCCGGGTCACGGCCCGAGCAGCGCAAGGTCGCGTTCTCCTGCTACCGGCTCGCCATCAACCTCGGACTGTCAGCCGGCCCGCTCCTGGGGGCCCTGCTCTACGCGCTCGACCCCCACTCCGTGTTCTGGGCCAACGCCCTGTGCGTGCTGGCGGCCGCGGCACTCCTGCACCTGCGCCGCGAACGCCGGCCGGCCGGCGTAGGACCGTACGCGGACACCGGCAGCGGCGGCGGTACGGGGAACGACGCCGCCCCGCACGGCACCCTCCGCCCGACGGCGGCCGAACGCACGCGGTTCTGGACCGCGTTCGGCCTCTCGCTGCCCATCCAGCTGGCTTACGCGCTGCCCTCGGTCTTCGTCGCCGCCCACGTCATCGTCGGCCTCGGCCTGCCCGGCTACTGGGCCGGCGTCGTCTTCACCGTCAACGCCGTCGGGATCGTCCTGTTCGAGGTCCCGGTCAACATCCGCACGGCGGGCGTCGGACACCTGGCGACCCTCCTGATCGGCTATGCCCTCGCGGGCGCCGGGTTCTTGCTCATGGCCCTGGCCGACACCGGGCCGGAACTGGTGCTCGCCACCCTCTTGTGGACGGCGGGGGAGGTCGTCGTCTTCCCCGCACTGCTCGACTACGTCAGCCGGCTCCCCGGCCCGGCGCCCGACCGCACCATGGGCCTGTTCTCGAGCGGCGTCAACCTGGCCTTCATCGCGGCCCCGCAACTCGCCCTGCACCTCTCGGCCCCCGGCCACCCGGGCGCCCCGTGGGCGGCCGCCGGAGCGGCGGTCTGCGCCGCCTGCCTACTGCTGCTCGCCGCCCGCACCCACCCGTACACCTGGCACAAGGAGGAACCGTGCACAAGCGCGACCTGACCCCCTTCATCGGCGTCGAGTACACCGGACTCACCCACACCGAACTCACCCGCCCCGAGGTCTTCGCCGACGTCGTCGACTCCCTGCACCAGCGCGACCTCGTCGTCGTCCGCGGCATCGGCCTCACCCCGCAGCAGCAGATAGGCCTCGCCGCCCGCATCGGCCGGCCCGTCCCCTTCCTGCTGGCGGACTGGCGCCACCCCGACTTCGCCGAGATCCTCGTCTCGTCCAACGAGCGCAAGGCCGGCCGGCCGATCGGGATCGAGCGGGTCGGCCACTTCTGGCACCAGGACTCCTCCTTCGACGCCGCCCCCTCCGCCTACACCGTGCTGCACGGCGTCCACGTGCCCGAGGGGCACGGCGACACCGTCTTCGCGAGCGCCGCCGACGTGTACGACCGGCTGCCCGAGGAGTGGCACGACCTGCTGTGGGACCGCATCGGGCTGCACACCCTCACCAAGCAGCAGCGCATCGCCCCCGAGCACGTGGGCCTGTCCATCGCCGAGGTGCGCGCCCTCGTCGCCCGCCAGTACCCGGCCGTCGAACATCCCGTCGTCCGCCGCGACCCGCACACCGGCCGCCGCTTCCTGTACGGCTCCCGCGCCTACATGGACCGGGTCGTCGGCCTCGACGCCAACGAGAACGAGGAGTTCTTCGACCTCGTGGACACCCTCCTGGCCGATCCCGACCGGACGTACACCCACCGCTGGACCCCGCACGACCTGCTGCTGTGGAAGACCGACACCACCTACCACGTCGCCACCGACCTGCCGCCCGGCATCTCCCGGACCGTCCACCGCGTCAGCGTCGCCGCCGCGTGAGCACACCCCCGAAGAAGGGATCCACCGTGCCCTCCACCTCCGCCCCCCTCCCCGCCGCCGCGCCCGTCGGCGTGATCGTCGACGGCTATTCGGTCGGCAAGTACCTGCCCGCCGCCTTCCGCCGGCTCGGCGCGGACGTCGTGCACCTGCAGAGCACGCCCGAGTTCCTGGACTGCGTACCCCCGCCGGACCTGCGCCCGTACCTCGCCAACGTGGTCCAGGACGCGGCCGACCCCGCCCGTACGGTGCGGGAGCTGGCCTCCTACCACCCGTGCGGGGTGCTGCCCGGCCAGGAGACCGGGGTCCCGCCGGCCGACCGGACGGCCGAGCTGCTGGGCCTGCCCGGCAACCCGTCGGCCACCTCCGCGCTGCGCCGCGACAAGTACCGCATGATCGAGGCGCTGCGCGCCGCCGGCATCCGCTGCGCCGACCAGCTGAAGTCCGGCGACGTCGAGGAGGTGCTCGCCTGGGCGCGGACCACCGGCTACCCGATCGTCGTCAAACCGCTCAGCTCGGCCTCCACGGACAAGGTCTCCGTCTGCCGCGGCCCGGACGAAGTGCGCGCCGCTGCCGCCGAGATCCTCGGCAGTCGGGACATCTTCGGCCGGCACAACGACGAGCTGCTCGCACAGTCCTTCCTGGACGGCACCGAGTACATCGTGGACGTGGTCAGGGGCCCCGGCGGCGCCCGGCACGTGTGCGGCGTCTGGCGCTACGACAAGACCCTCGTCGGAACCCGGCCGGTCTACGACCGGGACGTCCTGATCGACCCCGGCGCGCGGGTGGTCGAACCCCTCGTCACCTACCTGGACACCGTCCTCGACGCCCTGGACATCCGGTTCGGCGCCGCCCACGCGGAGATCATGATGACGGCCGCCGGGCCGGTGCTCGTCGAGGTGGGCGCACGGCTCGACGGCATCATGGACCCGGGCCACCACGACTCGTGCCTCGACGGGAACCAGGCCGACCTGCTCGCACTCGCCTGTGTCCGCCCCGAGGAGTACCGGCGGGGGCACCCCGGCGACAGCCTGTACCGAAAGCACCACGAGGGGATGGTCGTCCACGTCCGCACCACCCGCGGCGGTCTCGTCGAGGCAGTGGACGAGGACGCCCTGGCCCGGATCCGCGCCCTGGACACCGTGCACCTGGCGGTGCCCCGGCTGGTCCCGGGCGACCGGATGCGTCCCACCAACGACCTGCTGTCCAGCCCGCTGCGGGTCTTCCTGACCGGGGACCGCCCGGAGGAACTCCTCGCCGACCACCGCCGCATCCGGCTACTGGCCGACGACGTGTTCCGCCTCGCCCCGAACTGACCGAGTCCGCACACTCCGAGGAGCTCCATGGGTGTCGCCATCAGGGCCGACCTGGCCACCGTTCCCGACTACAACATTCCCGGCACGGCGCCCGACGCCGTCCTGCTCAACTCCAACGAGGGGCCGCTGCCGCCACCGCCCGCCGTGGTCGAGGCCATCACCCGCGCCGCCGTCGAGGGCCACCGCTACCCGCAGTGGTTCTCCGACACCCTGGTCGGCCGACTGGCCGCCGACCTGGCGGTCCCCCGGGAGCGGATCGCCGTCGGCTGCGGGTCGGTGAGCCTGTGCCGCGACCTGATCCAGGCGTTCTGCGGCCCCGGGGACGAAGTCCTGTGCGCCTGGCGGTCCTTCGACGCGTATCCGGTCTTCGCCCGGGTCGCCGGAGTGCGCGCCCGCACCGTCCCCCTGGACGCGGGCCACCGGCACGACCTGGAGGCGATGCTGGCGGCGGTCACCCCCGCCACCCGCGTCGTCTTCGTCTGCAACCCCAACAACCCCACCGGAACGGCGGTCCGGGGCCGCGAGCTGCGCGCGTTCCTCGACCGCCTCCCCGACCGGATCCTGGTCGTACTGGACGAGGCGTACCGGGAGTTCGTCGACGATCCCGACGTGCCGGACGGGGTGGAGCTCGCCCGGAACCGCCCGAACGTGGCGGTGCTGCGCACCTTCTCGAAGGCGTACGGGCTCGCCGGCGTGCGGATCGGCTACTGCGTGGCGGCGCCGGCCGTGGTCTCCGCCGTCCACAAGGTGTCCGTCCCCTTCGCGGTCAGCCGGCTCGCCCAGGCCGCGGCGCTGGCCGCACTCGACCGCCCCGAGGAGGTGTGTGCGCGCTCCGCGGCGATCGTCCGCGAACGGTACCGGCTGCAGGCCCTGCTGACGCGACACGGCCATCCGGTGACCCCCTCGCAGGCCAACTTCGTGTGGCTGCCCCTGGGGGAGGAGGCCGCGGGCTTCGCCGACTTCTGCGCCCGTCACGGCGTGCTGGTGCGGACCTTCCCCGGGGACGGCGTCCGCGTCACCGTCGGGCTGCCGGAGGAGAACGACGCCTTCCTCTCGGCGGCCGACCGCTACCGTTCCGGCGCGGCGCGGACCCCACCGGGGCCCTGACGGGCCGGACACCAGGGTGCCGATTCGCCCCGCCACCCCGCTGGGGCCGCTGGGGCCGCTGGGGCCGTCGGGGTCGCCGGGGCCGCCGGGGTCGTCAGTCCGAGACGGCCTTGGCCCAGTTGCGGTTGACGGTCTCCTTCGCCTTCTGCTGCTGCGCCTCCGTCGGGAACGACGGCGTGCCCTCGACCGTCGGCAGGTTCTCCGCGGCCGCCTCGTCGAGGGTCCCGTCCTCCTCCATGGCGTCCATGAGGACGGGGCGTGCGTAGGCGCCGAGCCTGATGTTCTGGCCCTCGGGGCTGAAGACGTACTCCTGCCACAGACGGGCCGCCGCGGGGTGCGGGGCGTCCTTGTTCACCCCGTTGGCGTAGTACTCGGCGAAGCTGCCGTCGAAGGGGATGGCGGTCCGCCAGTCGACGTCCGCGCCCTTCCTGCGGAAACCGTCGGCGTATCCGAGGTTGAGGAAGTCCCAGTCGATGCTGATCGGGGTCTGGCCCTTCTCGATCGTGGCCGGGGTGGATTCGACCGGGATGAAGTTGCCGTTCTTGCGCAGTTCGGCGAAGAAGTCGATCCCGGGCTGGATGTCACCGAAGGAACCCCCGTTCGCCAGGGCCGCCGCGTACACGCCGGCGAAGGCGGAGCCGGACTGGGTCGGGTCGCCGTTGAGCGCGATCTTGCCCTTGTACTCGGGTTTGCGCAGATCGGCGAAGGTCGAGGGGCAGGTGGCGATGCGCTTGGCGTCGCAGCCGATCGAGATGTAGCCGCCGTAGTTGTTGTACCAGCGGGCGCGCGGGTCCTTCTGGTCCTCGGGGATGCTGTCCCAGGGCACGACCATGTACGGGGCGAGCAGGCCCTGCGTGGCCGCGGACCGGGCGAACGAGCCGCCCACGTCGATCACGTCGGGGGCACGTCCGTCGCGCCGGTGCTCCTTGATGGCGTCGATCTCGTCCTGGCTGGTGCCTTCCGGGTTCTCCACCGTGACCTTGATCCCGTACTTCTTCTCGAAGCCGTCGATCAGTGCGCCGTAGTTGGCCCAGTCGCTCGGGAGCGCGATCGTGTTGAGCGAGCCCTCCTTCTTCGCCGCCGCGGTCAGTGCCGCCATGCCGCCGGCGTCCGCGGCGGAGGTGGCCACCGCGGGGGCCCTGGGCACGGGGGCGGGCTTGTCCCCGCAGGCGCCGAGGGGCGCCGCCGCGCAGGCCAGGAGGGCGGCGACGGCGGCTGTCCGGAGACGAGGTGCGGGCACAAAGGCTCCTGGCGGGCGGTCGCGTACCGGTCGAGACCAGCGTACGTTCAGTGGCTCCGGCGGCGCAGTCCCAGCCGGCGGTGTCCGCCGCGTTTCCCGCAGCCGGGCTCCCCGCCGCCGCGCTGTCCATGGCTCCCGGTGCCGTGGCTCCCGTCCCGTCGGCCTCTCACAGCGGCTCGTCGTCCCACCCGGCCAGGAGCGCCTCTCCCGCCACCGTCACGACCGGTGCGGAGCCCTCGTGGGTGGCCTGCTCACTCCAGATGATCTTGCCGCGATCGGTGTAGCGCGTACCCCAGCGCAGGGCGAACTGCGCGACGAGGAACAGGCCGCGGCCGCCCTCGTCGTTGTCGTCGGCCCGGCGCAGGTGCGGGGAGGTGCTGGACCCGTCGGAGACCTCGCAGACCAGGCTGCGGTCGTGGAGCAGCCGCACCCGGATGGGCTCGGTTCCGTACCGGATGGCGTTGGTGATCAGTTCGCTGAGGATGAGTTCCGTGGTGAAGGCGATGTCTTCGAGGCCCCACTCCTCGAGCCGCCGGGCACAGGCGTTGCGCACCCGGGACACCGCGGCCGGGTCGGGCGGCACGTCCCACTCGGCTATCCGCTCGGGGTCCAGCCGGAGGGTGCGGGCCACCAGGAGGGCGACGTCGTCGTCGGGCCTGGCCGGCAGCACCGCGTCGATCACTGCGGTGCAGATCTCCTCCGGCGCGCGGGCGGGCCCGGCCAGCGCGGCGCGCAGCGCTGCCAGCCCCGCGTCCGGATCACGGTCGCGGCTTTCGATCAGCCCGTCGGTGAACAGCGCCAGCACGGAGCCCTCGGGCAGGGTCAGCTCCGCGGTTTCCATGGGCAGCCCCGCGCCCAGGCCCAGCGGCGGGGAGACCGGTACCTCGGGGAAGGTCACGGTGCCGTCGGGCCGGAGAAGGGCGGGGCCCGGATGCCCGGCGGTGGCGGCCGTCACCCGCCCCGTGGCGGGGTCGTAGACGGCGCACAGGCAGGTGGCTCCGGTGATCCCGCCCCACTCCTGCTCGTCGGTGTCGATATGGGCGACCAGCTCGTCCAGGTGGCTCAGGAGCTCGTCCGGAGGCAGGTCGAGGGTGGAGAAGTTGTAGACCGCGGTCCGCAGGCGCCCCATGGTGGCCGCGGCGTGCAGACCGTGGCCGACCACGTCGCCGACCACCAGCGCCACCCGGGCGCCGGGCAGGGGGATGACGTCGAACCAGTCGCCGCCCACCCCGGCCTCGGCGGCCAGATAGCGGTGCGCGACCTCGACGGCGGACTGCTCCGGTACCCGCCGGGGCAGCAGACTGCGTTGCAGGGTGTCGGCCACGGTGTGCTCGCGGGTGTAACGGCGGGCATTGTCGATGGACAGTGCCGCCCTTGCGGTCAGCTCCTCGGCGAAGGACACGTCCTCCTCGTCGAACGCCGGGGAGTTCCGCCCCCGCCAGTAGCCCGCCATCCCCAGGACGACGCCCCGGGCCCGCAGCGGCACCACGATCAAGGAGTGGATGCCGTGGTCCAGGATCCGCAGGGAGTTCTCCGGGTCCTGGGTCCGCCAGAGCTGGGCGGTGCGCAGGTCCGCCTCCAGGACCGCACGGCCGCCCGCCAGCCCGGCCGCCATGGGGCTGTCGGGAACGAACCGGATCAGTTTGCCGACGGGGTAGAGCGGGTGGTCGTCCAGATGGCCGACGGCGGCGGTGCGGCGCATCTCGGTGTTCAGCTCGGGCGGGTCCTCGCCGCGCAGCACCGGGTCCAGCAGGTCGACCGTGACCACGTCGGCGAACCGCGGGACGGCCACCTCGGCCAGTTCCTCCGCGGTGCGCCCGACGTCCAGGGTCGTACCCACCTGCACCCCCGCGTCGTAGAGCAGCTTCAGGCGCTCGCGCGCCACCTCGGCCCTGCCGGACAGGGCCCTCAGTTCGGTGGTGTCCCGCAGCGTGACGACGGTGCCGGCGGACCCGTAGGGGGCGGTGGGCCGGATGTTCACCGCCAGTAGCCGATCGGCCGCCATGTGCACCTCGTCGGTCGCGGACCGGCCCGAGGCGATCCGTTCGGCGATCCCCTCCTCCAGGCCCAGGTCCGTGACGGGGAGCCCTTCCGCGTCCGCCGGCAGGTCCAGCAGCCGACGCGCCTCGTCGTTGGCCAGCAGCAGTCGGCCGCCGGCGCCGACGATCAGCACGCCCTCCCGGACCGCGTGCAGCACCGCGTCGTGGTGCTCGTACATCCTGGTCATTTCGGCCGGTCCCAGGCCGTGGGTCCGGCGCAGCAGTCGGCGGCTCACCAGAGCGGTGCCGCCCGCGGACAGGGCGAGCACGGCGGCCGCGCTGCCGAGGACGACGGGCAGCTGCCCGTTCAGCATGTTCTGCACGTTCTGGACCGTGACGGGGGAGGTGACGACCGCGATGACGCTGTCGTCGGCGGCCTTGACGGGGACCACCGAGACCACGGACTGCCCCAGGGACCCGGTGAACGTTTCGGTGAAGGACCGGCCGGCCGCTGCCTTGGCGAAGGGGCCGACGACGTGCTTGCCGATCTGCCGCGGGTCGCTGTGGGCGAGGGTGAGCCCGTCGAGCGTGTACACGTTGATGCCGTCGACCGCGGCGATCTTGGCGGCCGCCTGGGCGCTGGGCTGGAGCACCGCGCTGGGGTGGGGGCCGCGCACGGCGGCGACGATCCCCGGAGACTCCGCGAAGGTCCCGGCGGCGGCGAGGGTGCGGTTCCGGGCGTCCATCATGGCGGCGCTGCGGCCCTGCACCACGAGCGCCACGACCGCGGCAGCGACGAGGAGGACGACGACGGCCAGCTGGAGGAGGAACACCTCACCGGCCACGCTGCGCGCGCTCAGGAGGGAAGACAGGCGCTGCGGCCGCCGCGACCCTCCCTCGGGGGGCCGCGCCGGGTCCCGGGCCTCCTGGCGGTCCCCTGAGCGGGGAGGCCGAGAGCGGGCGGAGGAGGGCGTGCCAGAACGGAGCAGCCAGCGCCGGAGTCCTCCCAGATAGTTGCTCATCACTCCATTTTCTAACCTCTTCGGGCTGTCGGCAGCGTGCGGCGACGGCCCGGAGGTGCGGAGCCGGCGCCCGAGGCGGCCACAGCGACCCGGCGGGCTGGCGGGACGCCGACCCGGGACCGGCCCGGGTCCGTCCACGTCGAACGCCTGATGTCTGGGCATCCGTGCGATTCGGAGCCCCATTCAGGGGCCCCTCCGGGCACGCTGGTATCAGCAATCGCCCAGCACGGTGCGCACCTGTGGCCCGCGGCGGCGTTCAGGGTCCGTGCTGGTCGAGAAGGGCCATGAGCTTCGGCGTGCGCTTCGGCTCGCGTTCCCGCTTTCTGATCGGCGCGGAGGGATTCCCAGGCCTCCGAGAGGGGTGCGGTGCGCGGGGCCGGCGGCCGTCCGTGTGCACGTGTTCGGACCGCCCGGTGGCGTCGACCGCGTGCGTTCCGCCCATGCTGCCGTTGCGTCGCCCGGCGGCCAGGCCGTCGAGCGGCAGAGGAACGGGATCACATGGCAGAGCACGGCTATCCTGACGGGATGGCGGTTGCCGGGGCCGGTCTGGCCCTCCTGGCAGCACTGAGCCCGACGCCGGCGGTCGCGGCCCAGCGGAACGCCCAAGCCCACCGCCACCGCCATCGCTACCGGCACCGGATTCAGCACGGCCGTCGCATCACGCTTCGTACCGGGTCCTTGCCCCCGGACGCCCCAGCCGATCGAAGCGCTGGCCACCGCCCGGTGCGGATACCTGGAGCGAGCGGCGCACGGTCGCCCGCCTCCCGCACCGTGGCCGACGCCCGCTACGAGCCGGGCCCCTGTCCCAGGACGGCGGGGCCGATCCCCGAACGGGAGGGGGCCGCTGCGGAAGGTTCACCGTGCCCGAGAACCGTGCCGTACCGGGCGGCCGAACGATCAGCCCCTGCGGCGCGATTGTTCCGGCGCTCGCCGCCGACCCGAAGCCTGCCCCGAGCTCAGACCCGAACGCGTGGCTCTCCGGCGGGCCCGGCGACGATGCGCTCGGAGCGGCGAAGAGGGTGGTGGGCGGCGGCCTGAACCGCGACCGGGACGTACTCGGGGCCGGCCCGGCGCTCCCGTGCAGCAAGATCGACGGATCAGGCGTCGCCCGCATCGCTGGGGCCGGCCCCCTAGAGGGCCGGCCCCAGCGGGGGCCTAGTTAAGGCCAATGCCGTTGACTTAGGGGTCTGGTGAGGGTGCGACAGCCGCAATGACCTGCAGACTTTCTGCCGGTCGACGGGTTGGCTGTGGTGGTTGCGGC